>CAVUID010000016.1:0-35266 GCA_963741495.1 uncultured Gammaproteobacteria bacterium
GCTGGAGTCGGCCGGCGAGGTGGCCCGCGAGCTGGCGGCGTTCGCCGCGGCGCGGCCACACGTGGCCACGGCCTACGCCCAGGTGGGCCGCACCGAGAGCACGCTGGCCAGCCTGCGCGAGTACACGGCGCCGAACGTGATCCGGCTGCGGGTGATCCTGCATCCCTCGCGCCACGGACGGCAGGACATGGAGGACGTGCGGGCGGCCCTCGAGACGCGACTGACGCGTCTGCAGGGCAGCGTCTGGATCTTCAAGGACGAGGGCGTGGGCCTGCGCGAGGTGCTGGCGACCGGCGAGGCTCCGTTCACCCTCGGCGTGGTGGCCGAGCACCCCGACGACGCGCTGCGCGTGGTGCAGGAGATCCTGCCCCGGCTCGCCGCGGTGCCGGGGCTGACCGACCTGGAGATGGATCGCGTCCTGGGCAATCCCACCCTCGAGGTGACCATCGACCGCGAGCAGGCGCTGCGCTACGGCCTCGAGCCCGAGTTCGTGGCCCGCGAGCTGCGCAACCGCATCCAGGGTACCGTCGCCACCACCTACAACGAGATCGACCAGCGCGTCGACATCGCCGTCCGCCTGCCGCGCGACATCCGCATGGACCTCGACCTGGTGCTGGCCTCGCCGCTCGAGCTGCCAGGCGGCCGCACCGTCACCCTCGGCACCTTCGTCTCGCGCACCCTCGACCGGCCGGTCCGCGAGATCGTCCGGCGCGACCAGCGGCGGCAGATCACCATCTCCGGCGACGTGCAGGGCCGCGGCGTCGACGAGGTCTGGGACGATGTGCGCCCCGTGCTCGGCCGGCGTCGCCGCCCCCGGCCGGCCTGAGCTTCGTGACCGGCGGCGAGCAGGAGGAGATCACCCGCAGCTTCCGCGACCTGGGCTGGGCGCTGCTGCTGTCGCTGGTGCTGGTGTACATGATCCTGGCCGCGCAGTTCGAGAGCTTCCTGGACCCGCTGATCATCGCCGCGGTGCTGCCGATCGGCGTCATGGGCGGCATCATCGCCCTCCTGATGACCGGCCAGACCCTGAACATCATGTCGCTGATCGGCCTCATCGCGCTCATCGGCATCGCGGTCAACGACGCCATCGTCAAGGTGGACACCATCCGGCGGCTGCGCGCGCAGGACGGGCTGCCGCTGCGCGAGTCCATCCTGGAGGCCGGCCGCCTGCGCTTCCGGCCGATCATGATGAACACCTGGACCACGGTGCTCGGCCTCGCGCCCATGGCCGTGGGCGTGGGCACCGGCGAGCAGATCCAGCGGCCGCTGTCGATCGTGATCATGGGCGGCCTGACCCTGGCCACCATCCTGACCCTGTACCTGACGCCGGTGATCTACGAACTGGCGCACCGGAAGGAACGGTCGTGATCCGCTTCTGGGTCGACCATCCGGTGGCGACGTGGATGGTGTTCGCCGGTCTGATGATCTGCGGCCTCTACGCCCTGCCGCGCCTCGATTTCGAGGCGATGCCGGAGACCGACCTGCCCAAGCTGACCATCACCACCTCCTGGCCGGGCGCGTCGCCGAGCGCCGTGCAGCGCTCGGTGACCCTGCCCATCGAGGAGGCCGCGGCGCAGTGCCACGGCGTGGAGGACATCGAGTCGACCTCCCGCCACGGCCGCTCCACGGTCGAGGTGAGCTTCGTGCGCGACCAGGACATCGAGTTCGCGCGACTCGAGCTGAGCGAGCACCTCGGCGCCGTCCGCCGCAACCTGCCGGCGCGGGCCAGCCAGCCCGTGATCGTGCCCGAGGTGCCCGAGCAGATCCAGGTGGAAGAGTTCTTCTCGGTGAGCCTCATCTCGTCCTTGCCGCCGAACGAGCTGCGCGAGGCGGCCGAGGACTGGGTGGTGCCCCGGTTCCTGGCCATCCCCGGCGTGGCCGACGCGGAACTGCGCGGCGGCGCGCGCCCGGTCCTGCACATCCGCCTCGATCTCGAGCGGCTCGAACGCCACGGCCTCACGGCCGACGCCGTCTGGCAGCGGATCGATGCCCTCGACGGCGTGGTCCCGGCCGGCGCGGTGCGGCGCGCCGGGCAGGAACTGACCGTCACCGTCCACGACTCGGTGACCGTGCCCATGCTCGAGCACGCGGTCCTGGCCAACCTCGGCGGCCAGACCATCACCCTCGACCGCGTCGCCACGGTGGAGCGCGGCTTCGAGGATGTCGTCTACTTCCGGCGCATCAACGGCGACAACGTGATCTCGATGATCATCACCAAGCGCAGTGGCGAGAACTCGGTCGCGGTGAGCCGCCGCCTGCGCGAGGCGCTGCCGGAGATCGCCGGTTCGCTCCCCTTCGCGGTGCGCTTCGACGTCGAGCAGGACGAGGGCGAGGACCTCGAGAACAAGCTGCAGGAACTGGCCTACCGGTCCTGGCGATCATGGCCCTGCTCTTCGTGCTGCTGGTGGTGGCCTTGCGGCGGGTGCGGCTGGTGGCGATCGTCATCAGCTCTATCGTCTTCGCGCTGTTGATCTGCCTGAGCCTGTTCTACTTCTTCGGCATCTCGGTGAACTTCATCACCATCAGCGGACTGACCATCTGCTTCGGCATGCTGCTGGACAACAGCATCCTGGTGCTCGACTCCGTCCACCGCCACCTCACCCGCCGCGGCACCGCTGCGCCCCGCGCGGCCCTGATCGCCGGCACCAGCGAGGTGGTCTTCCCGATCATGGCCACCACCCTGACCACGGTGGTGGCCTTCCTCTCGTTCATCTACATGACGGGACGACTCGCGCTCTTCTACGTGCCCCTGGCGATCAGCGTGTCGTTCGCCATGCTGGCCTCGGTCTTCGTCGCCTTCTGCTGGATGCCCGTCGCCCTGCGCAGCACGGCCGAGCGGATCCGCGCGGGCGGGGCGGTCGGCAGCGGGGACGACGACGAGTTCAGCCACGCCGGCTGGGCCCTGCTCTGGCGCTGGGGCCTGGTGACGCTGCTGCTCGCGGGCGCGGCCGTGGCGGGCATCGCCCTCGCGCCGGGCGCCACCAGCCTGCGCGACCTCGGCCCCTGGCTCGGCGGCGCCGCGGCCGTGCTGCTCGGCGTCGGTGCCTTCGTCAGCTTCGTCGAGCGCATCACCCTGTTCAATCTCCGCCGCTGGTACGTGCCGCTGCTGCTGCTGGCCGCCCTGTTCGCCGGTTCCTGGTGGGCGTTCGGCCACAAGGTGACCAAGGGCGGCTTCTGGCAGCCGAGTTCGCAGGAGTATCTGCGGCTCTACCTGGAACGTCCGGTGGGCACCGACGTCGTGCTCGCCAGCGAGACCATGAAGCTCTTCGAGGCCGAGCTCCTGCCGTTGCCCGAGCACGTGCAGATGCGGGTCGATTGCTTCGAGAACTGGGCCTACATGCAAGTGGAGTTCGAGGCGGACGAGGTCCTCTACTCGTCCTATCCGGAACTCTACCGCAACAAGCTCATCGTGCTGGCCGAGGAACTAGGCGGCATGTTCATCTTCGTCGGCGGCTTCGGCGACCCCTACCTGAAGGGCGGCCGCGGCGGCATGATGAACAACTCGACCATCCGCCTCGATGGCTACAACAGCAAGGAACTGAAGCAGATCAGCGACGGCATCGTGGCCCGGCTGGAGCGCAACCGCCGCGCGCGCAACGTGATGCTGGCCAGCGGCGACCAGTTCGAGCGCGCCGGCACCGACGAGACGGTCGTGGTCATCCGCCGCGACGTCCTGGCGCAGCACCGGCTCTCCGTCGCGGAGGTGACGGGCCACCTGCGCCGGCTGCTGGGCATCGACACGCCGTGGCACATGATCGTCGAGGGCGAGGACAAGCAGATCCAGCTCAGCTTCGCCGACGCCGACGAGATCCAGTATGGCGCCGTGCTCGGCAAGACCATGACCACCAGCCGCGGCGAGAAGGTCCGCCTCGGCGACCTGGTGACCCTGTCCACCCGGGCCGAGCTGACGGCCATCACCCGCAAGGACCAGCGGTACAGCCAGCGCATCAACTGGGAGTTCATCGGCACCGACCGCATGCGCCAGAGCTTCATCAAGGACATCATCGCCGGCCTGCAGCTGCCGTACGGCTACTCGGCGGAGGACGTCAGCGGCCAGCAGATCAGCGAGGAGGAGGAAGAGGAGCTCACGCGCCTGCTCCTGCTCACCGTCCTGTTCATCTACATGACCCTCGCGGCGCTCACCGAGAGCTTGGCGCTGCCGCTGCTGATCATGCTCGCCGTGCCGATGGCCCTGGTCGGCGTGGTCGGCGTCTTCTGGGCCGACGGGTCCGCCTTCGACACCTCGGCCCAGATCGGGCTCATCCTGATGTTCGGCGTCGTGGTGAACAACGCCATCCTGCTGGTGAACCGCTACCGCTTGCTGATCCGCGAGCAGATCGCCGATCGCGGCCTCGCGGCGCTGACGCGCGAGGCGCGGCGCCCCGGCGGCCTCGACCTCTGGCCGCTGGCGCCCGCGTTGCGCCATGAGCTGCTGCGCGATGCGGTCGTCGCCGGTACGCGCATCCAGATGCGGTCCATCTTGCTCACCAGCGGCACCACCATCATCGGCATGCTGCCTCTCCTCTACCAGGTCGAGCAGCGCCACGGCGGGGCCAAGGACATCTGGGAGAACCTCGCCCTCGCCAGCGTCGGCGGTCTGACCAGCAGCACGGTGCTGATCCTCGGCTGCCTGCCGCCGCTCTACTGGGCCTGCACCCGGTTCGGCTGGGCGCTGGCCGGTTGGTGGCAGCGCCGGCGCACTCCACGCCCCGTCGTCACCCCGGAATTCGGGGACGTCTGACCCCGGCGCCTGGCTCTGGAAGAGTTCGGCCACCGCGAACGCCGCTACGGGAAAATTGCCCCGCCCGAGGAGCAGTCTGCTTGATATGTTGACACGCAGCCTGGTTGTCGTGGTGCTTTTACCCATTGGGCTGTTCATCATTTACCTTGGGGGCTGGTATTTCACCCTGCTCATGGCCCTGGTCTTGAGCCTGGCCGCCCAGGAATATGTGAATCTCTTTCGCGCCGGCGGCTACCAGCCCTCCCTGGCCCTGGCAATTGCAGGCTCGTTGCTGTTTGTGTTCGGGCGAGCCTGGAATGAATTTGAAAGCGTCTCCTGGATTGCCAGCCTGCTGATCCTGGCGGCCATGGCCTATCACCTGGTGGCCTTCGAGCGTGGTCGTGACCAGGCAGCGACGGACTGGGGCGTGACTCTGGGGGGGATTTTTTATATCGGCTTTGTGGGCGCCTACCTGGTTTCCTTGCGCAATCTTCCGGAAGGATTATGGTGGACTTTGACGGTGCTCCCGGCGGTCTGGCTGGCCGACTCGGGCGCATACCTGATCGGGCGCAAGTTTGGGAAGCACAAGATGACCCCGCGCCTGAGCCCCAAGAAGTCGTGGGAAGGATATTTTGGTGGGATACTCTTCGCCACCCTCGGCACACCCTTGCTTTGCCTGCTCTGGCAGGTTTGGGCCGGGCCTGACAGCGCCGTCACCCCATTGCGAGGGGCGCTCCTGGGATTTGCGCTGGCGGTGATCACCATCCTGGGCGATCTGGGTGAAAGCATGATCAAACGCCAGGTTGGGATCAAAGATTCCAGCCATCTGCTGCCAGGGCATGGCGGCGCCTTCGACCGGATAGACTCCTGGCTGTGGGCTGGAGTGGTCGGCTATGGTTTAATCCTGCTCATGATCGGTGCTTAATTTTTTTAAATTGGAGTTATTGACACCTATTCACGAACATGGTATGATTTTGCCCGCAAATTGAATAGCCCCTTGAGCGGCGCTCTTATCCAGAGAGGTGGAGGGACCGGCCCTTTGAAGCCTCGGCAACCAGGTTCACAACTGTTGGTGCCAATTCCGGCAGATCAAGTTTCTGGAAGATGAGAGGGTGACTTTGAAATATATCGTTTTGCCCTTTCACGATTAGCGGAAGGGGCAAAATTTTTTTTCATAGGAGACCCTTGATGACCAATACCTTTATGAATTCCGCCAGCCTGATGTTCACCTCCGAATCTGTGACTGAGGGCCATCCCGACAAGCTATGCGACCAGATCAGTGATGCTGTGCTGGATGCTTGCCTGGAACAAGATCCCATCTCCCGAGTAGCTTGCGAGACTGCAACCAAGACCGGCTATGTCATGCTCTTGGGTGAAATCACCACGCGCGCCCAGGTCAACTTTGACGATCTGGTGCGCCGGGTGATCAACGAAATTGGCTATGACGACAGCGCAAAGGGCATGGATGGCAATACCTGCGGTGTGCTGGTATCCATTGCCAAGCAATCGGGCGATATTGCCATGGGTGTGAATAAGGCCCTGGAAGCCAAGACCGGCGAGATGACCGATGCAGAAGTTGAGGCGATTGGCGCCGGCGATCAGGGAATGATGTTCGGGTTTGCCTGCAATGAGACCCCGGCTCTGATGCCCATGCCGATTTACCTGGCGCACAAGCTGGCCCGCCAGATGAGCGTGTTGCGCAAGAATGGTACCCTGTCCTGGTTGCGGCCGGACGGCAAAACCCAGGTGACAGTTGAGTACAGCTATGGCAAACCCAAGCGGGTAGATACGGTCTTGGTCAGCACGCAGCACGCCCCGGAGGTCTCTCAGGAGCAGATCCGCGCCGCGATCATCGAGCATGTGATCAAGCCGGTATTGCCGGCGGAAATGGTCGATGACCAGATGAAAATTTATGTCAACCCGACCGGTCGTTTTGTCATCGGCGGTCCACAGGGTGACGCTGGTGTGACCGGGCGCAAGATCATCGTGGATACTTACGGTGGTATGGGCCGGCATGGCGGCGGCGCTTTCAGTGGAAAAGATCCCACCAAGGTGGATCGTTCGGCTGCCTATGCGGCGCGCTGGGCTGCAAAGAATATTGTTGCCGCCGGCCTGGCAGAGCGTGTCGAGATCCAGGTGGCTTATGCCATCGGGGTGGCGCACCCGCTCAGCATCAATGTCGAAACCTTTGGCACGGGTGCGATCTCCGACGAGAAGATTGCCCAGCTGGTGGCCGAGCACTTCGACCTGCGCCCTGGTGCGATCATCCGCGATTTAGACCTGCGCCGTCCAATCTACCGGCAGACGGCTGCCTACGGTCATTTCGGTCGCGACGATGTGCAGCTGCCCTGGGAGCAAACCAACAAAGCCGACATGTTGCGTAAGGCTGCCGGGCTTTAGCCCTTTGTTTATCTGATGAATAAAAACACATCCCGCACAAGCTGTGCGGGATGTGTTTTTTATAGGAGTTAACTAGACCAGCCGTTTACGGGGTTGTGGTGCCCGTGATTGGCAGCGTAGCGGTTAAGGGGAGTGTGCCGGTGACGGTTTGGGTGGCGGTGATCAACGCCGGTTCGGGGATTGTCCCAGGCAGGGTGGCGCTGGCAGCTTCGGCAGCCGTGTTGGGCGCGCCGCCCACAACCCATAACTGGAAGAGTTCGATGATTTCTGGCTTGAGCGCCCTGGTTGGCGGCATCGGCCCCCCGGCTTCGATCTCCTGCCGGTTGATCATCAGGATCAGGTTTGAGTTGAGGTCGCCGGCGATGACGTTCGGTGTATGATCGCCGGTGGTCATGGTCTCATTGTAGTCCCGCATCAGGTAATTGTTATTCTTCTTCCCGGGGCGGTGGCACGAGACGCAATAGCGTTTGACCAGCGGGGCGATATGAACTTCGTAGGACGGCACTTCCCCAGCGGCCAGGACCGGGATGGCGGCTGCCTGGGCTGCCTCCGCCGGCAGTTCGACGCGATCATCCCAGGTATAGCGCATAAAAGTGACGATGTAATCGATCTCGCTGGCGCTTAGCTCGCCGCCGAAGCCTTTTCCAAAGGGCGGCATGCCCAGGTTGGGCTGCCCGTAATTGATGATCTCATAGAAGGTTTCATCCGTGCGGGTGTACATCTCGTCCTGGCTGTTGATGGGCTTTACGATCACGCCCTCCAGACCTTCCACGCCCTTGATCTCACCCCCCTCGCCCTCTGCGCCATGGCATTCAACACAGTGAACGCTGTACAGATCGCGTGCCCAGGCTGATTTGTTCGGAGATAGAGCCGGCAACTTCGACTTCCTCCTGGGCGGGCGTAGTCACCACTGCCCGGACGGTCAGCGCTGCCATCATCAGAACAATTGCCGTAATCACGATGATCCCAAAGCGGCGTTTGCTGAAATGCCGGTAGGGGTTGCGGTCAATGAAAGGCAGGAAGAACAACAGCCCGCACCAGGATGCCTGGAACAACGACGGTTCCCACCCATTCGATTGCGCCAGGGAAGAACTTGAGCATCTCGAACAGCCATAAGAAGTACCATTCCGGGCGCGGAACATACGAGGTATCGCTCGGGTCTGCCTTGGGTTCAGTGGCAACGCCGAGGAAAGTTGCCAATCCGATCAGCAGCAGGAAGATGGAAAAGCTGATCAGCGCATCTTTGAAAATGATATCCGGGTAGAACTTGACCCCCTTTTGCTTGGCCTTGTAATATTTTTCCAGAGAAGATTTCTTTTGCTCTTCGTTCACGATGCGCCTCCCTCAGTCTTCCTTGTCGGGGATACTGCTGATCCCGACGCGGATGAGCAGGTACATGTGGATCCCGATCATGGTCAGAATCACTGCTGGAAGAACCCAGATATGCACAGAGAAGAAGCGAATCAGGGTTACACCGCTCACATCCGGCCCGCCGCGCAGCACCTGCGTGATGAATTCGCCGATAAAGGGAACCGTCCCGGCGATTTCAGTGCCAACGGTGGTTGCCCAATAAGCTTTTTGATTCCAGGGCAGCAGGTAACCGGTGAAGCCCATCCCGAGCGTGGCAAGCAGCAGGACAACGCCGGTTAGCCAGGTCAGCTCGCGCGGATATTTGTAGGAGGCAAAGACGAAGGTGCGGATCATGTGGGCAAAGACAAATATCACCATCAGTGTGGCGCCCCAGTGATGCATACCGCGAATCAGCCAGCCATAGGCGACTTCATTCATGATGTACTGGATGCTGTCATAAGCCGAATCGGGCGAGGGTACGTAATAGATGGTGAGGAAGATACCGGTGATCGCCTGCATGGCGAACAGAAACAGGCTGGCGCTGCCCAGGGTGAACCACCAGTTAACCTTGGGCACCTTGCGATCCAGGACGGTGCTGTAGATCGTATTCAGGCCTAAACGTTCATCTAACCATTTGAAGACTTTTTCTGCCATGGCTAAGCATCCACGTAATGAACAAAGAGCACACCTTCTTCGATCTTGGTCTCGTAAACATCCATGGGTCGAGGTGGTGGGCCAGAGAGGACAGCGCCATCGATGCTAAAATGGGCGTCGTGGCAAGGGCAGGGGTACATTTGATCTTCTTCTGACCACTTGACTTTACAGCCCAGGTGGGTGCAGACATTCGAAAGGGCCAGAATTTCGCCTGCGGATTTCTGTAGAATATATACGCCATAACTATTGGTCGTCTTTTCCCAGCCATTGATCCGGGTGCGGGTGAAAACGAACAGGGTGGGCATGCCGAGCGGATAATTTTCCAGCGGGCCTGCGGAAATCCAGGCATCGCTTTCCTGAGGTTGCAAAGCTGGATGGATAATGTAACGAACTGCTGGCCAGGCCATCGCGCCGCCGATCACAACGCCGATGCCACCAACAACCACCTTAACAAACTCGTTTCGGCTCAGATGCGGGTCTTCTGCCATGCACGTCTCCTTTCATGGAACACAAACCTGGTGGGGCTTGCTTCCTCTACGCCCTGTGTCTTTTTTGTGGGAGATTTCACATAATTTTACTCGGAATTGCATCGAAACTCAAGTGATCGGGGTACAATATGAGTCTGAGGTCTCTCAATGAATTATAGACGGTAAAATAGGAGCAGGATGAGGACTTCCGGAACTAATAATATATGATTATTGTCACTTTCCGACCAAAATGAAGCGATGTGATAATATTTTAGCTGAAAAATTGAAACAGCCTGGCTGCAGTTTGCAGGACTTCAGCAATAATCCTAACGAACGGAGGCGCTCATAGAGTCTAAAGCGAAATGTCGGTTTGTCCGGGTTGCGTTATCGAGGCGGCGGTCCTATGCTTGCCTGGATACTCCACCGGCTAAGCGGCCTGGCGATGATACTTTTCATCGGCACCCACGTGGTCGCATCTTTCTTTATGCAGCAGGTTGGCGGGGATGTGGCAACGGCGATCAACATCGTCTACGAGTCCGTTTATTTTCAGGTCTTCATCTACTTCGTTGTGATTTTCCATACGCTTAATGGTCTGCGTATCATCGTCCTGGATACCTGGCCAAAAATGCTGGAATACCAGCGAGAGATGACCTGGCTGCAGTGGCTGATCTTCATCCCAATTTATGGGCTGACGGTCTTCATCATGATCACCAAAGCCATCCAGGGCGGCTAGCCCAGGCAGGAGAGGCGGATATGTCATCTCGAACCTATCCTCGTGTGGGCCTGACTTTTGATTATGTCATGTGGCTCTTCACACGTATTTCTGGGGTAGCGCTGGTGCTGCTTGCAATTGTGGGCATGGTTGGCGCATTTTTCATGGGCGCCCGGCTGCAATTGGATGTTGGTACGCTGATGCGCTGGACTTTCTTCCCCAACCCCAACCATGTGGTGAACAGCGAAATCCCGGATGTAAGCCTGGGTTGGGCGACTGCTTACTGGCAGATCATGCAGTTCTTGATCGTCTTCTTTGGCGTAACGCATGGGGTAAATGGCTTGCGGGTTGTGATTGAAGATTATCTGGGGCCTTCCTGGAAACGAGTTTTCCTCCGCGGTCTGCTGTTTATCTTCTGGCTCTTCATGCTCTTTATTGCCAGCTACGTGATCCTGGCTTCCTAGCCGCGGGAGGAAAAGTATGAGTAACACACCACCAGTTTGATGTTGTTGTCGTCGGGGCAGGCGGCGCGGGGTTAATGGCGGCGTTGTACGCCTCCAAGACTGCCAGCACGGCTGTGATCAGCAAGCTGTATCCGACACGCTCGCACACCGGCACGGCCCAGGGTGGCGTGGGCGCTGCCCTGGGCAGCGTGGAAGAAGATCATCCCGACTGGCACACTTTCGATACGGTGAAAGGCTCGGATTACCTGGGCGACCAGGATGCGATCGAGTTCATGTGCCATGAAGCGGTTCAGGCGGTGTATGAGCTGGAACATTTCGGGCTGCCCTTCTCGCGCACCCCTGAAGGCAAGATCGACCAGCGTCCCTTTGGCGGGCATACCAACAACGTCACCGGCAAACCGGTGCGCCGGGCTTGCTTTGCTGCCGACCGCACCGGGCATATGATCTTGCAGACGCTTTACCAGCAGTGCATCAAGAACCATGTCAATTTCTTCGATGAATACCAGGTGCTGGATGTGTTGATCGAGAACGGCGCAGCCGCCGGCGTGGTTGCGCTGGAGCTGGCAACCGGCGAGATGCACGTCTTCCAGGCCAAAGCCGTGATATTTGCCACGGGTGGGCATGGACGCATCTGGGAGATTACCTCGAATGCCTATAGCTTCACCGGCGACGGCGTGGCGATTACCTTGCGACGCGGTATCCCGGCAGAGGATATGGAATTTTTCCAGTTCCACCCGACCGGCATTTATCGCCTGGGCATCCTGATCACGGAAGGTGTGCGCGGCGAGGGCGGCATACTGGTCAATGACAAGGGCGAGCGCTTCATGGAAAAATACGCCCCCAAAGTGAAAGACCTGGCCTCTCGAGATGTGGTCAGCCGGGCGATGTACCTGGAGATGCGCGAAGGGCGCGGCATCGGCGGCAAGCGCTACCTGTACCTGGATATGCGGCCCGAGACCGTGAACAGATATGCCGCCCTGGATGGCCGCAAACGCCCGGATGGCTCTCCCTATGTCGTCACCGGCGAAGAGCTGCTGCGCAAGCTGCCTGACATCGTCGATTTTGCCCGCACTTACCTGGGCGTCGATCCCGTCACGCAGCCGATGCCGATCCAGCCAACGGCTCACTATGCCATGGGCGGCATCCCGACGAATCAGTTTGGCCAGGTGGTGATCGATGAGCAGAACACGGTCTTGCCGGGCTTGTATGCAGCAGGCGAGGTGGCCTGTGTTTCGGTGCATGGCGCAAACCGCCTGGGCACCAACTCGCTGCTTGACCTGATCGTGTTCGGAAAACACGCCGGTTTGAGCGCGGCTGAATTTGCCCAGGATGCGGACTTTCAGAAGTTGCCCGCCGATCCAACCGGTTTTGCCCGCCAGCAGTTGGAGGCGTTGCTCAGCAGTCAGGGCAGTGACAAAGCCTTTGATATCGCTCGAGAAATGAAATCGGTAATGTTCGATCATGTGGGCGTATTCCGCACCCAGACCGGGATGCAGCAAGCCCTGGACAAGGTGCGTGAACTCCAGGAGCGGCTCAAGCACGTCCGCCCGCCGGATACCGGCAAGGTGTTCAACACCGAGCTGCTCAATATTTGGGAACTGGGCAATCTGCTTGAATTGGCGGAAGTCACTGCGGTTTCGGCGATGGCGCGCCAGGAAAGTCGTGGCGGGCACGCCCGTGAAGATTTTCCCAACCGGGATGATGTCAACTGGCTCAAGCACACCCTGGCCTGGCGGACAACGGATGGCATTCGCCTGGATTACAAGCCGGTGGTCATTACCAGGTACCAGCCCAAAGAACGCGTTTATTGATTTCGGAGGACATCATGCAGGTAACCCTTAAAATCTTCCGTTACGATCCCGAAAAGGACAAGAAACCTCACTACGATAAATTTACCCTGGAGGCCGAGCTAACGGATCGCGTGCTCGATCTGCTCGAGTACATTAAAGGTGTTCATGATGGCACGCTCTCATTTCGCCGTTCATGCGCTCATGGCGTTTGCGGATCAGATGCCATGCGGATCAATGGGCGCAATCGCCTGGCCTGCAAGATGCTGGTGAAGGATCTGGGCGGCAGCAAGGTCACGGTCGAGCCTCTGCTGGGCATGCGGGTAGTCAAAGATCTGATCGTGGATATGGAGCCGTTTTTCGAAAATTATCGCTCGGTCCTGCCCTACCTGATCAATGATGAACCCGAACCAAAGCAGGAACGTTTGCAAAGCCCCGAAGATCGTGAGCGTTTCGACGACACCACCAAATGCATCCTGTGCGCCTGCTGCACGACCTCCTGCCCATCGTTCTGGGCGAATGAGCAGTACGTGGGACCGGCGGCAATTGTTACGGCGCACCGGTTCATCTTCGACAGCCGCGACCAGGCCGGCGCCGAGCGCTTGAAGATATTAAACGACCAGTTTGGCGTGGTGCGCTGCCATACGATCTTCAACTGCACCGAAGCCTGCCCGCGCGAAATCCAGGTCACCCGGGCGATTGGCGAAGTCAAGAAAGCGCTGGCAACCGGCAAGCTCGAATAATCTGGGCGGCGCTGGTATACAGCGCCGCTGGTATACAGCGCCTCCTTTTGCCGGCGCCCGACTTGCTTGGGCGTTATGTTATAATCGGGCTGCAAAATGCAGCGCCCCAGTAGCTCAAAGGATAGAGCGAGGCTCTCCTAAGGCCGAGGTTGTGGGTTCGACTCCCACCTGGGGCTTGGTATTGGGATGGCTTACGATTGAACCTGTTTCGTAGGCCATCTGGCATTAAAAGGCCAGGCCAATCAAATAAGGCATAATCGGCGCCGCCAGGCGACCAAAAGAGAAGACCAGCAGGCTCAGGCCAAAGATCCCAACGATTGGGAAAAGCAAACCCAGAGCCCAGGAACGCATGCGCACAGCTCGCGCCAGCCCCGGCAGAGCCAGCAGCAGAACCGGGATTTGCAGGGCGCCGGTCAGCAGGCTTTGCGGCAGGGCTGCCGCCAGATACCAGAAAGTCAGGCTTTGCACGAGCAGCTTGCGCAGCAGCAGGCCCGGATTGGCGCGCAGCTCTGCCAGGGCGGCGCGCAGCAGCAGATCATCTCGCTCGAGTGGGTCCACGGGTTCGCCGCCCTGCTGCTGGTAAACCAGCTCCATATCCTGCCCGGCCAGGGCTCTCAGACTGGAGTAGGAGAAGGGCGCTTCCAGCCAATGCGCAGCGAAGCGATTACCCAGGTAAAAGTTATAGCCGCTGTCCGCATGGATGGGCAGCAATCGGCCTGTTTTCTCCCAATTGCGGATTGTCCAGGGTAGGAGCAGCGCCAGCGAGCTCAGGGCCACCAGCCCGATCCACCCCCAGGCGCTGCGCCGGAAGCGCAGCCCCAGCGCCAGCAGGCCAAGCGGCAGCAGGACCAGCGCCGCGCCTTTGCTCAGCGCCGCCAGTCCCAGCGCCAGCCCACATAGCAGGGCCTTCCCGAGAGAGGGGGATTGCATCAGACGGATCAGCGCCAGCGTTGCGAGGGCGATCATCCAGGTCAGCCAGGTTTCCGTCCACAAGCGCGGGATGTACCAGAACGAGATCGGATAAACCGTCCAGGCAAGCCCGGCCCAAAAGGCGCGGCGCTCATCCTGCAATGTCAGGCGCATGAGCTGGTAGAGCGTGACACTCGCCAGCGCCGCCACCACACTCTGCGCGACCTGGGCGGCAGACGGCGCACAGCCGCCGGCAATCGAATACACCAGCGCCAGGAAAGCAGGGTAGAGCGGCGGGCGCGAGAGCGCATCGAAGCGTCCGGTCTTATAGAGTATGCAGCCCAACTGCCCGTAGCCATCCGGGTCCAGCCCGGAAGTTGCTTCCCCAAGCAGGGGATAAAGGAGAAAGCTGAAAACCAGCCCGATCCCCAGGCTAAGCATGAAAATCAGCAGCGAGCGTTTGACCTGCATTCTTCTATTTTACCAAAACCGAAACAGGCGCATCTTCGGAGCATGACTTTTCAGAGGTGTCCTTGTCTTGACGCTTTCTTGACGCAAATTTACCAGGCGTTGACGAACCATTGACTGTTTTGGGACTATCATCTGCCCGGTTTTTACCGGAAGGATGATTCAATGAGTCTCAAACAGTATACAGGCAATATCTTTCGTTCCTATTCAGACACGCTGCCCCGCACATGGCGCAGCCGGCTGCTTGGCCGACCGCTGGCAACCGCCGACGCGCCTCACCAGACGATTGGGAAGCTGGTAGGCCTGGCGGTCTTCGCATCGGATGCGCTCTCCTCCACTGCCTATGCCACCCAGGAGATCCTGATGGTGCTGGCAGTCGCCGGTACGGCAGCTTTCGTTTATTCGGTGCCGATCGCCATCGCCATCACGGCCTTGATGGTGATCGTGACGATTTCGTATGAACAAACCATCCACGCATACCCGGGCGGCGGCGGCGCCTATATCGTTGCTCGTGATAACCTGGGCGAGTTGCCGGCCCAGACCGCCGGGGCGGCTTTGCTGACCGATTACATCCTGACCGTCGCAGTCTCGATCTCCTCGGGTGTGGCGCAGATCACATCGGCGTTTCCAGATCTGTATCCCTACCGGGTGTGGATTGCGGTCTGGCCTGGTTTTCTTCATCATGTTCGTGAATCTGCGCGGAGTGAAGGAATCGGGTGTTACCTTCGCCATCCCAACCTATTACTTTGTGGTTGTCATGATCTTGACCGTAGGGATTGGCTTAGTCCGCTGGGCGACCGGCAGCCTGGGAACGGTTGTGAATCCGCCCGAAATGGAGGCGGCAATGGTCGCCACAGCCATTACACCCTTCTTGATCCTGCATGCTTTTTCAAACGGCACGTCGGCTTTGACCGGTATTGAGGCAATCTCGAATGGCATCACGGCATTCAAAGAGCCGCGCAGCCGCAATGCCGGTATCACGCTGATCTGGATGTCGACAATTTTAGGCTCTCTTGTTCCTGGGCATCACGCTGCTTGCCCGGCATATCGGGGCAATTCCCTCTGAAATGGAAACCGTCATCTCCCAGCTTGGCGCGCACGATCTATGGGGGCCAGAATTTCATGTACCTGGCGGTCATCTCGGGTACGGCGCTGATCCTGGTCCTGGCAGCCAATACCGCCTTTGCTGATTTTCCCCGCCTGGGCGCCCTACATGCCGGGGATGGCTTCTTGCCGCGCCAGCTAACCTACCGCGGCAGCCGGCTGGTGTATTCGCGTGGCATTATAGCGCTGGCGGTGATTGCCAGCCTACTTATCATCCTCTTCCAGGCCAGCGTCACCCGCCTGATCCCGCTTTATGCGATTGGTGTCTTCCTGTCTTTCACGCTATCCCAAACGGGCATGGCCCGCCGCTGGTGGAAATCGGGTCACCTGAAGCCGGGTGAGGAAGTCCAGGAACCTGGCTCTATTCTGCGTTATGATCGTACGTGGATGCTGAAACTGGTGGTGAATGGCTTTGGCGCTGTGTGTACTGCGGTGGTGATGATCGTTTTCGCTGTCACCAAGTTCCGAGAAGGCGCCTGGATCGTGATCATCCTTACGCCATTGCTGGTGTTTATCTTTTTTTCCATTCATCATCACTATAAGAACCTGGCTCGCCAGCTCTCGCTGGAGCAATGGAATGAACAGCCGCCTATCGTCCGCGACCGGGTTCTAATCTTGATGAGCGGCGTACATCGCGGGACGATGGCGACCTTGCGTTATGCTCGCACGCTTTCATCGGATCTAACAGCCGTGCACATTTCGGTGGATGACAAAGAAACTGAAAAGCTCTCCCAAAAATGGTCCATTTTTGGGGATGGCATCCGGCTTGTCATTCTTAAGTCGCCGTACCGTTTGATGGTGGAGCCTTTGCTCGAATACCTTGAGCGCCTGGAAGAAGTAAAACGCCCGGGTGAAGTGTTTACGATCGTAGTGCCACGCTTCATCCCGGAGAACCGCGCTGCCAATCTGCTGCATATGCGGACGGCTGAAACGCTGCGCAAGGTGCTGCTGAACCGGGAAGATGTCGTGATCATCGAAGTGCCTTATCAGGTACACTAATGCGCCAATTGGATTAAAATGAATTTGTGAAAGCTCCGGAAAAGTTTGGGCGCGATCTACAGGCCACGCAAAACGATGTTAGCCCCGCTTCGAATCAGGCAACAGCCCGATGGGAAAAAGCTTTCGGCGCCGGTTTCCGCAGGCGCCGGGCCTACGCCGGTTATGTGCAAAGTGTCTTGCTGGTTCTGCTTGCGATCCTGGTCAGCATTGTTTTGCACCGCATTAAGCCGGTCAATATGGTGATGATCTACCTGACGGTAGTCGTGTATGCGGGTCTCTTTCTGGGACGTGGGCCGGCGGTGTTAGCCTCCTTGCTCAGCGTACTGGCGTTTGATTTCCTTCAGGTGGACCCGCGCCTCAGCCTGACTGTTGCCGACCCGGAAGATCTGCTGACCTTCTTTGGATTGTTCCTGGTAGGCGTGGTTGTCAGCAGCTCCGCCGAGCGCCTGCGCCACCAGGTGACCATCTTGCGCACGCGCCAGGCCCACCTGGCGGCGCTGAACTCCTTGAGCGGCGACCTGGCCCGGGCAATCAGCCTGGAGGACCTGCTTTATTCGATTGTCAGCCGCATCGAGCAGATCTTCAACTACCAGGCGGCAATCTGGTTGCCCGAAGCGGGGGGGCTGAGGGTAGCATTTGCCTCGCAAGGGATGCAGTTGAGCGACCTGGACCTGGAAGCTGCACAGGCGTCTTTTGCTGGCGCCAGGCCGTGTGGCTTCGGGGTGCCGGGCTGCATCCAATCGGCGGTGTTGTGTCTGCACCTGGAGACCTCTGCCGGTGTGGTGGGGGTCCTGGGAGTTTTACCCGGCCAACCCTCGCTGGCCATGACGGATGACCAGCGCCTGCTCCTGGATGGCTTTGCCAACCTGGCAGCCCTGGCAATCGAACGGGCGCGCCTGGCAGAGCAGGCCAGCCAGGCAAAAATCCTCGAGAATACCGAACGCCTGCAAACCGCCTTGCTTCATTCGATATCGCATGAATTGCGCACGCCTCTGGTTTCAATTACTGGCGCATTGAGCACCCTGGTTGAAGCCAAAGATGAGGTTGAGATCAGCGCTGGAAGACCAGGCTGCTCACCGCGAGTTGATCGATACAGCTTATGAAGAAGCGCAGCGCTTGAACATGCTGGTAGGCAATCTGCTGGACATGTCTCGCCTGGAAGCAGGCGTCTTCCGGCTTTCTCTGGAGCCATGCGACCCGCAGGATTTGGTGGGCATCGTGCTGGCGCGTTTTACTGAGCGGCACAGTCGAAACCCGGTGCAGGTAGAGCTTGAGGATGATCTGCCCCTGGTGCACATCGATGTTGCCTTGATGGTGCAGGTCTTGCTCAATCTGCTGGACAATGCGGTCAAATACTCCCCGCAGGCAACCCCGGTTGAGATTGCCGGGAAGTTGGTGGGTGAAGAATTACACCTGTCCGTAGCCGATTGTGGAATTGGCATCCCTACAGAAGAGTTGAACAAAGTGTTTGAAAAGTTTTATCGCAGCGCCCGCTCGGCTGGGATCAGCGGAATTGGGCTGGGACTTTCGATATGCAAGGGGATCGTCGAAGCGCACGGCGGGCGGATTTGGGGGCAGGACCGTAAACCGGCAGGCACGCTGATCACGATTGGCATACCGGTTAATAATAAAGTCATTGGGGGTGGGTTGTGAATAAGGGCATCCGCGTTTTGGTTGTCGATGATGAACGCGCCATCCGGCGTTTTTTACCGCGCATCGCTCTCCACGCATGACTGTACCATTCTTGAAGCAGTCAATGGAAGTGAGGCCCTCATGGCTGTCGCAAACCAGCGCCCGGATGTCGTCTTTTTGGATCTGGGGCTGCCTGATATGGATGGGATCCAGGTATTGCGCCAACTGCGTGAATGGTCTTCCGTTCCGGTGATCATCTTATCGGTGCGAGACCAGGAAAAAGATAAGATCGAAGCCCTGGACGCTGGCGCGGACGATTACCTGACCAAGCCATTTGGGATTGGAGAAATGATGGCGCGCATGCGAGGCGTCCTGCGGCGCAGCACGCAAACTCCTGTGGGTGACCCGGTGATCGTGACGGGCAATCTGCAACTGGATTTTGCACACCGTACGGTGAGCCTGTCAGAAAACGAGATTTCACTCACTCCAACCGAGTATGATATCTTGAAATTGTTAGCCCAAAATGCCGGCAAGGTCCTGACGCACACCCAGATCATTCGCAAGATCTGGGGCAGCGGTTATGGAGAGGACGAAGCTCACCTGCTGCGGGTTAACATCAGCAACCTGCGCCGTAAAATCGAAGCCGACCCGACCCGGCCGCACTTTATAACAACGGAACCGGGTGTGGGATACCGGTTCCGTCTGGAATAACGCCCTGGTTTATAAAGCTTGGACGAATTGGAATCGTCCAGGCGATTGCGCCCACCCGGGCTCGGGAAAGGTTCAGGCAGGCAGCAGAACGAAGGCGATTTGCAGGTCAATCTCTTCGCCAACATTCGCTACGAAGGGCACGTCTGGAACCAGCAGCTCATAGTCAGAGCGCTGGATTGTGGTGGTGGCTGTACCGCTCAGCCGGTCATTGGCTTCCACCTGTACCGTGACATCGAAAACCACGGGCTGGGTGATACCTTTAATCGTCAGATCGCCGGCGATCTGGAAGGTGAACGATTGCCCGGGTTGGGCGCTGCCGCTCAGGCCTGTGATCTGGGCGGGGGTGAAGGTGATGTATTCGTACTGGTCGGTGAACAGGATGCGGTTGCGAATGGCGTTGTTGCGCCGGTCGTCGTCCGTTTGCACTTGAACAGGGATGCTGCAATGCCAGCGCGCTCCGCCAGCGCCCCCATTAAAATAAAAAGAGGAATGACTGACAGCGTATAATTGGCGAATTGCTGATAGGCGTTGGTTTTCATATAGGCGAAAAATGCATGGCCGCTCGACAGGTGCATATAGCCTGCTGCGCCAACCAGCAGCATGGCAAAGCCAATCGGCGCGCGCAGCGCAATCAGAACCAGCATGATGCCGAACCCGATCAGGGCGATCATCATGCCGCTCATGATGCGTCTCCGCCATCTTCCGGCTTCAATCGCTCAAGTGCCGTCGCGATGCTGGTGATGGCCAGCAGGCCGCACAACAGCATGGACAGGCCGATGCTCGGCCAGATCAGTAACTGTTTCTGCATGGTGGTTTCGCCACTGCGCACCGCATCCATCGTGCCGTTCAACAGGGCATAGGTCAGGAATGCGGCAAAGCCGGCATAGGCCAGATCCCAGAACGCATCGATACGGCGGCGCGTTGTATTGGTGATGCCCATCGTGAATGTATCAACGACAATATTGCCGCGGCGCGCCTGCGTGTAAGGCAGATAGGCAAAAATCGCGACTGCGGTGGCCATTTTCACATATTCGAAATCACCCTCAATCGGGGCGTTGAACAGCCAGCGGCTGAGCACGCTGGCGGTGGCGAGGCACGCAACGGCAAGCGCCAGCAATCCGCCGCAAATGGCAACTGCCCCGGTGATCCGCGCCATAGCCTTGTTGCTTTTTGCCGGACCGCCGCCAGTCTCCACCGGCAATTCGGTATGCGCCATGAACGTGCCTTCACGATTGACGATGTGGCTGCCCGGCATTGCGCCGGGCAGATCGCTGGAAATTATGGCGCGCCGCGAGCGCGTTTGCGCAACCCGGTTAAGCCGCGCCGTGTTTGGCGACGAGGGCGCGCGCCGCCTCGATCATTTTCGCGCCATCAATATTCTTGGCCTTCATCTGCTCGATCCATGCAGCCTGAACCGGCTCGGTGGCCTTGATCCAGCGGGCCTTCTCGTCATCCGCCAGCGGTGTGATGGTGTTGCCGCGCTTGGCCACCATGTCGCGCACGCGCACCGCTTCATCGTCCCACATTTTGCCTGCCATTTCGGCAAAAGCCAGACCGGAATTGCGGTCGATCACAGCCTGAAGATCAGCGGGCAGGCTCTCATATTTCGCCTTGTTCATCGCCAGAAAAAAACTCGCCGCATACAGCGTGGGCGATCCCTTGATTTCGGTGTGGAACTTGACGAGTTCATGCACCTTCACGGCCGGCACGACCTCCCATGGCACCACCGCGCCATCAATCACGCGCTGCGCCAGACTTTCCGGCACCTGCGGCACCGGCATCCCCACCGACACGGCGCCAAGCGCCTTCAGAGCCTCGCCGGCCAGCCGTGTCGGGTTGCGCAGTTTCATGCCCTTCATATCTTCAAGCGTCTTGACCTGCTTGTTGGTATGCAGATGCCCGGCATCATGGGCCCAGTAAGACAGCAGTTTCACATCCTTGACCTCGTCCTTGAGGTAGGTGTTGGCAAATTCCTGGGATGCCTTGGCGTTGACGAGGCCTTTTTCAGCGCAAATAAACGGCAGCTCGAACACTTCCGTGGTCGGGAAGCGGCCGGGCGTCGAGCCCGGCAAGGTCCAGACGATATCGACGACGCCGTCGCGGGCCTGATCATAAAGCTGCGGCGGGGTGCCGCCCAGCTGCATGGAGGGATAAATATCGATCTTGATGCGGCCCTGGCTATCCGCTTCCACCTTCTTGGCCCAGGGCGCGAGCATCTTGGCGTGACCGTTGGAAACCGGCGGCAGAAAATGATGCAGCTTGAGCGTGACCTGCGCCTGGGCGCGGGCTGATGTCACGATGAACGGTGCAGCGACCATGGCCCCGGATTGCGCAAGCAGCGTGCGGCGGTTGATTGTCATAGGATCGTTTCCCCTTGGATATGCGTCTCTTCGGACTTTGGTGTTTTTTAGCGCACGGCGCTGGCACCCCCGTCAAGGCCAGTGCCGCCGTATAACCATTGCAATGTGTCATAATAATCATCCGGCGACATGGGCGCCATCATGGCGTTGCGCAGCGCCGCGTGGCCACCTGCGGGATGATAGATGTGATCGCCCACCAGCCGTGACTGGATTTGAATCCGCGCAGTGCGATGCACGCGCCGGGCGCGGTATGCCTCGAACGCGCTGGCTATATCGCCTGAGGCGCTGTCAACCTCATAGGCGAGGCAGACCGCATCTTCCATCGCCATGCAGGCACCCTGCGCCATGTATTGCAGTGTCGGATGGGCCGCATCGCCCAGAAGGGCCACGCAGCCATCTGTCCAGTTCAGGATGGGATCGCGGTCGCACAGCACCCACATTTTCCAGTCGGTGCCATGATCAATGATTTTTTGAGCGCGGGCGATGCACATGCGCGAACCCGGCCTGTACCTGCGCGTGGCTGACAGGTTTGCCTGCAACCGGCTCCGGCGCATCATTGTGATAGGTGACGACAAGATTGAACACCTTCCAGCCCGACAGCGGATAATGCACGATGTGGCATTTGGGGCCGGCCCACAGCGTCGCCGCGTTCCAGCGCAAATCCTCCGGCATCTGTTGGGTGGGAATGACAGAGCGGTAGGTGGTGTGCCCGGTCACGCGCGGCGCACCATCGCCGACAAGCTGTTTGCGGATATTCGACCACAGGCCGTCCGCGCCGACGAGGGCAGCCCCATCCACGCGGGTGCCGTCCGCCAGAATGGCACGCACAGTCGTGCCATCCTGCGTATAGGACTGCACCTCGGCAGCCGTGCGCAATTCCACCAGGGGATGCTGCTGGCAGGCCCTCAAAAAGACGCCGTGCAGATCACCGCGATGAACAACTGCATAGGGATTCTTGAAGCGCTGGCGGAACGGCTCATCGAGCGGAATTTGGGCGATCTGCTCGCCGGAGATCGCATCCATCAGCCGCAGTGCATCAATATAGACGGCCATCTTGCGCGCTTCATCGCCAACGCCGAGCTGATCAAACGCATGAAAGGCATTGGGCCCGAGCTGAATGCCGGCCCCGATTTCACCCAGTTGCGCGGCCTTTTCCAGAACAAGGCTGCGATAACCGCGCTGCGCCAGCCCGATGGCAGTGGCCAAACCGCCAATGCCGCCGCCTGCAATGAGAATAGGCTTGCTCTGGGTCATGGTTGCGATTCTGATCTTTTATGTTTCGGCGTCTGGCTGCCGCAAGGGATGCGCAGCATAAAAGGCGGGATGATCCTCCGCTGCAGCAGCAATGCGGTTGAGGGTTGTCAGACCTTTGATACCGGCACCAAACCGGGCGGCAGAAAACATCTGCGGGATCAGGCAAATATCGGCGAGTGTCGGCACGTTGCCAAAGCAGAAATTACCAGCGGTGCCGAACTGCTCAAGCTGCGCTTCGAACGCGGCCAGCCCGCTTTCAATCCAGCGCCGGCACCAGGCATCGACACCCGCCTGATCCTGCCCATAGTGCGTCCTCAGATCATCGAGCACGCGCAGATTTTGCAGCGGGTGAATGTCGCAGGCGATGGACAGTGCCAGCGCGCGGTTCTGCGCCCGCGCCCACGGCTCGTGCGGCAACAGCGGCGGCTCTGGCCGTGTTTCATCGAGCCATTCGATTATGGCCAGCGATTGCGTCAGCATCTGGCCATTGGCCTCAACCGCAGGCAGCAGCCCTTGCGGGTTGAGCGCCAGAAAATCCGCGCTCCGCTGTTCGCCCTTGCGCAAATGCACGTACACCGTTTCCGGCGTTACCCCCTTGAGGTTGAATGCGATCCGGCAGCGATAGGCTGCTGACGATCGAAAATATCCGTAGAATTTCATTTCCGTCCCTCGCCGTCGCAGCTCCATCGAAAACGTCAGCGCGGCCGTTCCTCGTAATAGCCCAGACGCTCCTGCAAGGGCGCATCATGAATGCGGATCATAAAGGCAGGCGCGCCGCCTTCGGCATGATGTTCGATGCGGGCAAACACCGGGGCAGAAAATGTGCTCTTGGCGCTCCAATCAAGGCGCTTGCCATTGACCATCGAATAACCGGAGCCGGAAATGACATGAAACACCGCGCTGGAGGAACGCAGCACGGGCTTTTCCGCTTGTCCGCTGCGCAACATCATGGCGGTGAATCCCATTGTTGGCAGGCAGGATTCGCCGGTTTCCGGATTGACATAATCCAGTTCGACAGCGCCGCTACCGGTATGCTCTGCAAAATGGCGCAACGCCTCTTCCGTCCGCTGCCACGGGAAACGCATCATCGGATAGGGGCTGGCCGGCGGCTTGTCGCGGCGGCGGCTTGGGGCAAGACCAGCCGCGCGATATTCCACCTCCGACGGATCTGGCCGGTTGCGCGGGGATTGCAGCGGCGCTTCCACCGCATACGACCCTTCAAGATAAATGAACAACGGCAAATCGAGCGCATCAAGCCAGACCACCGGCTTGTCGCCGCCATGGCCATGATCATGCCAGCAGCCGCCGGGCGTCAAAATGAGATCGCCCTGCAACATTGGTAACTTGTCACCATCAACAACCGTATAGCCGCCATCACCTTCCACCACGATGCGCGCAGCGCTGGGTGTGTGCTTGTGGGCGGGCGCGACTTCACCGGGCAACAGCAACTGCATGCCAACATAAATGGTCGAGGTCGCCTGCATCGCACCCGGACCCCGGCCGGGATCGACCAGAAACAAAACGCGCCGTTCGGCTTTTTCAACCGGCGTCAATTCGCCGGCGCGCAACAGCAGCGGACGAATATCACCGTAAGACCAGTGATGGGGCTGCGTGACCGGGATGGGCGCGCCATGCGGCAAGGCCTTGCGCATCTGGGGCCACAGCGGCGCGAGCGCTGCATGCGTCATCGCATCGCGATAATCCTGCGGCAATTCCTCAAGCGTGCCCAATTGCGTGCTCATCGTCAATTTCTCCCTTGCGTGTCACGGGCATGGCCGTGGCGGGCCTGCATTGCTGACAAAAAGCTGCGGCCTTTTTTTCAAGCATAGGAACGCATCATCCGCCTTGTCAATCGTATGCTTATCATTAGTATGCTTTTTAATATGGCCTGCCTGCTGCCGCGCATGGCAGCAAAACATCAGCTGGGATATTCCTCGATGTCAGATAAACCCATGCCTGAACTTGAGATTTATACCATGCCCGGCCATCTCATCCGGCGGCTGCATCAGGCATCTATTGCGATTTTCGACAATGAAGTGCGCCTTGCCGGCCTTGACCTGACACCCGTTCAGTTTGCCGCCTTGATGATGATTGCCAGCCGTCCCGGCCTTGATCAGGCAACACTGGCGCAAGGCATTGCTTATGACCGGGTGACGATTGGCGGCGTCATCGACAGGCTCGAAAACAAGGGGCTGGTGCGGCGGGTTGTGGATGCCACAGACAGGCGGGCGCGCAAATTGTTTCTGGAGCCTGCCGGCAAAAAAATGCTGGCCAAAGTCAGGCCCGTTGTTGATGTGGTGCAGGAGCATATTTTTGCCAGCCTGTCCGAGATGGAACGCAAGACGGTGTTGCGCCTGATGCGCAAGGCATTAAACGATATTGGCGATGTGAGCCGCGCATCTGCCAAGGTGCAGCAATCGGCGTATATGGCTGGAGGGCCACGATGAAACCGGCAGGCAAGGGCCCTCACGACTCGCTGTATTTCACCTATCCGCAGTTTGCCGCAGCAGCTGTGCCGGAAATGTCCGGTGCTGGCGCTGTTCATCCTGTCGTGATTGTTGGCGCAGGGCCTATTGGCATGACCGCTGCCCTCATTCTCGCGCGCTATGGCGTGCCCAGCATTGTTCTTGAACGCAAGGATAGCTTTAATGATGGCTCACGCGCGATCTGCATTGCGCGGCCGAGCATGCATATTCTGGAAAGTGCGGGTGCTGTCGCGCCGTTCGTTGAAAAAGCGCTCGGCTGGCGGTTCGGGCGCAGTTATTATCGCGGCACCGAAATTTTCCGGCTGGAAATGCCACATCCGCAGGGTGAAAAATATCTGCCGATGTATAATTTGCAGCAGCAATATATCGAGCAATACCTTCATGATGCGATTACGGCTTCACCGCTGATCAGCGTGCGCTGGCAGTCGGACTGCACCGGCATCCGGCAGGATCATGACGGTGTTACACTGGATATTCAGACCCCGCTTGGCTCCTACACGCTGGCCTCGCGTTACGTGCTTGCAGCAGATGGGGCGCGGTCAGCCATCCGCGCGCAGATGGGATTGCGCCTGCAGGGCGACAATTATGAAGGCCGTTATGTCATCGCCGATATTCGCATGGATCATGATTTTCCGACCGAGCGGCGCGCTTTTTTCGAGCCGAAAGGCAATCCCGGCGGCACCGTTCTGATTCACAAGCAGCCGGATCACATCTGGCGCGTGGACTATCAATTAAAAGACGATGAGGATGCTGATGAGGCCGTGCGCGAGGATAATATCCGCAGCCGTGTCAGTGCCATTCTCGCTGATATTGACCATGCCGGGCCGTGGGAGCTGGAATGGTGGAGCATTTACACCGCCAACACCCTGTGCCTTGATGACTATAAACACGGGCGGGTGATTTTTATCGGTGACAGCGCCCATATCGTGCCAATTTTTGGCGTGCGCGGTCTCAACAACGGTCTGGCCGATGCGCACAATGCCGCGTGGAAACTGGCGCTGGTGGTACTGGGCGAGGCCGCGCCTGAATTGCTGGACAGTTATTCGCCGGAACGGCGCGGCGCGACATTCGACGTGTTTGCCAATGCCAGAAAAAGCACGCGCTTCATGACCCCGCCGACACGCGGCTGGAAACTGGCGCGTGATGCCGCCCTGTCTCTGGCGCTGACGCATGACTTCACCCGCAGTCTCGCCAATCCACGGCAGATGCAGCCCTACACCTATGCAGACAGCCCGCTGACGCTGCATGCGGCCCGTGACAGCGCCTTTACTGGCGGGCCGGTGTGCGGCAGCGCTGCGCCCAATCCGGTGCTGCCGGATGGGTCGCACCTGCTGGATTATGCCGGGCTTGGACTGACAGCCGTTGTATTTAGGCGCTGATGACCTGTCTGCCGCGCAGAGTGCCACGCTGGACGCATTGAGAGCGTGTGACACGCGTCTTGCTGTTGTGATGATCGGAGGCGATGCCAGCCGGCCCGCTATTATCGCCGACAGGGATGGCCGTATTCATGACGCCTTCGCAGCCGCGCCGGGCAGCTTTTATTTGCTGCGGCCAGACCTTCATGTCGCTGGACGCTGGCACACCGCCCTGCCCGATGAAATTATCGCCACCGCACGCGCGGTTCTGGGAAAGGCTTGACCATGACAAGCCCGTGTCATCCGCCAGCCCAAGAGGCCACATCGAAGCCATATATGAGCGTCTGGCGGAAGGGATTGATCAGGCTGGCACTGACGGAGAAAGCCTGTTTCTGGCGCGGCTCTGCCTGCTGCTGGGCGCCGAACTCGGCGATGTGCGCGGTTTACAAATGCAGTGACGGCAGCGCTCGGCGCGCGCGCGTATGAACCGCCACGCTGACAGATGCGCGGCTCACGCGCCATATTGTTTTATTCCCGCCAGACGCGCTGCAACTGGTCCTTCATCGGTTTGACGAGATAGGCCAGCACCGGTGCGGTCACCCTTGATCATATGGGCTTCCACCGGCATGCCCGGCACCAGCGTCATGACCTTGCCATCCGAATTGGCTGGCGGATCCACCGTGATGCGGACGCGGTAAAACCGGCGGCGCGTGGCCTGATCCTCCACCAGGTCAGGCGAAATGACCACGACTTCACCGGAAGAATCTTTCATATTGCGATCCGAAAACGCAACAAACCGGACAACGGCCTGCTGACCGATCAGGACATGCTCGATATCCTGCGGCTCGACCTGCGCTTCGATAATCAGCTTGTCCTTTTCCGGCACGATCAGCATTAGCGTTTCACCATTGCTGATGACACCGCCAACGGTGTGCAGCGCGAGCTGGTGAATCTGGCCGCTGGCGGTGGCGCGAATATCGATTTTCTTGAGACGGTCGAGTGCAGCTGTGCGTTTTTCCACCGATTCATTGATCTTGTTGCGGATGTCCGCGAGCTCGCGCGACACTTCCGAGCGCAGGTCATCTTCGATGCGCAGCATCTGGATTTTCTTTTCCGCGATGGAGCCATTGGCGGATGCAATATCCGCGGTGAGCTTGCCGCGATCACCCGTCAATGCGGGTGCGGTCACGTTCGAGCGCATTGACGCGGGCAATCGGCACGAGGTTGCGGGCAAACAAATCCCGCACGCCTTTCAATTCCTGCTCGATAAACAGCAATTCCTGATCACGCGCCTTGCGCTGGGACATCATGCCGCCAATACCGAGACTCAAGCTGCGTCACCTGTTCCGACAGCTGCGTCTTGGCGCTCTCACGCGCGATGCGGCGATTTTTGAAAATGGTCTGCTGACCCAGCATGGATGCGCGCGCGTCATTGCTGGCAGTAGCGCGCTCAACCAGATCCTTCGGGAAATTGACATCGCTCAGGCCATCGCGCTCGGCCAGCAGACGCGCTTCCAGCGCCAGAAATTCGTCCAGCGCCTTGGCGACGATTTGCAGGTTGGCCTTGACCAGCGTGTCATCCAGACGCGCCACAATATCGCCGGCTTGCACCCGGTCGCCATCCCGCACATGCAATTCGGCAACCACACCGCCCTCCGGGTGCTGCACCTTGCGCGCATTGGATTCCACCGCGATGACACCGGGCGCAATCACCGCACCGGCGATCTGCGCAAAGGCAGACCAGATGCCGAGGCCACCGAGCAAGCCAAACACGACAAAGAAACCGGCAATGGCATGGCGGCGCAGGGAACGGGTCACGTCCCGATCAGTCTCATCGGGTTTGTTTCCATCAGGTGCGGTCATCATCAGGTCCCTTCTCGTCAGGGGAAAGTGTGGGGGCGGCCATCGCGGCGCCGCTCTGGCGCAGAGGCTGCACATTGCCGGGCAAGGCCACCCGGCGCATCATGCCGCTGGCCGGGGATGGTGTCGTGGATTGCGCAAAGGGCTGTCCTGCCGGTCGGGACGGGGCGCTCGCCGGCGGCTGGCCGGGGGCACCGTTGGCGGCCAGCGCCTCCAGCACCTGATCCTTGTCGCCGAACGCTGTCTGGCGGCCATCGAGAATGGTCACGAGCTTGTTCATTTGCCGGATCGCGCTGCGGCGATGGGCAATCAGCACCACAATGCCGCCGCGCAGGCGCACGCCCATCAGGGCCTTGTTGAGGGCATTGTCACCCTCGCCATCGAGATTGGAATACGGCTCATCGAGCACAATCAGGAACGGGTCGCCATAGAGGGCGCGGGCCAGACCCACCCGCTGGCGCTGCCCGGCAGAGAGCTTCAGACCGCCATCGCCGATCACCGTGTCATAGCCCTTGGGAAATTTCAGGATGAGTTCGTGGACATTGGCGAGCTGAGCGGCGCGCACCACGCTTTCGTCCGTGCGGTTGGTGTCAAAGCGGGCGATGTTTTCCGCGATGGTCCCGTCGAACAGGTCCACATCCTGCGGCAGATAGCCGATCGCTGCCCCCAGCGCCTCGCGCGAATATTGGTGCAGCGGCGCGCTGTCGAGCGTCACTTCACCGCGCATCAGCGGCCAAACCCCGGTCAGGGCGCGGGCCAGCGTCGTCTTGCCTGTGCCGGACGGGCCAATGATGCCCAACCCGTCACCCGCCTTCACGGTGAAATTGACCCCTGAGACGGTTGGCAATTGCGCTCCGGGCGGTGCCATGAACCCATTCTCGACCCGCAGGGTCTGGCTCGGCACCGGCAACTCTGTCTTCGGTTCAGAAACCGCAAAGCGATGCAGTGTCTTGCGCAGCCGGGCCGAGGCCATGCGGGCGGCGCTGAATCCGCGCCAGTTGGCCACCGCCTGATCAATCGGGGCCAAGGCACGCGATGACAGGATCGAGGTGGCAATGATCGCGCCGGCCGAAATCTCGCCCTTGATGGCGAGATAGGCGCCCAGCGCCAGCATCAGGGATTGCAACAGAAGACGGATGGTGCGCACCGCAGCGCTGATCGCGGCGGACTGATCCACAGCTTCAAGACTTGCGCTCAAGAAGGCTGCATTGGTCTTGCCGAATACGGAGCGCAGGCGCGCCGCCAGATTTATCGTGGACAGAACCTCGGCATTGCGGCGACTGCCATCAATGACGCTTTGACGCTCGGCGGCCAGGCGCGAGACGCGCAAAGTCTGCGTGCGTGAGCGCATCTCGCCATAGATCGCCAGGCCGGACACAACCGCAGCGCCGCCCAATGTCAGCCATCCCAGCATGGGGTGAAATGCAAAGCAGATGACCAAATACATTGGCACCCAGGGCAGATCGAATATCGCCATCGGTGCGGGGCCACCGACAAAACCCCGGATCTGATCGAGATCACGCACCGGATCGGGGCGCTCGCCGCCGGAACCGACAGGGCAGGCAGGGATCGCGGCATCAAACGCGGGATTGGCCAGATCATCATCAAGACGGTGGCCAAGCCGGGTGATCATCCGGGTGCGGATGGCTTCCAGCACGGCCTGAACGGCATAAAGAAAAATCACGATGCCGAGCAAGGCCACAAGGGTCGGCACGCTGCGGCTGGTCATCACCCGATCATAAATCTGGAGCATGAACAGCGAGCCTGTTAATGTCAGAATATTGATCGCACCGGAATAGACGCCAAGGGCCGTCAGATAGCCGCGGGACTGGTGGACGACAGCTGCAATCGGATCACGATTTTTCCGCCATCCGCCGATGGCCTGCCGGCTGATCCCATCATCACACTCATGCTGAAAAACCTTTGGTCCGTTCCTGATGTTCGTGCGCGCAATTGGCATGTGGCCGATCATTGACCTGTCAAACGCTGCCGTCCGTCAAAGCTCTACCGTGATCGAATACGGCAATATATCAGATTTGCTGACAACGCACCCCGCATTGCCAGCGGACATGCAGCCTTTTGGCCCCTCAAGCCACACCCGATACCATCACGGTCACTGCGCGGCTGGCCGCGCCGATGCTATAAACAATAGTCAATGCGAGCCACAGAATAACCGACAGGCTGACACCGATCAGATACACCACCGGATCGTGCAGCGGTTGATCTGGCATGGCGGCATCAGCCGTCTGGGTACGGGCAAGCGCCAACGCGCCGCGCACCAGCACAAGCGCCAGCCCCGCCGTCAGAACGGCAACAGCCAGCACCGCCGCCATTCCCATGCCAGCAACACTGAGGGCAAAGGCAAATGCGCCGGCATAGGCGAGCAAAATCAAGACCGGCGGCCAATGAGCAAGGTGCACAACTTTGATCCCCGCACTCATGGCTGAATATGCATTGAAGTGCAACAAAATCCCGTTGCGGCATGGGTCATCGTGACTCGTCCATAGTTTCCTGGTCAATCCCCGCGGGGCTGGCTGAGAACGTAACGCATCACCGTTTCAACGATGGTGGCGCAGCGCTGCTGGCGGGCCTTGTGGCCAGCCATATCATGCCGGAAAACCTGCCGGATGCTTTCGCGGTTTGACACATTGTAAAAGCTCAGAGCGCTGATCGTGAGGTGGATGTCGATCGGGTCTATGCCGGCACGGAACATGCCTGCGGCAACGCCGCGCTCATAAATGTCCCGCACCACTGAATGGCCGAAATATTGATGTCGCGATTTTTCCGGTGTCTTGAGATGCACGCGCGTGGTGGATATTTTCGATCATCACCAGCCGCACAAAATCGGTGTTGTCGGCGTGGTGAGTTGAAGGTGAACCCAGCCGCGAGCCGCCGCAAGGCGTCAAGGGGCAGTGACACCAAGATCGAGCGTCCGCTCAAGCGCGCGGATGCGCGCATAGGCCTCTGTCGAGAACTGCGAGGTAGAGCCCTTCTTTGTCGGTGAAATAATAATAGATCATCCGTTTGAGGTGGAGCTGTCCGCGGCGGCAATCTCATCGATTCGCGCGCCGCTCAGGCCTTTTTCCACGAATTCGCGCGCGGCGACGCCAGAATATTGCGCCGCACACGCTCCGGGTCCTGCGTCCAGGTGGCAACGCGCGGCTTGCGCTTGGTTTTGCTTTGCGCCGTCGCCTCGGCCATGGCAGCCTCCTTTTCCTGATTTTAAGCCTAACCGAAACCGGCCCGAACGCAATGTACCATCCGGTTCATTATCCCTTGCCAAAATATACTATCTGGTACATTGTGTAGCCAATGCGGCGCGAGATCGCATGGATAGACCGGCTATGCCGGGATGGGAGCTACGCGAAGGGCCTGCCACGGCATAGGGTATAGTTATCCTTTTGATCCGTAACATCGGCATGGTTGTCATGGCCGGTCAGCACGGGCAGCGCGCCTGGTCCTGACGTCGCCATTCAATCGCCGCCTCTTGCACAGTTTCCCGTTCCGTCATCATCTGCGGCACTGCCTGCCGGCATATCCACTGACTTTCGTTTGTGGCTGCGCGGCGCTGACCTTTCCTTGCAACCGTCTGGAGGACGTTCATGACCACCCCATTCAATCGCCGCACACTGTTGGGCACAACGCTCATTGGCGGCGCTGCCATGGCCGCAGGCATTTCCCCTGCTGCCGCCCAGCTCAAGATTTTGCTGCGCCTGTCGGCACCTGCCACGGCCACTGACCAGCGTGCGGTTGGCCTGAACGAGAAATTCGGCCCGGCAATCAAGGATTTTGCAGATTCAGCCACACTGGAACGCCACCCTGTTCAAGCAGGGCACCGAGAATGAGGCGATTGCCCGCGGCAACCTCGAAATGTCGATTGCCTCCGCGCAGGAATTTGCCACCATCATTCCCGCCTGGTCGATTTTTACCGCAGGCTACCTGCTGCGTGACGCTGATCATCAGTTGAAGGTTTTCGCCAGCGATGTCGGCAAGGAAATGTCGAAAATGGTCGAAGACAAGCTTGGCATCAAGCTGCTCTCGGTGATGTATCTCGGCAAGCGTCAGGTGAACCTGCGCTCCGACAAGGAGATCAATACCCTGCTGATCTGGCCGGCATAAAGCTGCGTATGCCGCCGTCTGAGGCGTGGCAGTTTCTTGGCAAGGCGCTCGGTGCCAACCCGCTGCCGATGGCTTTCACCGAGCTTTATACTGCTCTCCAGTCCGGCGCGATTGATGGCCAGGACAACCCGCTGCCGACCAACCTGGCGGACTCGAAATTCTTTGAAGTCACCAAGCAGATTGTGCTGACCAGCCATCTCGTGGATTGGAATTTCCTGACCATCGGCAAAAAGGCGTGGGAGAGTTCACCCCGGCCCAGCAGGCGATTGTGCAGAAGCAGCAGATGATGCCTGCGCACAAGCCCGTGCGGCCCAGCTGAAACTTGAAGATGACAGAACTCGTTGCCTTCTTCAAGGAAAAAGGCCTCAAGGTTTATGAGCCGGATGTGGCCGCGTTCCGCACCCATGTGCAGAAGAGTATCTGGCGTCCAAATTTGCCAAGGACTGGCCAGCCGGCATGGTCGATAAAATCAACGCCATCAAGTAAAACGATGCGGCCGGAGACATCTCCGCCCGTCTCTCACGCGATAGAGTACAGACACGAGACGGGGGCGCCAATGCAAAATCTGCGGCATTTTCTCTTCAGGCGCGCAGAAGATGTGATGGTGGCCCTCGTCGCTGTCATGTTCACCGCTTTCATCATCCAGATTGTTTCGCGCTACGTGTTTAATGCGGGGACAGATGGACGCATGAATTGATCCTGATCACCTGGCTTTGGCTGATTTTCTGGGGTGCGGCCTTTTTTCTGGAAGATAAGGATCACGTCAAATTCGATGTGCTCTACAATATGGGCGGTCAAAGAGCACGGCGTGCCATGGCCCTGATCACAGCGGTTGCGATGGTAATTGGTTTCGGCATTTCTGTGCCGGCGACATGGGATTTCATCTCTTTCAAATCCATCCGAGGCTCAGATCATTTCGGCATCCGTCTCGACCTGATCTTTGGCGTTTTATCCTGATTCTTTTTGGCCGGCACGATCATTCATTACGGCCTGCGGGCATGGCGGCTGATCCGAGGCGATTCCCTGTCGCAGCTCGAGCGCGAAGCCTGTGAGCGGCCCGTTTTTCTGGTGCATCGTCACGCTTTTTGCACTGGCCGGCATTGGCTCGCCAGTCGCCTTGTCAATGATTGTGTCCTCAATCGTTTATCTGCTGCTCAAAGGGCAGGATATTGGTCTGGCGGCCGAACAGATGATTCAGGGCCTGTATGACGGCTTTCTGCTGCTAGCGATCCCGCTGTTTATTGTTGCGGCCAATATCATGAATGCCGGCACGATATCGGAGCGGCTGCTGAAATTTTGTCTTGCGCTTGTGGGCCGTTTCCGTGGCGGGCTTGGCCATGCAAATATCGTTGCCAATATGATTTTTGCCGGCATGTCCGGCTCGGCTGTGGCAGACGCGGTCGGACTTGGCAAAATCATCATCGAGATGATGCGCAAGGATAACCGCTATTCTGCCGGTTATGCGGCAGCCATTACAGCGGCAGCATCCACCATCGGACCAATTATTCCGCCATCGATCCCGATGGTCATGTATGCGCTCGTGTCCGATACCTCTATCGGATACCTGTTCCTTGGCGGCTTCATCCCCGGCATCATGATGGGCATCGCTCTGATGCTCCTGAATGCACATATGGCGCGGAAAGAAAATGTGCCGCTGGAAGAGCCAGTGCCACGCTCGGAGTTGCCCCGCCTCACCATACGCGCATTCCCAGCCCTGCTGATGCCGATTATCCTGCTGTTCGGCATTTATGGCGGTGCGACCACACCCACTGAAGCAGCAGCCATTGCAGCCTTTTATGCCCTTCTGATCGCGGCATTTCTTTACCGCGCCGTCAGCTTCAAGACGATGTATGGCGTATTGTCCGAGAGCGCGAAGGCCACCGCATCAGTCGGTCTCGTCATTGGCGCATCGCTGATTTTCAACTATATCGTTGCGGCAGAAAATATTCCGGCGCAGATGGAAGCCTTGCTGAAAGGCCTGAACGTATCGCCGCTGATGTTCCTGATCGGCGTGAATATTCTTGTTTCTGTTCCTCGGTTGCATGCTGGATGCAACCACGATCATTCTGGTCATCATCCCGCTGTTTCTCCCTGCGTGCAAAGCGCTTGGCATTGATCTGGTGCATTTCGGCGTGACCGCCGTTGTGAATTGCATGATCGGCCTGATCACGCCGCCCTATGGTGTGCTGCTGTTCGTCATCAACGCGATTACCGGCATTCCTCTCAAGGCCATCATTGCGGCAATCTGGCCTTACATAGCCGTATTGGTCAGCGCACTGGCGATCATGCTGTTTGTGCCTGATACAGTGCTTTTCCTACCTAAAATGTTCGGTTATGTGGTTGGCGGAAAATAATATCAGACTGGTGGCAGCCATTGCCACATGTTCATGCCCCGGAGTATCGTCGTGTCACGCCTGATTTTCATTTTGAACGGCCCCAATCTCAATCTGCTTGGCAAACGCCAGCCGCATATTTATGGCCATATCACACTGGCGGATGTCGAGAGCGAGTGCCGTGGCGTCGCCAAATCTCACGGGTTGGAATTGCGTTTCCACCAGTCGAACCGGGAATATGAGATCATTGACTGGATTCACGAGGCGCGTGAAATTGCCGGCGGGCTTGTTATCAATCCTGGCGCTTTCACGCATACATCGGTCGCTATTCTCGATGCGCTGAACACTTTCGATCCGCCGGTGATTGAACTGCATATTT
>CAVUID010000017.1:0-226920 GCA_963741495.1 uncultured Gammaproteobacteria bacterium
ACAGGCGCCATTTCCCAGGTTGAGCTCCTGCGGCTGGAACGTGATGTCTCGCGCTTTCAGGGTGAGCGGGACATGGCTGCGACGCAAATCATCCGTAGCCAGGCCGCCATTTCAGAAGCAAACCGCAGAATTCAGGAAGTCGAACTGACGTTCCGTAAAGAACATGGCACAGAGCTTTCCGAAACCATGTCCAAGCTAAATGCACTCTCCGAAGGCAACGTAGGTCTAGCGGACAGGGTCAAGCATTCCGACTTGCGCTCCCCGGTTTACGGCACTGTCAAACGCCTGCTGGTCAATACCGTGGGTGGCGTGGTTCAGCCGGGAAAGGACGTGCTGGAAATCGTCCCGCTGGAGGACAACCTGCTCCTCGAAGCCAAGGTCATGCCCAAGGACATCGCCTTTCTTCACCCCGGGCAAAGAGCGCTGGTCAAATTTACCGCCTATGACTTTTCAGTCTATGGCGGGCTGGAAGGTGCGGTGGAGCAAATCGGCGCAGACTCGCTGACAGACGAACGCGGAAATACTTTCTACATTGTGCGCGTACGCACGCACAAGTCGAAACTGGCCGATCATCTGCCCATCATCCCCGGCATGGTGGCCGAGGTTGACATCATCACCGGGCAAAAAAGCATTCTTTCCTACCTGCTGAAGCCCGTGCTCAGGGCCAAACAGGCTGCATTGACCGAACGCTGAGAAAAGACAGACTATGGACTTTCACCATCTTTTCATCTCAGGCAGTGGCGAATTATTACCGCGCTGGCTGGTGGCCTTTCCAGATGCAAAGGGGTTGAAATCGGGCGACACTCCGCTAAAGCAAAAATGCGACATCGCCTGGTTGCGCATTAATGCAGATGTACCCGTTACGCAGCAGATGGAAATCCTGCGCCAGCATCTGGGTAACGTAACCTGCATCGTACTCAGCGACCAGCCAGATGACGAACAGGCCCTCGCAGCATTCGGTGCCGCAGCGCGCGGTTACTGCAACACCCACGCAAGCCCGGCCGCCCTGCAGCAAGTAGCCAGCGTAGTACAGCAAGGCGGCCTGTGGATTGGCGAATCACTGATGCAGCGCGTCATCGCATCAACAGCACGAGCCACGCCGCAACAAGCCGAAACCGCAAATCAGGCTTGGGAAAAAGATCTGACCGAGCGTGAGCGCGAAATCGCCCGCCATCTCGCCCGCGGCGCAAGCAACAAGGAAATCGCCCGTCAACTCGGCATCACTGAACGCACCGTAAAAGCGCACGTCAGTTCGATTCTGGAAAAGCTCAAGGTTAGAGACCGCTTGCAAATCGCATTGCGCGTCAACGGCCAAACCCCTGCCTGACAACCCGCACCGGGTTGTACTTCAGACCAATATCCTTAATTGAGAAATCGCACTAAAGTGGCGACCATCATTCAATTCGCACGGAATTATCATCATGGCACAGCAAGCTAACATCGTCGGCAAGGTCGCTCTCCTCGAAGGTCAAGTCTTTGCGCGCAGTTCAGACGGCTCACAGCGCCAGCTCAAACTTGGTGACCCCGTGTACGAAGGGGAAGTAATCATCACGATGGAAGGCGGCAAGGTCGAACTCGCCTTCGATCAGGGTCTCACCTACCTGTTGCGCGGCAAGGAAACGCTGACCCTGGATAGCAGCGTATTCGACAGCGAAATACCTGATGCGAAAAATGCAGCCCTGCTCCCGCGTGTCGGCGAACTGGCAGAAATTTCACGGGCCATCGCCGAAGGCAGCAGCCTGGATCAGCTACTCGAAGAAACGGCTGCGGGCCTGACAGGCAGCGGAGCAGCAGATGATGGCCACAATTTTGTACAGTTGCTTCGCATCGCAGAAGCAATTCCTCCGCTTAGTTATGAATTTGGATCCGCGGAACGTGGATATATTCCACCATTGCAGGGGGGCCAGGGTCTGGATTCAGTACAAAACGCCGCCACCACGACCATACCACTAAGCGCTACTCCACCTGTCCTGGTGACCACCCCGCCCCCCACCCCGATAATTACCCATGTCGGCGATGGCAGCGTCAACAGCGTGACTGTGCCAGAAGGCACCGTAGCGGTGTTCACCGTGAATTTGTCAGTCGCGCCATTTACCGATACCACTTTTGCCCTCAATCTGAGTGACGGCACCGCAACACTGGGTGCAGACTTCACCAGCACCCTGGCTTTCAGCGATGGAGTGAGCTTTGACAGCATCTCCGGCCTAGTGACCGTGCCGACTGGCGTGACCTCCTTTACCGTCACCGTCCCAACCATTGATGACACCACGCATGAAAACAACGAAAACTTCACGCTGAGCGTGGGTGGCGTAATCGGCACCGGCACCATCATCGATAACGATGCGCCGCCCGCGTTCAGCGTCAACGACATCACCATCGACGAGGCCGCCGGCACGGCAACCTTTACCGTCACCCGCTCCGGCGATACCACCCTGGCATCCACAGTGGATTACGCGACCGCAAGCGATACCGCGACCAGCGGCTTGGATTTCACCCCGGCAACCGGGACGCTGAGCTTTGCGGCAGGGGTTGGTGCCATGACCATGACAATTCCGGTCACCATCAACAATGATGGCACTTTCGAGGGCAGCGAGCAGTTCTTCGTGAATCTCTCCAATGCCACCAATGCGACCATCGCCGATGCACAGGGCGTCGCCACTATCGTCGATGATGGCCGGACCCTGCCAGGCGGCGGGACGGCTAACGATGATCGTCCGGTCTTTACTATCGGCAGCGATGTGATCATCGATGAGGCCGCCGGCACGGCGACCTTTACCGTGACCAAGTCCGGCAGCACCGATCTGTCTTCTTCGGTGGATTTCGCGACCGCCAATGGCACCGCGACCGCCGGCAGCGACTATGCCGCTACCAGCGGGACGCTGACCTTCGCCGCCGGCGAGACCAGCAAGATGGTTACCGTCACCATCAACAATGATGCGATCTACGAGATCAGCGAGGATTTCTCTATCGCGATCAGTAATCCGGTCAACGCCGTGCTCGGCGCCACCACTTCGGTAACCGGGACCATCGTCGATGATGGCCGGACCCTGCCCGGCGGCGGCACCGCCAACGATGATCGGCCGGGCTTCTCGATCAATGATCTGGTCATCGATGAGGCCGCCGGGACGGCTGTCTTTACCGTGACCCGCGCCGGCGATCTGTCCCAGACCGCGTCGGTCAGTTACGCGTCTACCGATGGTTCCGCCAGCGGCGCCGATTACAGCGTCGCCCCGGGCTCCCTGTCCTTCGCGGCCGGTGTCGCAACCCAGACCATTACCGTCAATATCACCAATGATGCGGTGTTCGAGGGCGCAGAGACTTTCAATATCCAGCTCGCCAGCCCCGTCGGCGCTGTGATCGTCGATGGCCTGGCCATCGGCACCATCGTCGATGATGGCCGGACCCTGCCAGGCGGCGGGACGGCTAACGATGATCGTCCGGTCTTCAATATGGGAACAGATTTTGTGGTGAATGAGGCCGCGGGTACCGTGACCTTTACCGTGACCAAGTCCGGCAGTACCGATCTGCCTTCAACCGTGGCCTTTACCACCGTCGATGGCACCGCCGTCGCCGGCAACGACTACGATGCCACCAGCGGGACGCTGACCTTCGCCGCCGGCGAGACCAGCAAGTCCATTACCGTCAATGTCACCAATGATGCGGTGTTCGAGGGCGCGCAGGATTTCTCGGTGGTGATCAGCGCACCAACCAATGCGATTCTCGGCGATGCCACTCAGGTGGCCACTATCGTCGATGATGGCCGGACCCTGCCAGGCGGCGGGACGGCTAACGATGATCGTCCGGTCTTTACTATCGGCAGCGATGTGATCATCGATGAGGCCGCCGGCACGGCGACCTTTACCGTGACCAAGTCCGGCAGCACCGATCTGTCTTCTTCGGTGGATTTCGCGACCGCCAATGGCACCGCGACCGCCGGCAGCGACTATGCCGCTACCAGCGGGACGCTGACCTTCGCCGCCGGCGAGACCAGCAAGATGGTTACCGTCACCATCAACAATGATGCGATCTACGAGATCAGCGAGGATTTCTCTATCGCGATCAGTAATCCGGTCAACGCCGTGCTCGGCGCCACCACTTCGGTAACCGGGACCATCGTCGATGATGGCCGGACCCTGCCCGGCGGCGGCACCGCCAACGATGATCGGCCGGGCTTCTCGATCAATGATCTGGTCATCGATGAGGCCGCCGGGACGGCTGTCTTTACCGTGACCCGCGCCGGCGATCTGTCCCAGACCGCGTCGGTCAGTTACGCGTCTACCGATGGTTCCGCCAGCGGCGCCGATTACAGCGTCGCCCCGGGCTCCCTGTCCTTCGCGGCCGGTGTCGCAACCCAGACCATTACCGTCAATATCACCAATGATGCAGTGTTCGAGGGCGCAGAGACTTTCAATATCCAGCTCGCCAGCCCCGTCGGCGCTGTGATCGTCGATGGCCTGGCCATCGGCACCATCGTCGATGATGGCCGGACCCTGCCAGGCGGCGGGACGGCTAACGATGATCGTCCGGTCTTCAATATGGGAACAGATTTTGTGGTGAATGAGGCCGCGGGTACCGTGACCTTTACCGTGACCAAGTCCGGCAGTACCGATCTGCCTTCAACCGTGGTCTTTACCACCGTCGATGGCACCGCCGTCGCCGGCAACGACTACGATGCCACCAGCGGGACGCTGACCTTCGCCGCCGGCGAGACCAGCAAGTCCATTACCGTCAATGTCACCAATGATGCGGTGTTCGAGGGCGCGCAGGATTTCTCGGTGGTGATCAGCGCACCAACCAATGCGATTCTCGGCGATGCCACTCAGGTGGCCACTATCGTCGATGATGGCCGGACCCTGCCAGGCGGCGGGACGGCTAACGATGATCGTCCGGTCTTTACTATCGGCAGCGATGTGATCATCGATGAGGCCGCCGGCACGGCGACCTTTACCGTGACCAAGTCCGGCAGCACCGATCTGTCTTCTTCGGTGGATTTCGCGACCGCCAATGGCACCGCGACCGCCGGCAGCGACTATGCCGCTACCAGCGGGACGCTGACCTTCGCCGCCGGCGAGACCAGCAAGATGGTTACCGTCACCATCAACAATGATGCGATCTACGAGATCAGCGAGGATTTCTCTATCGCGATCAGTAATCCGGTCAACGCCGTGCTCGGCGCCACCACTTCGGTAACCGGGACCATCGTCGATGATGGCCGGACCCTGCCCGGCGGCGGCACCGCCAACGATGATCGGCCGGGCTTCTCGATCAATGATCTGGTCATCGATGAGGCCGCCGGGACGGCTGTCTTTACCGTGACCCGCGCCGGCGATCTGTCCCAGACCGCGTCGGTCAGTTACGCGTCTACCGATGGTTCCGCCAGCGGCGCCGATTACAGCGTCGCCCCGGGCTCCCTGTCCTTCGCGGCCGGTGTCGCAACCCAGACCATTACCGTCAATATCACCAATGATGCAGTGTTCGAGGGCGCAGAGACTTTCAATATCCAGCTCGCCAGCCCCGTCGGCGCTGTGATCGTCGATGGCCTGGCCATCGGCACCATCGTCGATGATGGCCGGACCCTGCCAGGCGGCGGGACGGCTAACGATGATCGTCCGGTCTTCAATATGGGAACAGATTTTGTGGTGAATGAGGCCGCGGGTACCGTGACCTTTACCGTGACCAAGTCCGGCAGTACCGATCTGCCTTCAACCGTGGCCTTTACCACCGTCGATGGCACCGCCGTCGCCGGCAACGACTACGATGCCACCAGCGGGACGCTGACCTTCGCCGCCGGCGAGACCAGCAAGTCCATTACCGTCAATGTCACCAATGATGCGGTGTTCGAGGGCGCGCAGGATTTCTCGGTGGTGATCAGCGCACCAACCAATGCGATTCTCGGCGATGCCACTCAGGTGGCCACTATCGTCGATGATGGCCGGACCCTGCCAGGCGGCGGGACGGCTAACGATGATCGTCCGGTCTTTACTATCGGCAGCGATGTGATCATCGATGAGGCCGCCGGCACGGCGACCTTTACCGTGACCAAGTCCGGCAGCACCGATCTGTCTTCTTCGGTGGATTTCGCGACCGCCAATGGCACCGCGACCGCCGGCAGCGACTATGCCGCTACCAGCGGGACGCTGACCTTCGCCGCCGGCGAGACCAGCAAGATGGTTACCGTCACCATCAACAATGATGCGATCTACGAGATCAGCGAGGATTTCTCTATCGCGATCAGTAATCCGGTCAACGCCGTGCTCGGCGCCACCACTTCGGTAACCGGGACCATCGTCGATGATGGCCGGACCCTGCCCGGCGGCGGCACCGCCAACGATGATCGGCCGGGCTTCTCGATCAATGATCTGGTCATCGATGAGGCCGCCGGGACGGCTGTCTTTACCGTGACCCGCGCCGGCGATCTGTCCCAGACCGCGTCGGTCAGTTACGCGTCTACCGATGGTTCCGCCAGCGGCGCCGATTACAGCGTCGCCCCGGGCTCCCTGTCCTTCGCGGCCGGTGTCGCAACCCAGACCATTACCGTCAATATCACCAATGATGCGGTGTTCGAGGGCGCAGAGACTTTCAATATCCAGCTCGCCAGCCCCGTCGGCGCTGTGATCGTCGATGGCCTGGCCATCGGCACCATCGTCGATGATGGCCGGACCCTGCCAGGCGGCGGGACGGCTAACGATGATCGTCCGGTCTTCAATATGGGAACAGATTTTGTGGTGAATGAGGCCGCGGGTACCGTGACCTTTACCGTGACCAAGTCCGGCAGTACCGATCTGCCTTCAACCGTGGCCTTTACCACCGTCGATGGCACCGCCGTCGCCGGCAACGACTACGATGCCACCAGCGGGACGCTGACCTTCGCCGCCGGCGAGACCAGCAAGTCCATTACCGTCAATGTCACCAATGATGCGGTGTTCGAGGGCGCGCAGGATTTCTCGGTGGTGATCAGCGCACCAACCAATGCGATTCTCGGCGATGCCACTCAGGTGGCCACTATCGTCGATGATGGCCGGACCCTGCCAGGCGGCGGGACGGCTAACGATGATCGTCCGGTCTTTACTATCGGCAGCGATGTGATCATCGATGAGGCCGCCGGCACGGCGACCTTTACCGTGACCAAGTCCGGCAGCACCGATCTGTCTTCTTCGGTGGATTTCGCGACCGCCAATGGCACCGCGACCGCCGGCAGCGACTATGCCGCTACCAGCGGGACGCTGACCTTCGCCGCCGGCGAGACCAGCAAGATGGTTACCGTCACCATCAACAATGATGCGATCTACGAGATCAGCGAGGATTTCTCTATCGCGATCAGTAATCCGGTCAACGCCGTGCTCGGCGCCACCACTTCGGTAACCGGGACCATCGTCGATGATGGCCGGACCCTGCCCGGCGGCGGCACCGCCAACGATGATCGGCCGGGCTTCTCGATCAATGATCTGGTCATCGATGAGGCCGCCGGGACGGCTGTCTTTACCGTGACCCGCGCCGGCGATCTGTCCCAGACCGCGTCGGTCAGTTACGCGTCTACCGATGGTTCCGCCAGCGGCGCCGATTACAGCGTCGCCCCGGGCTCCCTGTCCTTCGCGGCCGGTGTCGCAACCCAGACCATTACCGTCAATATCACCAATGATGCGGTGTTCGAGGGCGCAGAGACTTTCAATATCCAGCTCGCCAGCCCCGTCGGCGCTGTGATCGTCGATGGCCTGGCCATCGGCACCATCGTCGATGATGGCCGGACCCTGCCAGGCGGCGGGACGGCTAACGATGATCGTCCGGTCTTCAATATGGGAACAGATTTTGTGGTGAATGAGGCCGCGGGTACCGTGACCTTTACCGTGACCAAGTCCGGCAGTACCGATCTGCCTTCAACCGTGGCCTTTACCACCGTCGATGGCACCGCCGTCGCCGGCAACGACTACGATGCCACCAGCGGGACGCTGACCTTCGCCGCCGGCGAGACCAGCAAGTCCATTACCGTCAATGTCACCAATGATGCGGTGTTCGAGGGCGCGCAGGATTTCTCGGTGGTGATCAGCGCACCAACCAATGCGATTCTCGGCGATGCCACTCAGGTGGCCACTATCGTCGATGATGGCCGGACCCTGCCAGGCGGCGGGACGGCTAACGATGATCGTCCGGTCTTTACTATCGGCAGCGATGTGATCATCGATGAGGCCGCCGGCACGGCGACCTTTACCGTGACCAAGTCCGGCAGCACCGATCTGTCTTCTTCGGTGGATTTCGCGACCGCCAATGGCACCGCGACCGCCGGCAGCGACTATGCCGCTACCAGCGGGACGCTGACCTTCGCCGCCGGCGAGACCAGCAAGATGGTTACCGTCACCATCAACAATGATGCGATCTACGAGATCAGCGAGGATTTCTCTATCGCGATCAGTAATCCGGTCAACGCCGTGCTCGGCGCCACCACTTCGGTAACCGGGACCATCGTCGATAACGATACCGCGCCGACGGTCAGCAGCATCACCAGCCCAACAGTGGCTGAGGGCGGTGATCTGGTCTACACGGTCAATCTCACCAATGGATCGAGCACCGTCACAACCTTCCCCTACACCCTGGGTAGTGGTACAGCGGCAACAACCGACTATGGCACGCCGTCCTTCAGCAACGGTGTCACGCTGTCTGGCAGCACCCTCTCGATTCCTGCAGGGGTGACCAGCTTTACAGTCACGCTGCCGACTATCAATGATGTGCTTGATGAAGCAACCGAGACTGTGCCGTTGACGATAGGCACCGTCACCGGAATCGGCAACATCACCGATAACGATCCAGCTCCGAGTCTGGCGATCAACGACGTGACAGTGAACGAAGCCGCAGGGACAGCTACCTTCACCGTGACGCTCTCTGCTGCCAGCGGCCAGACGGTCACGGTGGGTTACAACACCAGCAACGGCACAGCGACAAGCGCGCTGGATTACACCGCAATAGTGAGTGGCACACTGAGCTTCGCGGCAGGCGTCACCAGCCAGACCATCACGGTTCCGATCATTAACGACACCCTGTTTGAGGGCAACGAGACCTTCAACGTCAATCTGCTAAATCCGACCAATGCCACGATTGCTGACAATCTGGGCGTGGGCACCATCGTCGATAACGATACCGCGCCGACGGTCAGCAGCATCACCAGCCCAACGGTGGCTGAGGGCGGTGATCTGGTCTATACGGTCAATCTCACCAATGGATCGAGCACCGTCACAACCTTCCCCTACACCCTGGGTAGTGGTACAGCGGCAACAACCGACTATGGCACGCCGTCCTTCAGCAACGGTGTCACGCTGTCTGGCAGCACCCTCTCGATTCCTGCAGGGGTGACCAGCTTTACAGTCACGCTGCCGACTATCAATGATGTGCTTGATGAAGCAACCGAGACTGTGCCGTTGACGATAGGCACCGTCACCGGAATCGGCAACATCACCGATAACGATCCAGCTCCGAGTCTGGCGATCAACGACGTGACAGTGAACGAAGCCGCAGGGACAGCTACCTTCACCGTGACGCTCTCTGCTGCCAGCGGCCAGACGGTCACGGTGGGTTACAACACCAGCAACGGCACAGCGACGAGCGCGCTGGATTACACCGCAATAGTGAGTGGCACACTGAGCTTCGCGGCAGGCGTCACCAGCCAGACCATCACGGTTCCGATCATTAACGACACCCTGTTTGAGGGCAACGAGACCTTCAACGTCAATCTGCTAAATCCGACCAATGCCACGATTGCTGACAATCTGGGCGTGGGCACCATCGTCGATAACGATACCGCGCCGACGGTCAGCAGCATCACCAGCCCAACGGTGGCTGAGGGCGGCGATCTGGTCTACACGGTCAATCTCACCAATGGATCGAGCACCGTCACAACCTTCCCCTACACCCTGGGTAGTGGTACAGCGGCAACAACCGACTATGGCACGCCGTCCTTCAGCAACGGTGTCACGCTGTCTGGCAGCACCCTCTCGATTCCTGCAGGGGTGACCAGCTTTACAGTCACGCTGCCGACTATCAATGATGTGCTTGATGAAGCAACCGAGACTGTGCCGTTGACGATAGGCACCGTCACCGGAATCGGCAACATCACCGATAACGATCCAGCTCCGAGTCTGGCGATCAACGACGTGACAGTGAACGAAGCCGCAGGGACAGCTACCTTCACCGTGACGCTCTCTGCTGCCAGCGGCCAGACGGTCACGGTGGGTTACAACACCAGCAACGGCACAGCGACAAGCGCGCTGGATTACACCGCAATAGTGAGTGGCACACTGAGCTTCGCGGCAGGCGTCACCAGCCAGACCATCACGGTTCCGATCATTAACGACACCCTGTTTGAGGGCAACGAGACCTTCAACGTCAATCTGCTAAATCCGACCAATGCCACGATTGCTGACAATCTGGGCGTGGGCACCATCGTCGATAACGATACCGCGCCGACGGTCAGCAGCATCACCAGCCCAACGGTGGCTGAGGGCGGCGATCTGGTCTATACGGTCAATCTCACCAATGGATCGAGCACCGTCACAACCTTCCCCTACACCCTGGGTAGTGGTACAGCGGCAACAACCGACTATGGCACGCCGTCCTTCAGCAACGGTGTCACGCTGTCTGGCAGCACCCTCTCGATTCCTGCAGGGGTGACCAGCTTTACAGTCACGCTGCCGACTATCAATGATGTGCTTGATGAAGCAACCGAGACTGTGCCGTTGACGATAGGCACCGTCACCGGAATCGGCAACATCACCGATAACGATCCAGCTCCGAGTCTGGCGATCAACGACGTGACAGTGAACGAAGCCGCAGGGACAGCTACCTTCACCGTGACGCTCTCTGCTGCCAGCGGCCAGACGGTCACGGTGGGTTACAACACCAGCAACGGCACAGCGACGAGCGCGCTGGATTACACCGCATAGTGAGTGGCACACTGAGCTTCGCGGCAGGCGTCACCAGCCAGACTATCACCGTTCCGATCCTGAACGATTCGCTGTCCGAAGCCAATGAGACTTTCAACGTCAATCTGGTAAATCCGGTGAACGCCACGATCAGCGACAATCTGGGCGTGGGCACCATCCTTGATGACGATCACCCCCCGGTCAACACCGTTCCGGCAGCCCAGAGCACCAGCGAAGATGTTTCAAAAGTCTTCAGCAGTGCCAATGGCAATGCCATCACGGTGGCTGACGTGGATGGCGGCACGCTGACCACCACCCTGACAGTGACCTCCGGCACCTTGGTCGCCATGGCTTTTGCCGGTGCGACCATTGCGGGAAATGGCACGGGTACGGTGACCATTTCCGGCACTTCATCCGCCATCAACGGCGCCCTGAATGGCTTGACCTTCAAGCCGACCGGCGATTACAGCGGCTCGGCGCAGTTGCAGGTGGCAACATCAGATGGTACGGCAACGGATACGGATACTGTTGCGATCACCGTCACGCCAGTGGCGGATGTCCCGACTGTCTATGCGCACGTCACCAGCAACGGGATAACTGCCGCAACAACCACCCTGTTCAGCGACAACTTCAGCGACGGCAATTACACCACACCGAGTTGGACCAAGATCGCGTTGTACGGCAACACATTCGCCGAGGTTCCAGGGGGTAACGGCAAGACGAAAACCGAAGCGCAGTTGTTTGACTCCGTGGCCTGGGCTGGCCAGACGACCACCGATGAGTTCAACAACAACTTCTGGACGGTGAACAACGGATCCGTCGCCTATAACATTAGCGGCACCAGCGGCTCGGACGATGCTCAGGGCCTGCTTGCCTACACCAACCTGACCGCCACCCAGAAAGCGATGACCAGCTATGTCATCTCGGCGGACATGTATGCGGATGCTGGTTCATCGCAGGCCAATGGCATCGGTTTTGTGTTCGGCTATGTCGATACGAACAACTACTACATGGTCCGCTGGGAAAACCCCAGCGCCGAATACGCGCCGGGCGGCAGTCTGTTCAATAGCTATCCTGGCCAGTATCAACAGCTTTCCATTGTTCAGATCAAGAATGGCGTTCCCATCGATCTTGCAACGGGCAACTTCGCCGGAGATGACTGGTTTAACGTCAAGGTGACGGTCAGCAATACCGGCATATCGGCCACTGCGGTCGATGCGACATCGGCCGTGACCACCACGATCAACTACAACTACGGCAGCGTCACCAATGGGGCGACAACTGCGCCGGCACTCAACACAATCGGCTTCTATTCGTTCGACAACGATGCTCTGGTCCGATTCGACAATCTCGATATCAAGCAGGGGGTGTACAACTACACGCTGAACACCGAGGCCTACCTCAACGATGTCGATGGCAGCGAGTCGCTTTCGGCAATCAGCCTTGCGGGGATTCCGTCCGGGGTAACGCTGTTCGATACCACGAGCGGCACATCGATTACCGTGACCGGGGGCGCAGCAACCGTGATCGCGGGCCACCCGATTACCATGACCTCGACAAGCGCGCTGACAGATGGCCAGATCAACAGCATTGTCGCCAGTGTGACGGCCACCGAAACGGTTGGAGGCAGTACTGCCACTGACACGGACAACGTCAAGCTCGATATTCTCGGCACGACCGCAGCAGATACTCTCAGTGGCGATGCAGATGCCGAGTGGATCAGTGGCGGTGCAGGGAACGACACCCTGAACGGCGGTGGCGGCAACGATGTGCTGATTGGCGGCACGGGCAACGACACGCTGGATGGCGGCACAGGCGCCGATGTCCTGGTCTGGAAGTTTGCCGACCGTGGCGGTTCAGACACCGTGCTCAACTTCGGCACCACAGCCGGCACCGATGCCCTCGACCTGCGCGATCTGCTGCAAGGCGAGTCGCATGGCGGCACCGATGCGGGCAATCTTGCCAATTACCTGCACTTCAATGTCAGCGGCGGTTCAACGACCGTGGAGATCAAGTCGGCGGGGTCGGGCAGCATCGACCAGACCATTCTTCTGCAGGATGTGGATCTGACTTTTGGAGGAACGCTGACCACGGATCAGGCCATCATTCAGGACCTGCTCAGCAAGGGCAAGCTGATTTCCGATTAACGCCAGCCGAAGATGGAACCTTTTGGCCCGCCTCGTGCGGGCCTTTTTTATGCTTCGATATCCCTGATTGCCGGCCCGGTTGCGCCATCGAACCCAAGTTGGCCCAGAGCATTCAACTCCGCTTCGCTCACCACACCTTCAGCAAAGACCTGCATACCGATGCTGTGTGCAATCGAGGACAGGCCCTTGAGGAAAGTCTGGTTGCCGGGATTGCTTTCGATCCCGCGAATAAAGCTTGCGTCCACCTTGATGTAGTCGAGGCCCAGGCCATGCAGCAGGCCGATCTGGCTGAACTGGCGACCGAAGTGCTCGATCCCGGTGATGCAGCCGGCCTCCTGCAGATCGCGGCACAGCAGGCGGAAGCTTTCAAAATTCTGCAATGCGCCATTCTCCGGAATCTCCAGCCACAGACGCCGGGCAGCTTTGGGCTGGGAACGAAGCAAGCTGCGCACGCTGTCACGGAATCCGGCAGAATCGATGGAACTGGCGGAAATATTGATTGCCAGCCCGGAAAGCTGGGGGCTCTGTTCCAGTTCCCTGAGCCCCAGCCTGATAGCTGCGAGGTCGAGTTCTGGCGTCAGCTTAAGGCGCTCAGCGACCGGCAGGAAACGGCCAGCAGGAATCCAGTCGCCATCGGCATCAAACATCAGGCGCAGCGGGCATTCCCGATGTGAGAAGGAGCCATCGAGCCGCTTGACCGGGAAAGAAACCAGGCGGACCCAGTTGGATTTCAGCGCGAGATGGATCGTTTGCGCCCACTGCTCACCGCTACGCGGCATATTCGTTTCATCCTGCGCTGCTTCCGCCATACCGTTGACGCCAGCAGATTCTGCGCTCGCCAGCGCGGCATCAATCCGCGACAGGAGGGTTGCCATATCGCTGCCCAAGCCAAATCCACCAAAACCGATATAGGCGGCAGGCCCCTCCGCCACATACGGCTCGGACTCCTTGACTAGGCTGCTCAAGAGGGCAGCGACAAATTCGTGCGTATGGTCATCATGCTCAGGCAGCAACAGCGCAAAATCCGCACCATTAAGGCGCGCGGCGGCGCCCTTGCTTGCTGCCGCGCGAATGACAGAACCAACGCTGCGCAGCCATTGGTCGGTAGCATCGCGGCCAAGACGGTGATTGACGTCATTCAGGTTGGCGAGCCGGACCAGCACCAGACTGCCGCCATGCGCGTCTTCGGCATCGAGTGCCTGATGCAGCGTCGCCATAAAATGGCTGCGATTGGCAAGGCCCGTCAGCGGATCGGAGTTTGCCTCCTGCCGGACAGATTCAAGCCGGGCAGCCTCTTCATCAAACATGAACTTGAGCCTTGCCACCGTAGAGTTCATTGCCTCCGCCAATTGGCGCAACTCCGGCACGCGCGGCACCTCGGAAGTCACGAAGCGGCGCTCGCTGATGGCCTGGGCCTGATGGATGACGGTATTCAGCGGTACACGCAAGCGACGCAGGATGAGCGTTGCAAGATAGCCGCTAAACAGCCCCGCCACCGCCAGCACTGAAATCAGCCCGAGCACGCTACGCCACAAGGAACGATAGGCAAACCGGCTGTGACTGGCCAGCGTGACCGTACCCAGTTGCTTCCAGCCATTGCTGATCTGGGCCTGCCCCTGGCCAGGGCTGATCGGCAGCAAGCGCACAAACCACTCTGGGGCTTCATGCTGGCCGGCGGGGGCGCGTCGCTCGGCAATCGTCGAGCCAAAAGGATCGGCTACCCGGACAAATTCATAATGGCCGCTATCGAACAAGGCCGACACCACGAGTTCGATCTCCACTGCATCCATGCTTTTCTGGCTCAGTGAAAGCGCCAGAACCGAAGCATTATCCATATTCTTCATCTGCAACTGATCCTGAAGATAGACCCGTGCGCCCAGAGTGGAGCCAAGCAGGCTGCCGATCAGGGCCAGAAGCGTGCTCACAATCACGGCGAGCCAGAGTTGACGGTACATTGACATGGCGGTTCCTATACTGAAATTAAGCGTTCAGACGCTGATTGTTTACAGGGTTGCAGAAATAGCCGAGCATCTGTTTTCACGGTTTAGAATCCCTCGGCATGGGCACGTTGCAACAGGCTCTGCCAGCGTGAAAGGCTGCCGACACCACCCGATCCCGGCGCGCCGCCATCTGCGACCCCCTGCCAGATGCCCTGGCTATTGAAGCTGAACACGGGAAGCAAATCAGGACGGCGCCCTGCGGGACGAATTTCGGTAATCAGATTATCGAGAACCAGGGGTTCGGCATCGGGTGCAGGATAGTAAGCCAGCACCATGTGCGCCTGGGTAAGGCTGCTGTTCATTCCGCCGATGCGCGCCTTGACGTATATCAGGCGCAACTGTTCGTTGGGCACACCGAGGCTGAGCAGGGTAAAGTATTTGGCAATCGTGAAGTCTTCGCAGTCTCCCGCGCCCTTACCCAGCGTTTCCAGAGGCGTTGCCCAATAATCGCTCTGCCCCCATATCGGCTGATCCTCGCCAAAGCGCACACGGCGATTAAAGTATTCATTCACGCGCTTGAGCTTTTCCGTTGTCTCCAGTTGCCCCGCATCCACCAGAAATTTCTGCCAGTCGCGCAGGGATTTCGCCCCTGCCTCACCGAAACGCTGATTCATGACACTTGCCAGACGGTCAAAATCCACGGCAACGGCGAAAGAGGCCGCCAGCAAAAGTGCGAGCGCGAAAAAACGCGTCCATCCAGCACAAAGCCTCATTGAGCGAGGGCGCGCTTCATGCACATTGCACACAGTCTGATTTAAAGCTGCAATTCAAAGACAATCCCTCATAATGAACCTGGAAATCTCAGTTCGATAACCACGGAGGGCACGGAGAACACGGAGGAAGGCAGTTTGCGGTGATTTACGGCCTCACCCAACGGGTGAATGCCAAACATCATGCAATCAATTGTTTTTACTCCGTGCTCTCCGTGAACTCCGTGGTTAACTGCTTTTTATAGGATGAATGCGCATTTCCATGACGCCAGTGCAAATATTCCCCTATCGATACTTAGAGCCTATTTCAGATTCAGATGCTATATGACAGCCTTACCACACGCAATGCTGTCAATCGCCCGATCAAGCAAGCTCCGCAAGCGCAACGATCTGGTTTATTAAAACATTGTCATCATCCGGCATGTGTTAAGCAGAACCAATTCTTGCAACCGTGAGTCTCAAGTACAAGGATGCGATAGCTTGAAAAGCGCCTTCCCCGATGGACGTTCTCAACAATAAACCCTTTTCAGTTGGAGATTTATCATGCTTAAACGTACTTTAATTTCCGCAACCATTGTAGCGCTGTATTCTGCGGCATCCGCTGCCTGGGCAGCCGAGCCTGAACAGGTCAAGGAACAGGCCCAACAACAAACCGCCAGTGGCGAACAGGTCTATGGCAGCCAGTTAATGACGCAGCAGGAACGGCTTGAGCATCGCAACAAGTTGCGCGCCGCCAAAACAGCAGAAGAACGCGAACAAATCCGCGCTGAACACCATACCCGCATGCAGGAACGCGCCAAGGAAAAAGGCGTCACCCTTCCAGAAGTGCCACCTGCGACCGGCACCAGAAAAGGCATGGGAACCGGGCCTCGCGACGGCATGGGACCTGGCAGCGGCATGAGCCCCGGTGGAGGCATGGGCGGCGGAATGGGGCCTGGCGGTGGTCGATAGAAGCACCCACAATTTTACCTGTGTGGATTTTTCTCGCCTCCCCGCTCTCATGCGGGGATTTTTTTGCCTGCACCACAACGAAACACTCACCAGCGGTGATTGCACCATTGCAAGGCAAAAACACCGCAGTTATTTTCCATTCCATTGATTAATATAAACTAACCAGCTGGCATAATGATTGCTGCTGCTTTACCTCATGTTGAAAAACGTTTCTCAAGGAAAAGCCGCATGAGCACTGCAGCACTGATCAGATCACTCGGACGAGGCCAAACCAGCCTCACTGAAACAGAAGCCTACACGCTCTTTTCCGCCATGCTCGATGAAGGGCTGGCGGACCTGGAACTCGGCGCCCTGCTCTATGCCCTGCGGGCCAAGGGCGAAAGCCTGGAAGAGTTGCTTGGCTTCAAGCGTGCCGTATCAGAACGGCTCTATCGCTTGCAGGCGCCATCCAGCGAGAGCCTGCCGGTCATCATTCCGGCCTACGGCGGCAGGCTGGACTGTGTCAACCTGCTGCCCCTGCTGGCCCTCCTGCTGCAACGCTTTGGGGTCGCCGTGCTGATGCACGGCTCGCTGGAAAGCCTTGATGGCGTGGCGGCGGCCTATGTGCTGCGAGAGCTGGGAACGCTCCCCAGCACCAGCATTCTGCAGGCGCAACAGGCACTCGACCAGCAAGGTCTGGCATTTCTTCCCACCGCCGCACTATGCCCGGGGCTGGCCACCCTGCTCAGCCTGCGCAGCCGCCTTGGGCTGCGCAACAGCGCACATCTCATGGCCAAAGTGCTGGAACCGTTCGATGGAACGGGTTTGCATCTGGTTAGCGCCAGCCAGCCAGAATGCATGAACCACCTGCGCGAATTCCTCTGTGTTACGGAGACGAATGCCCTGTTGCTGCAAAGCAGCGGCGGCGACCCATGCGCCAATCCTGCCCAACGTCCACAACTGGAGTACATCAGCAATGGCAGAAGCGACATCCTGTTCGAAGCCGAACGCGGCCCGGTCAGAATGGTCCCGAACCTGCCCAATCCATCCAGCGCAGCCGCCACGGCACTTTGGACCAGGCAGGTGCTGGCGGGCGAAATCCCGCTCCCCATGCCGCTGGTCAACCAGCTTGCCTGTTGCCTCTATGCCAGCGGCTACACACAGGACATGAACCAGGCAAAGGCCATCGCAGCAGTCGAGGCAGGCGGGCTCGCTGCTGCATAGCAGACCGAAGCAACCCCCTATAGACGATAGATTTACTCAACTATTGCTGCCGTCATGGTTTTTATGTAAACTTAGTCTAAATCGGATTCACCTCAGGCGGGCAAGGCGTTCAAACCTTGCCTGATTTATTTCAAATCCCTCAAGGAGTAAAAATGGAACATCAACTGCCAGCACTGCCCTACGCCATGGACGCCCTGCAACCGCACATGTCCAAGGAAACTTTCGAATACCACTACGCCAAACACCATCAGGCCTATGTCACCAACCTGAACAACCTGATCAAGGGCACCGAGTACGAAAATCTGGACCTCGAAGCCATCATCAAGAAAGCCCCGGCCGGCGGCGTTTACAACAACTCCGCCCAGGTGTGGAACCACACTTTCTTCTGGAACTGCATGAAGCCCAACGGCGGCGGCGAACCGACCGGCGCATTGGCTGATGCCATCAAGGCCAAGTGGGGCTCTGTCGAAGAATTCAAGAAAGCCTTCCAGACTTCCGCAGTCGGCAACTTCGGTTCCGGCTGGACCTGGCTGGTGAAAAAAGCTGACGGCTCCGTCGACATCGTCAACATGGGCGCCGCCGGCACCCCGCTGACCACCGCCGACAAAGCACTGCTGTGCGTTGACGTATGGGAACATGCCTATTACATCGACTACCGCAACATGCGTCCGAAATTCGTTGAAACCTTCCTGACCAGCCTGGTCAACTGGGATTTCGTGGCAAAGAACTTTGCAGCCTGAAGCAACTTTGTTTCGTTAGAATAAAGTTCTGAAAATTGAGAAGGGGGAGCAGCTGCTCCCCCTTTTTTGTGGAATTTTTGATGTAAGCGGCCCAACCAACCCGCCAGACTAACAGTACCCAGGCAGTGATAAATTGTCCTTGAATCAAGCTGCCCAATTAGCCCTATTTTCCTTTGACAGGCTAATTGGATTTCTTTCCCGCAAGCATGGCGTTGGCTTCCTGGATATTCATCTCGGCCAGCTTTACGTCCGTTGAACCCACGGGAGCTGCTGCCTGCATCCGTTTCCAGGAAATGATCGCCTGTTTGTAATCGGCGCGGTCGAATGCCTCGCTGCCAGCAAGCGCCAGGGCTTTCAGATGTTTTGGATCCACCGCCAGTGCTCGTTTCACGATATCGCGAGACTCGTCATCCCATTTACGTTCATTGGCCAACACGCGCGCATCGACCCACTCGGCAAGAATCGCAGCATTGGGCGGCAGAATGGACGCAGCCCTGGCATAGGCGTCCGTTGCCTCCTTGTGCTGCCGAAGCTCTCCGTAAGTACGCGCAAGCAGAAGCCAGCCCTCGCCATTATTTGGATCTTTGGCCATTTTGTCGGCCAGGCGCTTGACTGCCATATGGAGGTCACCCCCCGAGTTCGCCTGTGGCTTGTGCTGTGGCTGAGCACTTGCGTCCGGCGCTCGCAGCCCGGATAAGGCAGTTTGAGAATGAGAGATGTCGGCCTCTTTGGGCTTGCCGACCAAGGCATACAAAATTACCGGCGGTACAACAATAATGCCGATAGCCAGGGGGATTCCCCAGCGCAGGTAGCGACGCTCCACCAACCTGCCCTTTTCCGGCGCCGCCAGCAGTGAAGCGTGAAGTTCAGCCTGACGACGCTCGAATTCATCGCCGCTAATCTTGCCGGCTGCCTTTTCCAGCAGCAGCGCCCTGAGCGCAGTGCTGATTTTAGCCGCCTGATTATTTCGCCAGAAAAAAAGCGCAGCGCCGATACCAAGTACAACAACCATTAAAACTGTAACAACTGCCAGGGTAGAGGCGCCCAAGGTGAATTCTCCAATTAAGTTTTACCTGATATTTAGGCTAGTGTAGTGCTTCATTCTGTTTGGAACTTATCGCCGTGTGGAATCTGGTGTTGCAGGTCGGTCTTCAGGCCGACATATCGGGCTAAGGAGCCACTGATTTAATCCGTTATCCTGTCATTGCGAGCGTAGCGAAGCAATCTCGTTTTATTAAATCAAAAAGTTACAGATTGCTTCGTCGCTTTGCGCCTCGCAATGACGGTTAAATCAGCGCTTCCCTAAAGACCGACCTGCCAGGCTCAGCGAATATCCCAGCGCACGCCCATGTACATATATTCACGCCGGCTGGAATCATTGCGGGTCGGCCCTGACGAGTTGGACTCTTCACGACCCACTTCCCCTTCCAGATAGAGGCTGTTGCGCCACTGATAGGCAAGCTTCAGGCTCGGGGACACCCGGTCTTGCTTGTCTCCGCTGTCATCCTTCTGCGTGTAGTAGCGCAGGTTGGCATCCACACGCCACTTTTCCCAGAAGGGCAGCGTGTAGCCAAGCGATAGCGCTTGTCCGGTGTAGGTTGGCGCTTGAATCAGGCTGAGATTTCCGACGCCGACTGCATTGGCAAAAAACAGATTGGTGCCGACAGCCTGAAAAGTCACGACATGATTCTTGCCCGACCCCTGCTGTGAAGCGGTGTCTATCACACAGGTATTATTTACCGGGTCGATCGTGCCAAGGCAGGTACCGATCACCGCCAGCGGGAGGACGGCTACGACGGGTTGAGTGCTGGAGATTGAAGACATCCGGTAATCGACACCGACTTGCCAGTTTTCCGTCAAAGGGTGGGTCACGCCCACGGAAAACATGTCAGACATGGCGGTCAGGGCGCTGGCCTGGGAACGAACCTGATCGATGCCTTGCAGCGCAATCATTTCCTGCAATGACATGCCCGGCGAAGCCGGCAAGGCATTGGTCAGGCTGTATGAAGGCGCCCGGCGGTGGTCGACCACAAAAAAATAATTATCGCCCCCCTCGCTGAGATAGTTGCCCTGCAGCAGGAAGATGTTGATCCCTTTGTACAGGACATCATAATCAAGCATGCCGTAAGCAGTGGCGCGCCCATCAAAGTAGCGCACTTCGGAGCCCACTGCGCGGCGGTTGGCAAAGCCATCCAGCGTCTGATCTATGGCGTAAACGCTGATGCCGGGGAGGCCAATTTGCGGCAACAGATCCACGCTGCCACCGTAAAATGTTTTCTTGAAGGGCGAATTGAATTCAACCGCATCGCCATAGACCGCATTGACCCGCCATTGCGGGTTCAGGTTGTAGCCTGCCTGCACGCCATCAAAGCGGTCCATTACGCCCATGCCGTTCGGGTTCATCCTGCCCAGTCGCAGTGAATAGCCAAGGCGACGATCAGTATGATCAAGATAAGCCGAATACAATCGGGTATAACTGCGCGAGGGAGAAAGGTAATTGTTGTTGTCGGTGCCCCGGACAACAATACGTGTATCGGTGAAAGCATCGCGGCGGCGTGCATTGAGATTGACCGAGCTAATCAGGGAATCCTGATCCACCAGGGACAGGGTTTCACGATTGAATGTCAGTTGCCCCGGTGGTGGCGGCACCAAGGTTTCGATCTGTGATTTCCCGGTGTAGTAATAGGAGGAAACGCTGCCATTGAAAGTCCAGTCTGCTGGCCCCGCCTCTTTCGGTAATTGCCTCGGTTTGGCGCGCGCGATTTCGGCGTCTTTAGGCAGTGCCGCCAGGCGCTCGCGGACACGCGCGGCATTCGGCCCGGCAGGAAACAATTTGAGGTACAACTCATATTCGGCGCGCGCCTTCAGTATCTCCCCGTTCATCTCCCGAACCTCGCCGATCAGAGCCTGGGCAGCCTCCGTCTGGCTGCTGCCGGGCATCCCCAGAACACGATTCAAACGATTAACAGCCGTGGCCGGCTCTTTCGCTGCCATTGCACGGCGCGCCTCATCCAGATAAGCCTTTGCTCGTTTTTCAACTTCCTCCGAAGAAAGCACCGGAGGCGGCGGAACCGGCTCCGCCACTTCCCCTGCGGCCTGAGCTACTGTATCCATTGATTTGCTTAATGCCGGCACAGTAGCAACTGGCGCTGGCGAAATGGCAGTGGATGGGATCTTGACGGCATCCTCCACTGGTTTCGCCGGCGGCGGCGCTTCGGCAGGCGGGGGCTTAACCGCCGGCAACAGGGGCACCGTGATGATGATACTCCGGCCATCCGACCCGGGGCGTACCGAGAATTTGCTTGTCTGTGAAAAAGTGACCCGCATCCCGTTAGTCAGTTCGGGATAAAGCACAGATACATCGGGTACGCGGTCTGTTTTGGGGGATTTAACAATTTCCTGCCGCAAATCACTTTCAAGCAGGTTGGTATCGGCCAGGCGAATGAAAATGCGCAGGGTCTTTCCATCGTGCAGGGGGATGTGTCTCAGGTAAAGAATTTTCTGTGAAAAATGGATGACGATATCGGCCTCACTTTCGCTCGGCGATACGTCGATATGGTCGACAAGCTGGGCATTCGCGACAGAGCAAAGCAGGAATAAAATGACTGCCAGAAAGTAGCGCATAAAATAATCAGGGTATTTAGTAAAAGTCATATTCAGCACTTCGAGCTCCAGATCGTCCCGTCTCTCTCCTGTATGGATTCAGTCGAATTCCAAACACCCTTCCTGTAACGAGGCATCAATCCCATTTGATATAAGTGCTGCCTTTAGAGCCCAGCGGCTTGTGGCATCCACTCGAAGAACAATCTTTTCCAACCGCGTTCACCCCGTGGTGATTCGACGTACGGGTGCTTTTTTCCATGCTTCCCAGGTAGGAGGCAGATGCATCGTGGCAAGTAATGCAGGAAGTCTGCATGCTGCCGTGGTTCATTCTCTCCACGCCGAAGGACGCCGTGCTGCTGTGGCAGTTGGAGCATTCATTACCCGGCATGCCGGCCGGCGTGATGGTGGGAATGTGGTTTGACGGCTTCACCACGATGTTTGTGTAGGTGCCGCCATGGCAGGTCTGACAGGTTCCGGTCACCACGCCGGCATGATTGAAGGTAGTCGGCAGCCAGGTGGAGAAACTGTGGTGGCAGGATTCGCATCCGGCCGTGGTTGGCAGGTGGTTGGCCGGCTTCGCAGCAATGTTTGGATAAGCGGTGCTATGGCAGCTGCTGCAACCGGTAGTGGGGATGCCGGCATGCGAATACGGCGTAATCAGCGGCAGCCAGGAAAGCCCGGTGCGGTGGCAGGCGTCACAGGACTGGGCCGTCGGAATATGCGGAGTCGATTTTCCGCTCGCATTGACGCTGTTGTGACAATTGGCGCAACTGCCTGGCACGACGCCGGTATGGCTATAGTTGGTGGGCCGCCAGGCCGTTGTCGTATGGCATGCATCGCAAGACTGCGTGGTCGGGATGTGCGTCCCCGTCTTGGCCTGGGCATTGACGGCAACGTAAGTGCCATTATGGCAGCTTGCGCAGTTGCCGGTCGCGACTGGGCCCGTTGTATTGCTGTGGCTCATCAGCGCAGGCGCAAAAGTCGTGTAATTCTTGTGGCAGGTGTCGCATTGCGCCGTAGTGGGAATATGGAGAGCAGGTTTACCCAGCGCACTGGTGCCGTTATGGCAGGTCGAGCAGCGGCCTGTGGCTGGCGGGCTGGCGGTGGCATGATTAAAGGTGGCCGTCGCCCAGCTGACAGTCGAATTGTGGCAGGTGTCGCACTGGGCGGTCGTCTGAATATGAGTCAGCGTCTTGGCCTGCGCATTCTGGGCAACATAGGCGCCGCTATGGCATGTGGAGCACTGGCCGGCCAGCCCCGCATGGCTCATCACAGATGGCGACCAGGCCGTGTAACCACGCGTGTGGCAGGTGTCGCACTGTGAAGTCGTCGGGATATGCGTTGCGGGCTTGGCAAGCGCATTGACCGCGATATAACTGCCGCTGTGGCAAGTCGAACAATTGGCCGTGGCAACCGGCCCGGTTGTTCCGGCATGGTTCATGGCCGCCGGGGCAAAAGCGGTGTAATTACTGTGACAGGTGTCGCACTGTGCTGAGCTTGGAATATGGTTGGTCGGTTTGCCCAGCGCGGTCGTTCCATTGTGGCAGCTTGAACACCGTCCGGTGGCGGCTGCATCATGGGTATAGGTGGCCGTCGCCCAGCTTGTAGTCGACCTGTGGCAAGTATCGCATTGCGCCGTGGTGCCGACGTGCGTCGCCGGCTTGACCTGGGCGTTAATCGACAGGTAAGCCCCGGTATGACAAGTCGAACAGTTTCCGGTTGTGAGCGGACCCGTTGAGCCGGCATGGTTCATCAGGGCCGGCGCAAAAGCATTGAAATTGGTGTGACACACATTGCATGAAGCACTGGTGGGCAAGTGCGCTGCGGGCTTGCCGAGAGCCGTTGTCCCGTTGTGGCAAGTTGCACAGGTGCCGGCGACCACGCCCTGGTGCGCATAATTGCTGGGCTTCCATGCCGCTGTGGCGTGGCAAGTGTCGCAGGACTGCGTAGTCGGGATATGCGTTGCCGTCTTGGCTTGTGCGTTGACTGCAACATAAGCGCCGCTGTGGCAAGTGGCGCAATTGCCGGTGGCCACGGGGCCGCTGGTGCCGTTATGGTTCATCACCCCGGGAGCAAAAGCGACGAAACTGGCATGGCAGCTATCGCACTGGGCGGATGTGGGAATATGGTTGGTCGGTTTTCCCAGAGCCTGGGTGCCGTTGTGGCAACTGGAGCAACGACCGGCTGCCGGAGGCGTCGCTGTGGCGTGATTGAAAGTGGCTGTCGCCCAGCTGACGGTCGAATTGTGGCAGGTGTCGCATTGCGCTGAGGTGGACAGATGCGTCGGCGATTTCACCTGGGCGTTTTGCGCCAGATAGGCACCGCTATGACAGGTAGCGCAGTTACCTGCCGCGACTGGCGAGCTCGTGCCGGCATGGCTCATGACGCCAGGCGCGAAGGCGATAAAGCCGTTCACATGGCAGACATCGCACTGTGCAGCGGTCGGGATATGTGTCGCCGGTTTGCTCAATGCATTGACCGCAGAGTAGGAACCGGTATGACAGCTTGCACACTGGCCGGCCAAGCCGGCGTGGTTCATCCTGGCAGGCCGGAATGCGCTGAAATTCGTATGGCAGGCATCGCACTGGGTGCTCGTGGGAATATGCGTTGCCGGCTTGCCAAGCACGGTCGATCCATTATGGCAGCTCGCGCAGTTGCCGGTTGCTGCGGCATCGTGGGTATAAGAAGCCCCGGCCCACGTGATTGTTGACTTGTGACAGGTATCGCATTGCGCTGTGGTGGTCAGGTGAGTGGGCGTTTTTGCCTGGGCGTTGATTGCCGCATAGGTTCCGTTATGGCAACTCGAGCAGTTGCCGGCGGAGACCGGCCCGGTAGTGCTGCCATGGCTCATGGCAGCCGGCGCAAAGGCAGTGGTGTTGCTGTGGCAAGTGTCGCACTGGGCCGTTGTCGGAATGTGATTGGTCGGCTTGCCCAGGGCAGACGTGCCGTTGTGGCAGGTCGAGCAGCGGCCTGTGGCTGGCGGGCTGGCGGTGGCATGGTTGAAGGTGCCGGTCGCCCAGCTGACCGTTGAATTGTGGCAGGTGTCGCACTGGGCCGTGGTTGGAATATGGGTCGGGGTCTTCATCTGCGCATTCTGGGCAACAAAGGCACCGCCATGGCAGTTCGAGCACGCGCCCTGGAGACCGGCATGGCTCATCACCGAAGGCGTCCAGGCCACAAAGCCCCCGGTGTGGCAGGTGTCGCACTGGGAAATCGTCGGAATGTGATTGACCGGCTTGCCCAGGGCATTTGCGAACACATGGCTACCGCTATGGCAGCTGGAACACTGGCCGGATGTCCCTGCATGACTCATCCGCGCCGGCCTGAAAGCCGAGAAGCCGTTATGACAACTGTCGCACTGCGCGCTGGTGGGAATGTGGTTTGTCGGCTTGCCCAGCGCCGTTGCGCCGTTGTGGCAGGAAGAACAATTGCCGTTCGCGCTGGCATCATGCGCGTAAACAGCCGTTGCCCAGGAAGTCGTGGAATTATGGCAACTATCGCACTGGCCCGTGGTACTGACATGCGTCACCGGCTTCATCTGGGCATTCTGGGCAAGATAGGCGCCGCTGTGGCAGGAAGAGCACAGGCCGGTCAGCCCGCTGTGGTTCATGGTCGCGGGGCTCCAGTTGACGAAACCGCTGACATGGCAGGAATCGCACTGCGCGATACTGGGAATATGATTGGTCGGGCGCGTCAGTGCATTGGCGAAAAGATACGAGCCGTTGTGGCAGGTCGAGCACTGGCCTGCCAGGCCGTTATGGCTCATCTGGGCCGGCTTGAATGAAGTGAAGTTGGCGTGGCAACTGTCGCACTGCGCCCCGGTTGGAATATGGGATGACGGCTTGCCCAGCGCCGAGGTGCCATTGTGGCAACTGGCACAACGGCCTGTTACCGCAGGCGTAGCTGCGGCATGATTGAAAACAGCCGTCGCCCAGGAAGTCGTAGAACTATGACAGGTATCACACTGGGCGGCTGTGCCGATATGCGTTGCCGGTTTGTTCTGTGCATTCTGTGAAATGAACACGCCGCTGTGGCATGTCGAGCACTTTCCCGTCATGCCCGTATGGTCCATCGTGGCCGGAGACCAGGTTACGAAGCCACTCACGTGGCAGCTATCGCACTGTGCCGTCGTCGGGACATGAATATTGGGCTTCGCTTGCGCATTGGCAAAATTATAGGAACCGTTATGGCAGCTGGCACACTGCCCAACCGTACCGATGTGGTTCATTTGCGTCGGCTTGAAAGCCGAGAAATTGGTATGGCAGCTATCGCATTGCTTCGCAGTCGGGATGTGGTTGGTGGGTTTTCCAAGTGCGTTGATACTGTTATGGCAGTCTGAGCAGCGACCGACAACCGACGGCGTTATCGTTGCATGGTCGGGTATGGCCGCTGTCGCCCAGGAGGTCGTTGAATTGTGGCAGCTATCGCATTGAGCCGTTGTGGCAACATGCGTTGATGGTTTCGACTGTGCATTCTGGGTATGAAAAGAGCCGCTATGGCACGCAGCGCAATTCCCTGCAGCAACGGGCCCCCTCATGTTGGCATGCATTCCGCTCACGCCAACAGAGACCGGCGCAAAAGAAACCCCTGCAGCATGGCAGGCATCACACGAAGCCGAGGTGGGAATATGGCTGGCTGGCTTGCCTGCGGCGCGCGTTCCGTTATGGCAGGTGCTGCAGGTACCGGGAGTAACCAGCGCATGGGTATAGCCGGCAGGCAGCCAGGACGATGTTTTATGGCACGAATCGCAGGAAGATCTGGTCTGCACATGGGTTGCCGGCTTACCCGCGACTGTACCGCCGTTATGGCAGGTATTGCAGGCGCCCGGCACTATTCCCTGGGTGACCCGGTGCTGAAAACTGCTTGGCGCCCAGCTGACATTTCCGTGACAGGTGTCGCAGGCGGATGAGGTCGGGACATGCGTTGCCGTTTTTCCCGGCGCCTGCCCACCGGCACGGTGGCAGGTTGCACAGTCACGAGGCGTGCCGCGGAACAATCCCTGAGTATGGCAGGATTCGCAGTTCACCTTGGCATGGGCGCCATCCAGAAAAAAACCAGTGGTGTTGTGATTGAATGACAAGCCGCCGGGAGCCGGCGTTTCAGCCGCCGCCAGGCTGGAAAAGACCGTGACCAGAAATAAAAAGACCGTCAGGGTCCAATGCTTCAGTAGCGCGTGAAAACGCTTTTTTGGGCTAGTCATAGAGATCTTCATGGTTGGGTTAACCTCAAGTGTCAAGACAACGACATGAGTTACACCTTCGAATTTTTTCGAAATACTATGACATTTATCAACCAAAGCACATTAACTTTGCTTAATCTTTATAAAAAGGTCCTGATTCCCCCTGTGATGTTCATGGTTTTAGCCTGAACGGCGCGCTGCCATTTCATTTCCGTACTTTTTTCCAGTCACTCGTCACGTGGCAACGCTCACATTGGCCACTGAAACCGCCATTGTGCAAATCATCCTTCAGGTGACAACTGATGCACGCCCTGCCAATTTTGGCCTGACTGCTCGTGGATTCCTTGTGGCAGTCGTAACAGGGGACTTTGATGTGCTTCCCATCAAGTGCAAAGCGCGTCGTTCCATGATCGAAATCCCAGGATGCCCAGGTGCCGGTGTAATGACAGGACTCGCACTTGGTGCCAAAAAGACGTTTATGCTTGTCATCCTTCTCATGACAAGCATTGCAGGTAGACGGCGCATCATGGAATGCAGGTGTTTGATGGCATTTCTTGCATTCCACTCTGGGGTGGCTTCCCGTCAGCGGAAAACGGGATTTATTGTGGTCGTAAGGGGCGTCCTGCCAGCGTTTTTCGTTGTGGCAGGTTTCGCATTTGTTGCCAAGCTGGTTCTTGTGCTTGTCGTCCTTGCTGTGGCAGGCGATGCACTGACCGTCCAGCTTCTTCTGCTGGTAGAGCGCGCCCTTCTCCGGCAGGTGGCAGGCATCGCACTTTGCCTCCTTATGCTTGTTCTTCAGTTTGTATTTGGTGTCACGGTCGTGGTCGAAAAGGTTGCCCTTCCAGTTCTTCTCGTTGTGACAACTCTCGCACTTGTCGCCATAACGCCCTTTGTGGCCCTTCTCCTGATCGTCCTTGCGATGGCAGGCAACACACGCCTTCTCCAGCTTGAGTTTGGCATTCGGGCCTGACACGCCGCCCTTGTGACAGGTGTCGCACTTGGCTTCCTTGTGCTTGTCGCGCAGCAGGAAATGGGTGTCGTCATGATTGAAGTTCGAATTTTTCCAGCCGCGCTCGTTGTGGCAGCTTTCGCACTTCTCCCCCAGGCCGCCCCGGTGGCCTTTTTCCTGCTCATCCTTCTTGTGGCAGGCAATGCACTTTTCCGGCAGTTTCTGTTTGTACAGCAGCCCTTTCTCCGGCACATGGCAGCTGTTGCACTTGACCTGGACATGCTTGCCGCGCAAGACATAGCGGGTGTCCGTATCGTGTTTGAAACGCAGCTCCTTCCAGCCCTTGTCGTTATGGCAGCTTTCGCATTTGACGCCGTAGTTACCCTTATGCCCCTTTTCCTGATCGTCCTTCTTGTGGCAGGCATTACAGTCCAGCGGCGCGTTCTGGTAGGTCTTGTCGGTGTGGCAGCCTGTGCACTTGGTCTCGGCGTGCTTGCCGCCGGCCAGCGGGAACTTGGTTTTTTCGTGATCGAAATGCGCGTCTTTCCAGGATTTCTCGTCGTGGCAGTTCTCGCACTGTTTGCCGAGGCCGCCCTTATGCCCTTTTTCCTGATCGTCCTTTTTGTGGCAATCGTTGCAGCGTTTTGGCGCATCACGATACTTGGCCTTGGCAACATGGCAGCTGGCACATTTGACGCGCGCTTCCTTATGCGCATCCTTGAGCTTGAAATCGGTGTGAGCATGGTCGAATTTGCCCATGTCGATGACGGCGATTTTCGCACTGCGCCCCTTGTGATCGGTATGGCAGCTGCTGCACGTACTGTCTTCAAGACGGCCGTGTATTCGCGTTTTGCTGCTGATGTCTGCCGCGATGTCCTTGTGGCAATCCGCACACAGGCGCGGTTGCGCAGCTTTATCGAATTTCTGGTGGCACTTGTTGCAGTCCAGTTCGTACTTGGCGTGCCCGTGAATCACTTCGCCCGGCATCAAAGCCTTTTCGAAAGTCTCGGCTGAAGCCCCCCCCGAAAAGCAGGCCAGAATAAAGAGCAGGCTAGTAGAGATGAACCGCAATGACATGAACGATCGCGCTGAAGACCAGCAGATAAATGAAAGGAATATGCGCAACATGCCAGAGCGAGAACAGTTTTTCCCAGCTTGAAATCTGGCTGAGCCGAATAATGGCAAATACATAGTCGTCGATCTGCCGTTTGGCCAAATTATAGTTGAGCGTAAGTTGAGCGTATGGCCAGTCCCGCTTCCGGGCCTCGGCGGCCAGAATTTTTTTGGCCTCGCGGCGGATGCTGCGGGACAAACTTTTACCCCTGTGGCGCAGGGTCATGAAACGCCACAGGCGCTGCGGCATGCTGTCAAGCTGGGCAAAAGCCAGTTGATTGAATTCCATGAGTCGTTGCTCGATGTCCGGCTGCAATGAAAAAACCGAACTCATGTGCGCCTGACGCTCCTTGAACTCTGTTTCAAGCTCAGCCAGCGTCGACTTCCTGCCATGCAATCCACGGTGGATATGGCGATAGACGAAACGTCCCACCACCCCGCTCAGCGCAACGAGCAGCATGGCATACAGTGCAATGCGTCCGTTCATGGAACTGGTTCGGAAGGAAGAATGAAACAGAATCAGCACAGGACCGCCGATCCCCATGAACATGTGATAATTAAACCATGCCCCTATACCCCCCAAGCGAGCCAAAGCTCGATTTCGCTTGCGCAAGGAATAGGAAAACAGACTCAGTATCATCAGTCCGCCGGTCAAGCCCAAATTGTATGCAAGCGCCGAACCCGGCCGAAATCGATCGTCAAATGCCACCAGCAAAGCCAAACCCAGCACCGTCAGCAGCATCAGGGCGAAAACAATACGCCGCACCCACGACAGAACACCTTCTGCGCCCTGTCTGGCTTGCATTTCCACAGAAATTGAATTCATTTTGAGTCGGCCATTCAAGTGGGTCGTCGACCTATTCTATTGGGGGGCTAAGCGAGTGGGAAAGTGAACATTTTGTCATGTGCGCCTTTTCAACAGCACGCATTACTATAGACTAACATGATATTTATCATCTTTTTGCCCATTGCGATCGTCAATGTTTGATCTATTGTTTTATCTTGTTCCGCTCCTTTTTGTTCTGATCGCGATCACGCTGCATATGCGCGCGCGCCGGAAGCACTCCTGCCGTCATGCCGAAATTCTGAAAGAGGCGGTGGAATCCGGCCTGACCGAACCGCCCTCGCTACACCCTGTTGTCGATACATCCATCTGCATAGGCTCTGGCGCCTGTGTGAAAGCCTGCCCGGAAAGCGCCATGGGCGTCATCAACGGCAAGGGACTGCTGGTCAATCCAACGCACTGTATCGGCCATGGCGCCTGCGCTGCCTCATGCCCGGTCGGCGCGATCAAGCTGGTATTCGGCACGGCCAAGCGCGGCATGGAAATCCCTCATGTCACGCCTGAATTTGAAACCAACGTACCCGGCCTGTTCATTGCTGGCGAACTGGGCGGCATGGGGCTGATTCGCAACGCGGTGAAACAGGGCACTCAGGCCATCGGCACGATCGCAGGTCGCGCCCGGGGCAGTGCCGATTTCGATGTCATCATCGTTGGCGCCGGACCCGCCGGCATCTCCGCTTCGCTTGCCGCCAAGCAGAGCAATTTGCGCTATATCACTATCGAACAGGAAGATTCACTTGGCGGCACGACCTATCACTATCCGCGCAACAAACTGGTGATGACCGCACCGATGAAGCTTCCCCTGGTCGGCGAGATCAAGGTGCGCGAGGTCAGCAAGGAAGCATTGATGGAAATCTGGCGCGGCATTCTGGACAAGACCAAGCTGGATATCCACTTCAGCGAGCGCATGGAAGACATTACCCAGGAAGACGGCGCATTCGTCGTCAAAACCAGCAAGGGAAGCTATCGCACCGCCAATATCCTGCTCGCCATCGGCCGGCGCGGCACACCGCGCAAACTGGGCGCCAAGGGTGAGGAACACCCCAAAGTGGTTTACCGCCTGATCGAAGCAGAACAGTATGAGCACCAGCATGTACTGGTGGTCGGCGGCGGGGATAGTGCGCTTGAAGCCGCTCTCGATGTCAGCGACCAATCCGGCACCACAGTCACGTTATCCTATCGAAGCAATGCCTTCAGCCGGGTCAAGCCGAAGAATCGTGACCGGCTCGATCAGGCCATCGACAAAAAGCGCATTCAGGTGATTCTCGAATCCAGTGTCAAGGAAATCACCCCCGAAATGGTCAGGCTGAAAAAAGGGGAAGAAATCATCGAACTGCCCAACCAGGCGATCATTGTCTGCGCAGGCGGTGAATTACCTACCCCCATGCTCAAGAAAATCGGCATTCAGGTGGAAGCGCACTATGGCACCTAGCCAGATTCGCATCGGCTCAGCGCGCGTACCTGAGCCGCGCAATCCCCCTGGAAATTGCTGATATAGTAACGCCATCCATCGCCTGGCCATTCCACCATGTCTAAACCCATAGCGCCCGATCACGCACGACTGGACCGCATCGTTGCCGAGGCGCGCCGCCATAGCAGTGAGCGCGAGGCCACTTATCGCGGGCAGGCGCTTAAATTGTTTCCGTGGATTTGTGGTCGTTGCGGTCGTGAGTTTGCAGGCGCACGTTTGCGCGAGTTGACGGTGCACCACAAAGACCACAATCACGACAACAACCCGCCAGATGGCAGCAACTGGGAACTGCTCTGCCTGTATTGCCACGACAACGAACACGCCCGCGTAATGGATGAAGAGGTGCGAGGAAGAAATCCAGACGCCCCATCCGGGGCCACCTTCAATCCATTCGCCGATCTGAAAGCGCGGCTAAAAAACAAGGGCGGTTGACCGTCACAGGCCTGGAAATAATTTTTCTCTGGAAGGCCTTAAAAAATGGGGGAGGTGGGTTGAAGCCTAACTCCATGTGGCGAATCAGGCAGTTAAAGCGTTGTCCACAGAAACTGTGGATAACTATGTGCATGGTTTGTCCATAACCACCTTAACCCCCTTGTGCATAACAAATTTTCCATTCTGCCCAAAATTTGAACCGCTTATTTTATCTTTATTTATCATGCACTTGAATAAATACTAATAAACCATTGACAAGCGCTCTGCCTGGATGAAAGTTTTTTTACCATTGTGGATTAGTTTAGAATTCGTCCATGCCTTCTTCATACCCCATGGATCAACCCGTTCTCAGCGTCAGTGAGCTCAATCGCCACGCCAAAGCCGTACTGGAACAAACCTTTCCCCTGATGTGGGTGGCGGGTGAAATATCCAACTTCACCCGCGCCACTTCCGGACACTGGTATTTCACGCTCAAGGACGGACAGGCACAGGTCCGCTGCGCCATGTTCCGGCATAAAAGCCAGTACACGGATTTCAAGCCGGAAAATGGCATGCAGGTGGAAGTCCGCGCGCTGGTGACGCTGTATGAAGCGCGCGGTGAGTTCCAGCTGGGCGTCGAATCCATGCGCCGAGCCGGACTGGGCGCGCTGTTCGAGGCATTCGAAAAACTGAAATCCAGATTAAGCCTGGAAGGCCTGTTCGATCAGGCGCAGAAGCAAACCCCGCCCGTCTTTCCGCAACGCATCGGCATCATCACCTCCCCTGCGGCGGCGGCCCTGCGCGATGTGCTCACCACCCTGCGGCGGCGCATGCCGAACATCCCCGCGCTGATCTACCCGGTTCCCGTGCAGGGCGAAGGCGCAGCGCAAAAGATTGCCGCAGCCATCCAGCTGGCCGGGCAGCGCAAGGAATGCGACGTGCTGATCCTGTGCCGGGGCGGCGGCAGTATCGAAGACTTATGGGCGTTCAACGAGGAAGTCGTGGCTCGCGCTATCGCCGCGTGCAAAATCCCCATCATCTGCGGGGTGGGGCATGAAACCGACGTCACCATTGCAGACTTCACCGCCGACCGGCGCGCTCCCACGCCCACCGCCGCCGCAGAACTGGCCACGCCGCACCGTGACGACCTGCTGCAGCGCCTCGACCTGCTACAGTCCGGGCTGACGCGCCAGACCATGCGCGGGCTGGAACAGCGCATGCAGCTGCTTGATTATCTGGCGCGCCGCCTGCTCCACCCCGGCACCCGCATCCAGAACCAGCAACAACATCTGGGGCACTTGGCGCAACGCCTCAGGCAAGCCGCCCCGCGCCAGCTGGATCAGCATGCATGGCGCGTGCAGCGCCTCGCCGCCCGGCTCGCGGCCGCTGCGCCGGCAACAGGCGAGATCGAGAACCAGCTGCTTCAGATCCGGCAGCGCCTGGACCGTGCCATGGCATCCGGGCTGCAACACCACCAGACCAGCCTGCAACGCCTGGCCGCCAATCTCCAGCACCTCAACCCGGAAGCCGTACTGGCGCGCGGGTTCAGCATGGTTCGCAACGCCAGCGGCGGCATCGTGCGCAGCAGTGCAGAAATCTCGCTGGATGAGGATATTTCCCTGACTTTTGCCCATGGCAGCGCCACGGCTCGGGTAACGCATAAAGAGGAAGCCCAATGAACCTGATGTTCTGGAAGAAAAAACCTCGCGCCGAAGAAAGCACGGATAATCAGGAAAAGCCAGCAGATGGCGACAGGACCGAAGCCGGGGAAGCGCCCGATCTGGATGCGCCAGCAAAACCAGGCCTGCTCGCCCGGATAAAGTCAGGATTTTCAAACCTGGGCCGACGCTTCAGGAAAGCCCCGGCAGCAAATGCAGATAGCACGGCCAGTCCACAGGAAGAGGAAGATGACAAGACCGTCGCGATGGAAGCGCCCGATCTTGACGCGCAGCCAAAAACGGGACTGCTTGCCCGCGTAAAAGGCGGGCTTTCGGGACTTGCCCGGCGTTTCAGGAAATCCTCGGCGCCCGGGGATGAGGATGCGGCGGAAACCCAAACCGGCGAGTCGCCAGCCGTCCGCCCCGTGCGCACAAAAAAACGCCTGATTATCGGCGGCGCAATCGGGCTGCTGGTCTTGCTGCTGTCCGGGGCCGGGTTTGCAACCTGGAAAATATTTTTCTCCGCCCCGGAACATGAGGCTATAGCGCCGACTACAGCCGCTGCCTCTCACGACCAGCCGCAGGAAACCCAGGCCGAAACAGCGCTGACAGAAATCGAAACGCTCAGAAAAAAGAATGAAGAATTGCAGGCGCAAATCGAGGCGCTGAAACACGAGCCATCGCAAGCCGATCAGCCCAAAGCGACGACAGATAGCGCCGAGTCAGCCGCAGCCGCCACGCCGGGTGAAATGACCCTCAGCAACAAGGATCCCAAAGCCGCCGCCCAGTCGCTGAAAGAAGCCATCGAGGCGATGAATGCGGGCTCAGCCGGCCCGGCCAGGAAACCCGAAAAACAAAAACCCCCAGCCGAAGCCGGGGGCGATTGAGCGGGACAGAACCCGGAACGATTGACTACAACTGGGGAAGCTGGGTCTGATCCCGGTTTTGCTGACGGGTCTGGTCCCGGTTCATGCTGCCCTGACCATCATTTACGCGCTCCTGGGTACGGGTCTGAGTGCGGGTCTGGGTACGGGTCTGGTCCCCATCCTGGCTGTAAGTGCCCTGGGAAGACATGCCCTGACCGCCACCCATGCCGCCACCCATGCTTGAACCGCCACCCATGCCGCCACCACCGCCGCCACCACCGCGTGCGAAGGCGACGCCACTGGAACCCAAAGCTGCTGCAAGAACAATAACCATCAATGAAGATTTACGCATTTTCAACTCCTTAAAAAATACAAAGTATTCAGGATTAACGGCCTCTGCCGCCTCCACCACCACCGCCTCCGCGCCCACCCATTCCTGGGCCGGCGCCGGCACCATTCATGGACGAACCGCCGGAAGCGGCCGGATTCTCTTGCATCTGCCGGGACTCATAGCCGCGGCCAAAGCGACTGCCTTCCATCCCGCGACCTTGCGCGTTCTGGGCGGCATTCTCCGCTTCCAGACGTTGCTGCCCGTTAACACTCAAATCATTCATCAGCGCGCGCTCTTCCTGATTCATGGAGCGCATGCGCGTCTGTACCCGACTACGAAACGCATCTGGATCCACTTCGCCTTTCTGAGCGGCCTGCCGCTGCGCCTGCTGTTTTTCCTGTTGCGTTTGCAGCCAGGCTTTCCTGCGCCAGCACGCTGCCGGCATCCAGAAGCCCCAGGCTGATCGCGCTAATACGTAAGAATTGTTTGCTTGTCATTTGCTTTCTCATCATTGAATTAACCGCCAAAGACGGAATTTAACTCAAGTCGCTCGTTGCATGGTGTGCATCATGAGCCCCGGTCGTTTCAAAATCATTTCGCGCCGGCATGGAAATGTAACAGTGTGTTACAGAGGACCACAGACGCATGGCGCAGCCCACCTCGATTTTGTATAGTGCAGGCATGGAAAATATTAAAGAACACATTCTGGTCGTGGATGACGACCCCGGCCTGCGCGAACTGCTGCAGCAATACCTGACGGAACAGGGCTACGAAGTTGCCGCCGTCAACGATGGCGGTGCGATGGAACAGCATCTGGCGCAACAGCCTGCGGACCTGGTGATTCTCGACCTGATGCTGCCGGGAGAAGACGGCCTGACCCTGGCACGCAAACTGCGAGCACAGGGCGCGCAACCCATCATCATGCTGTCGGCGCGCGGCGAGGATATCGACCGCATTATCGGGCTGGAGGTCGGCGCGGACGATTACCTCGCCAAGCCCTTCAATCCGCGCGAGCTGCTGGCACGCATCCGCGCCGTGCTGCGCCGCAAGGAAAGCGCCAAACCCGAGTCCGAAGAACCTGCCAGCGGCATTTTCAGCTTCGGCCCCTGGCGGCTGGACGTCAACGCCCACCAGCTGGTGCTTAACGGCGAAGAAGTCTCGCTCACTGCCGGGGAATTCAACCTGCTGCGAATTTTTGTCGAACACCCCAACCGTGTCCTCAGCCGGGATCTGCTGATGGATCTGATCAAGGGTTACGAACGTACGCCCTTCGACCGCAGCATCGATGTCCGGGTGACGCGGCTGCGGCGCAAGATCGAGGACGACCCGGCCGCCCCGGTCTATATCCGCACGGTCTGGGGAGAGGGTTACCTGTTTTCCCCGCAGGACAAGGTTTCCTGATGCCCGGCGGCATCAGGCGCCGTACCCTGTTCCGCAGCACGGCCGCCACCGTGGCCGCTGCGCTGATCCTGTTCCAGCTCATCACCCTGGCCGTGACCTCATACTATGTCATGCTGCCCATCGCCAAACGATCCTCGGACGATCTGGCCTCGCTCATGGTGCTGTCTGCCCAGACCTGGGTGGAATTGCCGCCGCAGACCCGCGAGGACTTCGAAATCGAGCTGGCCCAGCGCCATAACCTCTGGCTCTTTCGCGCCACCACACCCCTGCCGGAAGCCGGGCATGATTTCCTGCCCTACCTGACCCTGCTGGAAACCGCGCTTCAGGCCCAAATCGGCGAACCGATCCAGGTCAAGGCCACGCATTGGGAAAAAACCTGGTTCTGGGTCGAGATTCCAAGCGGCGGCTACCTGATCCGCATCGGTTTTCCCAAGGAGCATCTCGGCATTCGCCCGCCACCGGCGCTGCTGCTGATGCTGGCCGCAACCGTTGCGCTCACCCTGATCACGGCTGTCATCCTGGCACGGCGCATCACCCGCCCGCTGGCGCGCCTCTCCGAGGCGGCAACGCGCATCGGTCAGGGCAACACGCCGGAAAGCCTGCCGGAAACCGGGCCTGACGAACTTGCCTGCCTGGCCCGGACTTTCAATCGCATGGCATTCCAGGTCAAGGAACTGCTGGCCAACCGCACCACCCTGCTGGCCGGCATCTCCCATGACCTGCGCACGCCGCTGGCGCGCATGCGCCTGGCGCTGGAAATGCTGCCGCAGGAAGGCGACCCGAAAAATATCGACCGGCTGCGCCACGACATGGAAGAAATGAACCGCCTCATTGGCGAATTCCTGGCACTCAGCCGGGGTCTGGAAAAGGAAGCCGAACAGGAAATCGATCTCAGCCAACTGCTGCAGGAACTGGCGGATCACGCCAGAAACGAAGGTGCCAAAGTGGAATGGCAAGCACAGCCGCCATGCCTGGCCGCTGCCGGCCCCATGGCCCTGCGCCGCATCCTCGGCAACCTGATCGGCAATGCCGTGCGCTACGGCGCCGGAAAGCCACTAACCCTCGTCTGCGAATGCCATTCAGAGACGTGCGTAATCAAAATACTCGACCGCGGACCGGGCATTCCGCCCGAACAGCTGGAAAGCGTATTCCGCCCCTTCTACCGCCTGGAATCTTCGCGCAGCATCACCACCGGCGGTAGTGGCCTGGGGCTAGCCATCGCCCGCCAGCTGGCGGATGCCAATGGCTGGAAAATCGAGTTGCTGCCGCGTGAAGGCGGCGGCACCGAAGCGCGGCTGACGCTCGCCTAAAAAAGCGGTTCATCAGACTTCCGCGTGGATCATGACGGACTTCCATGGACTCCCTCGCCCCCAAGGGGCGAGGGAACTCTCAATACCAGCCTGACCATGAAGAACCAAAAAAGCAAAGAGGCTCCCGCGACTGGGGAGCCTCTTCAACTCAAAAATCTGTTAATTAGCGCCGGCCTCGTCCACCTCCCATGCCACCGCCTTTGCCATATTGCCCACCTGATCCGGAGCCGTCGCGTGCCATGGTGCCCTGTCCCTGGGCGCTGCCGCCCTGGCTATGGGAAGCCTGCATTTCGGCGCGCTGCTCGGGCGTCATGCTTGCCTGCCTCTCGGTGCGATAGGCCTCGCGTTCCTGCTGGGTCATGCGGGAAGGATCCACCGTGACTGTTTCATCTGCAAAACTGACTCCAGAGGCAGCCAAACCGAAAACCAGTGCCGCGTTGTAAAAAAAGTTTCTGCTGTTCATTGTTGACTCCAGTTGATTGGATTATGTTGCCAAGATCAGGTCGTGTTCCTGATGTGGCCATGATGAATGGCAGGTGTTGCGCAGGCATTTCCTTGCTGCGCATGGTTGTAACAGTGTGTTACCGCGTTTTCACTGGAGGCCGGGTTCAGCGCACTCATCGACTAATGGGAAAGGAAATCACCCGTAATTGCGGCAAGTTCTACGGCCCAGAAATGGCGGATGCCTGCATCCGGCTGTTCCGCGAAAAGGGTTTCAGCTTCGAATAAACAACCACCAGCTAAAGCTGGTGGGTTTGAATTACGGACTGAAAGTCCGGATACGCGTCGACTGAACGACGCGTCTCATGTAGGTTGGGTTAGGCGCGGTTTTTGCGCCGTAACCCAACAAACCTGAACATCAAGAACAGGTTTTGAAGTTAGGGTTTGTTGGGTTACGCGATAAGGCCGCCAACCCAACCTACATGGGACTTATGGCGAATTTCTACGCCTTCCTGAATGGTTATAAAGCATCAATTCAGCTAAAACTGACCTGCTAAAGCCGGTGGTTTTAACCTTGTGATCGACAATCACGACCCCGCAATACCGCCTGATGTATCACGTGAATGATGAATCCCGCCGGCTGACGATTCTCTCCGTAGCCATGCGAGAGGATGTGCATCAGGAGTTGAAAGGCCGCTTGTAAGCGTTTCACAAAACCTGCAGGAATGCGCGTACGCGTCCTTCAAGATCACCCGCCAGGCAATCGAATTCTGTCACCCCTTCCATCCCCCTCAGCCAGGTCAGTTGCCGCTTGGCCAGCTGACGGGTGGCGATGATACCCAGCTCGCGCATCTCGGCGGCAGTGCACTCCCCTTGCTGGTATTGCCAGGCCTGGCGATAGCCGACACAGCGCATTGAGGGTAGATCCGGCGTCAGGGCATAGCGCGTCCTGAGAAACGCCAGTTCTTCCACCAGTCCCTGTTGCAGCATCTCGTCGAAACGCTGCGCGATGCGCGCGTGCAACACTGCGCGGTCGCCTGGCAGCAAGGCCAGCTGGATCAGGCGATAAGGTAGTTCGGCCTGCTGCTCTTCCGCCAGCAGGGCTGACATTGGCCGATCGCTCAAGAGACAGACTTCCAGCGCGCGCTGGATGCGCTGCGCATCGGTGGGTTGCAGGCGTGCCGCTGTCTCCGGATCGAGGCCGGCCAGTTCCCGGTGCAGGGCCGGCCAGCCTTCCTGCCGCGCGCGTTCTTCCAGTTCGGCACGCAGTGCCGGGTCGGCCTGCGGCAAGTCGTTCAGCCCCTCGCGCAGCGCCTTGAAATACAGCATGGTGCCGCCCACCAGCAGGGGGATATGGCCGCGCGCCGTGATCTCTCCCATCAGACGCAGGGCATCATGACGGAATTGCGCCGCCGAATAGCTTTGCGTGGGGTCGATGATATCGATGAGGTGATGCGGCGCCACGGCGAGCGTGGCGGCATCGGGCTTGGCAGTGCCAATGTTCATGTCGCGATACACCAGCGCCGAATCCACGCTGATGATTTCCACCGGCAGATGCTGTACCAGCTCCACCGCCACGCCGGTCTTGCCGCTGGCAGTGGGGCCCATGAGGAATATGGCGGGGGGGAGCGAATTCATCTAAAACCTAAGTTCGATAACCACGGAGGGCACGGAGAACACGGAGAAAGGCAGTTAATAGCCATTTATGGATTCGCGAATGCCAAATATCGTGAATTCATGGTTTTTACTCCGTGTGCTCCGTGAACTCCGTGATTAAATGATTTTTCAAAACTCACTTGCCGCGCATGAACAGCTGGTCCAGCTCCTGCATGGAGATTTCGCGCCAGGTGGGGCGGCCATGGTTGCACTGGTCGGCGCGCTCGGTGGCTTCCATCTCGCGCAGCAGAGCATTCATTTCCGGCACGGTGAGCCTGCGGTTGGCGCGCACCGAAGCATGGCAGGCCATGGTCGCCAGCAGCTCGTTGCGGCGCTCGGTCACCACCCGGCTGGCGCCGTATTCGCGAACTTCCTTCAGCACGTCGCGCGCCAGCAGCACCGGGTCGGAATCCTGCAACAAAACCGGCACCGCGCGCACCGCCAGCGTGGTGGGCGAAAGCACGGCCAGCTCGAAACCCAGTTCGTTCAATGCAGCGCGGCTTTCCTCGGCGGCGGCCACTTCGAGCTGCGTGGCGTGGAAGGACACCGGGATCAGCAGCGGCTGCGCGCTCATGGCATGCTGCTCCATCGCCACTTTGAGGCGCTCGTAGGTCACCCGCTCGTGGGCCGCATGCATGTCCACGATGATCAGGCCGCGCACACTCTGAGAAAGGATATACACGCCATGCAGCTGGGCCATGGCATAGCCCAGCGGCGGCACTTCCGGCTCGGGCTGTGCTTCGGGCGCCCCAAATGCCGGCTCGGGGCGCGCGATCTGGCCGAACAGGCTCTGGTAGAGGTTGCTGCGCTCCTCCACGCCCAGCGGCATGCGCGTCTGGGTGGCATAGGTGGGCAGCGGCGCATACGTCGTTGCTGGCATTTGAGGCTGCTCGGCCTGACGCGTGGCGATGGGCGCCGCCAGTGCTTTATTCAGCGCGTGATAGATCAGCTGATGCACCGCGCGGGATTCGCGGAAACGCACCTCGGTCTTGCTGGGATGGACGTTGACATCCACCATCTCCGGCTCCAGCTCGATGAACAGCACAAAAGCCGGGTGGCGGTCGTGGTGCAGGATGTCCTTGTAGGCTTCGCGGATGGCGTGCGAGATCAGCTTGTCGCGCACGAAACGGCCATTGACGTAGACGTACTGCGCATCGCGGCTGCCGCGGGTAAAGCCTGGCAGCCCCGCCATGCCGTGCAGGCGCAAACCGCCCGCGCCCTCGTCCAGCTGCACCGAGGCCGCCGCGAATTCCTCGCCCAGCACCGCCGCTGCGCGCTGCACCAGCCGGGCGGGCGGCAACTGCCAGATCTTGCGCCCGTTATGCTGCAGGCCGAAAGCCACGTCGGAACGGCTGATGGCCATGCGGCGCAGCGCTTCCTCGCAGTGCGCGTATTCGGTCGCCTCGGTCTTGAGGAATTTGCGCCGCGCCGGGGTATTGAAATAGATGTCCTGCATTTCCACCACCGTCCCGGCTTCCAGCGCCGCCGGCTGCAGACCGGAAAGATCGCCGCCCGGCAGCCTCCATGCGCCAGGCATGGCGTTCGCCCTGCCTGCGGCTGGTGAGCGCCAGGCGCGAAATCGCCGCGATGCTGGCCAGCGCCTCGCCGCGAAACCCCAGGCTACGCACGCTTTCCAGATCATCGAGACTGGCGATCTTGCTGGTGGCATGGCGCGACAGTGCCAGATGCAGCTCGTCGCGCGTGATGCCGGCGCCGTTATCCGCCACGCGCAGGGATTTCACCCCGCCCTGCTGCAGTTGCACCGAAATCTCGCCGCTGCCCGCATCCAGGCTGTTTTCCAGCAGCTCTTTCAAGGCCGAGGCCGGGCGCTCGACCACCTCGCCAGCGGCGATCTGGTTGATGAGAAGATCGGATAGAAGATGGATGGATGACATAAGGAATGCATTTTCCCACAAAACACAGCAAGCGCCGAACGCCGGCCAGGATGAATTGTCGAAAACTTCAAAGATGACATTTGCAGTGAAATTCAGAAAACCCGGTCAGCGGACTGGGATTGACCTTTAGAAACCACAAATACGAAAGGAGCATCATCATGCTGGATTCATTGAAACAGGCCGGAAAAACCATTGGCCGCGAAATCAACCGGGCGTGGGAAAATCTGTCCGAAGGCTGGCGCGAATTACTCAGCCGCAGCAGCGATTCGCTCACCCACTTTTCTCGCAATAAAGACGAAGAGCAGCAAGAGCACGGCGGTGCGCTCGCTACCTTCCCGCGCTGGAGCCTGTTGGCGGGCGAAGTGGAGGAAACGGAAAAAGAACTGATCGTGCGCGTGGAGGTTCCGGGCATGGACAAAGACGACTGCCGCATCACCATCGAAGGCAACATGCTTTACCTGAGCGGCGAAAAGCGCTTTGAGCGCGAGACGCATGAAAGCACCTATCATGTCATGGAACGCGCCTATGGCTCATTCCAGCGCGCCATCCCCCTGCCCGGCAATGTGGACATCGACCAGGCGGAAGCCAGTTACAAGAACGGCGTGCTGACGGTTCGATTGCCCAAGGTCGGCAACGTCACGCAAGGGAAATCCATTACCATCAGCTGAAATACGGGGGGAACTAGCGTTGTGCTTTTGAATTATTGGAACTTATTCGCTGAGCCTGGTAGGTCGGCCTGAAGACCGACCTGCTACACCAGATTCCACGCGGCGATAAGTTCCAAACAGAATGAAACACTACACTAGGGAACCTCTGATCAAGTGCGCGAGGTCATTGCGAGCGTAGCGAAGCAATCTTGTTTTTCAACAACTTGAGAGATTGCTTCGTCACTTCGTTCCTCGCAATGACAACTTATTCAGAGGCTCCCTAGAGGCTGTGCGGCACGGATAGTGCCGTGCAAAAATTCAGGTCCCTCCGCCGCAATCGTAAACCCCCATGCTGGAGCGCTCGAGCTCCTGTTCATAAGTGTAGTGCTGTTCGCTGGCAGCCAGCTCGGCAGCAGACCGGCCGGTGCGCCCGTCTAGAATCAATAGCTCCCTGATCACCGCGTTGGCGTCACTGATGGGAGGCACCATGAGTAACATCAGCCGGTCGTAGAGGTCTTGGTCGATATTGATCTGGATTTGGTCGCTCATGTCAGTCTCCTGTTGCTGTGTTTGATAGTTCCAAATTACACGCCAGGAGTGGATAGACCTATGAGGGATTGACTGTATTTTTCTTTGGCAAAGTAGGTAAGAAGCTGCGCTTGGCGGCCGCAAAAAAAGGCGCCGCAGCGCCTTTTTTTAGTTGCTCACTGCTGAGCACCGCCGATGCTCAGAAAGCGCGGCGCCGGGGAGTCGCCGCAGGGCGTCCCTCAATGTGACGGAAAGTAATCCGTCCATTGCTGATATCGTAAGGCGACAGTTCGATGGTGATCTTGTCGCCTGCAATAATACGAATATGGTTCTTGCGCATCTTGCCAGCCGTATAGGCGACCAGCTTGTGGCCGTTTTCAAGCGTAACGCGAAAACGCGAATCAGGCAGAACTTCGTCTACCACGCCATTCATTTCAATGAGTTCTTCTTTCGCCAATGGTTTGTCTCCAGAGAAAAATCGGAAAAGCCCGGCAATACCGGGCTTTTCCGGTGAGATTGATCTCTCAATCCCAAGAGCGCTGTGTTATTCAGCAGCGCGAATATTTGAGGCTTGTGGGCCTTTTGGGCCGGTCGTGGCATCGAAGCTCACGCGCTGATTTTCCTGCAGGGTTTTGAAGCCGTCACCCTGGATTGCGGAAAAATGCACGAAAAGATCGTCACCACCACCATCGGGGGTCACAAAGCCAAAGCCTTTTGCATCGTTGAACCATTTGACAGTACCTGTTGCCATGTCTTGATATCCTTAATAAACGTAAAAATAAAAGGGGAATGCCCTTGAAGGCGAAGACCAAGACAGCGGGATGATGAAGGAAGAAATACCTGAGAATTCAGGGCACTGAATCAAACAACAACGACACGACTTGAAGATCGCAGTCGCATACTATGCGCCTATTCCACAAGATATGCAAATATAAAAGTTGACCGGCCAAAATCGCCCGACCGTAAAACAGGGTGTTCGGATTTGCGTTTAAGGCAGATGTCATCAAGAATAGCGTTCAGTTCATACAACACCCCAAGGAGCTCCTGATGGCAGGCCAGGCTGAAATTATCAACATGGCGCTATTCTGCGATTTCGAGAATATTGCGCTGGGCGTCCGCGATGCCAAGTATGCACAATTCGACATCAAAAAAGTGCAGGAGCGCTTGCTGCTCAAAGGCAGCATCGTGGTCAAGAAAGCCTATTGCGACTGGGATCGCTACAAGGAATTCAAGGCCCCCATGCACGAAGCGGCCTTCGAGCTGATTGAAATCCCCCATGTGCGCCAGTCAGGCAAAAACTCGGCCGATATCCGCATGGTTGTTGACGCGCTCGATCTTTGCTATACCAAAGCCCACGTGGACACTTTTGTCATCATCAGTGGCGATTCGGACTTCTCGCCGCTGGTATCCAAGCTGCGTGAAAACAACAAACATGTAATCGGCATCGGCGTAAAGGATTCGACCTCGGACCTGTTGAGCGCCAATTGCGACGAATTTATTTTCTACGACGACCTGGTGCGCGAGCAGGAAAGCAAAAAGAAAAAGAGTGCCAGCAAGACCCCGGCCAAATCAGCTGCGGGAAAGACAAAGCCCACTGAAGAGAAACGGGAGGAAAACAAGCGCCAGGAAGCGCTGGATTTCCTGGTTGAAACGGTGGAAGGACTGATCTCGGAACGCGGTTCGGATGAAAAAATCTGGGGATCGCTGGTCAAGACCACCATGCAGCGCCGCAGGCCCGGCTTTACCGAATCATTCTATGGCTTCCGCTCATTCAAGGATCTGGTTGAGGGCGCGCAAAAGCAGGGGCTTCTCGTGCTGATGCGCGACGAGAAATCCGGCCAGTACACTATCCGCCTCCCGGAGACGGAGGCATGAATGCTTGCGCAAAGCCTTCATTTTATTGTCCGGGTGCAAGATGCTTGCCAATAAATCCAGCCCCTTGAATCCGGACAAAATAATTCATTCCGGGCACGCATTCGCACCTGAATACAAATTAAAATCTGACTCAGATCAATTTTTTGGCCGGGGTGGATTTTCATCAAAAACTGGCCGCAAGCCGATTTAATTCCCTCAACGAACCAGGGGCGCGTTTCATGACAAGTTCACCCCCCGCTTTTTCAGACAATCAGCGCCCCACGCCCCGCCTGAAACTTGAGCGGGCACTGGTGGTGGATGATGTCGAGCTTAACCGGGAAATGTTCAGGATGCATCTGGCGTGCGCCGCTCAACATATCGATGAAGCGGCGGATGGATTGGCCGCATTGGATCTGTTCAAACAGCACCGCTACGATGTCGTGCTGCTGGACATTGAAATGCCCGGACTCGATGGCTACGACACCATGGCCGAGATGCGCAAATGGGAACGGGAGCAGCAACTGCCCGGCACGCCGATTCTGGCCGTCACCTCCAGCGACTTTCCCGGGGACAGGCAACGCATTCTGGATGCCGGCGCCAGTGCTTATCTGGCAAAACCGCTGAAACAAAAAGACCTGATGAAGGCATTGCAACTGCTTCAACCTGCCGAGCCGGCGCCACACCCCCTGGCAAACCTGTTTCCAAAAATGTTTGCCTATGCCGACACCATGATAAATGAACTGGAAATAGCTGACGAACCCGAAGCGGTTTCAAAAAAACTGCATCAATTGCGCGGCATGATGGCTGTTTATGGCTATGAGGATTTTGCACAGCGCGTGAAGCAAATTCACACGACGATGCAACGAGAAGGAATACCGAAAAAACGGGTGTTTGATCAGTTGCGCAAAGAACTGAACGACCTGAAAATCGCCTCCACCTGACACGTTCGGCGGCCATGGGAAGCGCTGAGTTAACCGTCATTGCGAGGCGCAAAGCGACGAAGCAATCTGTAACGGGTTGATTTTATAAAACGAGATTGCTTCGCTACACTCACAATGACAGGATAACGGATTAAATCAGCGGATCCCAAGACAAAAATAGAAGGAGACTCCCAACATCGGGAGAAGGGAAACATGAAGACACTTACACCATTGATACCGTTTCTTGGCCTGTTTCTGGCCTTGAGCGCGCATGCGGATAGCGGTTCAGGCATGGATCAATTGCTGTCATTGAGCCTGGAAGAACTGACCCAGACAAAAATCAAGATCTCCACCAATACCGAGCAGGCACTTTCCAAGGCACCATCTGTGGTCTCGGTCATCACCGCTGAAGACATCAAGGCCACCGGCGCAACCAATCTCACCGAAATACTGCAAAGCGTTCCCGGCATTTACATCAAACCCGGCTAATCTGTTTGGATTCAAGCCACAGGTAACATTTCGCGGCGCGGCGCCCACCCACACCCTGCTGATGGTGAATGGCATCCCCATGAGGGATCTGGTGTGGTCCTCCGGTATTTACTGGAAGGGGCTGACGACCAACATGATCGAGCGGGTCGAGATCATCCGCGGCCCCGGCTCGGCCCTGTTCGGCTCGGATGCTTCCGCTGGCGTGGTCAATGTCATCACCAAAACCGCAGGCAAGATCAAACAGGCCGAAGCGGGGGTGCGCGCCGGCAGTTTCGATACGCAGGCAGGCTGGGTGCAGACCGGGGGAGATTGGAACGGTTTTGATATCGGCTTTACGGCGGAACTTTCGCATACCAATGGCCACAACCCGTTCATTGCCGCGGATGGCCAGACCGCTTCTGACCTGAAATATGGCACCCATGTTTCCACCGCGCCCGGCAACGCGCGCTATGGCTGGGACGGCGCGGATATCCGTTTTTCCATGGCCAGAGGCAACTGGCGCCTGCTGGCTGATCATTTGGCCCACGACAATGTGGAAGTCGGCCTGACGGGCGCTGCCGTGCTGGACCCGCTGACCCGTGGGAGCGACAGCCGTTCCAGCATCCAGCTGCTTTACAGTAATAATGAATTTGCCAAGGACTGGGGCCTGAATGCTGAAGCCCGCTATTTCCACCTCGACTACACCTCTGGAGACGGATTCTACGAGCGTCCGCCAGGCTATACCGACGCAACCGGCACCTATCCTGACGGCTTCATCAACCGAATGAGATCGGCCGAACGCGGCTACGTGGTCGAGGGCAGCGGCCTTTACAGCGGCCTGAAGCAGCATGCCATCCGCCTGGGCGGAGGGCACAGCTCGGAGAGTCTGTATCTTGCCGAGCAATACATCAATCTCGGAACGGGGCCGGACGGAACTCCGCTTCCGGCAGGCGGACCGTTGGTCGATATCTCGGATTCCCCCTATGTCTTTGCGCCGGAAAGAACACGCCGGATCAACTATTTCTTTCTTCAGGACGTATGGACTCTCGCGCGTGACCTGGAACTGACCGCCGGGGCGCGCTACGACCATTACTCGGACTTCGGCAACTCATTCAATCCGCGCATGGCGCTGGTCTGGCAGACTACGGACAGGCTCACGACGAAGCTGTTGCACGGCAAGGCATTCCGGGCACCCTCCTACCTGCAGCTTTATGCCCTTACCGCGGCCACCAAACCCAATCCTGATCTTAAGCCGGAAGAATCCAGAACCTGGGATCTGATGTTTTCCTATCTCGCCACGAAGGATCTGACACTAGGGCTCGATTTTTACCAGTTTGAACGCTCGGATCTCATCGCCACAGATGCATCAGGTCAGTTCCAGAACATCTCCCGCAACATGGCTCGCGGCGTTGAACTGGAGGCGAAATGGCAGGCAACAAAGGCGCTGAGGATTTCTGGCAACCTGAACTATCGTGAAGACAGCATGTTCAACCTGTACCCGGAAAAAGCGCTTACCTTCGCACGGACTGGGCATTCATGCCCCACTGGAACTGGAACGCGCAGGCCAACTGGATCGGCAGGCATCCCTCCTGCGGTTCCCGCGAACCCATAGGCTCCTACACCCTGGTGGACAGCACGATTCGCTATTCCCGCCCGCGGGACTGGGAGTTTGCCGCATCCATCCGCAATCTGTTTGACGTGGATGCGCGGGAGTACAGCGGCAGTTCCCTGCTCGAAAATCTGCCGCTGCCCGGGCGAAATTTCTATGCTGAAATACGCTACAGGTTCTAGCCGGCTCCCGTTCTGATGAATTTCTTCGGTACGTCCCGCCTCGCCCTGGCTCTCGCTTTTATGGCTGCGCTACTGTTCCATGGCAAACCAGCCATGGCGCAGGAATTGCCGAGCGAGCAATCCTTGCGTGCGGCGATGGTTTTCAATTTCCTCAAGTTCACCGAATTTCCGCCCGAATCGATCGCCAACGTTCAGCGGATACGCCTGTGTATCGCCGTGGGGGATATACGCCAGGCTGAGGCTCTGCTCGCGCTCTCAGGCCGCAGGGCATGGAACCGCGAACTGGCTGTCGTTCATCTCGCCGGGCGGGGAGACGATTGTCATGTGCTTTATGTCAATTCGCGTCAGCGCTGGAATGCGATCGAGGAACAGCGCGTTTTCCCTCGCGCCCTCACGATCGGAGATTTTCCCGGCTTCACGCAGGACGGCGGGATGATCGAACTCGACCTTGCAGGAAGATGGCACCCGCTTTGACATCAACCTGGCCGAGGGACGGCGTGCCGGCTTCCGCTTCTCTCCCCAGCTATTGCGCCTGGCGCGCCATATTTATGAATAAGCGGCCGCATATCGGCTCGATTTTTGACCGCCGGTCGATCCGCTATCCGTTCGTCCGTCTGATTCTCGCGGCCGCCCTTCTGGGCATCGGGCTTGCGCTTCTCTCTGATGCCGTGCTCACGCTCAACAACCAGCGCAAGGATATTCAGCGCACCTTGACAGCCGCTGCCAATGCCGCCGGCACCGCTGCCAGTGCCGCCGTCGCCTTCCGCGACGCGAAAGCCGCGCACGAGGCGCTGAAGATGTTCGAGTCCTACCCGGAAGTCAAGGCTGCTGCGCTCTACCTGGAAGATGGCCGCCGCCTCGCCGGCTACGGCGTCTACAAACGGCTGCCTCCGGATACGCATGCGATCAAGCCATCCGCATCGAGTATCGTTCCGCTGGCCAACACCGCCACGCTGCACTTGCCTATCCTGGTCGACGATACGCCCATCGGCTCCATCTACCTTCAGGCGAACCTCAACGCCTACTGGCACACCTATTTCACCTCTATCGCGATTACCTTCCTGGCCGGCATCAGCGCCGGGGTGCTGGCCCTGATCCTGGCTTTGCGCTATCTCAACCGCATTATTTTGCCCGTCCAGCAACTGGCTGAAGCGGCGAATGACGCGCGCCTGAGCCATAATTTCACCCCGCGAGCAATCCCCGCCGAGGACAACGAGATCGGCGATCTGGTCGGCAACTTCAACGCCCTGCTTGCGGAAATCGGAGCCGGGAGGAAATTGCAGCAGACCCATCAGGACGAACTGGAGCGTCTGGTGGAGAGTCGCACCAGAGCACTTTCCCGGACGAACCGCGAACTGGCTGCCGCCAAGGAAATCGCCGAAACCGCAACGCAAGCCAAGAGCGATTTTCTTGCCAACATGAGTCACGAAATCCGCACCCCGATGAATGCGATCATCGGGATGACGCAACTGGCGCTGACAACAGAATTGACGCCCAAACAGCGAAATTACCTGGAAAAGGCCGCTGGCGCTGCCAATGGGCTCCTTGGCATCATCAACAACGTGCTCGATTTCTCCAAGATCGAGGCAGACAAGATGGATCTGGAATCCACCCATTTCAGCCTCGCGCAGGTGATACGGCATGTGACCGACATTGCCGCCGCCAAAGCGCAGGAAAAGGATCTGGCGTTGCACATCGATATCGACGCCGACGTACCTGACGCGCTGCTTGGCGATGCCTTGCGGCTGGCACAGGTGCTGACCAATCTGATCGACAACGCCACCAAATTTACCGAGCGGGGCAGCATCACCCTTGCCATCCATCGATCTTCCGTCGATTCGGAGCGCGTGCACCTGCGTTTCGAAGTCGCCGACAGCGGGATAGGCTTGAGCGAAGAGCAGCAGCAACAGCTATTCAGCCCTTTTACCCAGGCAGACAGCTCGACCACCCGGAAGTACGGCGGCACCGGTCTGGGGCTATCCATCTGCAAACGGCTGGTCGCGATGATGGGAGGCGAAATCGGCGTGAAAAGCACGCCCGGCGTGGGCAGCACCTTCTTCTTCAGTGCCAGCTTCGGCGTGCCTGCCGGACAGTCGCTTTCCACGCCAGTCGAGCCCCTTCTGCCGCCCCTCGCCACGAATGACGGGCAAAGCCTGCGCGGCGCATATCTGCTGCTGGTTGAAGATAATGAAGTCAACCGGGAATTGATGCTGGAAATTCTTGGCAATGCAGGTATTCGCGCCGATATCGCCGTGAATGGGGCAGAGGCGGTGGAGAGGGTCAGCCACGCCCATTACGATGGCGTGCTGATGGATTGCCTGATGCCGGTCATGGATGGTTACGAGGCCACGCGGAGAATCCGTGCCGATGCCCGCCATGCCGATTTGCCCATCATTGCCATGACCGCAAACGCTCTGGCTAGCGACGGCGAAAAGTGCATTGCCAGCGGCATGAACGAGCAGATCACCAAGCCGGTCCATATCGGACAGTTATTCCTGGTCCTGAAACGCTGGGTGAAGCCGCAGTTGCTTCAAAACAAGACGACCGATGCCAGTACTGCGCTTTCTCAAACGGCTGCGCCGCGCCTGGCCGGCGTGAACACGGATGAAGCGATGGAATGCGTCAACGGCAATATTGCGCTCTACTGCAAGATACTGACGCTGTTCCGGGAAAAGCAGGCCGATGCGGTCGAGCAGATCCGCAAGGCATGGCAGTCGGGTGACCACGAGGCTGCGGCACGTCTGGCGCATACGCTCCGCGGATTGGCCGCCAACGTCGGCGCCGAGGATCTGGTCAAGAAGACCAGGGAACTCGAAGCGGCTTTACGCGCCGGGCAGGACGAGCTGGCCGCGACCCGGCTGGAAGAAGTCGATCAATCACAGCAGGCGCTGCTGAACGAGATCGACCGCGCCATGCCATTTGAAGCATAAAGATCGATAACCACGGAGGGCACGGAGAGCACAAAGAAAGGCCTGCTAGCGAAAATTCATGGCCAAACCCAACGGGTGAATGCCAAATCCCACGCCATCTATTGTTCTTCCTCCGTGTTCTCCGTGGTTCAAGGCTTTTCCCAAAGTAAAGCGGCTTTCACCGCCGCTGGTGGCGGGGGGCGGCTATTGAATCCTTGCGCAAGGCAAGTCCGTGAAGCCCGCTGCCCGCCGCAAAAAACTCAAGCATCAAAAAATCTTCAAGGCCTGCGTTATCTTCGACGCGGGCGGACATGACAATCGAGCGGCCAAGGCGCTGCGATTCCCAATTAAAATCGCCTTTGTAATACCTGCGGATCAGCTCAATCATGCTGCGCACCATGGCGCGCTCCACATCGCCATCAGGCCCGGCATCGACTTCGATCACTTCGCGTCGCGCATTGCTGGCATTGCTGGTCCAGCCGCGAAATGAATACTTGCCCGTCCGGACACTCATGCTGATGATTTGAAACACGCCATTCGTGCCCATCGGCTGGAGATTGCGCCGGATATTCGCCATCCGGGCTTCTTCGGCCGATGGCCCGCGCTCCCGCGCCGTTTCTGCCGCGTTTTCGCGCGCGGCAGCGCTCTCGGCGGCATTGCGGCGCGCCCTGGCCGCATTGACGTAGGACATCATGTCGGTGGGGGGCGCCAGCTCTGATGCGGGCTCGGGGCTTGCCGGAGGTGCCGGCATCGCAGGCCGGCTTTCCGCCACGGCGGCGGGAGGCGGCGCATCACGACGGGGTTTGGCCCTGGGTTTGCTTTTTTTGGTCACGACCCTGGGCTGCACATCCGGGCTTTTGGCTGGCGCGGCTTCGGGCAATTCCACAAAGCTTGCCGCTATGGGCGCAGACGCCGACATTTCAACCTCGGGAGAGGTCAGAAAATGCGCAAAACTCCAGACAACCAGCAACCAGATGATTGTCGCCAGCGGCATTGGCCACCACAGCCGGACTTCCCTGGCATGAAAAGCAGACAGGCTTGCCGCCTCACTCATGCTTTACCGCAATCAGAAAATTCCGGGCGCCGGCCGCTCGTGCCTGCAGCATGGCCTGCACCACAACCCCCTGCGGCGCGGCGTTATCTGCCGATACGATGACGCTGGTCTGCGCTTCGCTCAGCAGCGGCGCGAGCGTGGCAGCCAGGGTTTGCAGGGTCACCGGGGTGCGGTTGACCAGGATTTTGCTGTCGGCAGTCAGCGTCAGGGTGACCGGCGTATCCGTCTTGAGCTTTTCGGCTTTACCCTGCGGCAGATTCACCTGCAGCGAATCGAGGTTCTGCATCGCCAGCGAAGACAGCATGAAGGTTGCCAGCAGAAAGAACATCACGTCGATCATCGGAATGATTTCGATGCGCCCCTTGCGATATGTGCGGGGTTTACGCAGCTTCATGGACATCCCCCTGCTGATCCAGGCGGATGTGGTCGATCAGGCGCGTGCCGAGGCGCTCCATTTCGTCCATGGTCTGGGATTGCACGCGCGAGAAATAATTGAAGCCGAACAGGGCCACCAGCGCGATCAACAGGCCGACCGCCGTTGCAATCAGCGCCTGGGCCACGCCGCCCGTCACCCCGGTGGGATTCACAATGCCGCTGCCGCCAATGATCTTGAAGGCATCCATCATGCCGCCGATGGTGCCCATCAGACCGAGCAGGGGCGCGGCCGTGACGATGGTTTCCAGCACCCACAGGCGACGGCCCAGTGCGGTTTCTATCAGCTGGGCCTCGTCCGCCGCGCGGGATTCGGTCCACCATGCCGGGCGATGCCGGTTGGCGATCACCACCTCGAAAAAGCGCCGGAAGTAATGATGATCATGCAGGCCGTAAAGCCGTTTCTCCAGCTCATCCCAGGCAAAGCCATAGGTTTCGACCAGCTTGAGCAGGTTGAGCGGCAGGCGGGCATAGCGCCAGTAGATAAACGCCTTCTCCAGCATGATGGCCAGGGCGAGGATCGCCAGCAACGATAAGGGCAGGATGATCATCCCGCCAAGTTTTATGGCGATCCAGGTTTCTTGCAGGTCTTGCATGGGTAGCTCCTAAAGGGCATGGCAAATTGCCGCCCGGATTCTTGAAATGAGTGAAAAGTGAAGGCACTCGCTACGCTTCGTTTGTGAAAAATGAAATGTAAAAGCAGGTTCAATGGATGGTTGTTACATTTCACTTTTCACAGCAAGGGCGTAGCCCAAGCGGCTTCACCTTTCACAAAACGTAGTTCACGTTAATGCGCCACGATCAGGCGCCCGAACCGCTGGCGCGTACGCCGCCGATGCCGTGAAGAAAAATGGGGTATACCAGCGCCCCCTCGACAACCAGCGACTTGCGCGCTTCTATGATGGAAACCCGCATCACCAGGCCCTGAATAATGCCGGTGAACATGACAGCGGCACCGTGCTCGTCCAGGTCCGGGCGCACCAGATTCTGTTCCTTGCACTGCACAAGCAGGCTGATCACCCTGGCCTCGTAATCCGCCAGAATGCTGCGGATCAGCTCCTTGATTCTGGGGTTTTTCTTCAGCAGCTGGTCGGTAAACACCAGCTTCGGAATTGCCGGCACCTTGTCGACAAAACCCAGGTGCGCGAAAAACATCTTTTCCAGGGAATCCAGCGGGTCCTTGCCCTGATCTGCCGCCATATCCAGCACGCTCATCAGGCGGCCACGCACCCAGTGGATGACCCCCAGCCAGATCATGTCCTTAGTGGGAAAATGGCGAAAGATTGCGCCCTGCGTGATGCCCACTGCATCCGCCATATCCTGCGTGGTCACGCTGTCCACACCCTGCTCGCCGGCCAATTCCACAGCGGCCTTGATGATTTCTTCCTGCCGCTCTTCCGCCGACAGGCGTTGCCTGTGTTCGCTCATTTCCTGCCTTCCTTGCTCAATGTTTCATGAATGATGATTTTCAGGCACGAATGCCATTCAGGTATTGCTGCCAAACCTTGCTCCCTTCCTGCAGCAACACATCTGCCGTTCCCCCTGTGATCGCCCGCATCGCCAGCCCCTGTGTCAGATAAGTAAACAATTTTGCGGCAAGCGCCGGGTCAAGCTCAGCCCGAACTGCCGCATCCTTTCGCGCCAGGCAAAGCAGCAGTGCCAGATTGGCTTCGTAATCTGCCAGCAGATCATGAATTCGCTGGCGCAACGCCGTGCCGTCGTCCGGTATCGCAAGCGCTTCCAGCAGCAGGGGCGGCAGCGCCGCATGCGAAACGAGAAAAACCACATGAAGATGAAAAATATCTTCCAGCGCCTCCAGCGGCGGCTTGTTGCGCAGCGCCGCATGCTCGATCTGCGCCATCAGATTGTGCGCTGTCCACTGAAAAATACCCGAGGAAAGCGCCCTGCAATCCGGAAATATTCGCCTTACTTCATCCGCGCTGACCCCGCTATGTTGAGCAAGCGCGTCCGCACCAATCTGGTCGAGACGCTTTCCGCTTGCCAGTTTAACGGCAGCAACGATAATTCTCTCTCTGCTTTCGGTTTCTCCCATGGTTGCTCGCTTCTCTTCGTTGTTCAGTTAGGCCGCAGATCATGCAACAGCCTTTGATAATCTTCCGACTCTCCGATCAGTCTGGGCCCCAGTGCGCGCAACTGATCCACGGTTTCCGCAGGCAAGGCGTAAGAAGTCGGAATTCCGCGAAAGAAGTTGCGCTCGTCGGCGTCCTTGATCGCGTCGAACGTCACTTCGACCAGGTAGAAATCAAATTCGGTCTCGGCCTGGCTTGCCTGTTGATCGCCAGAATTCCGCCCGCGCATCTGCCTGGCCCAGTTCTCGAAATTCGCCTTGAGAAGCTCGGTGGTTTCAAATGAATAGCGGTTGATGGGAATGTCCTTGATGGCCCTGAATACCTGGGTGACTGTCGGCACCTCCTCCCTCCTGTCCAGGGAAAGATCCGGGGCCGTCTCGGCATTGACGATGATCAGCACCGCCTTGCGAAAGTGGTCGAGACGCATGGCGCGGGCGAGACTCAGTGGACCATCGTGGGAGGCCACCCGGTCCAGCATTCCACGCAGACCGATATTGTCGGTGATCCCGCCATCCAGCAGATGAAGATAGGGCCTGGCCTGGGAGTCGAGATAAGAGCGCACCTCGGCGGCCTTGTATATCTGCCGTGATGTTCCATTGGATTTTTCGGTTACTTGCGCGGGCTCTTGGTAGTCGCATTTGCCGCTGTAATTTCTGACGGTCAGCGGGCTGAACAGGAGCGGTACGGCACTGGAGGCCGCCACGGCTCTTGCAAGCGAAAACGACGAAAGATCGGAGCAAATCAGGTCGAACTGATCCTGGGTGAATTCGAAGCGTGTGCCCAGCGACATATCGCTGGCGTTGATCATCACGAAGGGTCGCTTCCCTCGTTTGAGCAGATCGCCGTAGGTGCCGTGATGAAAAATCTCTTCATCAAGGTATTCGGCCACCAGATCTATCCTGCCGAATTTCGGCGAAGAAGCGCGCGCCAGATTGAACGGCGCAAGCATCTTGCGGGTGAGTTCTCCCTGAACGTCGCGCTTCAGGAACCGGCTTTCAAAATCGCTGAAAATTTGGTCCCCATAGAGGGCGTAATAGGCAGAAGTAAAACTGCCGCCGGAAACGGAGGAAATGATGTCGATTTCATCCAGCAGGCGCTGCTGCTTTCCTTCGCGCATGATTTCCGTGTGTGCCAGGTGCTCCAGAACGCCATAAGCCAGCGCAGCGGCGCGGGTCCCGCCACCCGAAAAGGTCACGACGACCAGCATGTCGTCAGAATTTTCCGGGCTGGCGAGGTTGGTGAAACGATAGCCATAAGCCGGGTCATGCCGGTCCAGCGACTGGTTCGGGGGGTAATGTGCGCAGCCTGCGAACAGCAGGGCGACGCCCAGAAGCAGCAACTGGCGGAAACCGGCCATGTCCGCCAACCTTGAAATCCCGTCAGAAAAAAACAGAAAACCTGCCACGATATCCTTCTTGCCCTGCACTTCGCCGATCTGTCCCGGTTCGTATTGTCTCAACCCAAAAGCTCGATACGGCGCAATTCCAGCGCAGCCAGCAGTTTGTCGAACGGGGCGATGAATTTTTTCACGCCGTCGGCCTCAAGCTCGTCGCTTACCTGTTCGAGATCGATCCCCAGACCCGCAAGCTGCACCGGCAGTTCGCGCGCCACCGCCAGGTCATCTTCCAGGCGCAGCGCCGGGAGGCCGTGGTCACGATATGCCGCCAGGGTGTCGGGCGGCAGGGTGTTGACGGTGTCCGGCCCGATCAGCGTCTCGACATATTTCACATCGCTATAGTCCGGATCCTTGGTGCCGGTGCTGGCCCACAGCAGGCGCTGACTGCGCGCACCCTGTGCCGCCAGCGCCTGCCAGCGCGCCCCGGTCGTCCATTGTTTGTAATGCTGATACGCGAGGCGCGCGCTTGCGATCGCCGCCGCACCGCGCAAGGGGTGGCGCGACGTACCGGTAGACATGGCATCGAGACGCTGGTCCACAAGGGTATCGATGCGGCTCAGGAAAAAGCTGGCCACCGACGCGACATGATCAAGCGGCGCGCCAGTGGCGGCGCGCTGCTCCAGTCCACGCACAAATGCGTCAGCCACTTCTCGGTAGCGCTGTACCCCGAACAGCAGCGTGACATTCACGTTCACGCCGGCGGCAAGCAGTGCCTGAATTGCCGGCAGACCGGCACGCGTACCCGGCACCTTGATCATGACATTCGGCCGGGCGAGTTGCGCCCACAGCTCGTGCGCCTCCTTGACCGTGGCATCGCAGTCATGCGCAAAATGTGGTGACACCTCGATACTCACATAACCATCGCGCCCCCCGGATTTCTCATACACCGGCAACAGCAGATCCGCAGCATGGCCCACATCGTCGCGGGTCAGGGTGTCATAGAGATCGCGCGCACTCGCCCCCGTGCGGACCTGGCTCGCAATGGCCGCATCGTAGTCATGCTGCCCGCTAATCGCCTTTTCGAAAATGGCAGGATTGGAGGTCATCCCGGCAAGGCCGTCGGTCTCGATCATGCGGGTGATCTCGCCGTTGTCGAGCATGCCGCGCTGGATATAGTCGAGCCAGATACTTTGCCCGAGGGCGTGCAGCTTCAATAGTGAATTGTCCTTCATCATGTTCTCCTTGTTGTTAAGGTCACGCATTGCTTCGCCCCCACTGCCACTCCCGCACCTCGGGCATGTCTTCGCCGTGGCGGGTGATGTACTGGCGGTGTTCGATGCGCTTGTCGCGCATCGCCTGCTTGAGATGTGCCGCCCGGTAACCCATCGTCGGCACGCGGTCGATCACGTCCGCCACCAGATGAAAGCGGTCGAGATCGTTGCGCACCACCATGTCGAACGGCGTGGTGGTCGCGCCTTCTTCCTTGTAGCCGCGAACATGCAGGTTCTTGTGGTTGGTCCGCCGGTAGGTCAGGCGATGGATCAGCCACGGGTAACCGTGATAGGCGAAGATGATCGGCTTGTCGGTCGTGAACAGCGTGTCGAAATCCTTGTCCGACAGGCCGTGTGGATGCTCTTCCTTCGGCTGCAGGGTCATCAGGTCCACCACGTTGATGAAGCGGATTTTCAGCTCGGGGGCGTGCTGGCGCAGGATATCGACCGCCGCCAGCATTTCCAGCGTGGGCACATCGCCAGCTGCCGCCAGCACCACGTCCGGTTCCCCGCCCGCATCGTTGCTCGCCCATTCCCAGATCCCGATGCCCGAGGCACAGTGGCGGGTCGCACTTTCCATGTCCAGCCACTGAAGCTGCGGCTGCTTGCCGGCCACAATGACGTTCACCAGATTGCGGCTCTTCAGACACTGCTCGGTAACGCAGAGCAGGGTGTTGGCATCCGGCGGCAGGTACACCCGGACGATATCGGCCTTCTTGTTGACCACATGGTCGATAAACCCCGGGTCCTGATGCGAAAAGCCGTTGTGATCCTGCCGCCACACATGCGAGGTCAGCAGGATATTGAGCGAGGCGATGGGCCGGCGCCAGGGGATTTCGCGGCATACCTTGAGCCACTTGGCATGCTGATTGAACATCGAGTCGACGATGTGGATGAATGCCTCGTAACAGGAAAACAGTCCGTGGCGGCCGGTCAGGAGATAGCCTTCGAGCCAGCCCTGACAGGTATGTTCGCTCAGTATTTCCATCACCCGGCCATCGGCCGCGAGATGATCGTCTTGCGGCAAGTGTTCGGCCACCCATGCCCGCTCGGTCACCTCGAACAGCGCACCAAGCCGGTTCGACGCCGTCTCGTCCGGCCCCATGACACGGAAATTGCACGACTCGAGGTTGGATTTCATCACGTCGCGCAGGAACACCCCCATGGCTCGGGTCGCTTCGCCCGACGCCGCACCGGGGGTGGGCACCTTGAGCGCGTAATCCCGGATGTCCGGCAACTTGAGATCCTTGAGCAGGAGGCCGCCGTTGGCATGCGGGTTGGCACCCATGCGTCGTATGCCTGCCGGCGCCAGCGCGGCAAGCTCGGCATTCAGCGCACCGCTTTCCTCGAACAGTTCCTCGGGCCGGTAACTCTTCATCCACTGCTCAAGCAGCCCGAGATGCGCCGGGTTCGCCATCTCGCCGAATGGCACCTGGTGGGAGCGCCACGAACCCTCGGTCTGCTTGCCATCGACTTCCTTCGGCCCGGTCCATCCCTTGGGACTGCGCAGAATGATCATCGGCCAGTTCGGGCGCGCCTTGACGCCATGGGCGCGCGCATCCTGCTGGATGGCCTGGATGTCGGCAATGGCCAGATCCAGAATCGCAGCCATCTGCTGATGCATCAGCGCCGGGTCGGATCCTTCCACGAAATACGGCTTGTAGCCGTAGCCGATGAACAGGCTCTCCAGCTCTCTGTGCGGGATACGCGCGAGCAGCGTGGGGTTGGCGATCTTGTAACCGTTGAGATGCAGGATCGGCAGCACCGCGCCGTCGCGCGCCGGGTTCAGAAACTTGTTTGAGTGCCATGCAGCCGCCAGCGGGCCGGTTTCGGCCTCGCCATCGCCGACCACGCAGGCGGCGATCAGGTCCGGGTTGTCGAACACCGCACCGTAGGCATGCGATAAGGCGTAGCCCAACTCGCCGCCCTCATGGATCGAGCCGGGGGTTTCCGGCGCCACATGGCTTGGCACACCGCCGGGAAACGAAAACTGGCGGAACAGTTTCTTCATGCCCTCGGCGCTCTGCGGGATATTGGGATACACCTCGCTGTAGGTGCCTTCCAGCCAGGTGTTGGCGACCAGACCCGGGCCGCCATGGCCCGGTCCGGCGATGTAGATCATGTTGAGATCGTGCGCCCTGATCATGCGGTTGAGGTGGACATAGATGAAATTCAGCCCCGGCGTTGTGCCCCAATGGCCAAGCAGCCGCGGCTTGATGTGCTCGAGCTTGAGCGGCGACCTGAGCAGCGGATTGTCCAGCAGGTAAATCTGGCCCACCGACAGATAATTCGCCGCGCGCCAGTAGGCGTCCATCCTGCCCAGCTCGGTTACGGACAGCGGTCCACCCGGCTTTGCGCCGGCTGGCCGAGCTTCTTGCTTGTCGCTTGCTTTCAGATTCATCCTTGCTCTCCTTCTGTCATGCGCTTCATTGACGGGTGATCACCGCCAGCGCCTCCTGCGCCAGAATTTGCTGCTCGTCCACGGGGATCACCCAGACCTCGATTTTGCTGTCGGGGTGGCTGATTCGACCCGTCTTTGCCTCAGTCGTTTCATTTGCACCGGCATCCAGGCGCACACCGGCCCATTCCATGTCCTTCAATATCGCTGCACGCACAGCCGGGGCGTGCTCACCCACCCCGCCGCCGAACACGATGGCATCGGCGCCACCCAGCACCGTCAGGTATGCACCAATGTACTTGCGGGCACGGTAGGCATAGAGCTCAACCGCAAGACGTGCATGCGGATCCTCCGCGCGCAGCAATTCGCGCATGTCGCCACTGCTGCCTGAGAGGCCTAATAATCCGGATTCGGCGCTCAACACGCGATCGACATCCTCGGGCGACCAGTGCTCCACGCGCTGCAGAAAGCTGATCACCCCCGGATCGACATCCCCGGAGCGGGTGGCCATGACCAGACCCTCCAAGGGCGAAAATCCCATGGAGGTGTCCTTCGGCACGCCACCTTCAATTGCCGTGACCGAGCAGCCAGAACCGAGTTGCAGTGAAATAATCCGGGCATCGTGCGCCCGGTCCGGATGCAATGCCTGCCAGCGACGCCACATCGCCTGGTGCGCCAAGCCGTGGAATCCATAGCGCCGGATCTCGTGTCGATCCGCCAGCACACGGGGAATGGCGTAGGTTTTTGCCACCTCGGGCAGGTTTGCATAAAACGCCGTGTCGAATACCCCAACCTGCGGCGTACCCTCCCCCAGCAGCGAACGTGCAGCGCCAATCCAGTGCAATGCCGTCGGATTGTGCAAGGGGGCAAGGGGTGCAAGGCGCGCGATCTCATGCTCGGCCGCCTCGTCCAGCAGGCAGGATTTCACCAGCCGCCGGCCACCATGCACCACACGATGCGCGACTGCTGCCACGCCGCCAGACACATTCGCACCCACGAAGCGCCGTAGCACCTCCAGTGCATCCTCGCCGACCAATGCATGGTGCTCGGTTGCCAGTGCTGACAGTGTCAGCCCTTCGTCGCAAGCGAACGCGGCCAGCCGCACGGATGAACTCCCGGTATTGACCGTGATAATGGTACTGCCTGCATATTCGCGTTCAGTCATTGCCGTCTCCGCAGGATATTCTGGTATGGGTTGCATGTGCCGCCACTATCTCCCAGCATCCACCCCAGGCTTCTGCCGATCGTAAACAAGACGATACGAAACTGCTTGCTTGTCTGGCAGGTTGGCCGCTGCAACAATCATGAGCTGACCTGTTGTGGCGTCGATCTGGTAATTCTGAACCAGCCTTGAACCCCCAATCATCGTCGTCTCGACCACCAGTGCAGCGCCTTCCCAGCCCGCGAAGCTCACACGCTGCTGCAAGCCGCCGCTGGCGGAAACGCTGGCACCGCGAAGGTCGGTAAAAAGACGCTGACGCTGATCGTTCTCGTCACTGATCAGCAGCATCGGATCTTCATGAGTGATATCAAGTTTTTCTGAAGGAATCATGAGCGCACTCAATTCCCGGGACGGCATCTCGCCGCGCCCACCCATTCCGCCTGATGCTCCGCGGCCCTGGTGCCCGCCACCCATACCGCCACCCATACCACCGCCCATACCACCGCCCATGCCGCCGCCACGCCCCTGACCGCCCATGCCGCGCCCGCCGCCCTTTTCCTGCTGCATCGCCTTCATGGCCTCCCTGGCCTTTTCTTGCGGATCATCGCTGGCTTTGGCGTTGAAAATCCAATGACCGGAAAAATCTGTCCTTGATGGCCGTTCCGCAGCAAGGGTCGGCGGGGTTGTGTCGGCAGCAGACACCAGCGACGGGCCGGCACAGCCGACCCATGCCAGTCCGATCCACAGAGCCGTGCTGAAGCGCATGTGTACATTCATCCCATATTATCCGTTAGAGAGTTAACATTAATATAATCAACAGCTTGCATGTATGGCTTCAGCCCGACCTGCGATTTAATAGATTATTTAGCCTCATTGCAGAACGTTTTCCTTTCAGGCTGTTTTTGCGCGCACCAAGCCACGCCAGGCAATAGCCGCGATCGTGACCCACACCAGCGTTCGCAGGCTCATGGCGACCTACCGTGCGCGGCTCGAAGGCGCCGCCGGAAAGCACATGCACCCCGAAAGCCGCAAAGGTAAATGCGGTTGCTATCGCGATGGTAATGGCCAGCCCCACTGCCCAGCGTTGCCTGCAGCCACAGCCCGATGCCAGCAACGACATAGGCGAAGCCCGCCAGAAAATTGAACCACAGCACGAACGGCACATAGTTGCCGGCCGCAGCGCGCGCCGCTTCGCCGCCGAACAGGATGGTGCCGCCTTCCTTGATGGTCAGCAGGCCGAAAGCGACCGCTACCAGAGAGATCGCCCAGGTCTGTATTCCGCGTTGTTGTGTGTGGGTATTCATGAATTGACTCCTGTATTGTGAATGTAATAAGCGATCACTGAACGGCGTTTTTCTTGCCGTAGAAATGCTCGACGAAAGGTTTGCGGAATTCGTTGTGGCAGTTGTAGCAACTGGTCTGGAGTTTTTCGAAGGCGAGAATCACTTCCCGGCCGTCTTTGGCCTTGGCCGCCTTGCCTACCGCCTGTGCATGGTCGTGGGTTTCTCCATCATAGTCCTTGTATTTGTTCATGTTGGTGCCGACGAAGCCCAGGATGCGCAGTTTTTCGCCGAAGGGCGGCTTGGGATGATCGGCGATCAGGGGGGCGGTTTTTTCCACCAGTTCCCAGTCTCCGCGGGAAATCCCGTCGGTGATGAGCTGCATGTTCTTGCCCAGATCCTTCATGATTTTCTGCAGGGCGAGCGGCTCGGCGGCGTGTGCACCGCTTGCCGCGAACAGCAGGCAGGAAGAGGCGAGGAGATTGAAGATCATCTTGCGGGGTTGTTTCATGTCAGACCATCCTTTTCTTGAATCGAAGCGAACTGATGAGCAAAAGTGCCGTTCCCAGCACCGCCAGGGCGGCAAACTGGGGCCACAGGATTTCCCAGCCGCTGCCCTTGAGGAAGATGTCCCGGATGATGACCAGGAAATAGCGCAGCGGATTGAGATAGGTGAGCCACTGCGCCGGTTCCGGCATGTTCGAGATCGGGAACATGAAGCCGGACAGCAGCACAGCGGGGAGATAGAAGAAGAACGACGACATCAGCGCCTGCTGCTGGGTCTGGGAAATGGTGGAGATGAACAGGCCGATGCCGATGGTGGACATCAGATACAGACCCGCCCCGAACAGCAACAGCAACAGGCTGCCCTGGATCGGCACATTGAACCAGTTGATCCCGATGAAAGTGACTACCAGCACATCGATGAAACTGATCAGCACGAACGGCAGGGTCTTGCCAAGGATCAGTTCGAACGGCTGGATCGGCGTCACCATCAGTTGCTCCATGGTGCCGATCTCGCGCTCGCGCACGATCGCCATGGCGGTAAGCAGCAGGGAGATCAGCAGCACCACCACGGCGATCACGCCGGGGACGTTGTAATAACGGCTTTTCAGGTCCGGATTGAACCAGGCACGCGAACGCAGCTCGATGGGATTGGCCTGCGGCGGCTGCGCCAGCGTGGTCAGCTCTATCGGGGCAGAGCGCGCCCGGGAGAATTCCTGGGTGATGCGCTGGGCGTAGTCCATCGCCACCGTGCCGGTGTTCGAGTCGGTGCCGTCAACGATGGTCTGGATCGCTGCCTGGCGGCCCGAGCGCAGATCGTCGGCAAAGCCGCGGTTGATCTGGATGCCGATGGTGGCCTTGCCGCGGTCGAGCAGTTCGCCCAGCCTTTGTGGGTTATTGGTGCTGTCCACCACGGTGAAATAGCCGGAAGCCGTGAAGCGCTCGATCAGCGCGCGGCTCTGCGGGCTCTTGTCGAGATCGCAGACTGCGGTCTTGATATGGTCCACGTCGGTGGTCACGGCATAGCCGAACATGATCAGCTGGACCACCGGCATGACGAAGATCAGCGCCTTCATGCGCGGATCGCGCAGCACCTGGATGAATTCCTTCACCAGCATGCGATAGATTCGTTCCCACATAATGCCTCCAATATCAATTGCGCCTGCGGCGCACCTGCTCCCCCTATGGGTGAGGGAGACCGGCCATGACCGGTCAGGCCAGTTTTTTGCGGAACTTGCCGAGGGCGACGGCGAACACCACCACCGCGAACAGTCCGAGGAAGATCAGGTCGTCCGCCACGAAAGCAGGCGGGCTGGCCTTGAGAAAGATGTTCTTCAGCACCTCGACGAAATAGCGCGCCTGCACCACGTGGGTGACCACCTGCAGGAAGCGCGGCATGTTGTCGATGGAGTAGAGAAAACCGGAAAGCAGGAAAGCGGGCAGAAAGGTCACCACCATTGCCAGCTGGCTCGCCACCAGTTGCGATTTGGCGATGGTGGAGACCATGATGCCGAGGCTCAGGCCGCCAATCAGGAACATCGTGGTGACGCCGAGCAGAAAAGCGAAGCTGCCGCGCAAGGGCACGTCGAACACCCATACACCCATCGCCACGGAAAACAGCACGTCCAGCACGCCGATCACGAAATACGGCGCCATCTTGCCGAGGAAGAGTTCAATCGGCTGGACCGGCGTGGCGATCAGCTGCTCCATGGTGCCGCTCTCCCACTCGCGCGAGACGGTGAGCGAAGTGAGCAGCGCGGTGATCACAGTCATGATCACCGCGATCAGGCCGGGGATGATGAACCAGCGGCTTTTCAGCTCGGGGTTGTACCAGACCCGCAGGCGGTTATCCACGGCGAGCTCGATGGTGCTGCCCAGTTGCGCCGTGCTGAAACGGTTGGTGATGGCCTCGGCATAGCCCATGGCGATGGTTGCGGTGTTGGCGTCGGAGCCGTCGGCGATCAGCTGCACTTTCGTGCTGCGCCCCTGCTCCAGATCGCGCGCGAAATGCTGCGGAATCACCAGCGCCAGGTGTGCGCGGCCACGGTCGAGCAGGGCGCGCACTTCGGCGTGGCTTTCCGGCGCAGCCACCACGGTGAAATAGCTGGAAGCCGGAAAGCCTTCCAGGTAATTGCGGCTGGCAGCGCTCTTGTCCTGATCGTAGACCGCCAGATTGAGCGTCTTGATGTCCATGGTGATGGCGTAGCCGAACAGGATCAGCAGGATCAGCGGCATCAGGAACGCCATCGCCAGCGAGCGCGGGTCGCGGATGATGTGGATGAACTCCTTTTTCACCAGCGCCCACAGCCGGACCCAGGAAAAGCGACGGTTCGTCATGTTTTTTCTCCTTGCGCGCGCTGCCGGTCATCGAGTTCGATCAGGGAAACGAACACGTCCTCCATCGAGGGGGCGACCTGCTTGATGGACTGCACGGCGAAGCCCTGCTGTGCGAGGAAGTCGCTCAGCGCTTCGGTTGCCGTGGCTGCGTTGCCGACCACCGCATGCAGGGCGTCGCCGAACAGGGCGACTTCCTGTGCCAGTTTCGAGGCTTCCAGCCGTTCCAGCGCTTCGAACGGACGTTCGACGTGGATTTCAAGAATGTCCTCGGGTATGAGGGTCTTGAGTTCGGCAGGTTTGCCTTTGGCGATCATCCGGCCGCGGTAGATCAGCGCCAGTTCGTCGCAGTATTCGGCTTCTTCCATGTAATGCGTGGTGACGAACACGGTGGTGCCGCCGTGCGACATCTGCGCGATCAGGTCCCAGAACTGCCGTCGCGAAAGCGGATCCACGCCCGAGGTGGGTTCGTCGAGGAACAGGATCGGCGGCTCGTGCAGCACCGCGCAGCCCAGCGCCAGGCGCTGCTTCCAGCCGCCGGCCAGTGAACCGGTCAGATTGCCCCGCTTGTCGGTCAGTCCGGCCATCTCCAGTACCCAGTCCTTGCGTGCCGTGCGTTTGGCCCTGGGCACGTTGTAGATGCCGGCGTAGAAGTCGATGTTTTCCTCCACGGTGAGATCGTCATAGAGCGAGAATTTCTGCGACATGTAGCCGATGTGCCGCTTGATGGTCTCGGACTCGCTCATGACGTCGAAGCCCGCCACCCGGCCCGCACCGGAGCTGGGCAGCAGCAGGCCGCACAGCATGCGGATGGTGGTGGACTTGCCCGCGCCGTTGGGGCCGAGGAAGCCGAACACCTGGCCCTTTTCCACGGTGAGCGAGATGCGGTCGACGGCGACGAAATCGCCGAACACCCGGGTCAGGTCGCGCACTTCCACGGCGTATTCCGTGTTCATGCCTCTTCCTCCGGTTCCTGGGACACCTGGTAAATGAACACGTCCTCCAGCGTCGGCGTGATGGTCTTTTCTGCCAGCACGGCGATACCGGCCTCTTGCAATACAGTCCGAGCCTGCTCCGCTTCTGCTTCATCGCCAGCGTAAAGATGCAGCTTGCCGCCGAACAGGCTGATACGGTTCCAGCCCAGTTGTCCGGCAAGCGCTTCGCGGGCGACACGCGGCCGCTCGGTTTCCAGTTCCAGCAGCAGACCAGGGATGCCTTCTTTCAGCTTCTGCGGCGTGTCGCACTGGATCAGGCGGCCGCGGTGCATCAGGCCGACGCGGGTGCAGCGCTCCGCCTCGTCGAGGTAGGCGGTGGAAACGAAGATCGTCACCCCTTCCTTGAGCATGGCGTAGAGAATGCGCCAGAAATCGCGCCGCGAAACCGGGTCGACGCCGTTGGTGGGCTCGTCGAGAAACAGGATTTCCGGCTTGTGAATCAGGGCGCAGGCCAGCCCCAGCTTCTGCTTCATGCCGCCGGAAAGGTTGCGCGCCAGGCGCTTCCGGAACGGGGTCAGGTTGGAAAAGCCAAGCAGGCGTTCTTCCAGCGGTTCGCGTTCGCGCCGCGGCACTTCGTACAGGTCGGCATAGAAGCGCAGGTTTTCCTCCACCGTGAGGTCGCCGTACAGGCCGAAGCGCTGCGACATGTAACTGATGCGGGACTTGATCTGTTCTTCGCCGCCCTGGATCGAGAAACCCGCCACCGTGGCCGTGCCCTCGCTGGCGGCCAGGATGCCGGTCAGCAGGCGCATGGTGGTGGTCTTGCCGGCGCCATCCGGGCCGACCAGGCCGAAGATTTCGCCGCGCCGCACTTCGAGATCGAGCCCGCGCACCGCCCACATTTCCCCGAAAGCGCGGCCCAGGCCACTGGCCTGAATGGCAATATCGCTCATCTCATTTCTCCTTGCGCCGCGAAAAGAGCCTCGCGCACAGGGCTCTGGCCGATCACCGCCACGATTTCCGGGTCGAAGTGGCTGCCCGCAACCTTGGCGATTTCACTCAGCGCCTGGGCAGCCTTGACCCCGTTGCGATAGCTGCGGTTGGTGGTCAGTGCGTCGAATGCGTCCGCCACGGCAATGATGCGTGCCGCGATGGGGATGTCCGTGCCGCGCAATCCGTCCGGATAGCCGCTGCCGTTGAAGCGCTCGTGGTGATGGCGCACTGCCATGGCGTGACGGCGCAAGGGTGGAATGGCGTGAAGAATATCCGCTGCCGCTGCCGGGTGTTTCTGCACTTCGGCAAATTCTTCGATCGTAAGCCGGCCGGGTTTCGTCAGGATGCGGTCGGGAATGCCGATTTTGCCCAGGTCGTGCAGCAGCGCCGCCTCCCCGACCGCGCTCACCTCGGCGGCGGGCAGGTTCATGGCCTCGGCGATCAGCCGGGCATAGCGCGCCACCCGGCGACCATGGCCGCCGGTGTAGGCATCCTTGAGTCCAAGCGCACTGTCATAAGCAAGCAGCATGGATTCATAGCTCTGGCGTTTTTCCTGCATCAGGCCGATCACCGTGCGCCGGTTTGAACGCAGCAAGGCCGCCCACAGCAGCATGGTCAGCAGCAGGTAAGCGATGCCGCGCACCAGCAGGGGCATGAATCCATAGCGCTCGGCCATATCCAGATAAAAGGCGCCTGCCTCGCCCGCCACCACGACGCCAGCGCCTGAAGCCATGTAAAGCAGCAGCGCGGTGCGGTCGCGCCGCTCCAGATGCTGCAGCATCTGCCTGTCATGATTGAGAAGGCTGGCCGCAGGGATCACTGGGCGGCCCCATCCTCAACCGCGATAGCGACATCAGCCGGCATGCCGGGCTTCAACGTGCCGTCGCGATTATCCAGGGTGACGTTCACCGCGAATACCAGCTTCACCCGTTCTTCCTGGGTTTGCACGTTCTTGGGTGTGAATTCCGCCTGTGACGAAACATAGCTCACCTGTCCCGCGAATTCGCGATCCGGATAGGTGTCAATTTTGACTTTAGCCTTGGCGCCCAGGCGCACTTTGCCAATCTGGTTTTCCTGGATATAGACCCTCACCCAGGGTTTGGAAATATCGGTGACCGTGACCACCGGGCGTCCCGCGCCCAGGGTTTCGCCCACTTCCGCGTGGGTGCGGGTGACCACGCCTGCCACCGTGCTTTTGACCTGCAAATCTTCCCAGGCCACGCGGGCGGCTGCCACGGCTGCCTGTGCTTCGCCGAGTTGCGCCCGCGCTGCGTTGATGAGCTCAGGGCGATAACCGCCTTGCAGCAACTTGAGCCGCTCCTGCGTGGCGCGCTGCTGCTGCGCTGCCATAGTGGCGGCGGTGCGGTCTTTGTCGCGCCGCTGCTGGCTGGTGGCGCCGCCCTGAAACAGCGCTTCGGAACGCTGCGCTTCTTCTTCCAGATTTGCCAGATTGGCACGGGCCTGCTCGGCCTGGGCATGCGCTTCTGCTATCTCCTGCGGGCGGTAGCCCTGCTCCAGATCCTTAAAACGTGCCTGGGCAGCCTGTTCCGCGGATTCAGCCTGATGCAGCCGGGCAACGGGCTCGCGCTCGTCGAGTGCGGCCAGCAGGTCGCCCGGCTTGACATGACTGCCTTCAACGACCGGCCGCTTGCTCAGAATGCCCGGCACACGAAAGGAGGCAGCAATTTCAGTGGCATCCACCGTACCTGAGGCGCTTACCGTGCTGCTGTCGGGTTTCGTCTGCCAGGGCGAGAATTTCAATAGCACCGCAGCAGCGATGCCAACCGCCAGAACGCCGGCAACGACTATTTTCCTGTTCATAAACTTGCTCCTTGCTTGATCGGGTATGCCAGAAAATCTGTTTCTGTGAATGCGATGCGGGATGGCACCTCGTCCGTATTGTTCCGCGCGACAGGATTGCCGCAAACGGTCGTTTCGCAGCGGTGCCACGACAAGTATTGCGTGAGGGTGTGGGGATCCAGCATGGATAGGCTGTCGGAAGCGCGTTTGTCTCTTGCGGTCGCGGGCCGGAAACTATCGGGCGCCAATTCACCGGTGGCACGCAACAGGCGCGCCTGGCTCACGGTGATGTCATACCCTGCCTGGAGGCGATTCGCCGTGGCGGACCATAATGCGGATTCCGCACCGAGCAGGTCGGTGACGGTATTTTCGCCGCTGTGATAACGCAGGGTTTCAATACGCAACGCTTCAGTGGCCTCTGCCTCACCCTGAGCAGCCGTTTCCTGCCGGGCGCGCGCTTCGGACAGGGCGCCGAACGCCTGCTCGATCTCTGCCGCGATCCGGTTGCGCGCATCTTCCTGCTGCAAGGCATTTTGCCGTTGTTCCAGGCTGGCCTGGTCCACCTTGCGCTTGCGAATATCGCCATCAAACAGCGGCAAGGACAATTGCACGCCCATCTGCCAGTCGTCGTAAGATTTCCAGTCGCCTCCAGCGCTTTCCTGCGCCTTGGCCACCAGATTGATTTGCGGCAGGCGATCACCGCGGGCGATGGCGGTTTTCTGCTGTGCAGCCTTGCCCATGGCATCCAGCCTGAGAATATCCGGGCGCTGCTGCAAACCCTGGTTCATCGCGTCTTCCGCTGAAACCGGCAGAACCGGCGAGGTTGCGCCCAGCCCGGAGAGAATCGGTGCCGCCCCACGCTCGCCCAGCAGGGAAGCCAGCAAGGACAGCGCATCCTTCTCGCCCTGCGTGACAGACACCTTGTCGTAACGCGCCTGCGAAAGCTGGGTCCGGAGGCGAATCAATTCGAGCCGGGCCGCGCGCCCCTGCTTGATGCGCAATTCAGTGTCGCTTTCTTCCTGCTGCAGCGCCTTGATGCGTGCATCCAGCACCTTGCCGAGCTCCCGGAAATGCAAGGCCTTGGTGTAGGTAGCAACAACATTGAACAGCAGATCCTGCCCGCCGGCGCGCAGCGCCTGAACGGAAATTTCGCGGTTGTGCGAGGCCAGCGCCTCGCCAGCCACCAGTTTTCCACCACTGTAAAGCGGCAGGTTCAGTGCCACGCCGATATTGGAGACATCCCGGTCCATGGGCGGGAAAACGCCCGCTTCACGGATCGGCGTAACCAGCGTTGGATAGGCATAGCGGGTGTAAGCAGCGTTCAGGTCAACCCTGGGCAAATGCTGGCTGCGGGCAATATCCTGCTCCAGGGTTTGCCTTTCAACCTCGACCTGCTGGCTTTTTATCGCCGGATTGACTTGCGCAGCCCGCTCCATCGCTTCCCACAAGGGCAGCGAATCTGCCGCAAGAGCAGCCTTCCCGGCAAAAAGAAGAAAAGTGAACAACTGCAGCCGTGACAAAGGTTTCATAATCATATCCATCTCGATTTTCGCTTGCTCACCGAAAAAGAAGTGAGTAACTGATTACTAACTTAACATGTGGTAATTTAAATTGTCAACCGCCGGTCTGGTTTATTAATCAAGTTTCATCTTGCTGTATTGATTTGAGATATGCCATACGCGATACCATTCGAACAAACAAATAGCTGATTGCTTATTTCTTTATCTACGCACATCACTCTCTAATTCTCCATACACGCCGTAGCCAATCGCCTTTTCCGGCAACACGAAAACATTCAAGCCCCGACTCTCGCAAACGCCATAAAAAAAGGCGCCGAAGCGCCTTTTCTCAACTGCAAGACCAGCCCGGGTTACATCGTTACCCAAAGCTCGTTCAGACGGCGCACGAAAGTGGCCGGATCTTCCAGTTGCCCCCCTTCGGCCAGCAAGGCCTGGTCAAACAGGATATGGCTCCAGTCGCCGAATTTATCGCTGTCCGCCTGATCCTTGAGGCGTTGCACCAGCGCGTGCTTGGGGTTGATTTCCAGGATCGGCTTGGACATCGGCACGTTCTGCCCGGCGGCTTTCAGGAGACGTTCCAGATTGCCGCTCATGTCGTGCTCACCTGCCACCAGACAAGCCGGGGATGAAGTCAGGCGGTGCGTGACGCGCACTTCCTTGACCTTCTCGGCCAGGGCTTCCCTGATCTTCTCGGCCAGCCCCTTGAAGGCGTCGGCTTCCTGTTCCTGTTCCTTCTTCTCTTCCTCGCCGGCCAGCTTGTCGAGGTCGAGGTCGCCCTTGGCCACGGATTGCAGCTTCTTGCCTTCGAATTCGGTGAGGTGGGAAATCATCCACTCGTCCACGCGGTCGGACAGCAGCAGCACTTCCACGCCCTTGGCACGGAAGAATTCGAGGTGCGGACTGTTCTTGGCGGCGGCGAAGGTGTCGGCCGTGACATAGTAAATCTTGTCCTGACCTTCTTTCATGCGACCGATGTAGTCCGCCAGCGATACGGTCTGGTCTTCCGTGTCGCCATGCGTGGAGGCAAAGCGCACCAGCTTGGCGATGCGCTCCTTGTTGGCAAGATCCTCGCCCACGCCTTCCTTGATGGCGCGACCGAATTCCTTCCAGAAAGTGGCGTATTTCTCCGGCTGGTTTTCCGCCAGATCATCCAGCATACCCAGCACCTTCTTCACCGAACCGCCACGGATGGCCTCGATATCCTTGCTTTCCTGCAGGATTTCGCGCGACACGTTGAGCGGCAGATTGCTGGAATCGATCACCCCGCGCACGAAGCGCATGTAGTAAGGCATCAACTGCTTGGCGTCATCCATGATGAAGACGCGGCGCACGTACAGCTTGATGCCGTGACGCTGCTCGCGGTCCCACAGGTCAAATGGGGCGCGCGCCGGGATGTAGAGCAGCTGGGTGTATTCCTGCCGGCCTTCCACCCTGGCGTGAACATGGGCCAGCGGCGCTTCGAAGTCGTGCGCCACGTGCTTGTAGAATTCGTCGTACTGTTCCTGGGTGATTTCGCTCTTGGGGCGCGCCCACAGGGCGGACGCCTGGTTGACGGCTTCTTCCTCGTCCTTGACCACCTGTTCCTTCTTCTCGTCGTCCCACTCTTCCTTGTTCATCATGATGGGCAGGGTGATGTGGTCGGAATACTTGCGGATAATGGATTTGAGCTGCCAGCTGGAGAGCAGCTCGTCCTCGTCCTCGCGCAGATGCAGGGTCACCTCGGTGCCGCGACCGGGCTTGTCCACGGTCTCCAGCGTGTAGTCGCCCTCGCCTGCCGATTCCCATTTCACGCCATGCTCAGACGTCAATCCGGCGCGGCGGGTGATCAAGGTCACCTTGTCGGCCACGATGAAGGCAGAATAAAAGCCTACACCAAACTGGCCGATCAGATGCGCATCACGGGCCTGGTCGCCGGTCAGCGCCTCGAAGAACTGGCGCGTGCCGGACTTGGCGATGGTGCCGATGTGCTCGATCACTTCCTGACGGTTCATGCCGATGCCGTTATCGGAAATGGTGACGGTGCGCGCGGCCTTATCAAAGCTCACGCGAATTTTCAGATCGGGATCGTTTTCCCACAGCGCATCATCGGATAGCGCCTCGAAGCGCAGCTTGTCCGATGCATCGGATGCGTTGGAAATCAGCTCGCGCAGAAAAATTTCCTTGTTGCTGTACAAGGAGTGGATCATCAGCTTCAACAGCTGCTTGACTTCGGCCTGAAAGCCCAGGGTTTCCTTATGTGCTTCAACAGTCATGGTCATTAAGTCTCCAGAGGTGGGGTAAAAGCAGGAAACCTAGATGGGAACGAATTAACCTTGTTTCAAGAGGGGTCGAACAGGCACGTATGACAAAAAAATGGTTTGCGAGAGATTCCGTTTGCCGGCGCATGGCGGAGAAATCGGTTGGCATATGCTAGACTAAAACCATCCACCTTGAGCCAGAGCGCCCCGTGTCCTCAATCCAGATGAGGAGGCATAGCAGGCGGAAACCTGGCTTTTATTACAGTGAGACGGGGCAATGGAAGAAAAAAAACCGGACGAAACCAGCGTTGAGAACACGCGACATCATTCTGCGCACAGCCGTTCCTCCCGATCGAACTCGGCGCCACACAAGACCAGTCGCAGACTGGCGCTGACGATCGCCCTTTCCTTTTCCCTGTTGGCGCTGTTTCTTTTGGCCATATATTCCGTCGTGCGCATCAATGGCCTGGTCAGAGAAAATGAGGTACTGCAGGACGAACTCACCAAAGCCCGGCAGGAACTGAGCCAGGCAGGTCCTGAGCTGGAACAGCACAGAAAAACCGTATCGGAAATGACTAAAGGGCGGCTTCCACACCTGCGCGACCTGGAGCCGGACAAGGTGCTACAGATCAATGACACCTACCTGAAGAACATCGTCTTTACTGTACTGAATCAGGATGGCATAAAGAGCTACGAATACAGACTGGTGATGGAAAACAGCACGGCAAGAACAATCCACCCCGAGGTCAGAATTCTTGTATTTGACCGCTACGGCGTCCAGATCGGCAACGCCGAGGTCGCAGGTCGGACGGATATGGCGCCAGGAGAAAGCCGCTCACAGTCCGCTGTGATTGATCGCTTCATCGACGAAGAACCACACTATTTTTACGTATCCAAATCGCTTGCCGACAAGCCAGCCGGGTTCATGCCGTAGCACTGGCTTTGAACCGGCTTGCTGTCTTTGTCCAAAAATACCCTCAACAAAAAACAGGGCGTTTAGTAGCCGGTGCTGGCGGTTGCCGGCAGGGCAGTCTTTTCGCCGAAGAAATTCCACAGCAGGTGGGCCATTATTTCCGGTGCGATCACGGTATGGCGGTTGCCGGTTTCCTGCATCCGCGCTCGCAGTTTCTGGCGCAGTTCTGCATTGCCGGTGAGATCAAAAATGATATCCACCTTGTCGCCGAGATCAACCACTTCCAGCGCTTCCTTAAACACTGGAACATGGCTATGCGAAAAGCCCATTGCAACAGGAGAATCCAGATCGCGATGCGCCACAGCAACGATTTCAACATTGATATGCTCTTCCTGGATTTTCTCCAGAAAATGCTCCGCGAATGTTTCGCCAACACCACCCAAACCCAGCAATGCCACTTTGACAACCGTAGTCATACATCCCCCTCTTGTTAAACCCAGATGATTTTTAATTTTTCCAGCCTGACCAAGATACCACAGGTGCCGCAAGAGATGGCATCAGCCAAACACGGCTGTGATATGCTCTAAACCCCGGCTATAGCCCGGGGAAATTTCTCACTATTGCACTTAAACGCTTAAGACATCCGCTATTTTGCCCATGAATTTATCCAACAAACCGCTTGTTGCCACCATCGCCGCACTGATTTTTGCCATTGGCGCCGCCGTCGGCGCCAGGTTGTGGCTTAGCCCGCCCAATCCGGAAGCCAGCATTACCGCCCCCCTTGACCCCGCCTGCGATCTGCACGCCGGGCCTTGCATCAGCGACGTCCCTGGTGGCGGGCGCATCGAGCTATCGATTGAGCCGCGGCCCATTCCCCTGCTGCGCCCGCTGCAACTGGTGGTCAAAACCCAGGGCCTGGATGCTCGCCTGGTGGAGGTGGACTTTACCGGCATAGATATGAATATGGGCTTCAACCGCCCAAAATTGAAGCAGGAAGGTGAGCACCAGTTCACCGGTGAAGCCGTGTTGCCGGTATGCATCACCGGCGGCATGTCATGGCAGGCTGCCGTGGTGGTGACCACCCCAAAATTGAAAGCGGTGGCGCCGTTCCGCTTCAGCACGGCGCGCAACTGAGGCCACCTTTGCGACCAAATGCCACAGCCGGCAGGCTAGGCAAATGGCCTTCACTGCGCCATGATAATACTTAATTTATTCGAGCCAGAAACATGAACCGTACATCTCTCATCGCCGTCATCGCCTTGCTCGGACTGATCCTTGGCTGGGTCACGCTGTTCTGGCAGCCGGACACGCATCAACCTCACGGGGCCATCCCGCTTGCATCTGCACCTACCGGCGGCGATTTCACCTTGCAATCATCCAGCGGCCCGGTTTCGCTGCATGACTTCCGCGGCAAGGTCGTGCTGGTCTATTTCGGTTACACCTTTTGCCCAGATATCTGCCCCACTTCCCTGGCCTTCGCCAGTCAGGCGCTCAACGCGCTGACACCGGACGAACTGGCGCGTACCCAGGGACTGTTCATCTCCGTTGACCCGGAACGCGATACGCTGGAAAAGCTCAAGGATTACGGTACTTTCTTCCACGCCAACATCCTCGGCCTGACCGGCACGCCAGAGGTGATTGCCGTCACTGCCCAACAATATGGCGCCAGCTACCGCAAGCAGGACACAGGGTCAGCGGGGGGCTATGTGGTGGACCACTCCTCCTCGACCTATGTCGTCAACCCCGATGGCAAACTGGTGGCCACCCTGCAGCACGGCACCTCGCCGGCGGAAGTGGTCAAAGCCATTCGTGAAGCGATGCAAGACAAATAAAACCCGATCACCGTTTGAACCAAAAAAGCGGGGCGGCACCTCTCGGTGCCGCCCCGCTTTTTTTCAGGACAGGAAGCTCAATTACTTGTCGTGGGTATGGCCTTCATCAGGAGACGATTCGCCACTATTTCCACCCTTGTACTTGGGTCCCTTGCCCTTAGCTTTACTGCCGCCATGCTCGTCAGTTGCACCGCCAGAGTTGAACACCTTGCCTTCCAGTGCCTTGCTACCACCGCCGGAGCCGCCGTCTTTATGGCCGCTTTCTCCGGAACTGTGATCAGCGCCGCCCTTGCTGCCACTCCCTGAAGAGTGACTGCTGCTGGAATGATCACCAGAGCCACCGTCCTTGGCCTGCGCCGCGGCAATGTAGCCCATGCCGCCAGAGGCAAGCGCCACAACACTGAGCGCGGCAAGCAGTTTATTCAAGCGCATGATCATGCCCTCCATTACAAAGCAAAGTCATGGATGAACTCGATTACCTGCACTGCATCATCCACCGCTTGCGCGAAGGCCGCCGCACCAGTAGCAGGAACGGCTCCCGTGGGAACAGTCCAGTCTACAGCGCCCATCAGACTGACATTAACAACTTCGTATTCAGTCGTGCTGCCTGGCTTGAGCTGCAATATATCAACCGAGCCAGTGTAAGTAGTCGTGCGGTCATAGGTGAAAGTGCTCAGGTCCGGACTGACTTTCAAAACTGCATTCAGATACATCACTGCATCTAGCGTGATGATCCCATACTTGTCAGCCGCGGCAGCCAGCAATGCAACCGGAGTAAAGCCGACTGGCAATGTCACGCCCGCCACCACTCCGTCAGCAATAACATCCTGATAGAGCGCAAGATTTTCCAGCGGCGAATCAATCGTGGTGCTTACGCCGTTGATGGTAATCACCAACCGGCCAGCAGGATCAAGTGACAGAACCGCACCCGTTGCGGTCAGTTTTGATATTGCTTCATCAAGCGCATGTGTGAGCACTTTGGATGGCGCACGCGCCACGCTCAAACGGCCAAAGTCCACTTCGGAGGAAAACACTTTCGTGCCATCTGGCAATTGAGTCAGCAAATCACCTGTTGTTGGGTCACGCGGAATCGAGACGGGAACCTTAACGCCATTCACAACAACGGTCAGCGCGACCCCGTTAATATCATAGGCCTGAACCAGCGGATATGTGACGCCATTGACCACTTCCGTCAGTGCAACGCCCGTAAGGGGATCGCGGATCAATATATAAAGATCGCCATACAGGTCGCCTTTCTTGCTACCGGAAGTGCCGGGCTTGCCACCCGCACCAGCCTTGCCGCCCTTGGCGCCTGCCCAAACCGGACGGTCGCTTAAAGGATCGCTATTGACATCGCCCTTGCCTTTGAAAATGACATCTTTATTGCCCTTGCCAGCATCATTTCCAGCGCCACCCTTGTGGCCTTCAGAGCCTTTACCTGCCGGTTTGCCTTTCTGTTTGTACCCGCCGTCGTCTTCAGCATGAGCCTGGGAAATCATATCCAGACCGCTCGCATTGATGTAATGCGTTGCAACTGGCGCGCCGAACATCACCGCCACAGCAAAACTGGTTGCCGTAACGACTTGTTTGATTTTGAGTGTAGTTCTCATCATAACCCCCTCTATTTTTAATTAAACAAAAAACGCAAAACGCATAGGAAAATGTTATTCCCAATTAAATTCAACGTCACTGACAAACATCAATCGATACACAATATATATGCGGCTTGCCATGGCAAATGTTCTGAAAAAATAGACGCCTCATATCATCGTGATTTTTTTGTGGTTTTTCGAAAAAAAAAGCCTCTTTTATATCGATATGCCATTTCGACCTGAAATTAAAAAAAACGCCGCGCCTGAAACAGGGAAGCGGCGTTATTGTCAGGCAATCCCCTCAGAATCAGAGACGATAATTCAGGCCCAGGATAAGGGTGTTATAACCGCCACTCAGATCGTGGTAAACATGATCCTTGTAATAGTCATAGATGTAAGTGCCGCGCAGCGACATATTCTTTTTCCACGCATACTCTATCCCCAGCGAAAGAGAATGCAGGTAGTTGTCTACTTTCGCATCCGCCTCAGGCAATGGCTCAGGCAAGCCACTGGCGTTATTACCTTCAGACCAAGTCAGGCTGTAGCTGCCGGAGAACAGATAACGGCTCCACTGTTTTTCCAGCCCGGCAGACAGGGTATGTGTGTTGACCTTGTAATTGGGCTGGCCCAGCACCAGGAAATCCGTAGAAGTTGGGATGGTGCTATCTGGGACATACAGGTAATGGTAGCGAAGGCGATTGGTCGAGAAGTAGTAGGAACTGAAATCAGTCTGGCTCCATGCATAACCCAAACTGGCCTTCACATCTTCCACCGGGACCAGGCTGAGATTCAGGCCTGCTGACTGGATCGTGCTATCCATTTTCTGCGCCTGGGATGCGTTAAAATACCCCGTTTGCAATGAACCTGCACCGCCAGCAGCCCCTGTCACGGTATAGCCGGCATAACTGAGCAATCCATTTTTCTTGTCAGTGTAATTGTAATAGCCGCTAACCAGCAGTTCATTCCACTCCGGCCTGGTGTAGCTAACCACCGCCTTCAGCTTCAGCATCTCTTCAGGCTCGGTCACCAGCCCCGTCTGGTCAGCCCAGAGGTAGGATGGCGTCACGCGAACCATCCAGCCCTTGGCCGGGCGTGAAACCAGCTTGATAAACACTTCGTCCGAACTCGAGCTCACGCCATACAGCGTCATTGGCGCAACCAGGGCCGGGCCTTCGCCGTAGGTCAGGTCGCGATCCTTGTCCTCGTGGGTCCAGCCAGCGGACCAGCTGGTTTTCAGGAAGCGAGGGTAGAGTTTGGCTTCCAGACCATAAGTCTTGGAGGTGACCTTGTTGATGCGCGGCGCCACCAGACGCTCGTCATCCTTGTTGGAGAGCACCTCGTAGAAACCGGCCACGGGGAAGGAGGAATTATTTTCGCGCTTGTTGTAACGCATGAACGCTTCCAGCCCCACCGATTGGGAAACGTTGAACTTTCCGGTCAGGTAGGCACTGTCGGTATCGTTGCGCCCTTCCGTGTAACCCAAATCATATTCCGGCCCAAAGGTGTCCTGCTGCAGCCGAGACATGCTGACACCCGCCCCCAGCACCGCCCACTCGCTAAACTGCTTGGTCATACGCAAGCTGTTGGTGAACTGGGTCGAGTCCGCCACGAAATTCAACGGCCTGTTGGGATCAACGGTATTCTGGAAATGCAAGCCGCCACCACTGAACGCGATACCCGACCATTGAGAGACATTGTTCATCGTGACCGACGGCGCATTGTTCTGAAACTTGTCAATACTGAATTCGTAGTTGAAGAGCCAGCTATCCTGCGGGTTGAGCGTCAGGTTGAAGGCCAGGTTCCTGTTTTGCTCATCGATCACCCGGCTATAGCCGCGCCACTGTGTTTTCTCACGCAATGCGGTTGCGGCAGCATCCGGCGCAGCGAAATCATGCTGGCTCAGGATGTAATTCGCCACCTGATTGCCGTCGCGAGTGTAACCCTTATAACTAAGTTCAACCGAACCCAGCCCATTAAAGGCTGCCGGTTTGGCCTGTATGCTGGCGCCGTAACTTGTCCGGGTCACCTTGTAGGATGTATCAGGGCTGTCCGCATTAAAATAGGCCACATGCTGCGACTCGCCCGTATTTCCTGCGAGGTCGTAATTTGCATCGGTTCCGCCTGCCACCACGTTCGGGTTGTACAGATAATCAATTCCACCCGTTGCGGAAGTGTAAACCGAGTGGTGAGCGTTAAACTTGACGAAGTCGCTATTGCCCCTGAGGCGGGTGTGCTGGTTGTTTGCGCCGAACCCTTCGCGCTCAAGTTGTAGCAGATCATGCTTGGCATCTGCGTAGAGCAGGTTCAAATCGATATCGGCAATCAGGTTATCGCTCGTGCTGTCACCGAAGTTGTTTTGACGATAGTCGTAGCGTTCCAGATAGTGGCTCATTCCTCGGCCCACACCACCGGTGTAGTCGAAATAGGCCAGCTTAGGCATGATCTGGCCATGCAGTTCGGCAACATCCCCTGCCTGAATTCCATCCGCCGAACCATTTTCTGTCTTGATGCGCTGACGTGCCGGGGTGAAACCCACGCTGAACATGACGATATCGCGGAAATAGTTTCCTTCCAGCGAGCTCGAATCGCGGTTGAGCATGCGGTAATCCGCACCCAGATAGACCGTTGGGCTGATATAGTACTTGATACCCGCCCCGGCATCGGTCACACGGTCGGTACGGTCTATGCCCTGATATTCACTGATCGAGTAGGCGATCCCCGCATTGGCGACCAAATCCGGGCTGATAGGGCGTTCGACATGCATCCCCACGGTGGAATCCACATAGCCAGCAGATCCGGATATCGTTGTTTCGCCCAGTGAGCGATCAACAAAAGCAGTGAGCCGGGTGCCCGGAACCGGCTTCCAGCTCAGGTTGGCGCCAAAATACGCCCGGTCAAGGTCGTTAAATCGCGCATCATCATAGTTTTGATGCATGCGCCCGACGAATGCCTCGCCCTGCAGTGTCACATTTGGCCTAAATACGGCACCTACAGCAGCGCGGTAGCCATCGGAGCTGCGCTGAAAGCCATAGTCGTCAATGCTTCGATTGTAGCTGCGTGTATCGGTGGCGGCCTGAACGAAAGGCATCACCGTTGGCGTCACGTCATAGCCCACCCGCCCACCGACAGAAGTCAGCGTGCGGTCACGATCATCGTTGGTCGAATTGGGCGCAGCCATCCCGGTCGGGGTGCGGTAATCCAGATCCTCATGAATCCCGCCAAAGCGCACTGAAACCGGGCCGGTCTTGACCTCGGCACCGAGGTAGGCTTCTGTCGAAGTGTATACGGTGGGCTCAAGCCCAAAGACCGCATCAGGAGAACCGCGATCCTCATGGCTGCGGCTATTTTGCACACCGCCAAAGATATTGCTGTTCCCTGACAGGTCATACTGGCCATCGAATCCAACCCAATAATCATCGACGTTTTCCGAATTGTGATCTCGATAACGATCAAAATCGCCACCCGCATTGAAGTTCAGCCTATGCTGGCTCCAGTTGGATTTGGCCACCAGCGAAGGGGTCAGGGTAGTAATCGAATCCGAAACATCATTTTTGCGCAGGGCGTAGATATTGCTGTCGTGGGTTTGCGTGAGCGCCAGTTCCGGGAACAGCAGGAAACTGCCATACGGAATTCCGACCATCTGCGCATAATCCTGCTCTACTTGAGCTTTGGCTTTGCGGGTATCGAAAGTTTTCAGCGGCGTCACCACAACCGATGACGGCATGGTACGTCCGGCGCTCGTTTCCTGCTGGGAGGCAGTTCCACCCTGTGTTTGTACGGGTGGCGGAGCAGGCGGCTCGGCGTAGCTGAAGTTGCTGGCAATAGCGAGTCCGACCAGAACGGATAACTTGTTTTTAGTGAATTGTTTCATGTCGCCTTCCCCTCTCAGTAGCGCAACATTGGATCTTGGTGGCTACCGTGAATTGCGCCATGGCAGTTGGTGCAACCCCTGAGCACGGCGCCTGTTATTCTTCTGTCCCCCACGACGGAAGGCTCTGTAACCGTTCCATAGCCATGCTTGCCTTGCGCTATGGCATGACACTGCAGGCAGACCGCCGGCTGCGACACCGTCAACAGTCGGCGACTGGCCGAACCATGCGGCGCATGACAGCTCATGCAATCCTCCACCACGGGCGCATGCTCAAACACTTTTGGCCCGCGAACGGCCTGGTGGCAGCTCAGGCACTGCTCGTTCTTGCTCTTCAGGATGGTTTGCGTGCCGCCATGCACATCGTGACAACTGTCACATGCCATGGCGCCTTCTTTGACGGGGTGATGAGAACTCATGTTCAATGACGAAGCGACATCCTGATGGCACTTCACGCACACAGCCGAATTCTTGTCCATCTTGCTGGCAGTCAGGTTCGAGCTTTTGCTCAGTGGCGAGGCATGCACCGTATGACAGTCGGTGCAACTGCCGCCCGCTTTGCTGTGCGCGCTGAAGCTCCAGTTCATCAGCTTTTTATCTTTACCGTGGCAGCTTGTGCATTCCTTGCTTTGCGGCATTTCAATCGAGCCCTTGCCAGGCTCGCCTCTGACCAATGCCTGCCGGTGCGCTTTGCCCCCAGTGTGGCAGGATTCGCATTTGCCATGGTCATGCTCAGGACGAGTCTTGTCCCCTTTGATGATCGCATGGCAGTCCGCACATTCCAGGTCGAGAATGCCATGTCCGGCCCTTTTGTATGCCTTAAGCTTTTGAACCGGCGTTTTTGCCTCGTCTATGGTCGTCTCGGACTGAGTATCAGAAACTGCTGGATTGCCCCCCTTGAATTCCTCCGCCTTCTGAGCCGGCGTGATTGGCCTTTCTAAAGCCGAGGCTGGCTGACAGGCAAGGAAAAGCAACGCAGCAACAGCCAGAGACGCCGAAAGACGCTTGTGAAGTGTTGTCATTTTGTGACTCTCATTTTTCTATTGATTATGATTATTTATAATTTTTATGGATTGCGGAAAAGCATCGGATCCAGCCATGAGCCTCACCCGCGTACAAAGGTAGCACTCCGTCCTAATAAAGGCATTGATGATTATCAATCTGATAATGCATGGCATGATATTTGCATTTAGGTTAGCCTGCTGGTACCAAAATTTTTTGGTACCATTTTTTCCCGCAACAACATCCAACCTAAAGAGCCGATGAAACAAAGCGATCGAAAGAAACCTTATTGCACCGACATCACCTGGGAAGGCCGCGCCGACTGCAAGCATTGCGCCATTCGTGAACGGGTCCTGTTTTCCGAGATTTCCAATGAAGATCTGGATGAAATACTGCACACCATTGACCACCTGTGTTACCCGACACATGCCGCGCTTTATCAGCTGGGCGAAACGGGAAAGTCTCTTTTCACTATTCGCAGCGGGCTGGTCAAGCTGATCCAGTACCTTCCCAATGGCAACCAGCGTATCGTGCGCCTGCTGAAACCCGGCTCGGTGGCCGGACTGGAACTGGTGGTCGGACAGGATTACCGCCATACCGCGATAGTGATGGAAAATACCAAGGTCTGTCGCATCCCGATGGCAGTTATCGAACACCTGGGTATCGACCATCCTCAGCTCAGCCATCAGATGGCGCTGCGCTGGCAGCAAAGCGTGAACGATGCCGAGCGCTTCATTACCGAACTGTCCTCAGGGACGGCTGAATCCCGTGTCGCGCACCTGTTGCTGTTTTTTCAGAGTGAATCACCGAAAGGGGATTGCAAAACCATCAGCCGCGAAGACATGGGCGCCATGCTCGGCATCACCACTGAAACCGCCAGTCGGGTGATGGCGGACTTCAAACGGCGCAGCATCACGCAAGAAATATCCGCGCACCATTGCCAATGCGACACTTCAAAACTGAATCAGATCATCAACGAAAGATAACTCTCGCAGCATCAACCTGCGCCAAAGAGGAACACTGAACCCTCGACAAAACGGGCACTCATAAACCGTACCCGTTGAATGTCCCCGCATCAATTCTGCTACTGTTTTTGCAACTGTTGCTGGGTTTGCTCCCTGACCTGCTCGCGCGTCTGCACTCTGGCTTCATCGCCGACCCCCGAGCCATCCTTCTGCCGGGTCTGCTGTTCCGTCTGTTGCTGGGTTTGCTGTTTAACCTTGCCGGGGCTCTCGCTCTTGGCCTTGGTCTGCGTTTTTTGCTGAGTCTGCACCTTGACCCGCTCACGAACCTGCACCTTCGACTTGGCACCATCGCCCGTTCCAGAACCATCCTTCAAGCGATCACGAATCCGATCACGGTCCTGATCCGGAGTCTGATCCCGTGCTTTGTCCTGGCTCTGGGTTGTTTCGCCCTGACCGAAGCCGTTTCCTCCCATGCCACTTCCCCCGCCACCACTTCCCCCACCGCCGCCACCACCTCCCCCTGCAGCGTAGGCTGTGCTTCCAACCGCCAGTGCGGCAGCAATCAAGACCGTTATCAAACAAGATTTGCGCATGACGCTCTCCTTATCACTGATCACACTGAATCAAAGACTTTCAGTAGTTGAATAGTGATTCTAAATTGCTGATTTGTAAATGATATATGTCAATTGACTAGACATCGCAAAGCAACGCCGGCGCGAGTATTTCTTGTTTACCTCCCGAGTGAGTATAATTCAGGCTTTTGTTTGCCCGACTATGCTGATTTTTCGAGGAATTCCCGCCAGTGACGGGCCGGTTGCGCTGACGATCGGCAACTTCGACGGCGTTCATCTGGGTCACCAGGCCATGCTGCAACGCATGGAAGATGCGGCAAAGAAGCGCGGCCTGCCAGCCTGCGTGATGACTTTCGAACCGCATCCACGCGAACTTTTCACGCCTGACAAAGCACCCACCCGTCTCACCAACCTGCGCGAGAAACTGGAACTGTTTGAAGCCTATGGCGTGGAGCAGGTGTTCATCTGCCGTTTCAACAAACGTTTCTCCAGTATTCCCGCGGACGAATTCGTGAGCGAAATGCTGCACCAGCGGCTCAAGGCCAAATGGATGCTGATCGGCGACGATTTCCGCTTTGGCGCCAAACGCGCGGGCGACCTGGCCCTGCTGAGCGAAGCCGGCCCGAGGCTGGGATTCGAAGTCGAAGCCATGCACAGCGTGGTGGAAGCAGGGCTACGTGTTTCCAGCACGGCAGTACGCGACGCGCTGGCGGGCGGCGATCTCAAACTGGCACACACGCTGCTCGGGCGCCCCTACAGCATCAGCGGCCGCGTCGAACACGGCGACAACCTCGGCCACAAGATCGGCTTTCCCACTGCAAACATCCAGCTCAAGCACAACCGCCCGCCGCTGTGGGGCATTTTTGCGGTCGAGGTTCATGGCATCGGTGATAAGCCGCTGCAAGGCGCGGCCAGCCTGGGCGTGCGCCCGACCGTAAAAAGCAACGGTCGCCCTACGCTGGAAGTGCATCTGTTCAATTTCGACCGCCAGATCTACAACCGGCATGTGCGGGTGGATTTCCTGCACAAACTGCGCGATGAAATGAAATTCCCCGATCTGGAAACGCTGACTGCGCAAATCGCGGCCGATGTAAAAGACACGAAACAATTCTTTATTAACCGCTAAGGACGCAATGGTACGCAAAGGTTTTGAATAATGGTTTGGCTCTCCTTTGCGTACCTTCGCGTCCCTTGCGGTAAGAGGTTTTAAATGGCTGATTACAAAAACACGCTCAATCTACCCGACACCCCCTTCCCGATGCGCGGCGACCTCGCCAAGCGCGAGCCGGCCTGGGTCAAGCAGTGGCAGGAAAAAAAGCTCTACCAGCGTATCCGTGCAGCTAGCGCAGGCCGCCCAAAATTCATCCTGCACGACGGCCCGCCCTATGCCAATGGCGACATCCATATCGGCCACGCGGTCAACAAGATTCTCAAGGACATCATCGTCCGTTCCAAGACACTGGCCGGCTTCGACGCACCCTACGTGCCGGGCTGGGATTGCCATGGTCTGCCGATCGAGTTGCAGGTGGAAAAACAGCACGGCAAGGCCATCGACCCGGCGAAATTCCGTGAGCTGTGCCGCGATTATGCAGCAGGCCAGATCGAGCGCCAGAAGGCCGATTTCATCCGCCTCGGCGTGCTGGGCGAGTGGGACAACCCCTACCGCACCATGGATTTCAAGTTCGAAGCCGACATCATGCGCACCCTCGGGCGCATCCACGCCAACGGTTACCTCTATCAGGGCCAGAAGCCGGTGCACTGGTGCGTGGATTGCGGCTCCGCCCTGGCCGAAGCCGAAGTGGAATATGAGGACAAGACCTCGCCCGCCATCGACGTGGCCTTTGCGGTCAAGGATGTCGCCGCCCTGGCCGCCGCGATGGGCATGAAAGCGCCCTCGCAGCCGGTGTATGCCGTGATCTGGACCACCACGCCCTGGACCCTGCCCGCCAACCAGGCGGTGTCCGTGCATCCCGAATTCACCTACGACCTGATCCAGACGCCCAAGGGCATCCTGATCCTGGCGCAGGATCTGGCGGAAGCCTGCATCAGACGCTACGGATTTGAAACCGTGGAAGTTGTCGCCCAGGTCAAAGGGTCTGCACTGGAACATCTGCAACTGCAGCACCCGTTCTACGAGCGCATCGTGCCCATCATCTGCGGCGAACATGTCACGCTCGACGCCGGTACCGGCCTGGTGCACACCGCCCCGGCGCACGGCCAGGACGACTATGTGATCGGCAGCAAGTACAAGCTGGCGGTGGATTGCCCGGTGGGCGACGACGGCAAGTTTTTCGAACGCACCCCGCTGGTCGGCGGCCAGTCGATCTGGGCCGCCAACAAGACCGTGCTGGAAATCCTCAATACCAACGGCATGCTGCTCAAGGACGAGAAGCTGCTGCACAGCTACCCCCACTGCTGGCGCCACAAGACCCCGATCATTTTCCGCGCCACGCATCAGTGGTTCATCGGCATGGAGGCCAGCGGCGAGCATGCCAGCCTGCGCGAAGCCGCGCTGAAAGCGGTCGAGAACACCGAGTTCTTCCCTGCCTGGGGACGCGCCCGCCTCGAAGCCATGATCAGGAACCGCCCCGACTGGTGCGTCTCGCGCCAGCGCAACTGGGGCGTGCCGATGCCGCTGTTCGTGCACAAGGAAAGCGGCGAACTGCACCCGCGCACCCAGGAACTGCTGGAGCAGGTTGCCCAGCGCGTGGAACAGCAGGGCATCGAAGCCTGGTTCAGCCTGGATGCCGCCGATCTGCTGGGCGCCGATGCGGCCACTTACAAAAAAGTCAGCGACACCCTCGACGTGTGGTTCGATTCCGGCTCCAGCCACGCCTGCGTGCTGAAACAGCGCGATTATCTGGCGCACCCGGCCGACCTGTACCTGGAAGGCTCGGACCAGCATCGCGGCTGGTTCCAGTCAAGCCTGCTCACCGGTTGCACCACCGATGGCCATGCGCCCTACAAGGCGCTGCTGACCCACGGCTTCGTGGTCGACGGCCAATGGCCACAAGATGAGCAAGTCCAAGGGCAACGTGGTCGCACCGCAGAAGGTGATGGACACGCTGGGCGCCGACATCCTGCGCCTGTGGGTGGCTTCCACCGACTATTCCGGCGAACTGACCATCTCCGACGAAATCCTCAAGCGCGTGAGCGAAAGTTATCGCCGCATCCGCAACACCCTGCGCTTCCTGCTCGCCAACCTGGCTGATTTCGATCCGGCACAGCACCAGTTGCCGGTGGAAGAGTGGCTGGAAATCGACCGCTATGCGCTGGCGCTGGCCGCCGGCTTCCAGGAAGAAGTGGCCGCTGACTATGGGCGCTACGAATTCCATCTGGTGGCGCAGAAGCTGCACTTCCTTCTGCTCCGAGGACCTGGGCGGTTTCTATCTCGACATCCTCAAGGACCGTCTCTACACCGCCGGCACGGATTCCCATGCCCGCCGCTCGGCACAGAATGCGCTCCATCACCTCACCCACAGCCTGCTGCGCCTGCTCGCGCCGATCCTGAGCTTCACCGCCGAGGAAGCCTGGGCTGCGATGACGGGCAAGGCCGATGACAGTGTGTTCCTGCACACCTGGCACAGCTTTCCGCCCGTTTCCGGGGCGACGGAACTGCTGGCAAAATGGCAAGCCATTCGCGAACTGCGCGCCCGCGTCACCAAGGAACTGGAAACCGTGCGCGTCTCCGGCGCCATCGGCTCCTCGCTGCAGGCCGAGGTCGAAATCCAGGTGGGCGGCGAGTTGTTCGAATTGCTGCAAACGCTGGGCGACGACCTGCGCTTCGTGCTGATCACTTCGCAGGCCCGGAGTCGACAGAAGGCGCGGAGGAAAAAATCACCGTCAACGCCAGCACCCAGCAGAAATGCGAGCGCTGCTGGCACTACCGCGCCGAAGTCGGCTCGCATGCCGAGCACCCGACCCTGTGCGGACGCTGCGTTTCCAACCTGTTCGGCGCCGGGGAAGCACGCTCCCATGCGTGACTGGCGCCTGTGGCTGCTGGGCAGCGCGGTGGTCATCGCGCTTGATCTGCTGACCAAGCAGTGGGTGGTGCAGGCTTTCAGCTATGGCGACAGCCTGCCGCTCACTTCATTCTTCAATCTGGTGCGGGCACATAACAGCGGCGCAGCGTTCAGCTTTCTTGCCGAAGCCGGTGGCTGGCAGCGATTGTTTTTCATCGCCGTGGCCAGCATTGCCTCGGCAGTCATCATCTACCTGCTCAGAAAACACCACCGGGAAACCCTGTTCAGCCTGTCCCTCAGCCTGGTGCTGGGCGGCGCGCTGGGCAACCTGATCGATCGCATCCGCTGGGGCTATGTGGTGGATTTCCTCGATTTCTTTTATGGCACTTACCACTGGCCGGCATTCAACGTGGCGGACATGGCCATAACCGGCGGCGTGATGCTGCTGATCCTGGACAGCCTGCGCAAGCCCGGAGGCAAGAAAACATGACACAAACCGCACTCTGGGGCGACAGGATCGCTTTGCATTACCGCCTGTTTTCCGACGATGGCGCCGAGGCCATCAACACCTTCGACGACGAGGAGCCGGTCATCCTGACGCTGGGCAACGGCGAAATCGACTCCAACATGGAATCCTGCCTGATCGACCTGGAAGTCGGCAGGCGCTACACCTTCAGGCTGGAAGCAGAGCAGGCGTTTGGACCGCACAATCCGGAGCAGGTGATGGAACTGCCGCTGGACGCATTCCCGGATGAAGAATTTGAAATCGGCAGCCTGATCGAATTCACCCTGCCCGATGGCGATACCCTGCCGGGGCAGATCATCAGCAAGACCAAGACCCATGCCACGGTGGATTTCAACCATCCCCTGAGTGGCTGCACAGTCAATTTCGAGGTCAAGATCATCGAGATTCTGGAGGCATAATGGAAATCCTGCTCGCCAATCCCAGAGGTTTCTGCGCCGGCGTGGACCGCGCCATTGCCATTGTCGAACGTGCGCTGGAACGCTTCGGTGCACCGATTTACGTGCGTCATGAAGTCGTGCACAACAAGTTCGTGGTGGACAACCTGCGCGCCAAGGGCGCCATTTTTATCGAGGATCTGGATGAAGTGCCGCCTGGCAGCACCCTGATTTTCAGTGCCCATGGCGTCTCACAGGCAGTGCGCCGGGAAGCGGAGGCGCGCGGCCTGCAAGTATTCGATGCCACTTGCCCGCTGGTCACCAAGGTACATGTGGAAGTGGACAAGATGCGGCAGCACGACAAGGAAATCGTCATGATCGGCCACAAGGGTCACCCTGAAGTTGAGGGCACCATGGGACAGGCGGAGGGCGGCATGTATCTGGTGGAAACACCGGAAGATGTAGCTTCGCTGACGGTCAAAACTGAAAACAATCTGTCCTATGTCACCCAGACCACGCTCTCGGTGGACGACGCCAGCGCCATCATCAATGCCCTGAAACAGCGCTTCCCCGCCATTACCGGGCCGAAGAAGGACGACATCTGCTACGCCACGCAAAACCGCCAGGATGCGGTCAAAAGCCTGGCAGACCAGTGCGATGTGGTGATCGTGGTGGGCTCGCCCAACAGCTCCAACTCCAACCGCCTGCGCGAAGTGGCGCAGAATCACGGCGCTGCCGCCTACATGGTGGACAATGCCAGCCTGTTGAAAGCGGAATGGCTGGAGGGGAAAACGAGAATCGGCGTAACGGCTGGCGCTTCCGCTCCGGAAGTTCTGGTGCGCGAGGTGATTGCGCGACTGGAAGAACTGGGCGGCGCCAAGGTCGTGGAACTGGACGGGAAAGCGGAAAACGTGTCGTTTCCGCTCCCCAAGGCGCTGCAGGATTCACACGACTAACAAACAACACACATAACCACCGAGTACACGGAGGGCACGGAGCAACAGGAGACCCAACCCCAGAAAGAGGGTTTTCTCTGTGTTGCCCTCCGTGGTTAAATATTCATGCTTCGCGCATCATCTTCCAGTACTGGTACTTCATGGTTCCCGCGCAGCCAATCACGATGGCGATGAAGGCGATGAATGAACCGATCGCCAGCGTGGAAACGCCGGTCACCGCCTGCCCGATGGTGCAACCCATGGCCAGCACGCCACCGAAGCCCATCAGGATGGCGCCGATGAAGTGGTTGACGAAGTCCTTGAACGAGGCGAACCACTCAATGCGGAAACTCCGGCTCACCACGGCCCACAGCATGGAGCCAAGAATCACACCCGCCACCGCCATCAGACCGAAGGTCATGGCAGTCGCCTTGAATCCGCTGAGCGCGTAGCCGAAGGTCTGACCCATGGGGTTGATGAAGGTAAAGGACTGCGGTGACAACGGACGGCTATCGGCCGGCTTGACGTCACCCGCCGCGGCAAACATGTCCCACTGCTCGGCCACGAAGTTCTGCAGGGAGTAGTTCTGCTCCATCCGCGCTCACCATCACGTTGCTGGTGACATACCAGGCCGCCAGAACGGCCAGGCCGACCACCAGGCCACCGAGGATATTATCGAAGCTGGTGCGGAAGTCTTCTGATTTCAAAGCAAAGGCGATCAAGGCCAGCCCCAGAATGCTGCCGATGATCAGACGTGTGGAAACCGCTTTTTCCGAACCAGCCAGCACGGAGCCCAGATCCTGTTTGGTCTGCAAAGTCACAGCCAGGGGGCGAATCCAGTCATAGAACAGCACCGTGAACAGGGTTTTGTCGGAATCCGGGAAGGGGTTGGTCATGTAATAGGCAATCACCGCGATGATGGCAAACACCATGACGGATTTCAGGTTGCCGCCGCCGATGCGGATCAGCGCCTTGTTGCCGCACCCAGAGGCCAGGGTCATCCCGACACCAAACATCAGGCCACCCAGCAGGTTTTCCGCCCATACCAGCTGATTCGCGCGATACGGCGGGAATGCGGCGTCCGCATTGACCAGCCCGTAACTTTCCAGCGCCACCACACCCAGCATCGCCACCGCGATCGCGAACAGCCAGGCGCGCAAACGGCCGGTGTCGCCCATGTTGACCCAGTCGGAAATCGCGCCCATGGTGCAGAAATTGGTCTTGTTGACCAAGGCACCCATGACCAGGGCAATCCCGAAAGTCGCCCAGAGAAAAAACGACTGGGCAGGTGCGAAGCTTTCATAAATCATTCTTGATCCCCTCTCCGATGCCGGAACACACGTTCCAAACCAAGCCCAGATTGTAATCGAATTGCCACAAAGAACAATCAAGATTCATGAAAAAGTGTAATTTAATTCGATACTTAGTACTTTAATACTAGACGGGCAAGGTCAAAGGTAAGGGGTGGGATCCGGCACACCGGCCTGCTCAAATCCAAACTTTCTCAGACGGCAGGATTCGCATCGGCCACACGCGCGCCCCTGTTCGTCCGCCTGATAACAGGAAACCGTCAGCGCGTAATTCACGCCAAGAGCAACGCCCTGACGAATGATCTCGGCCTTGGTGAGCGCGATCAGGGGGGCGTGAATAGTGGTGGGCTCGCCCTCAATGGCGGCCCGGGTAGCGAGATTCGCCATGTCCTGAAAAGCACGGATATATGCCGGGCGGCAATCCGGATAGCCGGAGTAATCTACCGCGTTGGCGCCAATAAAAATGTCCTGCGCGCCCAGCACTTCCGCCCAGGCCAAGGCCAGCGACAGCATGATGGTGTTGCGCGCCGGGACGTAGGTGATGGGAATCCCCTCAATCAATAAATCGCCCCGCACCATTGCCCCCTCGCCCGCAAGCGGGAGAGGGTTGGGGAGAGGGGAAACAGGTACGGCAATCGAAGCATCCGTGAGGGCGGAGCCGCCGAACAGCGTCAGATCCAGCTTGACCGTGCGCTGCATCATTGCGCCCAGGCTGCTGGCCACCCGTTCAGCCGCAAGGAGCTCTGAACGATGGCGCTGGCCGTAATCGAGGCTCAGGCAATAGCACTCGAAACCCTGACTGCGGGCAATGGCCAGTGTGGTCGCAGAATCCAGCCCGCCGGAAAGCAGGACCACGGCTCTTTTGCATGCTGCGGGGTGATTTGCTTCGTTCTGCAGATTTTGCATCACCGCCCCCGGTCCTCGCGCCACAGCAGCTTGTGCAGCTGGATCTGGAAACGCACGTCGAGGTGATCGCGCAGGATCCAGTCTGCCAGACCAGACGGGTCGAGTCCGGCCACGGGAGAGAACAGCACCGGGCACCGGGTTGCGAGCTGGCGCTCCTGCACCTGTTGCCGCGCCCATTCGTAATCGACCTCGTCACAGATCACGAATTTAAGTTCATCAAGCGGGGTAAGCAAAGCCAGATTGGCCCAGCGGTTTTTTGCTTCCTCACCGGAGCCCGGCGTCTTGATATCCACGATACGCGAGACGCGCGGATCCACTCTGGAGATATCCAGCGCACCGCTGGTTTCAAGTGAAACTGAATAGCCGGCATCGCACAGGGCCACGAGCAAGGGCAGACATTCCTTCTGCGCCAGTGGCTCGCCACCGGTCACGGTGACGTAGCGCGGCGAGAATGCCGCCACCTGCTCAAGGATAACGGGAATATCCATGGCCACGCCTTCACTGAAGGCATAGGCCGTATCGCAATAACCGCAGCGCAGGGGGCAGCCGGTCAGACGCACGAATACTGTGGGCAGCCCGGCACGGCTGGTTTCCCCCTGCAGGGAATAGAAAATTTCGTTGATGCGCAACATGAGGGATAGTTATCTTAACAAGGGCATTTCACCGCAAAGGACGCATAAGGATCACAAGGAAAAGCCAGGAATCAGGATTTGCAACAACTCACCTGACGGGTGAACATCACAAGCCACCCAGGCTTTTATATTCCTTCGCGTACCATTGCGCCCCTTGCGGTTCAACTGCTTTTTCAGGATTTATTGCTCGTTAAAGAACCCTTACTTCATGGATTCGAGACGATATTTTGCCTTGTCGGCTGCATCACTGACCGGAAATCTGGCAAGCAGGTCCTCAAGGGTTTTTTTCGCTGTCCCCACATCACCCATGCCCTGATAGCTCGAAGCCATGTTCAGCATTGCATCCGGCACCTTCGGGCTTTTGGGATACAGGCTGATCAGCTCCTGCTGACTGGCAATCGCGGACTTGAAATCCTTGAGATTGAAGTGCGAGTTACCGATCCAGTACTGCGCGCTGGGTGCCAGCGGACTTTTCGGATAGGCCTGGTTGAAAGCGTGAAACGCAGACAGAGCACCCTGATAGTTCCCGCCACGGAACAGATTGAACGCCGCATCGTAGGTTTTCACCTCCAGCGCCGGGTCAGCCTCGGCAGTCTGGGCAGGCGCAGCAGCGGCAGGTGCAACCGCTGTTGGCGCCGCACCTGGCTTGGCCGATGCTTTCTTGTCCTTGCCGGGTTTGGTCTGGCTGTCCACTGCTGGAGGCGGCGGCGTCGCAGCCGCAGCCGCGCTTGCTGCACTTTCCAGCTGGCGCAAACGCGTATCCACGTCGACATACAGGTCGCGCTGGCGCTTCTGGATGTTTTCAATATCGTGCGCCTGCACTTCCAGTTGGCCGCGCAGCTTGCCCAGTTCGGACTTCAGGGTTTCCAGCTGGGACAGCATTTCCATCCCCTGAGCGCGCTGCGTGCTTTCCAGACTGGCAAAGCGCGTCTCCAGCTTGCTTTGCTGCTGGGTGTTCTGCTGTTGCAGTTCACTGATTTTCTGGTGCGCCTCGTCGTCCGTAAACAGCCCGGCGTGGCACACGCCCGTCAGCAGCAAGGCTGGAAGAAGTGCAAGCCTGCGCATTGCTTATTCGCCCTGATAAACGATGTCAGCGCGACGGTTCTGCGCCCATGAAGCTTCATCGCGGCCTTCAGCTTTGGGCTTTTCCTCGCCGAAGCTGACGGTTTCGATCTGGCTGTCGGACACACCCAGCACGGTCATGACTTTCCTGACGCTCTCGGCACGCTTCTGACCCAGTGCCAGGTTGTATTCACGGCTGCCGCGGTCGTCGGCATTACCCTGGATGAAAGCCTTGGCCTTTGCATTCTGCTTCAGGTACTGGGCATGCGCCTCGACCATGGATTTGTATTCATTCTTGACGCTGTAGCTGTCGTAGTCGAAATACACGCTACGCTTGGAAAGAATGTTATTGGGGTCCTTGAGCGGGTCCATCGCCATACCCTGCTGCTGCGCGCCCTGGGTGGATGCACCGGCGGTTTGCTGACCCAGGCTCTTGTCCTCGACCGATGCTGCGCCCTGCCCCTTGTCGCCAGTGCTGGCACAGGCAGACAACAGACCCAACAGAATTGCGCTCATTAACAGTTTGTTCATTTGATTCTCCAAAAAATATTAAATTACTGGTTTTTCAACAAAGGACCCCATGCCGGCTCACGCACATCCCCGGCCTGCACCGACAAGCGCTGCTTCACCCGTCCATCACTGGAAACAGCAGCCAATACACCGCGACGATTTATTTCCGTCGCATAAATGATCATTTTACCATTAGGCGCAAAACTGGGGGCTTCATCCTGCGAACTATCGGTCAGCACCTGCACTTGCCCGGTAGCGAAGTCCTGTACTGCGACATGGAATTGCCCACCGTTGCGCTGAATGAAAGTAAAACTCTTGCCATCCGGGCTGAATTGCGGGGAAACATTATAGCTACCCTCGAAGGAGATGCGTTGCCCGACACCGCCAACTGCCGGCATGCGGTAAATTTGCGGGCTGCCGCCGCGGTCGGAGGTGAAGATGATCCACTTGCCGTCAGGTGAGAAATCCGGCTCGGTATCGATTCCAGAGCTGTCGCTCCAGCGCTGCAGATTGCCGCCATCGGCATTGATCAGGTAAAGCTGCGAGCGGCCGTCGCGCGTCAGGACAATGGCAAGTTTTTTACCGTCCGGCGACCAGGCCGGTGCGCTGTTGCTGCCCTTGAACGAGGCCAATGCCTGGCGGGCACCGGTCTTGAGCGCCTGTACGTAAATGATCGGTTTTTTCTTCTCGAACGACACATAAGCCAGCTTCCCTCCATCCGGCGACCAGGCCGGGGACATGATCGGCTCCTGCGACGCCACCACGGTCTGCGCGCCATACCCATCGGCGTCCGCCACCTGTAGCTCGAAGCGCTTGCCCTGTTTGACAATGTAGGCGATCTGCGTGCTGAACACGCCGACATCGCCGGTGAGTTTTTCGTAAATCACATCGGCGATCTTGTGTGCCGTGGCGCGCAGCTGTGCCGGCACGATGGTGTAGCTGAATCCTGCCAGCTGCGTCTGTTTGACCACGTCAAGAAGGCGGAAGTGCACGTCGATCCTGCCGTCCGGGCGAGGCGTCATGCCGCCGATGACCAGCGCTTCTGCATTGCGGGTCTGCCAGTCCGGGTAACGCACTTCGCCGGGCTCATGCGGCTGGGGAAAAACACCCGCCGTATTCACCATCCGGAACAGACCACTACGCGTCAGGTCGGCCGCCACAATGCCGCTGATGCTCTGCGCTTGCGTGTTTTCAGCAGCAAACGGCACGATGGCCACGGGAATCTGATTGCCCGCCCCACCCGTGATTTCAATTGTCAGTGCCGCGTGCACCGGCACAACCACGACCATCCAGCACAGCATCAACAACCACTTCAAATTACGTTTCATAAATCCTCTCTCGGCTTGAACTTCAGGTGCAACTCACGGAATTTGCCGAACTGCCCCGGATCGGGCGGCAATGGCAACGGCTGCGCCTTGTAAACAGCCCGTTCCACGGCACTGTCATAGGCGGCGGAACCGCTGCTCTTGGTCAGCTTCAACTGCAGCACATCACCAGTTGGCATCAGGGTGACATCAAACTCCGCCTGGGGATTGCCCGCCAGGTCCGGCGGCAGAATGATGAAACGCTTGATCTTGGCCTGGATGCGCCCGCGGTAATCATCCAGCAGCCGCTGGCCTGCTGCGGCGGCCTCGGCCTTGCGCGCATTTTCCGCCTCAAGCTGCGCCTGCTGCTGGCGCAGGGCCTCCTGTTTTTCCTGTTGCAGCTTCTTCTCGTGCTCCTGCTTGCGTTTATCTTCTTCCTGCTTCTGTTTCTCTTTCTGCTGCTTTAGTTCCTCTTCACGGCGTTTTTTCTTCTCTTCTTCCTTCGCCTTGAGTTCGATATCCGCCTTGACTGGTTTGGATTCCGGTTTTGGCTCTGGCTTGGGTTCCGGTTTTGGCTCAGGTTTCGGCTTGGGCCTGGGTTCCGTTTTTGGCTCAGGTTTGCGTGGCGGCGCTGGCGCGACTTTCGCCGGGGCAGGCACCTCGCTCCACAACTCTACCTGGACGCCGGACGGCTCCTGATTCTGCCAGCTTACGCTGAAAACCATCAACCCAAGAAACAGCACGTGTACCAGCAGCGCCAATACGCCTGCCTTCCACTGGCCCGGTTGTCGCCGTTCAAAAACCACTACTGCCCCTTCGGTTTGGCCAGCAAGCCGATTTTCTGTACCTGGTTCTGCTGCAAAATATCCATCACATTGAGGACTTCTTCATAACGCACGTTCTTGTCAGCCGCGATCACCACCGCCTGCTCTGGATTTTTCGCCTGCTTCTCCTTCACCGCCTGCACCAGATCGTCGCGCGTCACTTCCTGTTCCTGCTTCGAGGTTTCCCGGTCACGCAGCAACAGGCGCTTGTCCTCCTTGATGGTGATCTCCAGCGGCGCCACCGGCGGCTTCAGCGCCTGACCTACCTGAGGCAGTTCGATCTGGCCGGGATTGATCAGTGGCGCGGTAATCATGAAAATGATCAGCAGTACCAGCATCACGTCGATATAGGGCACAACGTTGATCTGGTTCATCAGCTTGCGCTGGCGTCGCAGGCTCATTATTTAACCTGCCGCTGCAGAATGTTGGAATACTCTTCCATGAAACTGTCGAAGCGCGTCGCCAGACGGTCAATTTCCGAACTGTAGCGATTGTAGGCAATCACCGCAGGGATCGCAGCGAATAGGCCCATGGCGGTGGCAATCAGCGCTTCCGCAATACCGGGCGCCACGTGCGCCAGCGTTGCCTGCCCCACGCTGGACAAGCTGCGGAAGGCGTTCATGATGCCCCACACGGTGCCGAACAGGCCAACATAGGGGCTGACCGAGCCCACCGTGGCGAGAAACGGCAAATGCGCTTCGAGCAGATCGAGTTCGCGATGGTAAGCCGCGCGCATGGCGCGACGTGTGCTTTCCATGATCTGCGTGATATCCGCCCCGCTTTGGCGGCGCATCTTGGTGAATTCCTGGAACCCACCCTCGAAAATGCTTTCCATCCCGCCCGAATCGCGGCTGCCCACTTTCTGGAACAGGCTCTGTAAATCCATGCCGCTCCAGAAATCGCGTTCAAACTTGTCAGTAGTCTGTTTTGCCACGTTGATGGCAAACATTTTCTGGAAGATGTACCACCACGAAATCATGGAGGCGACCAGCAGCCCGAGCATGACCAACTGCACCACTACGCTGGCATTGGTGATCAGGGAGAGAAAAGAAAGATCTTGATTGACGTTCACGATGACAGTTCCATTTTATTCCTGATGATCTCAGGAATCTCGACAGGTTTGAATGACAGATGGTTCACACACACAATTTTGACCTGCGCACGTGACAGTATTTCGTCGCGCACCACGGTCTGGGCAAATTCGATCCAGCTGCGTCCGGCAGCATGCACGCTCACCGTGACATTCAGCAGATCATTGAAAACAGCCGGCCTGAGATAGCTGATCTGCACGTCACGCACCACGAAAATGCACCCCATGATCGCGTATCAGGTCGGTCTGCTCGAAGCCGTGAACACGCAGGAATTCAGTACGAGCGCGTTCCATGAACTTGAGGTAATTGGCGTAGTACACCACGCCGCCTGAATCGGTGTCCTCGTAATAGACCCGCACCGGCCAGACGAACTCGATCAAATCAATCGCCTTTCACGTTCGCTCCCTCTCCCGAGAAGCGGGGGAGGGTTGGGGAGGGGGAAACCGCATCAAACGATAAAACACTTTGCGAATTTTCCGGCCGCTTGAGTCCGAAATGCTGATAGGCACTAGGCGTGGCCACCCGACCACGCGGCGTGCGCATCAGGTAACCCTGCTGGATCAGGTAGGGTTCCAGCACATCCTCGATAGTGTCGCGCTCTTCGCCGATGGCCGCCGCGAGATTATCCACCCCTACCGGGCCGCCGCCGAATTTCTCCAGCACCGCCAGCAGCAGCACCCGGTCCATCATGTCGAGGCCCAGAGAATCCACGTCCAGCATGGTCAGGGCGGCATCCGCCACTTCGCGGCTGACATGGCCACTGGCCTTCACCTCTGCGAAATCCCGCACCCGGCGCAACAGGCGGTTAGCGATACGCGGCGTACCGCGCGAACGACGTGCAATTTCAAACGCGCCCTCATCGGAAAGCGCCACGCTCACCAGCCCCGCCGAACGTGTCACGATACGACGCAATTCCTCGTGGGTATAAAACTCCAACCGCGCCACGATGCCGAAGCGGTCGCGCAGCGGGTTGGTCAACATCCCGGCACGGGTGGTCGCGCCCACCAGGGTAAAGGGCGGCAGCTCCAGCTTGACCGAGCGCGCCGCCGGTCCCTCCCCGATCATGATGTCGAGCTGGTAGTCCTCCAGCGCGGGATAAAGAATCTCCTCCACCACCGGCGAGAGGCGATGGATCTCGTCGATGAACAGCACGTCGTTGGGTTCGAGATTGGTCAGTAGCGCAGCCAGATCGCCCGGGCGCTCCAGCACCGGACCGGATGTCGAGCGCAGGTTGACGCCCATTTCGCGCGCGATGATGTGCGCCAGCGTGGTCTTGCCCAAACCGGGCGGACCGAACAGCAGCACGTGATCGAGCGCTTCGGCACGATTCCGCGCGGCCTGGATGAAAATCTCCAGCTGACCGCGCGCTTTTTCCTGCCCCACGTATTCGTCCAGCAGCTTTGGGCGCAAGGCGCGCTCCAGCGCCTCTTCCTGCGGGGAAGCATGAGCGGGGGAAATCAGGCGGTTGGCCGCCTTGAGGTTGTCGGTTTCGATCATGCGATTACTGTATATTGAGCGCGTCTTTCAACCCACAAACCAATTTTCCCTTTTCTCCATACGTTTTCCAAAGAATTCAACGTCGCGAGATCCAAGATCTAGGCCGCAAGCAGTTCGCGTGGCTTGACGTTTTTTTCAATTTCCTGACCCACTGCTTCACGCGCTTTTTTGACATCGTAGCTACTTTGCAGGCTCATCCAGAAATCGGGAGTGGTGCCGAAGAACCGGGCAAAACGCAAGGCAGTGTCCGCAGTAATCCCGCGCTGTTCCTTGAGGATTGCCGTAACCCGATTGGCCGGCACATCCAGCGCCTTGGCAAAGGCGTTTGCGGATAACTTGAGTTCGTCCAGTTCATCCTTGAGAATTTCACCGGGGTGTATGGCGCGCATGCCGTTCATGTTCATTCTCCTTAGTGGTAATCCACGATTTCCACGTTGTAGGCGTCAGCGTCTTTCCACTCGAAGCAGATACGCCATTGTTGATTGACGCGGATACTGAACTGCCCGCTACGATTGCCGCTTAAAGCCTCAAAGCGGTTGCTGGGCAAACCCATCAAGTCATGAATGTTTTTTGCGTTGTCGAGCAATCTCCAGCCTTCTTGCGGCTTGCGCCAGGACAAGCGTCGAATTTCCTGGCAGCTGACCCTGGCTATAGCGCTTCCGTCAAATCCTTGCAGCGGGAAAGATTTAATCATGACGAAATATAACAAATTTTACGTTATACGTCAAGCATAAAACAACGAATGGCAATTTATTCGATTTCATGATTTAGACAGCAGTTTCAGCGCCTGACGGATGCCGTCGGTCACACCGATTTCGACAGCCAGTTGTTTCACCGCCCAGCTTGCTTCCTTGTCATTATAGCCCAGCGCCAGCAAGGCATTGAGAATGTCGCTGCTGGCGGGAGCCGGTTTGGTCACTGCACCCAGCAGCGCCGAACCTGTTTCACCTGGGGCAAACTTGTCTTTCAATTCGAGCAGCAGGCGTTCAGCGGTTTTCTTGCCGATGCCCGGAATTTTGATCAGGCGCCCTGCATCCTGGGTCAGCACGGCATGCGACAGCTCATCTACGGATAAACCGCTGAGGATGGTCAGCGCCAGTTTGGCGCCGACGCCGTTCACTTTCAGCAACTGGCGGAAGGCCAGGCGTTCGGAATCGGAGCCAAAACCATAGAGCAGGTGCGCATCTTCACGCACAATCAGCTGGGTGTGGAGCGTGACGCTCTCACCCAGAGCCGGCAGGTTGTAGAAGGTGCTCATCGGCACATCCACCTCGTAGCCCACGCCCTGCACATCCAGCAGAATCTGGGGAGGGTGTTTTTCCAGCAGTTTGCCGCTCAGGCGTCCGATCATATCAACCTTCCATTCTTCACGCGGTAACCCGCTGTTGCCAGCGCACCCAGCCCTTGGCCGCCATGGGCATGGCAGATGGCGCAGGCCAGCGCATCCGCGGCATCAGCCTGGGGCGTGCCTTCGAGATGCAGCAAACGACGCACCATTTCCTGCACCTGTTCCTTGTCGGCGTGGCCGTTTCCCACCACCGCCTGCTTCACCTGCAGGGCCGTATATTCCGCCACCGGCAGATCGCGCGCCACCAGCGCACAGATCGCCGCGCCGCGGGCCTGGCCCAGCAGCAGGGTGGATTGCGGGTTGACGTTGACGAATACTTTTTCGATCGCCGCCTGATCCGGCTGGTAGGTAGCGATCACTTCACCGATAGAATCGAGGATGATCTTGAGGCGTTGCGGCAACTCTCCGTCCCCGGTTTTGATGCAGCCGCTGGCAACATAGTTCAAATGATTGCCGTCCTTCTCCACGACACCAAAACCGGTGACGCGCAAGCCTGGATCAATACCGAGGATACGGTTGCCTAATCCTCGATCACGGCCGAGGTGAAGACTTCCTGCACGTCGTCCAGCGCATCCAGCGCGTCCAGCAGCTTTTGCATCTTCACCGCATCGTCGCCGCTAAACACTGTCTCGTTATCCGGCTTCATGGTGACTTCGGCCACTTCGGCCTTGAGGCCGGCTTTCTCCAGCGCTTCCTTGACCGCGGCGAAGTCGCCCGGCGCGGTGATCACTTCCACGCTATCGTCGTCGTTGCTGAGCACGTCCTCTGCTCCCGCTTCCAGCGCCGCTTCCATCACCTTGTCCTCATCCGTGCCGGGAGCGAAGATGATCTGGCCGCAGTGCTTGAACATGAACGCCACCGAGCCGTCGGTGCCAAGATTGCCGCCATGTTTGGAGAAAGCGTGACGCACGTCAGCCACGGTGCGGGTGCGGTTATCGGTCAGGCAATCGACGATAATCGCCGCGCCGTTGATCCCGTAACCTTCATAGCGGATTTCCACATAATCCACGCCTTCCAGTTCGCCCGTGCCCTTCTTGACTGCGCGGTCGATGTTGTCGGCCGGCATGTTGACTTCCTTGGCCTTGTCGATGGCCACGCGCAGACGTGGATTGAAGTTGGCATCGCCGCCGCCCATCTTGGCGGCTACCGTGATTTCCTTGGACAGGCGCGAAAAAATCTTGCCGCGCTTCTCGTCCTGGCGCCCTTTGCGATGCTGGATATTTGCCCATTTGCTGTGACCGGCCATAAGGTATTCCGTTGTTCTGTTTCAAAAGGTGCAATGGTACCATTTCGGGCATTATTGAAAAAGCCGGAGTAGCTCATGATCACCCCCTCCCTGATCGCAAAAAACGATACTCAAGAACTCTTTCTGCTGCCGCAACTGGCCAACCGCCACGGGCTCATTGCCGGGGCCACCGGCACTGGAAAAACGGTGACACTGCAGGTCATGGCGGAAAACTTCAGCCGTATGGGCGTGCCGGTGTTCATGGCCGACGTCAAGGGCGACCTTTCCGGCATCAGCCAACCCGGCACGGAAAAACCCAGGATCGTCGAACGCATTGCCAAACTGGGGCTCGGCGATTTTGCCTTTGCCGGCTGCCCGGTCACGTTCTGGGACGTATTCGGCGAACAGGGCCACCCGGTGCGCGCCACCATTTCCGAGATGGGACCACTGCTGCTGTCGCGCATGCTCAATCTCAACGACACCCAGGCAGGCGTGCTGACGCTGGTGTTCAAGATCGCCGATGACAGCGGCCTGCTGCTGCTCGACCTCAAAGATCTGCAATCCATGCTGCGCCATGTGGGCGACAACGCCAGGGACTTCACCACCCAGTACGGCAATATCTCCGCCGCCAGCATCGGCGCCATCCAGCGCGGCCTGATCGCGCTGGAATCCGAAGGGGCTGAAAAACTGTTCGGCGAGCCTGCGCTGAACCTCGATGACCTGATGCAGTGCGATGCCAGGGGCCAGGGCATGATCAACCTTCTTGCCGCCGACAAACTGATGCATTCGCCCAAAATGTACGCCACCTTCCTGCTGTGGATGCTGTCGGAACTGTATGAAACTCTGCCGGAAGTGGGCGACGTGGAAAAACCCAAGCTGGTATTCTTTTTCGACGAAGCCCACCTGCTCTTCAACGATGCGCCCCAGGCGCTGCAGGATAAAATCGAACAGGTCGTCAGACTGATTCGTTCCAAGGGGGTGGGCGTCTATTTCGTCAGCCAGAACCCGCTCGACATTCCTGACAAGGTGCTGGGCCAGCTCGGCAACCGCGTCCAGCATGCATTGCGCGCCTTCACACCACGCGACCAGAAAGCGGTACGTGCCGCAGCGGAAACTTTCCGCGCCAATCCCGGCCTGGACGTGGAAGCCGCCATCACCGAAATGGGCGTGGGCGAAGCCCTGGTCTCCCTGCTCGACGAAAAGGGCCGCCCACATCCGGTGGAGCGCGCCCTGGTTGTCCCACCGCGCAGCCAGCTCGGCCCTATCACCCCCGAGCAGCGCCAGGCCATCATCAAGCAATCAGTGCTATTCGGCCACTACGAAGCCGAAGTGGATCGAGAATCCGCCTATGAAAAACTGAAGGAGCGGGCGGCACAAGCGCCCTCTTCCGCTCCGACCGGCGAAGCCGCAGGCGAAAAACCCGCCAGCGGCGGCTGGCTGGACAGCATCGGCGACATGCTGGGCGGTGGCGGCAGCCGCCGCCAGGGTGTCGCGGAAGCCGCCATCAAGAGCGCCGCCCGCGCCATCGGCTCACAACTCGGGCGCCAAATCGTTCGTGGCGTACTGGGCTCGATCCTGGGCGGGAAACGTTAGGGGTCTGGCTTCAAGTACGGTAAAATCCACGCCCCTTCGCTGCATAATTGATATTTAGCAACTAAATTGACAGAGAGACTATGAAGTTTATTGTGAGAACGTTTTTCAGAACCCTGCGCCTTGTGCTGAGCCCTTTCATGCTGCTGGGGGAGAAGCTGAGCACCCCAAAAGGCATGGAACGTCCGGCAGAAACTCAGCAGCGCATCGATCAGGAATGCCGCAGTCTGGTGCTTTACCAGTTCAAGGCCTGCCCCTTCTGCATGAAGGTGCGCAAGGAAATCAGCCGCCTGTCCCTGAACATCGAATTGCGCGATGCGCAGCACGACCCGGAACACCGCGAAGCCCTGCTGCAAGGCGGCGGCAAGATCCAGACGCCGTGCCTGAAAATTACCGACGAGCAGGGCAACAGCCAGTGGATGTACGAATCTGGCGACATCATCCAGTACCTGCAGCAACGTTTTTCTTAGGGCTTATAAACCTAGAAACCTCAGTTCGATAACCACGGAGAACACGGAGAAAGGCAGTTTGAGGTCATTTATGGCCTCACCCAACGGGTGAATGCCAAACATCATGTAATCTATTGTTTTTACTCTGTGTTCTCCGTGAACTCCGTGGTTAACTGCTTTTTATGGGATAAAGTCTATTTCCCAGCCAACGTGCCGGGGCTTCGCTGCTGAAAGGTCACGGGAGCCGAGACCGGCGGCGTATTCAGGACATGCTTCTTCATCTTGCCCATGACGTGCATTTCGCACGCCTTGCAGTCGAATTTCAAGGTCAAACGCTCTTTCCCGTTCATCAGCATCATGGGTTCGGCACGCACCTGGCCCTGGACACCTGTCACGCCTTTGGCCTGCTTGGGGCAGAGGCTGAACGAAAAACGCAGGCAATGTTTGGTAATCATCAGCGACACCTCGCCCGTTTCCTCGTGCGCCTCGTAAGCCGCCTCGATCAGCTTGACGCCGTGCCGCGCATAGAATGCCCGCGCTGCCTGGTTATAGACATTGGCGAGATAGGAAAGCGTTTCTTCCGGATAGGCGGCGGGCGGCTCCACGGCGGGTTTGCGTAGCGGGCGCCGGTAAGCGGCTAGCCGCGCGGCTTCCAGTTGCTCGACCGCATCGCGGCGTAGCTTGTTGGCAATGGAAGACGGCACGAACCAGGGCTGACTCCATTCGACTTCGATCTGTTGCAGCACATAAATGGTATTGCCGAAGCGGGCCAACTGTTCGCGCAAGGCGGCTTCGGCCTCTGCCGGATTCTGCGCCGGCTGCCTGTCGAAAGGGATCGTGGCAGTCGCGCTGATGCCGTCGCTGTCCTGCCAGTCTCAGGGTGAAACCTTCTTCGCTTTCACCAAAGCGTGCGCTCACATCGATGCGACGCTCGGCGGATTTTTTGGTCAGCACCTGATCCCAGGCATGGTCGCGGTTGCGGGAGAGCGCCGTCCCTGTTTTGAGGCCCGGCAAATTAGCCATCGGTTCGTTCGGCCACACACGCCAGGACTGACCTTTTCCCGCGCGTTCGGCGCGGTTGGCCTGGATGCCGACAATTTCCCGTTTGTTCAGATAGGTAAGCCCGTCGCCGTTGGCAAGCGGCTCATCGGCTTCCAGTTCGAACCAGTCAGGCCCGATACGCGTCACCGTGCCGAGCGGAACGCCAACGAAAGCCGGGGTATCAAAGGCGCCGATATCGGCCTTGCGCCCGGTGGAAAAGTAATCGGTCGCGCCGCGATGAAAGGTCTTGTCCGGGTTGGGCGTGAACAGCAATTGCGTGCGGCCGCTCGAAGCGGCGGCCAGTTCCGGCCGCTCGGCCAGGATGCCGTCGAGCAGCTGGCGGTAGTGGCCGGTGATGTTCTTGACGTAGGCGGCTTCCTTGTAGCGCCCCTCGATCTTGAAGCTCCGCACCCCGGCATCGACCAGGGCGCGCATATTGTCGCTCTGGTTGTTGTCCTTCACCGACAGCAGGTGCTTGTCGAAGGCCACCACGCGGCCCTTGTCGTCCTGCAGGGTATAGGGCAGGCGGCAGGCCTGGGAGCAGTCGCCGCGGTTGGCGCTGCGCCCGGTCTGCGCGTGGCTGATGTAGCACTGGCCGGAAAAGGCCACGCACAGGGCGCCGTGAATGAAGTGCTCGATCACGGTATCGGCCGGCACGGCGGCGCGCACGGCGGCGATCTGTTCCAGCGTCAGCTCGCGCGCCAGCACGATCTGCGAAAACCCGACATCGGCCAGGAAGCGCGCTTTTTCCGGGGTGCGGATGTCGCACTGGGTCGAGGCATGCAGATCGATGGGCGGCAGATCCAGTTCCAGCAGGCCCATGTCCTGCACGATCAGCGCATCGACGCCGGCATCGTAGAATTCATGAATCAGGCGGCGCGCGGCTTCCAGTTCGGCATCGTGCAGGATGGTGTTGAGGGTGACGAAAATGCGCGCGTGGTAGCGGTGCGCGAATTCCACCAGCGCGGCAATCTCGCTGACCGTGTTGACCGCGTTGTGGCGCGCGCCGAACGACGGCCCGCCGATGTACACCGCGTCCGCGCCGTGCAGGATGGCTTCGCGGCCGATCGCGGCGGTCTTTGCCGGGGCGAGCAGTTCAAGGGAATGAGTGGGAATGCTGGACAAGATTTAACCTGGATGTGGTGGAAAAAACAGCATGGGATGCGAAGGCGAATTTTACCCCAGAACCAGGCCGCCCGCATCCGGACATCCGCATCCTTCCGCTACAAAATGGATCGGGTTCGATATAATTCACCTCCCCATGACCCAACCCCTTCCCATCGACGCGATCCTGCCCGAGCTGCGCGCCGCCCTCGCTGCCCACCCAGCGGTGGTGCTCGAGGCGCCGCCGGGCGCAGGCAAGACCACCCGCATCCCGCTCGCCCTGCTTGACGAACCCTGGCTCGGTGAACAGACCATCGTGATGCTCGAACCGCGCCGCCTTGCCGCGCGCGGGGCCGCCGTGTTCATGGCCGCCGAACTGGACGAGGAAGCGGGCGAACGGATCGGCTACCGGGTGCGCTTCGAAAACCGGGTATCGAAGCGCACCCGCGTCGAGGTCGTGACCGAGGGCATCCTCACCCGCCGCCTGCAGCACGACCCGGAACTTGCCGGGGTGGGGCTGGTGATCTTCGACGAATTCCACGAGCGCAATCTCCACAGCGACCTCGCCCTGGCCCTGTGCCGCGATGCCCAGAGCGGCCTGCGCGAGGATCTGAAAATCCTGGTGATGTCAGCCACCCTCGACGGCGCGCGCATCGCCGCCCTGCTCGGCGCCCCGCTGGTGCGCAGCGAGGGGCGCAGCCACCCGGTCGAGGTGCGCTACCGGGCAGGCAGCAGCGCGGCGCCCCAGCCCGGAGAGATGGCCCAGACCATGGCACGTGCGGTGGCGGATGCCGCCAGCGAAGCGGGGGGAGACATCCTCGCCTTCCTCCCCGGCTCCGGCGAGATCCGCCGCGTCGAGGCCCTGCTCGCCGAACGCGCGGCCCTTCCCGGCGCGCCCCTGATCCATCCGCTCTACGGCGACCTGCCCTTCGAGCGCCAGCAGGCGGCCATCACGCCCGATCCGCAGGGGCGGCGCAAGATCATCCTCGCCACGCCCATCGCCGAGACCTCGCTCACCATCGAGGGCGTCACCACCGTGATCGACAGCGGCTGGCAGCGGGTGCCGCGCTTCGATCCGCCGAGCGGGCTGACCCGCCTGGAGACGGTGCGCGTCTCGCGCGCCTCGGCCGAGCAGCGCGCCGGACGCGCCGGGCGTCTCGGGCCGGGGATCTGCCTGCGGCTGTGGAACGAGGACATGCAGCGCGGCCTGGTCGCCTTTAACGTCCCGGAAATCCTCGAAGCCGACCTCGCCCCCCTCGCGCTCGAACTGGCCCAGTGGGGGGTGAACGATGCCGCCACCCTGACCTGGCTCGACCCGCCCCCCGCCGCTGCCCTGGCCCAGGGGCGCGAACTGCTGCAACAGCTCGAAGCCCTGGATGGCGCCGGTCGCATCACTGCCCTGGGGCGGGAGATGGCCGGGCTGCCGCTCCATCCGCGCCTCGCCCACATGCTGCTGCGCGGCCGGGAGACGGGGCTCGGCACCCTCGCCTGCGACATCGCTGCCGTGGCCGCCGGGCGCGACCCGCTGCGCGCCCTCGAAGGCGAGCACCGCTGCGACTTCGCCCTGCGGGTGGAAGCCCTGCGTGCCCATCGCAGCCACGGCAACGTCGGGGCGCATCGTTTCGGCGCCGATCCCAACGCCTGCGCCGCCGCCGAGCGCGCCGCGCACCAGTGGCGCCACCTGCTGGGGGTAGCGGCGGACGATAGCGAGATGGACGAGGCCGCCATCGGCCTGCTCCTCGCCCTGGCTTACCCGGACCGCATCGCCCAGCGCCGCAGCGAGGGCGAGGGGCGCTACCTGCTCGCCAACGGACGCGGCGCCCGGCTGCTGCCGGGCTGTGCTGGCGGCCCGCCGCTGCTGGTGGCCGCCAGCCTCGACGGCAAGGGCGACGAAGGGCGCATCTTCCTCGCCGCCGCGCTCGACGCGGACGACCTTGCACGGCATTTCGGCGAGAAACTGGCGTGGCAGCCGGTGGTGCGCTGGGAACGCCAGACCCAGACCGTGCTGGCGCGCGAGGAACGCCGCCTCGGCGCCCTGGTTCTGGCGCAACGGCCACTGCCAGCAGGCTCCGCCCGGCAGGCGACGGTGCAGGCGATGCTTGACGGCGTGCGCGACCTCGGCATCGAAGCCTTGCCCTGGAACGAGGAAGCGCGCCAGTTGCAGGCGCGGATCGCCTCGCTGCGGCAGTGGCAGCCCGACGCCGACTGGCCCGATCTCGCTGACGCCGCCCTGCTCGCCACGCTGGAAGACTGGCTTGCGCCCTATCTCGATGGCGTCACCCGGCGCGACCATCTCGCCCGGCTCGACCTGCCCGCCATCCTCAAGGCCCGCCTCGACTGGGACCGGCAGCAGCAACTCGAACACCTCGCCCCGACCCACATCACCGTGCCGAGCGGCTCGCGCAAGCGCCTCGAATACTTCCCCGACGGCGCCCCGCCGGTGCTGGCGGTCAAACTCCAGGAACTGTTCGGCCTCGCCCGCACCCCCGCCGTCGCCGACGGCCAGGTCGCGCTGATGCTCCACCTGCTCTCCCCCGCCCAGCGCCCGATCCAGGTCACGCGCGACCTGAAGAACTTCTGGGACCACACCTACCCCGAGGTGAAGAAGGAACTCAAAGGCCGCTACCCCAAGCACCCCTGGCCCGACGACCCGTGGAACGCCACACCGACCGCGAGGGCCAAGCCGCGCTCGTGAAATGAGCGGGTGAAGAATCGGGGCGAGAACCGGAAGGTTTCTTTCGTGATTTTCGTGGCCGAATTGTTTTGCTAGGATCAATAAAATGGTGGAATATGGCCATCCACGATGCTTTGCTGATGCTGCGAACGGAAACAGCCGCCGAACGAAAAACTTTCCTTGAAAAGAACAGATTTAGGGCGTATTGTCCTCAAAAATTCCCAGAGGATATCCCGTGACCACCCCGATCTCCAGCGCTACTGTGCTCACAACCGGCGGCGACGATGCCGTTCTGGCCTACCTTAAAGCTGCCCGAGAACACCACACACAAGCGAAAATCGCTGATTTTCTAAAGACCACACCTCGCACGATTCGTCGCTGGGAAGCCCGCCAGTCCGTCCCGCCGTCCTACGTTATTCACGCCCTGCAACAGCTTTTGCCGCTCGATCTACCTTTCGAGGGCGAAGCCGCATTCAGCTTCATCGACCTGTTCGCGGGCATCGGCGGCATCCGCCGGGCATTTGAGGGCATTGGTGGGCGCTGCGTGTACACCAGCGAATGGGACAGCTACGCGCAGAAAACCTACGCCGAGAACTTCCGTGACGGCCACGCCCTCAACGGCGACATCACACAGGTTCAGGCAGCCGACATTCCCGACCACGACGTGCTGCTGGCTGGATTCCCCTGCCAGCCGTTTTCCATTGCAGGCGTTTCCAAGAAAAACGCGCTCGGCAAAGCCCATGGCTTTGCCTGCGAAACGCAGGGCACCCTGTTTTTCGATGTCGCCCGCATCATTGCCGAAAAGCGCCCACGTGCCTTCCTGCTGGAAAACGTCAAAAACCTTACGTCGCACGACAAAGGCCGCACCTTCGGCTGTCATCAAACGCACCCTCACCGAAGAACTCGGCTACCACATCCACACCCGCGTCATCGACGGCGCACACTTCGTCCCCCAGCACCGCGAACGCATCCTCATCGTCGGCTTCCGCGAACCCGTCGCTTTCGACTTCGACGCCCTGCCCATCCCGCCCAAAGGCCAGCACACGCTGAAAGAAATCCTCCACCGCACGACGGCAGCGAACCCGCGCTGGAATGGGATGAAAACCGCTTCTTCGATCACGCCGCCAACAAGGTGCAGGACAAATACACCCTCACTGACAACCTCTGGCGCTATCTGCAAAATTACGCTGAAAAACATCGTGCCAAAGGCAACGGCTTCGGTTTTGGCCTCGTCACCCCCGACAGCGTGACCCGTACCCTGTCTGCCCGCTATTACAAGGACGGTTCGGAAATTCTAGTGTATCAAGGCGAAGGCAAAAACCCGCGTCGGCTCACGCCAAGAGAGTGCGCAAGGCTGATGGGTTTCCCTGATACGTTCAGGATTCCTGTGTCGGATACACGGGCGTATCAGTTGTTCGCGGATGCCGCTGTTGTTCCGATGATCGAATCCGTCGCTAAACTCATGGCTCCGCTGATAACAAACGAGGCGCCGGTGGCTTCAGGCAATCTTGCCGAGTCACCGGCAAACATCATGAGTTCAAATCGCTGGACAAGAGAACAGTTGAAACTCGCGTTCAACCTGTATTGCCAACTGCCATTCGGCAAATTACACAGTCGGAATGCTGAAATTATCGAACTTGCAACGCTCATCGGTCGCACTCCCTCCGCTGTCGCGATGAAATTGGTCAATTTCGCGAGCCTTGACCCCGCCATCACCAGCACAGGCAGAAGCGGGCTGGGCAATGCCTCGTCGCTGGATCGTGAGGTGTGGGAGGAGTTTCATGCGGACTGGGAGCGGCTCGCTGTGGAATGTGCGCTACTGAACGAGCAGTTGCGCAAGAGGCGCGTTGAACCCGTTAGCGACACCGAACCAGACGATGCGTTCGATCTAAACGACTACAGTGGGGAAACCAGACAGGTTCTAACCGAGCAACGAATCAAACAAAGTTTCTTCCGCCGCGCTGTCCTTGCCAGCTATCGCGGCAGATGCTGCATGTCAGGTCTGTCTGACTCGCGCTTGCTGATTGCTAGCCATATCGTTCCATGGAGCAAAGACAAGGCCAACCGGCTCAATCCGAGCAATGGCTTATGTCTTTCGGCGCTGCATGACAAGGCATTCGACAAAGGACTTATTACGCTGACTGACGATTTCAAAATCCTTGTCTCGGAAGATCTCAAACGCGGCAAAGAAGCTTTTATCCAAGCGGTGATTCTGCCGCTCGACGGTCGCCCGATTGACCCGCCAGAACGTTTTATGCCTCAACCAGAATTCGTTGCATGGCACAGAAACAAGCTGTTCGTGGACAACAAGAACCCGTACTAACGGTGAACGTCAGATTCGAATACCTTTACAGAGACGCGGGGAATTTCAAGCGTTGGGGCGAAGTCGTATTCTCAAATGCCCACAATATCGGGCAAGAGACGCTCGATGCTATTTCCGGCGCGGCATTGCCACTTGATGGCATTTACTTTCTTCCAGATCAGGTTGGTGTTCCAAAACTGCTCTTAGAGGAGCGGATAGAATGACCTCGATCACGACTGGCATGAAATACATGCCTTTGAACTTAGCGACGAACTTCCAAACGACCCACAGGCGCGGGATATTGAAGCTGTTTATACAGTCGCTATTCCGCTGCACAACACCTGATCTATGGAACGGGCGTGGATGTTGATGGTTTTTTGTCGTTTTCCCTATCCGTGCAAAACCGGCGCAAGAGCCGGGTAGGGCTTGCACTCGAAAACCATCTCGAACTGCTGTTTACTGAGTGCGGCATCCAATATAAACGTACTGCCGTAACGGAAAACAAGGCCAAACCGGATTTCATTTTTCCCAGTGTTGCGGCATATCACGACCCTGCCTTTGACACGTTGCGCCTGACGATGCTGGGCGTGAAATCCACCTGCAAAGACCGCTGGCGACAGGTGCTTGCCGAGGCCGACCGTATCGACCACAAACACCTGCTAACACTCGAAACTTCAATCAGCCGACATCAGACTGACGAAATGCAGGCGAAAAATTTGCAACTTGTTTTGCCACGTGGACTGCACGGGACTTACACGCCAGAGCAGCAAGCGTGGCTGATGGATGTTTCTTCATTTACTGCACTGGTGCGTGAGCGACAGGATGCAGCCTAATACTTGAAGAATGAGCACTGGAATACGTAGAGACAAATAATAAATGGGGTCAGACACCATTTTTATTTGCTGCGTGACTAAACGACAGGTGTGCAGCGCCCAACTCCGATCGCGGATTCTGAAAATCAGCGGCAATAATTCCTGATATCACTACCCCTAAACCGTTATCTCTACACGTTTCCACACAGCCTCCGGCCTTTGCTGTCGGTGGCATTCAGGTGGTCCAACGACCGGTATGGAATCGTCACCAGCCATAGGGTCGAGAATCACCCGAACGGCTGCTTTCTCTAAACGCGACTGCGTACAAACGACACAATCGGAACGCCGGCTTGGAAGGTAATTCGAGCCAAGCCCCTTATTGCTGCTCCAATTGGGCGCCATCCCCACCTGCTCCTGATGACGTCACATCTACTTATTGATGGTCGTTCCACTTGCGCGTTGTGCGGCAAGTTCCTTCAAGTAATCCCCAATATCCCATTCACAACCGCCACAGCCGGAAAGCGCACCCGTCCTTCTGGAAATGTCCTGTATATCCAGACCCTCGTCAAACAGGCGTTGAATGTAGCTTTGCTTGGTGCCACTGCAATGACACATGACTTGATCCGCTGAGCAGGCAGGTTTCGTTTCCATCAATTTTAACTGTCGGATTGATTGAAGTCCATTTTAACACCCCGAGAGTCGAGTGCTCTGGACTTCACCCGCTTTCGTAGACATTTCTCAGCTTCCAGTCCGAAGCTCCTTCCGGGTGCACAGGGCCAATGCTTGGTACTCGGCCTTTGCTGTCGGTCGCCCTCGCCAGGGTTTGATTGACAATGTCGGGCACTCCAAACAAGGGACAAGGCCAAATGTAGCGCTATTGTGCTACGACATGCAATGGATGCGGCTCGTAAAGTGAGGGGAAGGCGAGATGGGTTAGCAGCCTGCCAGGATGAAAGACACGGATACTCTTGGGCGGACACCTCCCCCTGAAGTGGGTCAAGCAGGCAATCCGCACAGCGGATGCTCGCACAAGGGGGGAATAGGGGGGTACAGGATGACCCACAGGCCTGGATTTAACCCCCCCAGCCCCCCTTATCAGGGGGGAGCCCTTTCGTTTCAGCGTGACTGACTACGCGTGATCAGGCTTTGCGTGCCGCCACCGCATTCCACCAGGCAATATCAGGAAGCGTCGAGCATGCGCTGCAGCGACAGGCGCGCCATTTCGGCTTCCTGCGCCGGCACCTTGATCTGATTGACCACCCGGCCTTCGGCCAGATTTTCCAGCACCCAGGCCAGGTGCTGCGGGTCGATGCGCGCCATGGTGGAACACATGCACACCGTCGAACACATGAACTGCACGGTCTTGTCTTCGCGCTTGAACTGGTTCGCCAGGCGATTGACCAGGTTCAGCTCGGTGCCCACCAACCACTTCGTGCCGGGCGCGGACTCGGCGATGGTTTTGATAATGTACTCGGTCGAGCCGACATAATCGGATAACTGGCACACCTCGAAACTGCACTCGGGATGTGAAATCACCAGTCCGTCCGGATGCTGTTCACGAAACTTGTGAACGTGCTGCGGCTGGAACATCTGATGCACCGAGCACAATCCTTTCCACAGGATAATTTTGGCTTTTTTGATCTGCTCCGGCGTCAGTCCGCCCATCGGCTGGTCGTAGTCCCACAGCACCATCTCGTCCAGCGGAATGCCCATCTTGAAACCGCTCCAGCGCCCCAGATTCTGATCGGGGAAGAACAGCACTTTCTCGCGCCGGGCGAAGGACCATTCGAGGATTTTGGTGGCATTGCTGGAGGTGCAGACGATGCCGCCATGCTCGCCGCAGAAGGATTTCAGATCGGCAGCGGAATTGATGTAGGTCACGGGCGTAACGCTTTCGTCCGGATCAAGCACGGTTTTCAGTTCGCGCCATGCGCGCTCGACCTTGGCCAGCGAGGCCATGTCCGCCATGGAACAGCCGGCGGAGAGATCGGGCAGGATGGAAATCTGCTCCGGGCGCGACAGGATGTCCGCCACCTCGGCCATGAAGTGCACGCCGCAGAAGACGATGTATTCGGCCTCGGAAGCTGCCGCCTGGCGCGACAGCTTGAGCGAATCGCCGGTGAAATCGGCATGGCAGATCACATCGTCACGCTGGTAGTGATGCCCGAGAATCACCAGCCGCTTGCCCAGCTTGGCCTTGGCGGCAAGGATGCGTGCCTGGCAATCACCATCCTGCATCTGGCTGAACTTGTCGAAGGTAATGGGGCTGACTTGCATGGCTTGGCTTCACATCAGGGAAAATTTGCGGACGCTAAACTTACCAGAATATGAAGAAAAAATCAGCCGCTCGCGCGAGTTAAGATCAAGCTTCAGCCTGGGAGCGGCACTGTTCCAGCACCTCTGCGGCGCGTCCGCCGCTGCCCCACAGACGGATGCAGCGTTCCACCTCGGCACGCACTGCGTCACGAACGCTGCGCTTGAGCGCCATGTAACCGTTGTCTCCGATGGAGGGATTTTCCCGGATATGCCGCACCGCAAGATCGGAAAGCGCGGTGTAGTAATTGATCTTGGCCACGCCGTTGGCGATCAGCTTGCGGAACTGTTCATCCGACAAACCGCTGCCGCCGTGAATCACCAGCGGGATGCCCACTGCCTCGTTGATTTTCGCCAGCCGCGCATAATCCAGCTTGGGCGTCCCTTTCATGCGCCCGTGCCGGGTGCCGATGGACACGGCCAGGCAATCCACGCCGCTGCGCGCCACGAACACCTTGGCTTCAGCATGCGAGGTGTACTCAAACTCGTGCGACAGATTCTCGGCGTTCTCGCCCTCGCCTCCCGGCACATAACCCAGTTCGGCCTCGACGGCCACTCCGCTGGCATGTGCCAGGGTCACTACTTCACGCGTCAGGCGCAGATTGTCCTCGAAGGGCTGATCCGAGCAGTCCACCATCACCCCGCTGAATCCGCTGCGAATCGCGCGCTCGGCGGATTCGAGGCTCTGCCCGTGATCGAGATGGATTGCCACCGGCACGCTGGCGCGCCGCGCTGCTGCCACCGCCGCCGGCGCCAGCAGGTCGAAATCGTAATAGCCGAAATGGGATTCGGCCAGATTGAGGATCACCGGCGCGCGGAAATTTTCCGCCGCCTTGATGATGGCTTCGAGAAAATCCAGCGTCACCACGCCGAAGGCGCCAACAGCATAAGCGTGGCGGTAGGCGTGGCCCAGCATGTCGTTCATGCGCACCAGTGGCATGGCGGTCTCTTTTCCTTATCCGGTTGAAGCTTCTGCTGCCAGCGCGTCGCGCAGCTCGAGTGCTGCCCTGAGTGCCGCCTCGGTGCTGTCAGCCAGTACGTTGAAGTGGCCCATCTTGCGGCCAGGACGAGCCCCCTGCTTGCCATACAGGTGCAGCTTGGCACGCGGCTGGCTCAGCACGGCGTCCCAGGGCGGTTCCTGCCCGTCGCGCCACAGGTCGCCAAGCAGATTGACCATCGCCGCCGGGCGCAGCAGATCGGGCGCGCCCAGCGGCAGACCGGCCAGCGCCCGCACCTGCTGCTCGAACTGCGAAGTCAGGCAGGCATTCAGCGTGTAGTGGCCGCTGTTGTGCGGGCGGGGGGCGATTTCGTTGATCAGCAGCCGTCCATCGTCGAGCACGAAAAACTCCACCGCCAGCACACCGCAGTAATCGAGTGCAGCGGCAATGGCCATGGCGGTTTCAAGCGCCTTTCCGGCCAGCGCCGCGGCGACTGGTGCGGGCGCGATGCTGATATCGAGAATGCCGTTGGCGTGCCGGTTTTCCGCCGCCGGAAAGGCTGCGGCCAGCCCGTCCGCACCGCGCGCCACCACGACCGAGATTTCTGTTTGCAGCGGCAGCCAGGCTTCCAGTACGCAGGGCACCGCGCCCAGGTCTTCGAATGCAGCCTCCAGATCGGCGAAGCTGTTTACCCTCGCCTGGCCTTTGCCGTCATAGCCTTGAGGGCGGTTTTGAGCAGGGCGGGAGCACCAACAATCTGGAAGGCCGAGGCAAGATCGCCGTGGCTTTCTACGGCTGCGAACGGTGCAGTGGAAAAACCGTTCGACTGCAGGAAGGTTTTTTCGCGGCGACGATCCTGGGCGATTGAGACAGCGGCCGCACCGGGGCGCACCGGACAGAACTGCGTCAGGAATTCCAGGCTGTCCGCCGGCACGTTCTCGAACTCGGTGGTCACCGCCGCACAGGCGCGGCCCATGCGTTCCAGCGCAGCCCGGTCGCGGTAAGCGGCGCACAGGTGAATGTCGGCCAGGGCGCCCGCCGGGCTCTCCGGGTCAGGGTCCAGCACCATCACGCGGTAGCCCATGGTGCGCGCGGCCACCGCGAACATGCGACCAAGCTGGCCGCCGCCGAGGATACCGAGAGTGGCTGGCGGCAAAATCATGCGGGAGGAAGCTGCTGGAATCACGGCAGCTCCGGCAGGGTTGAGTTCAGCGCGGTTTCGCTCTGCGCGCTGCGGAAATCCGCCAGGCGACCGGCGATGGCAGGGTCGTGCGGCGCCAGCATGGCGGCGGCAAACAGGGCGGCATTGGCCGCGCCGGCCTCGCCCAGGGCGAAAGTGGCTACCGGGATGCCTTTCGGCATCTGCACGATGGACAGCAGCGAGTCGATCCCCTTCAGATAGCGCGAAGGCACCGGCACGCCCAGCACCGGCACGGCCGTCTTGGCTGCCAGCATGCCGGGCAGGTGAGCCGCGCCACCGGCGCCGGCGATAATGCAGGCCAGCCCGCGAGCCGCCGCCTCTTCGGCGTACTGGAACAGCAGGTCCGGGGTGCGGTGGGCCGATACCACACGTGCCTCATAGGGCACACCCAGCTTGCGCAGCATGTCGCAGGCGTGCTGCATGACATCCCAGTCGCTGGTGCTGCCCATGACGACGCCAACTTTCACTTCTTCACTCATTTCGAATTTCCCTGGTCTTTATGTATTTTTCCAAACAGCACGCCGCAGCCGATCAGCCACTGCACGCCAGGCATCCCCGCCGGGTGGCGCTTCCACCAGCAGGTGATCGAAGCGGGCGACATCGGCACGACGCAGCGTGTCATACAGCACGCGCCCGTAATCCACCGCCTCAGGCGGCATCAGATAAAAAACCACGCCTGCGCCTTCGCTAGCGGCTGGCGCGGGCGATATCCCCAGCACCGCAACCCGCACCCCCTGCCTGGCCAGTTCAAAAGCACGCTGCCACAGCGCATCTCCGGACCAGGCTTCGAGCGGTGTGGCCGGCGCATAGTGCGACGGCAGCCCGCCCGAAGCTCGTACAGAGGGTCGCTCCGGATCATCCGCCACAATCTTCATGCCGATTTCTTCTTCCATCTCACCGATTGGAATGCCGCCGGGCCGGAGCAGGCGTGGCACGTCGCCGATGAAGCTGATGATGGTGGATTCCAGCCCCACCTGGCAGGCGCCGCCATCCAGGATCATATCCACCGCATCGCCCAGTTCATCGCGCACATGCTGCGCCCGGGTCGGGCTGATGCGCCCGAAGCGGTTGGCCGAGGGCGCCGCCAGGCCATGCTCCGACCCGAGCGCACGCAGCAATTCAAGCGCCAGCGGGTGGCTGGGCACCCTTAACCCGACCGAATCCTGCCCCCCCGTCACCTCATCAGGCACATGGGCATGGCGCGGCAGGATCAGGGTAAGCGGCCCAGGCCAGAACCGGGCAGCCAGCCGCCATGCGCCTTCAGGCACATCCCGCGCCCATCGGTCCAGTTGCGACGCATCACCGAGATGGACGATCAGCGGGTGATCGGCAGGTCGCCCCTTGATGGCGAAAATACGTTGCACCGCCGCCGGGTTGGCCGCATCCGCACCCAGCCCATAGACGGTTTCAGTGGGAAAGGCGACCACACCGCCCGTCCGCAGCAATTGCGCTGCTGCTTCAATTTGAAAGTGCTGCCCGCTAACATTCACGCCGCTGCTCCACCACCCCGGCGCAGCAGCCGCGAAGGCTTATGGACCGGCGTTCAGTAAATTGTTCAACTCTTTTCCTGATGATTGTTTCGCTGCTCGGCGACTGCCTCGTCGCCCGGATACGGATAGCGGACATGGCCAAACCGGATCATCAGCACCGCCATGGTCAGCATCAGGATCGAGCCGCTCACGGCCAGCATGCGCCAGTCGTCCATGGCCTTCATGTCCAGGATCAGGTAACGCGCCAGCGCCACCATGCCGATATACAGCGGGAAGCGCACCGGCAGCTTGCCTGTGCCGTAATACAGCCCGACCATCGCCAGCACTTCCAGGTAGAGGAAAAGCAGCAGCAGATCGGCCAAAGTCACCTGTGCCGCCCGTACCATCACCATGACTTCGCTCCCCATGGCGAATACCGTCGCAATGGCAATGACCAGCAGGCCAAGGTGCTCTACCAGGGAAAGCAGCCATTTGTTGAATTCCTGGATCGGTTTTTTCATCATACATTTCCTCAAGATTCTCTAAAGCATGGATAATTATTTCATGCCCGTCCACCACTATGGAGCTCGCATGCAAATAACCTGCTATCGTAACCCTGAATCAGCGCGTGAAGCCCGATTTTTACCTGCCGCAACCTACAATCTGGCGCACTCTCTCCTGTCCCGCAGCCCCTCCGGCTGCCTGTTTGTTCCGATCCGCGCCATGCAGTACCTGGCGATTCTGGATGCAGAGGAATTCGTGTTCCTCGATGGCGAGCGCAAATGCTGGATCGACATCGCCTGGCAGGATTTCCACCCCCGTATGCGAACCTCCCTCGATGAGCCGGTTCCGTACCAGGCGGTCTACTACACGCCCGAAGCGGAACAGCTCATGGCACGCCTGCAAGCGGAATTGCCCCGCGCCCTGAACGAACTGGCCGCGAAGGGCCGCTTTGACGGACCAGCGAAAGTGCTCAAATTCGCGGCGCCCGAGCGGCCATAAGGTTCTGCGCTTTTAGTCGTCCTCGCCCAGTTCCGGGTCCCAGCCCTCGTCACGGGCGGCCGTGATGGCCTGGGCATAAAACCGGGTGTGCCGCTCGCGCAGTTCTTCCGGCAGGCGGCTGGGCAGATGCGCATAGGGTTCCCAGGCGGCATAGACCTGTTCGTACAGATTCTGCATGCGCGCGCGAATCCCAGCCCGCGCAGGTTTCCGTTTCCGGCAGGATGCCGAATACCCAGGCATCGCGCACCATGCGCCCGAGGTGGGTCAGGCCGGCATTGGTATCCTGGTCGATACCGACATAAGTTTGTACTGTCATCGTGTCAATCCTGCATAAAGTACCGGCAACTTCTCGGGCAACCGTTCCACATGGTCCACGACCATGTAGTTCTTGGCGCCGAAAATCCGGGAAACATACTGATCCGCTCTGGGATCAAGCGACATGCAGAAAGTGGTCACGCCGGAACGCGCCATTTCCTCCACCGCTTTCTTGGTATCGTAACGCAGATACTGCGGGTCGCGCACATCCACGTCGGCCGGTTCGCCGTCGGTGATCACCAGCAGCAGCTTCTTGGCCGATTTCTGCAGCTTCAGGTAATGCCCGGCATGGCGGATGGCCGCACCCATGCGCGTGGAGAGCTGGCCGCTCATGCCCGCCAGGCGCGACTTCGGCACTTCGTTGTAGGGCTGGTCGAAATCCTTGAAGCGGGAATATTCGACATTGTGGCGCCCGTCCGAGCAGAAACCGTGAATCGCGAACGGGTCGCCGATCTTGTTGATGGCGTCCGCCAGCAGAACCGTGGCCTGGCGCTGCAAGTCCAGCACGCTGTATTCCTGCCCGCTCACCTTGTCGTTGGTGGATTCCGACAGGTCCAGCAGCACCATCACCGAAATGTCGCGCACCTTGCGCACCGAACGCATCATGATGCGCGGGTCGGGCTGCTGGCCCATGCGGATGTCGATCATGGCGCGGATGGCGGCGTTGACGTCCACCTCGTCGCCGTCTTCCAGCTTGCGGATGCGCGTCACCCCCTGCGGTTGCAGGGCATCGAGCAGGAACTTCAGCCGACCGATGGTGCGCTTGTGCTGTGAAGTGATGTCGTTGATCAGTTGCAGATCGCCGGCTTTTGCCCGCTTTTCCAGCACCGTGGCCCAGGCCGGGCGCTCGAGCTGGATCTGGTAATCCCACTCCGAGTAATGGTAGGGCTCGGAAACCGGTTCCTTGCCTTCCAGTTCGTTGTAAGACTTGCCCATGTCCTCATAGGGAAAGAGTTCCGTGCCCAGCACCCAGATTTCTTCCGCGTCGTCGCCGGCGTTCTCGACGTCGATTTCGTTGGCGAACTCCATCAGGCTGACATGCTTCCTGACCTGCTTGAGCGTTTCGTATCCCGCTGCCATGGACTTTTCGAAGTCGAATTCCTCGAATTCCCAGAAATAGCGATTGTCGTCGCGGTACGGCGCGGTGAGCAGATCGGTGCGCGGGTTGAAGGGGATGCGCTTGGCCATGAATTCATGCGCCAGCTGCACGCCGATGTCCCAGGATACCTGGTTGCTGTCGAGACGATCTGCGGCCTGCTTGAACAGTACCCGTCCCTGCGCGATCCACGGATCGTTGTCCTCGTAACCGTCATCCAGCAGCGCACGCGCCAGGCGGTTGAGATAATCCCCGGCCGAGTTGCCCTGCTCGGATTCGATGCTGTGCAATTGCGCCCAAAGATGCTTCAGGCCGGGAAACTTGCGGATCGACAGGGTTTCCACCCGGGCATCCTCGATCACGCTGATCACCGCCATCTGCCACGGATTGAGCGCTTCGGCCGAGATCGGGTCGTGGGTATAAACGAGATGGGCGGCGCTGTGAGCGGCGGCAGCGCGGTACATTTCCAGGCCCGGCAGCTTGATTTCGCCGACTGCGAAATCGTCGTAGGCATCGGGCAGGTGAATGAAAGTACCCCTCGACATAGGGCCGGTAGCCTTCCCGCGTCTCGAAGTCGCCGGAAGTCGGCTTCATGAAGAAATCCCGTGCCCACAGGGCACGCAGATACATGTTGATGCGGCGCTGCACGTCGATGAACAGCGTGCCCTTGCGCTCCTTCTGGAGCATGGCCAGCGATTCCTTGGATTGCAGGCTGAAGTAGTTGCCCTGCTCCGGGTAGTTGGTGCGGTGGGCATGCGCGCCCCACAGCGCCCAGCGGCGCAAGCCGCCCAGGGTGAGCTGGCTGAACAGCATTTCCAGGTTTTCCAGCATCGGGCGCACGCCGCGCGGCGCCTGCGACAGCAGGGTATTGAGGAATTGCAGGTAGGCGCGGAACAGGGTTTCGTCGCCAAGACGGTTGGCCGCCGTGGGCGCGGTGCTGAGCACCAGTTCAATGACCGCGCCCGAGGTCTTGGAGGCCAGTTCCAGCGCGGTCTGAATCAGATCCGGAATGATGTCCTCGCCGATTTCCTTGGCCACCAGCGGCGCATGGTCGATCCAGGTGGCGATCAGATCGTCGCCCTTGCCCAGCGTTTTCAGGGCAGCAGCGCCCTTGAGGTAATTGTCCAGACCGCGCGCGCTGAATACCCGGGCTGCTTCATGCCACGCAGCATGGAGGCTTTCCTGCAGCTCCGGGGAAAGCGCGTCGATCAGTTCCTGATAGTCTTCGAGATTGATGCTCATGACAAACCTCTGTGAAGGGTGAAAGGTGACTCGCGCTGTGCGGTAGGTGAAAGGTGAGAAATGCAACACACCTGCATTTTACGCTTCACCTTTCACTATTTCACGCATCAAAAGAACGTGGTTACTGCCGCATCCAGCGCATCGCGCATGTCCGGATCGTCGGTGATCGGACGCACCAGGGCCACGCGACAGGCCTTGACCGGATCGACACCGGTGGCGATCAGGCTGCCTGCGTAGATCAGCATGCGCGTCGAAATGCCTTCGTCCAGACCGTGCCCCTTGAGGTTGCGGGCGCGTTCGGCGATGGACACCAGCTTGCCGGCCACTTCCGCCTTGACGCCGGTTTCGTGGGTGACGATTTCGGTTTCGATGGCGTGGTCGGGGTAGTTGAAGTCGAGTCCGCCGAAACGCTGCTTGGTGGACTGCTTCAGATCCTTCATCAGGCTCTGGTAGCCCGGATTGTAGGAAATCACCAGCTGGAAATCGGGATGGGCATGGACCAGCTCGCCTTTCTTTTCCAGCGGCAGCACGCGGCGATTGTCGGTCAGCGGGTGGATCACCACGGTGGTGTCCTGGCGCGCTTCCACCACTTCGTCCAGATAGCAGATCGCGCCGAAGCGGGCGGCAATGGCCAGCGGGCCATCCTGCCAGCGGGTGCCGTTGGCGTCGAGCAGGAAACGTCCAACCAGATCGGAAGCGGTCATGTCTTCGTTGCAGGCCACGGTGATCAGCGGCTTGCCCAGCTTCCAGGCCATGTGCTCGACGAAACGGGTCTTGCCGCAGCCGGTCGGGCCTTTGAGCATCATCGGCATGCGCACGCTGTAGGCGGCTTCGTACAGTTCCACCTCGTCCGAGACGGGACGGTAGTAGGGTTCTTTTTCGATACGGTACTGCTGGATGATGTCGCTCATGTTCGGTCTCCATCTATCGGTCAACACAGGGGCGAAAAAGGCCGCGATTTATACCATTTGCTTCGCGTCAGCCGTTTTCGTCCATGCGCCAGAAAATCCCGCCACAGTCGATGACACTGCGGCGGGAAACATCAAAACATCAAACGGTCTTGCCGCGGAAAATCACCATCGCCGCACCTTGCGACTGGTTGAAGTTGTTGTAACCAATCAGACGCACGTGGTTGTTGGGGTTGGCCTTGTGGCAGGCTTCGGCTTCCGCCAGCACCTTGGTCACGTCGGTTTCGCCGAACATCGGCAGTTTCCACATGTACCAGTAGGAATCCATCAGGTATTCCGGCTCGACGTGCTCGATGGCCGGGTTCCAGCCCTTGGAAACCAGGTATTCCACTTGCGTCTTGATCTCATCCGCAGTCATGGCTGGCAGGTAGGAGAAGGTCTCGAACTTGCGGCTGGCCGGGTCTGACATGCGCGACTTGTAATCCATTACTTCACTCATGATTTGCTCCTTAAATTTAATAGAGTTCACTCTGGGTCACCGGGCGGCTTCTCCGGGGTCACATCCCCGGAGACTATCGTCCCGGGGCCCCTGTTCCGCCCTGCGAAACCGCTATTTATGTGCTACGTCCAGCTTGTCGACGGTGTCGAACTCGAACTTGATCTCTTTCCATGTTTCCATGGCGATCTTCAGTTCCGGGCTGCTGGCTGCGGCCTTGGTCAGGATGTCCTTGCCTTCTTTCTCGATATCACGACCCTGGTTACGCGCTGCCACGCTGGCTTCCAGTGCGACGCGGTTGGCTGCTGCACCGGCTGCGTTACCCCATGGGTGACCCAGCGTGCCGCCACCGAACTGCAGTACCGAGTCATCACCGAAGATGTTGACCAGTGCCGGCATGTGCCACACGTGAATACCGCCGGAAGCAACCGGCATCACGCCAGGCATGGAGCCGAAGTCCTGATCGAAGAAGATGCCGCGGCTGCGGTCTTCCTTGATGAACTCGTCGCGCATGATGTCGATCCAGCCCAGCGTTGCTTCGCGGTCGCCTTCCAGCTTGCCCACCACGGTACCGGAGTGCAGGTGGTCACCACCGGACAGACGCAGGCACTTGGTGAGGACGCGGAAGTGAATGCCGTGGTGCGGGTTGCGGTCGAGCACGGCGTGCATGGCGCGGTGAATGTGCAGCAGCATGCCGTTGTTGCGGCACCAGTTGGCCAGACCTGTGTTGGCTGTCAGACCGCCGGTCAGGTAGTCGTGCATGATGATCGGTGCGCCGATTTCCTTGGCGAACTCTGCACGCTTGTACATTTCTTCCGGCGTCGGCGCGGTGACGTTCAGGTAGTGACCCTTGCGCTCGCCGGTTTCGCGCTCTGCCTTCAGGGTGGCTTCCTGCACGAACTCGAAACGATCGCGCCAACGCATGAACGGCTGGCTGTTGACGTTCTCGTCGTCCTTGGTGAAGTCCAGACCGCCGCGCAGGCATTCGTAAACAGCGCGACCGTAGTTCTTGGCGGACAGACCCAGTTTTGGCTTGATGGTGCAGCCCAGCATCGGACGGCCATACTTGTTCATCTTGTCGCGCTCGACCTGGATACCCTGGGGAGGTCCACCGCAGGTTTTCACGTAAGCGATCGGGAAGCGGATGTCTTCCAGACGCAGGGCGCGCAGGGCCTTGAAGCCGAACACGTTACCGACCAGCGAGGTCAGCACGTTAACGACGGAACCTTCTTCGAACAGGTCGATCGGGTAGGCCACGAAAGCGTAGAAGCAGGTGTCATCGCCAGGTACGTCTTCGATGCGATAGGCGCGGCCCTTGTAGTAGTCCAGATCGGTCAGCAGATCGGTCCACACCGTGGTCCAGGTGCCGGTTGAAGATTCGGCAGCCACAGCAGCGGCCACTTCTTCACGGGGCACGCCAGGCTGCGGGGTGATTTTGAAACAGGCGAGGATGTCGGTATCCAGCGGGGTGTATTCCGGCGTCCAGTAAGTAGCGCGATATTCTTTCACGCCAGCGTTGTAGGTCTTGACTGCCATTGCAAGCTCCTTGATTTCAGGTTAAAACATCTATCTCCCACCTTGGAAGATCGTGTGGCTCGTTAGAGCGTGTTGTCACTATAAACACATCGATTCATAAATAATAATTGTAATTTTAAAGGTTAATCATAGATAATTATCTATGTTAACTTTTCGAGGAAATGGCAATGAAACATGCCACCTTGCGCCAGCTAAAGGTTTTCGAGTCGGTAGCGCGCAATCTCAGCTTCACTCGCGCCGCAGAGGAACTGCACCTGACGCAGCCCACTGTTTCCATCCAGCTCAGGCAGTTGAGCGACATTGTCGGCCTGCCGCTGCTGGAACAGGTGGGCAAGCGCGTGTTCCTGACCGATACCGGGCGCGAACTGCTCAAAGTCAGCCACGACATTTCTGAGGGTCTGTCCCGTTTCGAGATGCTGGTATCGGATATGAAGGGGGTGAAAGCGGGCAAGCTGCGGCTGGCCGTGATCACCACCGCCAAGTATTTCGTCCCGCGCCTGCTCGGCCCCTTCTGCCAGCGCTATCCCGGCATCGACGTCTCGCTCAAGGTGACCAACCGCGAACGGGTATTGCAGCGCATGGCCAACAACGAGGATGACCTTTACGTGCTCGGCCAGCCGCCGGAACACATGGACGTGGAACTCGAACCTTTTCTGGAAAACCCGCTGGTGGTGCTGGCGGCGCGCAGCCACCCCCTGGCAAACGAGAAGAACATCCCCCTCGCGCGCCTGGCAGAGGAACCGTTCCTGATGCGCGAGGCGGGATCCGGCACGCGCCTCGCCACCGAACGTTTTTTTGGCGAGCACGGGCAGGAACTCAAGGTCAGGATGGAACTCGGCAGCAACGAGGCGATCAAGCAGGCCGTGGCTGGCGGGCTGGGTATCGCCGTGCTGTCAGCACACACCCTGGCACTGGAGCGCCATGGCGACGAACTGGTTTATCTCGACGTGGAAGGCTTCCCGATCCGCCGCCACTGGTACGTGGCCCACCTCAAGGACAAGCAGCCATCGGTGGTTGCGCTGGCTTTTCTGGATTTCCTGCGCGAGGAAAGCAAGCTGCTGGGGGAACATTATTTGCGGGGGATTCCGGGCTTCCCCGGATTTATTCAGGACGACCAGCCATCTCCGGCAGCATCTCGATAGCCGCCACATTGGTCCATGAAAATGCTTTTGCGGCAGCATCCTGCCACGGCAGCCAGACAAAATTCAGGTGCTCGCGTGGCGCAAGACTGACAGGCAACGGTTGCGGCACTTCCAGCCCGAAGACGTGCTCGGTGTTGTGGGTCACGCCGGGGGCGTATCGGTGACGCCACTCGGCGTAAATTTCGAAGACATTTTCCGCCTTCCAGTCGCTGAACTTGTATTGCGTGGCATCCAGGCCGGTTTCTTCCGCCACCTCGCGCAGCGCCGTCTGGCGCAGGCTCTCGCCCGGATCGCAACTCCCCGTCACCGACTGCCAGTAACCGGGGTGATCGGCACGTTCCAGCAGCAATACCTGCAAATCCGGCGTGTAAATGACAACCAGGACGGAAACGGGCGTTTTGTAAGCCATCCGGGAAATGCCGGCGTTACTCGAAGTTGATCGGCTCGGGCTTCTCGGTCGGACGCTGCTCGGTGTTCCACTGATCAAAGCCACCTACCATGGAAATCACATCGGTATAGCCCAGCCGGTGCAATTGCACGGCGGACAGGGCCGCACGTCCGCTGGTGCGGCAATAGATCAGCAGCGAAGCATCGCGCGGCGCAGCTTCCGGCACCATGCCGATCTTGAATTCGAGCATGCCGCGCGGAATGTTGATGGCACCGGGCAGATGGCCGGTGACGATACTCGTCGTATTCGCGCACATCCAGCACCACGCGCTTGCCAAGCAGGGACCTGGCTTCATCGCAGGTAATTTCCCTGATCTGGGATTTGGCTTCGACCACCAGGTCGTGAGGGGTTACGGGCATTTCAATTCTCCTGTTTCTATCTCAGCTGTTGCCGACTTCCACCTGGGTCTGCACTTGCTGGCGCAAGCGGATGTGCAGTTCACGCAGCTGTTTCTCGTCCACGGTGTTGGGCGCCTGCGTCATGAGGCAGGCAGCGCGCTGGGTTTTGGGGAAGGCAATCACGTCGCGGATCGATTCGGCGCCAGCCATCAGCGTCACCAGGCGATCCAGACCGAAGGCCAGGCCACCATGCGGAGGCGCGCCAAATTGCAGGGCTTCGAGCAGGAAGCCGAATTTCTCCTGCGCTTCCTCGTCGCTGATATTGAGTGCCTTGAACACCTTGGCCTGCACGTCCTGGCGATGAATACGCACCGAACCGCCGCCCACTTCCCAGCCGTTCAGCACCATGTCGTAGGCCTTGGACAAGGCCTTGCCGGGGTCGCTGGACAGCAGGTCCTCGTGACCATCAGCCGGTGCAGTGAAGGGATGATGCAATGCCGCCCAGCGGTTGTTTTCCTCGTCACGCTCGAACATCGGAAAATCCACCACCCACAGGGGTTTCCAGCCGGATTCGGCCAAGCCGCGCTCATGGCCGACCTTGGCACGCAAGGCGCCGAGGGCCTCGTTCACCACCTTGGCCTTGTCGGCGCCGAAGAAAACCAGATCGCCGTCAGTGGCGCCGGTACGCTCGATGATCGCCTTCAGAGCGGCGTCATCCAGATTCTTGACGATGGGCGACTGCAGGCCGTCGCGACCCTTGGCCACTTCATTGACCTTGATGTAGGCCAGACCCTTGGCACCGTAAATGCCGACAAAAGCGGTGTAGTCGTCGATTTCCTTGCGCGACAGCGAACCGCCGCCCGGCACCCGGAGTGCCGCCACACGGCCGCCTTCCATGTCTGCCGCGCCACGGAACACCTTGAATTCGACCGACTTCATCACGTCGGTCAGCTCGGTCAGTTCCAGCGTCACGCGCATGTCGGGCTTGTCGGAACCGTAACGGCCCATGGCCTCGCTGTAGGGCATGCGCGGGAAAGGATTGGGCAGATCGATATCCATCACGGTCTTGAACATGCCACGGATCATGGTTTCCACCGTATCCATGATCTCGTTCTCGCTCATGAACGAGGTCTCGATGTCGACCTGGGTGAATTCCGGCTGGCGGTCGGCGCGCAGATCCTCGTCGCGGAAACACTTGGTGATCTGGAAATAGCGGTCGAAACCGGCCACCATCAGGAGTTGCTTGAAAATCTGCGGTGATTGCGGCAGTGCAAAGAACTGGCCCGGATGCACCCGGCTCGGCACCAGGTAATCACGCGCGCCTTCCGGCGTGGAGCGGGTCAGCATGGGGGTTTCGATTTCCATGAAGCCGTGCTGGTCGAGGTAATCGCGCAGGGTCTTGGAAACGCGGTAGCGCAGCTTCATGTTCTCCTGCATCGCAGGGCGGCGCAGGTCGATGTAGCGGTGCGTCAGGCGCACGTTCTCGGACAGGTTCTCGTCGTCCAGCTGGAACGGCGGCGTCAGGGACGCGTTGAGAATTTCGATGCTGTCGGCAATGACTTCAATTTCGCCGGTCGGCAGGTTGGGGTTGACCGTTCCCTCGGGACGCGGATTGACGCGGCCGGTCACCTTGAGCACGAACTCGTTGCGGATTTTCTCGGCAATGGCGAAGGTATCCACCTTGTCCGGATTGCATACTACCTGCACCAGACCTTCGCGGTCGCGCAGGTCAATGAATATCACCCCGCCATGATCGCGGCGGCGATGCGCCCAGCCGGACAGGGTAACGGTTTGCTGCAAATGGGCGCTATTGACCGCGCCGCAGTAATGAGTACGCATCATGGTTGAATCCGATTCGAGTTTTTACGGGTGCCTAAACGGCGGAAACAAAAAGGGGGAATTATACCCGAGAGCGGAGGAAATCAGTCGCCGGGATAGGTGGCTGACGCAGGGACTTTCTTTGGCGCCACTACACCCATGGAAACAATGGCCTTGAGCGCGTCATCCACGCTCATGTCGAGTTCGATGGTTTCGCTCTTTTTCACATAAAAATAGAAGCCGTTGACCGGGCTGGGCGTGGTAGGAATAAAAACACCCACATGCGCATCGTCCAGATGGTTTGCCACCTCATGGGGCACGTTGGTCTGGAAGGCCAGCGACCACGCCTCGGGATGCGGGTAACGCACCAGCAGCACCTTGCGAAAAGCTTCACCGTTGCCTGAAAACAAGGTGTCGCTGACCTGCTTGACGCTGTAGTAAATCGACTTCACCACCGGGATGCGCGCCAGCAGCGCTTCCCAGAACAGCACCAGGCGCTGGCCAATGATATTGGCAGCCAGCACGCCAGTAAGGAAAATCACCAGCAGGGTCAGAATCGCGCCGACACCCGGAATATTCAGCCCGATCAACGCCAGCGGGCGCAAGGACTCGGGCACCAGCAACAGGCTCTGATCCAGCATGCCGATCAACAGATTGAGCACCCAGAGCGTGATGACCAGAGGCACCCAGATCAGCAAACCGGTGATGAAATAGCGTCTCATGACTTCAAGCCGAATTTGCACACATCAAACCCACAGCAAATATGCACTTTAACTGGCAACTCAGTGGCAAGCACAACCACCGCCGCAGCCGCCGGCAGGCTTGGCCTCTTCCTTGGGCTTGGAACCGCCCTTGAAATCGGTCTGGTACCAGCCGCCGCCCTTGAGCTGGAAGCCGGCTGCACTCAGCATTTTGCCCAGCGTTTCCTTGCCGCACTCGGGACAGGTGGTGAGCGGTGCATCACTCATCTTCTGAATGAATTCCTTCTGGAATCCGCAATCGGAACAACGGTATTCGTAAATTGGCATCACAAACTCCATTCAAAATCAAAATTGGATGAGCACCAAATGGGGGTATTAGTCATCCAGTTCAAGGCACTATTCTAAAAAGGGATATCGTCCTCGAAGTCGTCAAACTCCCCACCGGATTTTTTAGCCGGCTTCGCCGCGCCGCCCCCGGCGGGTTCCTTGTCCACCACCTCAAAGGTATTGCCGCCGCCACTGCGCGATCCCAGCATCTGCATGCGATCCGCAACGATTTCCGTGGTATAGCGGTCATGGCCTTCCTTGTCCTGCCATTTGCGGGTCTGCAGGCGACCTTCAATGTACACCTGGCTGCCCTTCTTCAGGTATTCCCCGGCAATTTCGGCCAGCTTGCTGAAAAACGCGACGCGGTGCCATTCGGTCTTTTCCTGCTTTTCGCCACTCTTGTCTTTCCACGTATCCGTGGTCGCCACGGTGATATTGGTGATCGCCTCACCGCTGGGCATATAACGCACTTCCGGATCCTTGCCCAGATTGCCGACCAGAATCACCTTGTTCACTGATGCCATGTCACACTCCTCCGTCGATTAGTTTTAATACCTGTTCTTCGTTCCAGCCGGCCATGTTGACCTTAAGGTAGGCTACACCCTCCTCCGCAGACACCGATGCTTCAGCCACCCCCGGCACTACCGCCAGTTGCTGCGCCAGCCATTGCGCGCGAGACTCATCCATCGCTTCGAGATGATACATCATGGTTTTCACGGCGGGTGGGGTCCTCATGGAAAGGGCCAGCCACAACCAGATCGCGGACAGGCATGCGCCAAATGCGAATACGGCATAATTGCCAAACTGGTGAGCCAGCAGTCCGCCGGTTACACCGCCAACAAACAGCCCCAGAGACTGCGAGGTATTGTACACGCCCATGGCAGTACCTTTGGCCTGTGCCGGAGCAAGCTTTGAAATAAGTGATGGCAGGCTGGCTTCGAGAATATTAAAGGCAATAAAGAAAATCATCAGCGCGGCGACAATGCCCCAGAAATGGCTTAGCAGCACGGTCAGAAGCAACTGGGTCAGCAACAGAAGTGCAACCGCCATGACGAATACCTGCTTCAGCAGGCCTTTCTTCTCGCCAACAACAATCGCAGGCACCATGAAAGCGAAAGCCAATAACATAACCGGCAGGTAAATCTTCCAGTGCTCGGTTTCTGCCAGATGGCCGGTTTTCATCAAAGCCAGGGGAATTACAGTAAACATCGCCATCTGCGCGGCATGCAGGGAAAAGATACCGTAGTTCAGTCGCAGCAGCTGCCGGTCTTTCAATACATCCTTCAGTCGTGCCGGCACCATTTCGGCATCGGAATGAAAATGGCTGGCCCCGGGATCGGGGATCACCACTGCCACCACGACCATTGCCAGCAAAGTCAGCACACCAGTCAGGGCAAACATGCCCGGGACACCGATGAACTGATAAAGCGCAGGCCCCAGCGCCATGGACAGGGCAAACATGAGGCCAATCGTGGACCCGATCATGGCCATGGCCTTGGTACGGTGCTGTTCGCGCGTCAGATCGGCGAGCAAGGCCGTTACCGCCGCTGAAATCGCGCCCGCCCCCTGAATCGAACGCCCGATGATGATCCAGTAAATATCGTGCGATGAAGCCGCAACAAAACTGCCTAGCGCAAACAGGATCAAACCAAAATAAATCACCCGCTTGCGCCCGAAACGGTCCGATGCCATGCCGAAGGGCAACTGCAGAAGCGCCTGCGTCAGGCCGTAAGCGCCCAGCGCCAGGCCGATCATGAGATGATTTTCTCCACCGGGGATGCCTGTCGCATAAATTGCGAACACCGGCAGGATCAGAAACATGCCCAGCATGCGCAGCCCAAAAATGCCCGCCAGGCCAGCACTGGCGCGTAATTCAACGGGGCTCATCCGGTCTGCGTATTGCATGGAATTGGTTCTTGCAGGCAAAGTTGGGTATATTAGCAGGTTACGATTAACTCTGCAGTGGACCATGTCCTTCATAAAAATTCGCGGTGCCCGCACCCACAACCTGAAAAACATCAGCCTCGATATTCCACGCAATCAGCTGGTGGTCATCACCGGGCTGTCAGGCTCGGGCAAATCCTCGCTCGCCTTCGATACTCTGTATGCAGAGGGGCAGCGACGCTATGTCGAATCCCTCTCCGCCTATGCCCGCCAGTTCCTGCAACTGATGGAAAAACCGGATGTCGATCTGATTGAGGGGCTGTCACCCGCCATTTCCATCGAGCAGAAGGCCACCAGCCACAATCCACGTTCCACGGTTGGCACGGTGACGGAAATCCACGATTACCTGCGCCTGCTGTTTGCCCGCGTGGGTGACCCTCATTGCCCGGAACATCAGATCAAACTCGAATCCCAGAGCGTTGCCCAGATGGTGGACCATGTACTGGCTCTGCCGGAGGATACCAAGCTGATGATCCTTTCGCCGCTGGTGGCTAACCGCAAGGGCGAACAGGTCGAATTGTTCGATGAATTGCGCGCCCAGGGCTTCGTCAGACTGCGCGTAGATGGTGAAACATACGAAATAGATCAGCCGCCCAAACTGGAAAAGAACAAGAAGCACACCATCGAAGTGGTCGTGGACCGCATCAAGATCCGGCCCGACATGAAGCAGCGCCTGGCGGAATCGTTTGAAACCGCACTGCGGCACTCCGATGGCCGGGCTCTGGCAGTGGAAATGGATAGCGGCAAAGAGCACCTGTTTTCAGCCAAATTTGCCTGCCCGGTCTGCAGCTACTCGCTGGCTGAGCTTGAACCGCGTCTTTTTTCTTTTAACAACCCAATGGGCGCATGCCCCAAGTGCGATGGATTGGGCCAGATCAACGTCTTCGACCCCAAGCGGGTAGTCGCCTTTCCCCATATGTCGCTGGCCTCGGGCGCGGTCAAGGGCTGGGATCGGCGCAACCAGTTTTTCTTTCAGATGCTGCAGGCACTGGCCATGCATTACGGCTTCGACCTGGAAAAGCCGTTCGAAGAGCTTTCGCCACAGGTGCAGGAAATTCTGCTCAATGGCAGCGGCTCTGAAGAAATTGGGTTCAAGTATTTAGGCGAACGCGGCGGCTTCCAAACCCGCAAACATCCTTTTGAAGGCATTCTGCGCAATCTTGAACGCCGCTACCACGAAACCGATTCCATCGCCGTGCGCGAGGAACTGGCGAAATACCTCAATCACCAGACCTGCCCCAGTTGCGAGGGCACTCGGCTGAGACTGGAAGCGCGCCATGTCACGGTTGCGGGACGCCCTATTTTCGAACTTAGCCATTTACCACTGAAGCAGGCACTGGAATTTTTCCAGCAAGTCTCGCTGACAGGGCAAAAACAGGCCATAGCGGAACGCATCATCAAGGAAATTTCCAGCCGCCTTCAATTTCTTACCAATGTCGGACTGGATTATCTTTCGCTGGATCGCTCGGCAGACACCCTCTCCGGCGGAGAAGCCCAGCGCATCCGTTTGGCCAGCCAGATCGGCTCGGGCCTCACGGGGGTCATGTACGTCCTGGACGAGCCCTCCATCGGCCTGCACCAGCGCGACAACGACCGCCTGCTCACAACCCTCATCCGGCTGCGCGATCTCGGCAATAGCGTCATCGTGGTTGAGCACGACGAAGATGCAATACTAACAGCGGATTATGTGGTGGACATGGGGCCGGCAGCCGGCGAGCATGGCGGCGAAGTGGTCGCCGAAGGTACGCCGGCAGAAATCATGGCCAACCCGGCTTCGCTTACAGGACAGTATTTGAGCGGCATCCGCAGAATTGAGACGCCGGCACAGAGGCAAACACCCGACCCTACGCGCATGCTTCAAATTATCGGCGCGAGTGGCAACAATCTGAGACAGGTTACGCTCAATCTCCCTGTTGGCCTGCTGATTTCCATCACCGGCGTTTCCGGTTCCGGAAAGTCCACTTTAATCAATGACACACTTTACAACGCCGTTGCTCGACATCTTTATGGCAGCAACGCCGAGCCCGCCACCTACACAGAATTGAATGGGCTGGAGTATTTTGACAAGGTAATAAATGTCGATCAAAGTCCAATCGGGCGCACGCCGCGCTCGAACCCTGCAACATATACCGGATTATTCACACCAATCCGGGATTTGTTTGCGGGTGTGCCCCAATCACGAGAGCGCGGCTATGGCCCAGGACGATTCTCCTTCAATGTAAAGGGAGGGCGCTGCGAAGCCTGTCAGGGCGACGGCATGATCAAGGTTGAAATGCATTTTTTGCCGGATATCTATGTCCCCTGCGACGTCTGTCACGGCCACCGCTACAATCGAGAAACGCTGGAGATCCAGTACAAGGGTAAAAATATTCACGAAATTCTGCAAATGACTGTAGAACAGGCACGTGAATTCTTCAGCCCGGTTCCAGTCGTGGCGCGTAAATTGCAAACCCTGCTGGATGTGGGGCTGGGTTACATCACACTAGGCCAGAGCGCGACCACACTTTCCGGCGGTGAAGCCCAACGCGTCAAACTGTCTCTCGAACTGTCCAAACGGGATACGGGAAGAACGCTGTATATTCTCGACGAACCGACAACCGGCCTGCATTTCCAGGATATTGAAATGCTCCTCAAGGTACTGCATCGTCTCCGCGAACACGGCAACACCGTCGTGGTGATTGAGCACAACCTTGATGTTGTCAAAACAGCGGATTGGGTCATTGATCTGGGCCCGGAAGGGGGAAACGGGGGGGGATTAATCATCGCTGAAGGCACGCCGGAGCAGGTGGCGGCCAACAGCGACAGCCACACTGGAACCTATCTTGCAAAGATACTGCTTCAGGGTGGCAAATAACCTTCGAAACGATCCCCGATCCCTGCATTGAGGAAATGAGCTGCGCTGTCACCATTTAACGCAAATTCGACCAAGCCAAGGCTGTTTTCATACCAGAACGGGCGCCCAGGCATTGCTTCCGAAAATACACGGGCGTATTCAATCAAATGCGGGCCAAATATGAAGGCTGTTTCTCGCCGCGTCTGATCGGCTCGAACTCCGGTCAGGAGATTGCCATAATGATCAACGTAGACCACCTCAGCAAGATCACCGCAATCAAGACTGACCTGAAAGCGCGAAATACTGGAAAGTTTGTCGTACGGAACAGCCCCCTCCTCTATCCATGCAGCAACCGGTGCGAAAAGATCGCGGCCATGAAATGAAACTGAAAGATTCTCCGGTCGCCAGTCAATTCTCCACAGCTCAGTTGTCTTTGCGCGGCCGGCAACCACCGAAAGCAGCCCATTATCTGGCCCGACATACCATTTCTCATCAGCCCGCATCACTACAGCATCACGTTCAGAACCCACACCGGGGTCAATTACGGCAACACATATACTTTCAATCGAAAACTGAGAAGACATCGCTGCGAGTAAATGGGCACTCGCAGAGATATTGAAATCAGGCGCATGATGCAGCAAATCCACAATACGTGCGCCATGGGCACGTTCCCAGATCGCCGCCTTCATCAATCCAGCATAAGGATCGATACTGCCGTAATCGGTATACAAGAAGATCATTTGCGCCTACTGTCCACTTAGTGTTTTTATCCACACAAAATACAAAAAGCCGGATAAATCCGGCTTTTTGTATTCAATGCAATTCCAACTTAGGCGGTAGCTTCTTCAACCACTTCAGCATCAGGGGCACGATCGACCAGTTCCACAATCGCCATGGGTGCATTATCACCCAGACGGAAGCCACATTTCAGAATACGCAGGTACCCTCCATTGCGGGTCTGGAAACGTGGGCCCAGTTCATCAAACAGTTTAACCACAATCTCACGGTCACGCAGACGGTCAAACGCCAGACGACGGTTCGCCAAAGAAGGCTTCTTGCCCAGAGTAATCAGTGGCTCAGCGACGCGGCGCAATTCCTTGGCCTTTGGCAACGTAGTCTTGATGACTTCGTGACGCAATAGAGAGTTGGCCATATTGCGCAGCATTGCCAAACGGTGGCTAGTGGTGCGATTAAGTTTGCGATTAGATAAACGGTGACGCATGACAAATCCTTATTTTAGAAGTCCCCTGAATCGGCAGTGCCGATAATCAGGCCTTTTCCAGACCGACAGGCGGCCAGTTTTCCAGTTTCATACCCAACGTGAGACCTTTTGAAGCCAGCACGTCCTTGATTTCGTTCAGAGACTTGCGTCCCAAGTTAGGTGTTTTCAGCAGTTCTGTTTCAGAGCGCTGAATCAGGTCACCAATATAGTAGATATTTTCTGCTTTCAGACAATTGGCTGAACGAACAGTCAATTCCAGGTCATCAACAGGACGCAGCAGAATCGGATCAACCTGCGGGCTACGAGGCGCTTCGACTTCTGCCGGCGTTCCCTTCAGCTCAGCAAATACAGACAACTGATCAACCAGAATTCGAGCAGCGTAACGAATGGCTTCTTCAGGGTCGATCACACCATTGGTTTCAATCTCAACCACAAGCTTATCAAGATCAGTGCGCTGTTCAACACGTGCACTTTCAACAGCATAGCTGACACGGCGAACCGGGCTAAAAGAAGCATCCAGCAACATCGCACCAACCAGACGCTCTTCATCCGCAACACGGCGCACACTGACTGGAACATAACCACGACCTTGCTCGATCTTGATCGTCATGTTCAATTTTCCACCCTTGGTCAGATGCGCAATGACATGACCAGGATTGACGATTTCGACATCATGCGAAGATTCAATGTCAGCCGCAGTAACCGGGCCTTCGCCACTCTTTGAAAGAGTTAACGTAGTTTCACCACGATTATGCAGTTTAAGTGCAATGCCCTTCAGGTTAAGAAGAATATCCACCACATCTTCCTGAACGCCATCAAGGGACGAATACTCATGAACCACACCATCAATCTGTACCTGTGTTATTGCATAGCCAGGCATGGATGATAAAAGAATGCGACGTAGCGCGTTGCCAAGCGTATGACCATAGCCACGTTCAAACGGCTCCATGGTCACCCGGGCACGCATGGGTGTTTGACTCTGGACGTCAACTATCCGAGGTTTAAGAAACTCAGCGGCACTGCTTTGCATGGATCGTAATTCCTCTAAATTGGTTGCTTGCTCAATTATTTCGAGTACAGCTCGACTACGAGGTGCTCGTTAATTGTAGCTGGCAGTTCTGCGCGTTGCGGCTTGGCTTTAAACGTACCCTTCAGCGCCTTGACATCAACTTCAATCCACTCAGGGAAAGTGCGCTGCTCGGCGGCTTCCGCAGCACCTTTAACACGCAGGTGAGTCTTGGCACGCTCAGCAACCTCAACGACATCGCCTGGTTTTACCTGATACGAAGGAATATTGACCCTACGACCATTGACGAGAATGCCATTGTGTCGAACAACCTGACGAGCCTCAGTACGCGACGCACCAAACCCCATTCTGTATGCAACATTATCAAGACGGCATTCAAGCAATTGCAACAGGTTCTCACCGGTAATGCCACGCACACGATCAGCTTCCTGGTAATAACCGCGGAATTGCTTCTCAAGAATACCGTAGATGCGGCGGAGCTTTTGTTTTTCACGCAACTGAACGCCGTAGCCTGAAAGGCGAGTATTCTGCTTCTGACCATGCTGGCCAGGGGCATAACTCCTTCTCTCTACCGAACATTTGTCAGTAAAGCATTTTTCACCCTTGATAAACAGTTTTTCTCCCTCGCGGCGGCACTGACGGCACTTGGGGTCAAGATTTCTAGCCAAAGTAATTCTCCTGCAAAAATATTTGCCGTATTAAATGCGGCGCTTCTTGGGCGGGCGACACCCGTTGTGCGGAATCGGAGTTACATCGGTAATTCCGGTAATCTTGAACCCTACTGCATTTAGTGCGCGCACAGCAGATTCACGACCAGGACCGGGGCCCTTGATTCGAACTTCCAGATTCTTTACACCGCACTCCTGAGCAGCCTTACCGGCATGTTCAGCAGCAATCTGCGCTGCAAAAGGAGTACTCTTGCGCGAACCACGGAAACCGCTACCACCAGATGTTGCCCAGGAAAGAGCATTACCTTGGCGATCAGTAATCGTGACAATAGTATTATTGAAAGATGCGTGAACGTGTGCAATGCCTTCTGCAACATTCTTCTTAACCTTCTTACGCACCCGTACATTAGCTTTAGCCATAATTTATCCTTTACTTATCCGCTGACTGATTATTTGCGGATAGCTTTGCGCGGACCCTTGCGAGTGCGCGCGTTAGTGCGGGTACGCTGGCCACGGACTGGCAAGCCACGACGATGACGCAAGCCACGGTAACAACCGAGGTCCATCAGACGCTTAATGCTCATCGTAACTTCACGGCGCAGATCGCCCTCAACGACAAACTTACCTACTTCGTCGCGTAACCGTTCAACGTCGCTATCGCTCAGGTCTTTAATTTTGGCTGACGTGTTAACGCCAGCAGCAGCACAGATTAATCGCGACCGGGTGCGCCCAATGCCATAAATGGCAGTTAACGCAATCTCGGTGTGTTGATGGTTAGGGATATTTACCCCAGCAATGCGGGCCATGCGGTCACTCCCAACAGCTAATTATAATGGAAAAACGTCGAATTATATCAGCAAACAAGGCAACAATCAACCTTGACGTTGCTTGTGGCGCGGATCATCACAAATCACACGTAGAACACCTTGCCGCCGAACCATTTTGCATTTACGGCAGATTTTTTTAACAGAAGCACGAACTCTCATTTGTTATCTCCTTAAAACCATTGTCAGCCACTGCCGACAGAATATTACTTGGCACGAAAAGTTATTCGTGCTCTGGATAGATCGTAGGGCGTAAGCTCAACAGTAACTTTGTCACCTGGCAAAATGCGAATATAGTGCATACGCATTTTTCCAGAAATGTAGCCAAGTACTACATGGCCGTTTTCAAGCTTGACACGAAATGTAGCGTTTGGAAGATTTTCAAGTACCTCCCCCTGCATCTCAATCGTGTCTTCTTTCGACATTCAATTAATCCGTTCTTTCAAATTAGCGTGGCAATACGCCGCCACCTTTGAAATTTGCTTTCTTCAACAGGCTCTCATACTGATGAGACATCAGATAAGACTGCACCTGAGTCATGAAATCCATTGTCACAACCACAATAATTAACAATGAAGTTCCACCAAAGTAAAAAGGAACATTCCACTTTACGATCAAAAACTCAGGCAGCAGACATACCAAAGTAATATAAATGGCACCAGCCAGAGTCAAACGAGCCATAATGCGATCAATATACTTCGCTGTCTGATCGCCAGGACGAATCCCCGGCACAAATGCGCCACTTTTCTTCAAATTGTCGGCGGTTTCCTTCGGATTAAAAACCAGGGCCGTATAGAAAAAACAAAAGAAAATAATTGCAGTAGCGTAAAACATCACATACAAAGGCTGTCCCGGCGAAAGGGTGGAACCAATATCCTTCAGCCAACTCATATTCTCACTACTACCAAACCAGCCAGCAAGTGTCGCTGGAAACAGAATAATACTGGACGCAAAAATCGGAGGTATTACGCCAGCCATATTCAACTTAAGCGGCAGGTGAGAACTTTGGCCCCCAACGATCTGACGACCGACTTGGCGCTTGGCATAATTCACAAGAATCTTGCGTTGTCCGCGTTCCACAAAGACTACAAATCCCGTCACTGCGATCGAAGCAATAAACAACATGATCACCAGCGGAATCGAGAATGCGCCCGTACGGGTCAATTCCAACGTGCCTCCAATTGCACTTGGCAAGCCAGCAACAATACCCGCAAAGATGATAATCGAGATCCCATTCCCTATGCCACGCTCGGTAATTTGCTCACCAACCCACATCAGGAACAGGGTGCCGGTTACCAATGTAATCACCGTAGTCACCCGGAACATCAAACTTGGATCTATGACCAAGCCTGGCTGCGCCTCAAGTGCAATCGCTATACCTATACCCTGAAACAGTGCAAGTGCAACAGTTCCATAACGCGTGTACTGGGTTATTTTTTTACGCCCGGCTTCGCCTTCTTTCTTTAACTGCTCAAGCTGAGGCGAGACAACCGTCATTAACTGCATAATGATAGATGCCGAGATATAAGGCATGATCCCAAGTGCAAAGACCGTAAAACGCGATAGCGCACCACCAGAAAACATGTTGAACATGCCCAGTATGCCACCCTGCTGGGACTTAAAAAGTTCAGCAAGAACGGTTGGGTCAATTCCGGGGACTGGAATGTGCGCACCAATTCGTAAACAATAAGCGCGCCCAGAACAAACAGCAAACGCTGCTTGAGATCCGAGTATTTTCCCGCGGAACCTACGCTCGAAGTAGCCAAGAAATGATTACTCCAGACCTGCCACGTTACCGCCAGCAGCTTCAATAGCCGCTCTTGCACCCTTGGTCACAAGAATTCCCTGTAACTTAATAGCCTTCTCGACTTTTCCACAGAGAAACACTTTGGCACCCAAACAAGAACCTGGCACAACACCAGCCTGCTTAAGAACCAACAAATCAACTGAATCTACAGGCAAACCGTTCAGCGCAGACAAACGCACCTGCGCCACGTTACCCTTAGTCAGGGACTTGAATCCACGCTTTGGCAAACGACGTTGAAGTGGCATCTGACCACCTTCAAAGCCAACCTTGTGAAAACCACCGGCACGAGACTTTTGACCTTTGTGACCACGACCAGCAGTTTTACCAAGTCCACTTCCAATTCCACGTCCTACACGGCGTTTGGAATGCTTACTGCCTTCAGCTGGCTTTAGAGTATTTAGTTGCATTTATTCCTCGCACTTCAAGAGGTAGTTAACCTTGTTGATCATGCCACGGTTTTCAGGCGTATCCGCAACCTGAACCGAATGGTTCAAGTGACGAAGTCCAAGCCCACGCACGCATGCACGATGTTTTTGAATTGTACCAATCGTGCTCTTGACCAAAGTAACTTTCAGGGTTTTGGCTGTATTCGACATTTTATTACCCCAGAATTTCTTCCACAGATTTGCCACGTTTCGCGGCAATCTCTGATGGTGTATTCATCGCCTGCAGACCATTAATGGTCGCGCGAACCAGGTTGTACGGGTTGGTTGAACCAATACATTTTGCAAGTACGTTATGCACGCCCATTACTTCAAATATTGCTCGCATCGGACCGCCAGCAATAATTCCGGTACCTTCAGAGGCAGGCTGCATGTAAACCTTGGCTGCGCCATGTTCACCAATAACCGCATGATGCAAAGTGCCATTCTTCAGGTTCACCTTGACCAGATTGCGACGTGCCTCATCCATAGCTTTCTGCACAGCAACAGGCACTTCCTTTGCCTTGCCTTTGCCCATGCCAATTCCGCCATCACCATCACCAACCACGGTCAGAGCTGCAAAACCCATAATCCGGCCACCCTTTACAACCTTGGTGACACGGTTTACCGAAATCATCTTTTCACGCAAGCCGTCGCCGCGATCTTCCATATCCATTTTTGCCATCATCGTCCCCGCTTAGAACACCAAGCCGTTTTCACGCGCCGCTTCGGCCAATGACTTCACTCTGCCGTGGTACCTGAAGCCGGAGCGGTCAAAAGCTACTTTTTCAATCCCAAGACTCTTGGCCTTGTCAGCAATTCGCTTGCCAACAATTGCAGCAGCCGCCGCATTGCCGCCATTTGACAATTCCTTGCGCACATCGGCCTCAACCGTAGACGCACTTGCAAGAACTTTACCGCCCGATGCATCAATGATCTGGGCATACATATGGCAGTTGGTGCGGAATACTGACAGCCGAACCACCTTCAACTCTGCGAGTTTGGCACGGGTTTTACGTGACCTGCGCAAACGAGCTTGATTTTTATCCATGACTCTAGCCTCGATTATTTCTTCTTGGTTTCCTTGATCACTACCACCTCATCGGAGTAGCGAACACCCTTGCCTTTATATGGCTCCGGGCTACGATAAGCGCGAATATCAGCCGCGACCTGACCAACCTGTTGTTTATCAACACCTTTGACAACAACTTCCGTCTGCGTCGGTGTTTCCACCTTCACACCGACAGGCATCTTGTGTTCAACAGGGTGAGAAAATCCAAGGGACAGGCTCAGCAGATCGCCTTTGGCCTGTGCGCGATAACCAACACCAACCAGCGTCAGCTTGCGTTCGAAACCCAGCGAAACACCCCTGACCATATTTGCAAGCAACGCACGCATCGTACCTGACATCGCATTTGCCTGAATCGAGTCATTCGCAGCAGCACACTGGAGATTATCACCATCACGCACTACTGTAATATCAGCAGTCATTGCTTGAGTGAGCACCCCAAGAGGGCCTTTAACCGTTATTTCATTCGCAGAAATATTCACTTCCACGCCGGATGGCACAACCACCGGATTTTTAGCTATTCTGGACATGCATTCACCTCATCATGCCACGACACACAGGACTTCACCGCCAACACCGCAAGCACGAGCCTTGCGGTCTGTCATTACCCCCCTGGAGGTAGAGACTATAGCGACACCCAAACCATTCATAACTTTGGGCAAATCCTGACTGCCTTTGTAAATACGCAAACCCGGACGACTTACGCGCTGAATTTTTTCAATGACTGGACGACCAGCGTAGTATTTCAGCTGCAACTCAAGCAAGGGCTTACCCTCTTCATCACGAACCCCGAAATCTTCGATATAGCCTTCTTCTTTCAATACACCAGCAATAGACACCTTGACCTTGGAAGACGGCATAGAAACCACAACCTTCTCGGCTTTTTGCGCATTCCGGATACGGGTCAGCATATCGGCGATCGGATCACTCATACTCATTCTGTATTCTCCCGTTACCAGCTGGCCTTGGTCATGCCTGGAATCTCTCCACGCATAGCCAGATCGCGCAACTTACTACGTCCAAGCCCAAACTTACTGTATGTTCCACGCGGACGACCAGTTAATGCGCATCGATTACGCAGACGAACTGGACTGGAGTCTCGCGGCAACTGCTGCAACTTTACCCGAGCAGCATATCGATCTTCGTCACTAAGCTTTTCGTTGCTAATGATTGCATTTAGCTCAGCACGCTTAGCAGCATATTTCTTAACCATCTCGCGACGCTTAAGATCACGGTTTATCAAGGAAGTTTTTGCCATATCGACCTCAGTTCTTGAACGGGAAGCTAAACGCAGCCAGCAAGGCGCGCGCTTCTTCATCAGTTTTGGCAGAAGTTGTTATAGTGATATTCATACCACGGAGCGCATCAATTTTTTCGTATTCGATTTCCGGAAAAATAATTTGCTCCTTCACGCCCATGTTGTAGTTCCCACGACCATCAAAGGACTTACCAGAAATTCCACGGAAATCTCGAATTCGCGGGATTGCAACGGTTACCAGGCGATCCAGAAATTCATACATCTGCACTTTGCGAAGAGTCACCTTGCAACCTACAGGATAACCTTCACGAATCTTGAAGCCAGCGATAGACTTCTTGGCATTGGTCACAACCGGCTTTTGACCCGCAATCTTCTGCATATCACTAACCGCATGCTCCATAACCTTCTTGTCCGCCACCGCCTCACCCACACCCATATTGAGTGTGATCTTTTCAATCCGAGGCACTTCCATCACGGATTTGTAGCCAAACTGCTCTTTGAGCTGCTTTGCTACAGTTTCCTTATAAAAATCATGCAAACGAGCCATGTTAATTCCTTACGCGTCAATCACTTCGCCGTTGGACTTGAAAAAACGAACCTTTCGACCGTCTTCCAGTTGCCTCACACCAACACGGTCAGCCTTTTTAGTAGCGGGATTAAACAATGCCACATTTGAAATCTGAATTGGCATTTCCATATCCACGATACCGCCAGCAGAGCCCTTCATTGGGTTAGGCTTTTGGTGTTTTTTAACTTTATTAGCACCCTCAACCACAACCTTGCCTTCAAGAAGACGAAGAACTGCACCACGCTTGCCTTTGTCTTTACCAGTAATGACAATAACATCATCACCTTTTCTAATTTTGTTCATTATCAGCCCCTTACAGAACTTCAGGCGCCAGCGACACGATCTTCATGAATCGCTCAGTGCGCAACTCACGCGTGACCGGCCCGAAAATACGGGTGCCAATTGGCTCGAGTTTATTATTCAGGAGAACAGCAGCATTTCCATCGAACTTTACCAACGAGCCGTCTGGACGACGAACCCCCTTGGCAGTCCGGACAACCACTGCGTTATAGACATCGCCCTTCTTGACGCGTCCACGCGGTGCTGCATCCTTGATAGTTACTTTGATGATATCGCCGATAGCGGCGTAGCGACGCTTGGAGCCACCCAACACCTTAATGCACATAACCGAGCGCGCACCGGTATTGTCGGCAACATCCAGCCGAGTTTGCATCTGAATCATGAATTTCTCCAACTTAAGCCGTCCATGCCTCGGTTCCTTGCAGAACCGGAGCGAATGACAACGGTCAGTTTTGGTTCCCTACAGCAGCGACAGCCACTTAAAGGGGGTTCGCCAACAAAGACGGCAAGTATATATTGATTTTCTTTTTACCGCAAGAAATGAAACTAAACAGCCTTTTCAACCAACTTGCTTACACGCCAAGCCTTTGTTCTGGCAATTGGACGACACTCTTGAATTTCAACAAGATCTCCCTCTTGAAATTCATTATTCTCATCATGTGCGTGGTACTTCTTAGAACGGCGAATAATTTTGCCGTACAAAGGGTGCTTCACCTTGCGCTCAACAAGAACCGTAACCGTCTTGCTCATCTTGTCACTTACAACACGCCCGATCAGCGCGCGCGTCATTACTTTAGCATCGCTCATGCTTGCCTCGCTTTTTCAGTCATGATGGTACGCACCCGGGCAATATCCTTACGCACTTTACCCAACTGGTCCACCTTGTTGCTTTGCTGGGTGGACAGCTGCATGCGCAGACCAAATTGCGCGCGCAACAGCTCGACCATCTCCAGGTTCAACTCATCAGCCGATTTGGCTCTCAATTCGCTGGCTTTCATAATTTAAGCACCTACATGTCGAAGCACAAAAGTGGTAGCAATTGGAAGCTTTGCCGAAGCGAGACGAAAAGCCTCACGCGCCAACTCTTCGCTCACACCGTCCATTTCATACAGTACTTTTCCGGGCTGAATTTCAGCCACAAAGTACTCTGGATTACCCTTACCGTTACCCATACGAACTTCGGCAGGCTTGGATGAAATCGGCTTATCTGGAAACACACGAATCCAGATACGGCCACCACGTTTAATGTGACGCGTCATCGCACGACGTGCTGCCTCGATCTGACGAGCAGTTAGGCGACCACGGCCAATGGCCTTCAGCCCAAAATCACCAAAATTTACCTTGTTTCCGCGTGTAGCAATACCGGTATTACGACCCTTTTGCTGTTTACGGAATTTTTGTCTAGCTGGCTGCAGCATGTTTCGCTCCTGGCTTTCTCGCTCTCTTCACTGGTTCTACTGGCGTGGCAGCAGGCTGTTCGCCCTTGCCCATCACTTCACCCTTGAACACCCATACCTTGATACCGATGATGCCATATGTCGTCTTGGCCACGGCAACGCCATAATCGATATCAGCACGCAGGGTATGCAGAGGAACACGGCCTTCACGGTACCATTCGGTACGAGCAATCTCAATCCCGTTCAGACGACCTGAACTCATGATTTTGATACCCTGAGCACCAAGTCTCATCGCATTCTGCATGGAACGCTTCATGGCACGGCGAAACATCACGCGCTTTTCAAGCTGAGATGCAATATTCTCAGCAATCAAAGTTGCATCAATCTCAGGCTTACGGATTTCCTCAATATTCAAGTGAACTGGAACGCCCATCATTTTTTTCAGTTCAGTTTTGAGCGCTTCAATATCTTCACCCTTCTTGCCAATCACGATACCAGGACGTGCACTGTAAATTGTGATTTTGGCATCGCGTGCCGGACGTTCAATCAAAATACGACCAACAGCAGCATGAGCAAGTTTCTTTTTCAAAAACTCACGCACCTTGATGTCTTCATGCAGCATACCCGCAAAGTTTTTGCTATTTGCAAACCATTTCGACGACCAGTTTTTCAGAACGCTCAAGCGAAAGCCAGTCGGATTAATCTTCTGTCCCATAATTTTTCCTTTCTACCTTAGCTTTAGTCGCCAACCGTAACGGTTATATGGCAGGTCGGTTTAAGGATGCGTGCACCACGGCCTTTGGCTCGAGCGCGGAAGCGCTTAAGCGTAGTACCTTCGTCCACAAGAATGGTTGAAACCTTCAATTCGTCAATGTCGGCACCTTCATTATGCTCGGCATTGGCAATTGCAGACTCCAGAACCTTTTTGATAATTACCGCACCTTTTTTCGGGCTAAAAGCCAAAATATTAAGGGCGCGCTCAACTGGCAAACCGCGAATCTGATCAGCCACCAAGCGGCCTTTCTGTGCCGAGAGGCGTGTTCCGCGTAATACTGCGCTAACTCTCATCATGATCTCCTATTTCTTCGCCTTCTTATCTGCGGCATGCCCTTTAAAGGTGCGCGTCAAAGAAAACTCACCCAGTTTGTGGCCAACCATGTTTTCGTTCACAAAAACGGGAACATGCTGCTTGCCGTTATGTACAGCAATTGTCAAACCAACAAAATCCGGAAGAACGGTTGAACGGCGGGACCAAGTCTTGATAGGACGCTTGTCGCTAGTCGCGCGAACAGTTTCAACTTTCTTGATCAGATGCACGTCGACAAACGGGCCTTTTTTAATAGAACGAGCCATTTAAATTACCTCTTATTCGATGGACGACGACGCACGATCATATTCTGGGTGCGTTTGTTCCGACGTGTACGATAACCCTTGGTCTGGGTGCCCCAAGGACTGACAGGATGGCGACCCGCAGAAGTTCTTCCTTCACCACCACCATGCGGGTGATCGACCGGATTCATAACAACACCACGCACTGTCGGACGCACACCACGCCAGCGCATTGCACCGGCCTTACCGATGGAACGAAGGCTATGCTCAGAATTACCAACTTCACCGATAGTGGCTTTACAGTCCACATGAACCTTGCGAATCTCACCAGAACGCAGACGCAACTGAGCGTAGGCACCCTCACGAGCAAGAAGCTGAACCGATGTTCCGGCAGAACGCGAAATTTGCGCACCCTTGCCCGGCATCATCTCCACGCAATGAATTGTTGTACCAACCGGAATGTTGCGCAGCGGCAATGCGTTCCCCACTTTAATCGGAGAGTCGGAACCACTGATCAATTGCATGCCAACAGAAACGCCCTTGGGCGCAATAATGTAGCGTCGCTCACCATCAAGGTAGCAAAGCAAAGCAATATTTGCACTGCGGTTTGGGTCGTATTCAAGACGTTCGACTTTAGCAGGAACGCCATCCTTGTTACGACGAAAATCGATTACACGATAATGCTGCTTGTGACCACCACCCTGATGACGCACTGTAATGCGGCCATTGTGATTGCGCCCCGCGTGTTTGAACTGGCTCTCCAGCAACGGCGCATGCGGCGCACCCTTGTGCAGATCAGGATTGACGACCTTGATGACAGCACGCCGTCCCGCGGAAGTTGGTTTTACTTTAATTAATGCCATATCAGCTCTCCTACTCGCCAACCATGAGGTTAAGTTCCTGGCCCGGCTTCAATGATACATAAGCCTTCTTCCAGTCCTTGCGTCGACCCATGGTGCGGCCAGAGCGTTTTACCTTGCCTTTGACATTGGCAATCTGCACACCAGCCACTTCAACCTTGAACAACAGCTCAACCGCAGCCTTGACTTCAGGCTTGGTTGCATTGCCGACCACCCGAAAAACCACTTGCTGATACTTGTCAGCCAACATGGTTGCTTTTTCAGAAATTTGCGGCGCGAGAATAACTTGCATCAGGCGCTCTTGATTCGCGATATTCGCACTCATCCCAGCATCTCCTCAAATTTTTTCACCGCGCCACGCGTCAACAGCACATTGGGAAAACGAACCAGATTGACCGGGTCAGCATGTTGCGCTTCAACCACCAGCACATGCGGCAGATTACGCGAGGAAAGATACAGATTTTCATCCACATCATCAGTCACAACAAGTACGCTCTCAAAACCCAGTGATTTGATTTTTTGCACCATCTGCTTGGTCTTTGGCGTATCGATTTTAAACTCTTCAACCACCTGCAAACGACCAACACGAGCCAATTCAGACAGAATAGACTGCATGCCGGCGCGATGCATTTTCTTGTTTACCTTGTGGGAATAGTTTTCATCGGAGGTGTTCGGAAAAGTCTTACCACCTCCGCGCCACAGTGGGCTCGAAGCCATACCGGCACGTGCATTGCCCGTACCCTTTTGACGGAAAGGCTTCCTGGTACTCTTGGCAACTTCGCTACGACCCTTTTGTGCACTTGTCGCAGTACGGGCATTTGCCATGTAGGCAATCACAACCTGATGAACCAGGTCTTCATTGAATTCACGGCCGAAAGCAACATCGGAAGCATTAACGCTTGCCGTTGCCTGCCCTTGATCATTAATAAGTTTAAGTTCCATTATGCACCTGCCTTAACAGCGGGACGAATCAGCACATCGCCACCTTTGGAGCCGGGAATCGCGCCTTTGATCAGCAGCAACTGACGATCAGCATCGACGCGCACGATTTCAAGATTTTGCGTTGTGCGACGTACCGCACCCAGATGACCAGCCATACGCTTACCAGGAAATACCCGACCCGGATCTTGATTTTGACCAATGGAACCCGGGCTGTTATGCGAACGGGAGTTACCATGGGTGGCACGGTTGGAACTGAAAGTGATGGCGCCTGATTGCACCAGCAAAACCCTTACCCTGGGTTGTACCGGTTACATCGACCAACTGCCCAGCCTGAAAAATATCCGCACTGACGCCAGACACCTAGCGTGAACTGTGAAATCTGGTCGGCGCTTGCAACGAATTCCTTGATAGCACGGCCAGCCTCAACACCCGCTTTGGAGTAGTGACCCGCCAATGCCTTAGTTACACGACTGACACGGCGTTCGCCGCATGTCATCTGGACAGCAGAATAGCCATCCGTCCCTGCACTCTTGATTTGAGTCACACGATTACCTGACACATCAATCACGCTTACCGGGACGCTTGTTCCGTCGTCGGTAAAGATGCGCGTCATGCCAACCTTGCGACCAATTAGTCCGAGGCTCATCATTATTTTCCTTAAACAATGCCGATTTCGATTGACCGGCGGTTTTAATAGCAAAAGAACTAAACGGCTAAAAAGACGGCGAATTATACACCGTTTCTTCAGCCGTTACAAACTACTGGTTAAATAACTTACAGCTTGATTTCCACATCCACGCCAGCCGGAAGATCCAGCTTCATCAGCGCATCAACTGTTTTGTCGGTTGGATCGATAATATCCATCAAGCGCAGATGCGTGCGGATTTCAAACTGATCACGCGAGGTTTTGTTAACGTGTGGCGAGCGCAACACGTCAAAACGTTCGATCCGTGTAGGCAATGGAACTGGTCCACGTACAACCGCACCAGTTCTCTTGGCAGTATCCACAATCTCAAGAGCAGATTGGTCAATCAGACGATAGTCAAATGCTTTGAGGCGAATACGTATTTTTTGGCTTTGCATGATATTCCTAAAGAGCGATGCGGCGAACCCATGTTCGCCGCCAATTTATTTATTACTCGATAACCTTGGCCACGACACCGGCGCCGACGGTACGGCCACCTTCGCGAATCGCGAAGCGCAGACCTTCTTCCATGGCGATCGGCTGAATCAGCGCAACGTTGATCGAGATGTTGTCACCCGGCATGACCATTTCTGTGCCGGCCGGCAGTTCGATCGCACCGGTTACGTCGGTGGTGCGGAAGTAGAACTGTGGACGGTAGCCCTGGAAGAATGGAGTGTGACGACCACCCTCGTCTTTGGACAGCACGTAGATTTCTGCCGAAAATTTGGTGTGCGGGGTGATGGAGCCCGGCTTGGCCAGAACCTGGCCACGCTCGACTTCTTCACGCTTGGTGCCGCGCAGCAGTACGCCAACGTTGTCGCCGGCCTGACCCTGGTCGAGCAGTTTGCGGAACATTTCAACGCCGGTGCAGGTCGTTTTGATGGTGGGCTTGATGCCGACGATCTCAACTTCTTCTCCGACCTTGACGATGCCGCGCTCGATACGACCGGTCACAACGGTACCGCGACCGGAGATGGAGAAGACGTCTTCTACTGGCATCAGGAAGGTGCCGTCAATGGCGCGTTCCGGCTGCGGGATGTAGGTGTCGAGGGCTTCTGCCAGCTTGAAGATGGAGGGCTCACCGATGTCGCTCTGGTCGCCTTCGAGGGCTTTCAGGGCAGAACCGATGATGATCGGTGTGTCGTCGCCCGGGAAGTCGTATTTGGAGAGCAGTTCGCGAATTTCCATTTCGACCAGCTCGAGCAGTTCGGGATCATCCACCATGTCTGCTTTGTTCATGTAGACGATGATGTATGGCACGCCTACCTGACGGGCCAGCAGGATGTGCTCGCGGGTCTGGGGCATGGGGCCGTCTGCAGCGGATACCACCAGCACTGCGCCGTCCATCTGTGCCGCACCGGTAATCATGTTCTTGACGTAGTCGGCGTGGCCCGGGCAGTCAACGTGGGCATAGTGACGCGCTTGCGTTTCGTATTCCACGTGGGCGGTGTTGATGGTGATGCCGCGCGCCTTTTCTTCAGGGGCGGAATCAATCTGGTCGTAGCCTTTGGCTTCACCACCAAATTTCTTCGACAAAATCGTCGTGATCGCCGCCGTCAAAGTCGTCTTGCCATGATCCACGTGACCAATCGTGCCCACGTTTACGTGCGGTTTGGTACGCTCAAACTTGCCTTTTGCCATGTCAGTTTCCTCTCAATCTCAATTACGGTTATTTCTTGTTCATGATCGCTTCAGCGACGTTCTTAGGCGCCTCGGCATAATGCTTGAATTCCATGGTGTAGGTCGCCCGACCCTGGGTCAACGAACGCAATGTAGTTGAATAGCCAAACATTTCGGACAGCGGCACTTCAGCCTTGATCGCCTTGCCACCGCCAGCCATATCTTCCATACCCTGAATCATGCCGCGACGCGAGGACAAGTCACCCATCACGTCACCCATTTTCTCTTCAGGCGTTTCCACTTCAACCGACATCATAGGCTCGAGCAGGACCGGGCTAGCCTTGCGCATACCATCCTTGAAGCCCATTGAAGCCGCCATCTTGAAAGCGTTTTCGTTTGAGTCCACGTCGTGGTAGGAACCATCAAAAAGGGTCACTTTTACATCCACCACCGGGAACCCTGCCAATACGCCGTTTGGCAGAGTGTCGCGCAACCCTTTCTCAACCGCAGGAATGTATTCGCGTGGAACGGTTCCACCTTTGATGGCGTCTACAAATTCGAAACCCTTGCCGGCTTCGTTTGGTTCCATTTTAAGCCATACATGACCGTACTGACCACGACCACCAGACTGCTTGACGAACTTGCCTTCAACCTCGACCGCCTTGCGAATGGCTTCGCGGTATGCGACCTGGGGCGCGCCCACATTCGCTTCAACACCAAACTCGCGCCGCATGCGATCAACCAGGATCTCAAGGTGCAACTCACCCATACCGGAAATAATCGTCTGATTGGTTTCTTCGTCAGTACGCACACGGAATGATGGATCTTCCTGCGCCAGACGGTTCAGAGCAATGCCCATCTTTTCCTGGTCAGCCTTGGTCTTAGGCTCAACTGCGACGTGAATTACTGGCTCCGGGAATACCATGCGCTCAAGAATAATGACCTTGTTCAGATCACACAACGTATCGCCAGTTGTAGCTTCTTTCAGTCCTACGGCAGCAGCGATGTCGCCCGCGCGCACTTCCTTGATTTCTTCGCGCTGATTCGCGTGCATCTGAAGAATACGACCGATACGCTCTTTCTTGCCTTTGACAGGGTTATAGATGGTATCGCCGGAATTCACCACACCCGAATAGACCCGGAAGAAAATCAACTGCCCCACGTAGGGATCAGTCATGATCTTGAACGCGAGACCGGAAAATGCTTCGTCGTCCGCAGCCCTGCGCTCACCAATACTCTCATCTTCCAGAATACCCTTGACCGGAGGAACATCCAGTGGCGATGGCATAAACTCAACCACTGCATCCAGCATTGCCTGCACACCCTTGTTCTTGAATGCAGATCCGCACATCATTGGAACAATTTCGCTGGCGATGGTGCGCTGACGAAGTCCCTTCTTGATATCAGCAATCGAAAGATCGCCTTCTTCAAGGTACTTATTCATCAACTCTTCAGACGCTTCTGCAGCATTCTCCACCATCTTTTCACGCCATTCCTGACAGACAGACACCAAGTCTGAGGGAATTTCACGCTCTTCAAACTTCATCCCCTGAGTCGAATCATCCCAGAAAATGGCCTTCATCTTGATCAGATCAACCACGCCAGCAAAGGTGTCTTCAGCACCAATCGGCACCTGCAACGGCACCGGATTTGCTTTAAGGCGGGAGCGCATCTGCTCGTACACCTTGAAGAAGTTTGCGCCGGAACGGTCCATCTTATTGACAAAAGCAAGACGCGGAACACCATACTTGTTGGCCTGACGCCATACCGTTTCTGACTGCGGCTGCACACCACCCACCGCACAGTAAACCATGCACGCACCATCCAGCACGCGCATGGAACGCTCAACTTCGATTGTGAAGTCTACGTGCCCCGGAGTGTCAATAATATTGATGTGATGCTCAGGGAAATTGTTGTCCATTCCCTTCCAGAAACAGGTAGTAGCAGCGGAAGTAATGGTGATGCCACGCTCCTGCTCCTGCTCCATCCAGTCCATGGTTGCAGCGCCGTCATGCACCTCACCAATCTTGTGAGACACACCGGTATAAAACAGAATACGCTCGGTGGTCGTGGTTTTGCCTGCGTCAATATGAGCACTAATGCCAATATTACGATAACGTTCAATGGGTGTTTTACGTGCCACAGCTATGCAACCTTAATTATCTAGAGACTGAATTAGAAACGGAAATGAGCAAAGGCTTTGTTGGCTTCCGCCATACGGTGCACTTCTTCACGCTTCTTGATCGCGGAACCGCGATTTTCAGCAGCATCCATCAACTCACCAGCAAGGCGAATTCCCATGGACTTCTCGCCGCGCTTGCGGGCCGCATCGCGCAACCAGCGCATAGCCAGCGCGGTACGACGCACGGAACGCACTTCAACAGGAACCTGGTAGTTGGCACCACCCACACGACGGCTCTTGACCTCAACCATTGGGCGCGCATTAGCCAGCGCCTGCGTGAATACCTCGATCGGATCCTTGCCGCTTTTCTTCTGAATCTGGTCCAGTGCACCATAAATAATGCGCTCGGCAACAGCTTTCTTGCCCTGAATCATCAGCACATTGACAAATTTTGTCAGCTCTTGATTGCCGAACTTTGGATCCGGAAGAACTTCGCGCTTGGGGACTTCTCTACGTCTTGGCATTTTCTACACCTCAATCAATTAAGCGGCTTTAGGGCGCTTGGCACCGTACTTGGAACGGCTTTGTTTACGATCTTTCACGCCAGCCGTATCGAGGCTACCGCGCACAGTATGGTAACGAACACCCGGCAAGTCTTTAACACGGCCGCCACGAATCAGCACAACCGAGTGCTCCTGCAGGTTATGGCCTTCGCCGCCGATATAACTAATGACTTCAAAGCCATTCGTCAGGCGCACCTTGGCAACCTTACGCAGAGCGGAGTTTGGCTTCTTTGGCGTGGTGGTGTAAACACGAGTGCAAACACCGCGACGCTGCGGGCAGCTCTCCAACGCGGGCACCTTGCTCTTTTCTTTCTGCAGGGCGCGCGGCTTGCGCACTAATTGGTTGATGGTTGGCATGCGTTAAATTCCTAAATAAAAATGACGGGACGGCAGAGCCGTCCCTGAATTCAATCCTGCGCCCGAGAAAATTACCCGGATGTAAAAAGACTCAGGATTTTATTGAGTTAATACCCCGCTGTCAAGCAGGTTGTTCATCGTCCTGAGCTTCCACTGGCGTTTCATCGACCAGTATATTCTCACCCATATCTACACCCAACTTCTGCTTGCGGCGCGTGTTGTGATATGCGAGGCCAGTGCCGGCGGGGATAAGACGGCCGACGATGACGTTTTCCTTGAGGCCACGCAACTCATCACGTTTACCCATGATTGCCGCTTCCGTAAGCACACGGGTGGTTTCCTGGAAGGATGCCGCGGAAATAAAGGAATCAGTTGAGAGAGACGCCTTGGTAATACCCAGCAACATGTAATTGTAGGACGCGCCAAGCTTGCCTTCTGCTTCCATACGCTCATTTTCATCCAGCACTTCAGCACGCTCAACCTGCTCACCCAGAATGAAGCGGGTATCACCGGAATCGGAAATGGTTACGCGACGCAGCATCTGCCGCACGATCACCTCGATGTGCTTGTCGTTGATCTTCACACCCTGGAGGCGATAAACATCCTGGACTTCATCTGCAATATAGCGTGCCAGCGCTTCCACACCCAGCAGGCGGAGAATATCGTGCGGATCGGCCGGACCGTCCACAATCGACTCGCCCTTGTTGACCACCTGACCATCGTGGGCGGTGACGTGCTTGTCCTTGGCGATCAGGTATTCATTGGCATTACCATCCAGATCCGTGATGACCAGGCGCTGCTTCCCCTTGGTGTCCTTGCCGAAGGAGATCGTGCCCGTCACTTCTGCGAGCAGGCCCGCATCCTTGGGTGAACGCGCCTCGAACAATTCAGCCACACGTGGCAGACCGCCTGTAATGTCACGCGTCTTGGAAGTTTCCTGCGGAATACGTGCCAGCACTTCACCAACGCCAACGTCCTGGCCGTTTTTCACGGTGATAATAGACCCCACGTGGAAAGTCACGTTAACATGCAATTCGGTTCCGGCAATTTTGATTTCTTCGCCCTTTTCATCCAGCAGCTTCACCTGTGGGCGCAAGCCCTTGGACTGACTGCTGCCACGGCGCTTGGGATCGATCACCACCAGGGTTGAAAGGCCGGTGACTTCGTCGATTTGCTTGGCAACCGTGACGCCTTCTTCCACGTTTTCGAAACGCACCTTGCCAGCGTATTCGGTGATGACCGGACGGGTATGCGGGTCCCAGGTTGCCAGCACGTGGCCTGCCTTAACCACCGTACCATCCATGGACAGCAGAGTTGCGCCATATGGCACCTTGTGCCGCTCGCGCTCGCGACCGTTGTCATCCTGAATCATGACTTCGCCACTACGGGAAATAACGATCAGTTCATTCTTGGCATTGGTCACATAACGCATGCCCGAAGTAAAGCGAAGGGTACCGTTGGATTTGATTTCAATCTGACTTGTGACCGCCGCACGTGATGCAGCGCCACCGATGTGGAAGGTACGCATGGTCAGCTGAGTACCTGGCTCACCAATCGACTGCGCCGCAATTACGCCCACCGCCTCACCGACGTTGACCAGCATGCCGCGGCCCAGATCGCGACCATAGCACTTGGCACACAGACCATAGCGCGTTTCACAGGTAAGCGGCGTACGCATCTTGACTTCGTCTATACCCAGTGCCTCAATGGCCTCTACTGCATCCTCATCTAGCAGCGTCCCGGTTTCGTATACGGTTTCGCCGGTTTCAGGATGCACCACATCTGCTGCTGTAGAACGCCCAAGAATACGCTCGCGCAACGGCTCGACCACCTCGCCACCCTCGACCAGCGCCTTCAGTGCCACACCTTCGCTGGTGCCGCAATCCTGCTCGGTCACCACCAGATCCTGGGTCACATCTACCAGGCGGCGGGTCAGGTAACCGGAGTTTGCAGTTTTCAGCGCGGTGTCGGCCAAACCCTTACGTGCACCGTGCGTGGAAATGAAGTACTGGAGCACGTTCAGGCCTTCGCGGAAGTTGGCCGTAATTGGGGTTTCGATAATCGAACCGTCCGGCTTGGCCATCAGGCCGCGCATACCGGCCAACTGGCGAATCTGCGCGGCAGAACCGCGGGCACCTGAATCGGCCATCATGTAGATGGAATTGAAGGACTCCTGCTTGACTTCGTTGCCGTCGCGGTCAATGACTTTTTCGCTGCCAAGCTGGTCCATCATAGCCTTGGCTACGACGTCACCGGCGCGGCCCCAGATATCCACCACCTTGTTATAGCGTTCGCCCTGGGTTACCAAGCCGGACGAATATTGCATTTCGATCTCTTTCACTTCCGCCTCTGCGGCACCCAGAATACCTTCTTTCTGTGTTGGCACCAGCATGTCTTCCACACAGATCGATATGCCGGCACGCGCTGCGTAAGTGAATCCGGTGTACATCAATTTGTCAGCAAGAATGACCGTCTCGCGCAGACCGCAACGGCGGAAGCTGGCATTAATCAGTCTTGGAGATTTCTTTCTTCTTCAGGGATTTGTTCACGACGGAGAACGGCAGGCCGGCAGGCAGCAGCTCAGCCAGCAAAGCACGACCGACGGTTGTTTCGTAGCGTGTGATCTTCTCTTTTTTTCCACCATCCGCCTCAAGCGTAAATTCCTTGAGTCGCACGGTAATTTTGGCGTGCAGATCAACCTGACGGGATTCGTAGGCACGAGAAATCTCCACCACATCGGAGAACATCATGCCCTCGCCCTTGGCGTTGATGCGCTCGCGAGTCATGTAGTAGAGGCCCAGCACGATATCCTGGGACGGAACAATGATCGGCTCGCCGTTGGCGGGCGACAATACATTGTTCGACGCCAGCATCAGGGTGCGGCACTCCATCTGCGCTTCCAGCGACAGAGGCACGTGAACAGCCATCTGGTCGCCGTCGAAGTCGGCGTTGAACGCCGCGCAAACCAGCGGGTGCAACTGGATGGCCTTGCCTTCGATCAGCACGGGCTCGAATGCCTGGATACCGAGACGGTGCAGGGTTGGCGCACGGTTAAGCATGACCGGGTGTTCGCGGATCACATCTTCCAGAATATCCCATACTTCTGGACCTTCTTCCTCAACCAGGCGCTTGGCCGCCTTGATGGTCGTGGCCAGGCCGAGCACTTCGAGTTTGTGGAAAATAAATGGCTTGAACAGTTCCAGCGCCATTTTCTTGGGCAGGCCGCATTGGTGCAATTTGAGCTGAGGCCCGACCACAATGACGGAACGACCGGAGTAGTCCACGCGTTTGCCCAGCAGGTTCTGACGGAAACGACCGCCCTTGCCTTTGATCATATCGGCCAGCGACTTCAGCGGGCGCTTGTTGGCGCCGGTCATGGCCTTGCCGCGACGACCATTGTCGAGCAGGGAATCCACTGATTCCTGCAGCATGCGCTTTTCGTTGCGCACGATAATTTCCGGCGCTTTCAGCTCCAGCAAACGCTTCAAGCGATTATTACGGTTGATCACCCTGCGGTACAGGTCATTCAGGTCGGAGGTTGCAAAGCGGCCACCATCCAGCGGGACCAGTGGACGCAGTTCTGGCGGCAACACCGGCAGGACTTCCAGAATCATCCAGTCCGGCTTGATACCGGATTTCTGGAATGCTTCCAGCACCTTAAGGCGCTTGGCAATCTTCTTGATCTTGGTATCGGAACCGGTAGCAGCCAGTTCCTTGTGGAGTTTTTCAACTTCACTATTCAGCTCGATACCGCGCAACAGGGCACGCACGCCTTCTGCACCCATGCTGGCGGAGAATTCGTCGCCATACTCTTCGACCTTGGCAAGATAATCGTCTTCGGTCAGCAACTGGCAGCGATTCAGCGGCGTCATGCCGGGGTCAGTCACCACATAGGCTTCAAAATAAAGCACCCGCTCGATGTCGCGTAATGCCATGTCCAGCACCATGCCAAGACGCGATGGAAGCGACTTGAGGAACCAGATATGCGCCACTGGGCTGGCCAGTTCGATATGCGCCATACGCTCGCGGCGCACCTTGGACAGGGTCACTTCAACCCCGCACTTCTCGCAGATCACGCCACGGTGCTTGAGACGCTTGTATTTGCCGCACAGGCACTCGTAATCCTTGACTGGCCCGAAAATCTTGGCACAGAAAAGGCCGTCACGCTCCGGTTTGAAAGTCCGGTAGTTGATGGTCTCTGGCTTCTTCACTTCACCATAGGACCAGGAACGGATCTTCTCGGGAGAGGCGAGACCAATCTTGATGGCGTCAAACTCTTCTTCCTGAGTGACCTGTTTGAACAAATCGAGCAATGCTTTCATGAAAACCTCCGGTTTTGGCTTTCTGCTATCAGCTTTCAGCTGTCAGCTTAAATCTATAAATACAAACGTTTTTCAGACACTCCGCCAGGGTTGGCAACAATTGCTTCGCCCTGACGGATAGTTGCTGGTAGCTGACTAGGATCTTTCCAGATCAATATCAATACCGAGCGAACGGATTTCCTTCACCAACACGTTGAAGGATTCCGGCATGCCGGCATCAATCTTGTGTTCGCCCTTGACGATATTTTCATAGACTTTAGTACGTCCACTTACGTCGTCCGACTTCACAGTCAGCATTTCCTGCAGAACGTAGGATGCGCCGTAAGCCTCAAGTGCCCACACCTCCATCTCACCGAAGCGCTGGCCACCAAACTGTGCCTTGCCGCCCAGCGGCTGCTGGGTCACCAGCGAATACGGGCCGGTGGAACGGGCATGCATCTTGTCATCAACCAGGTGGTGCAGCTTCAGCACGTGCATGTAACCGACTGTCACCTGACGCTCAAAGGCTTCGCCAGTGCGGCCATCATGCAATGTCACCTGACCATTGCGCGGCAAGCCGGCCAGTTCCAGCATGCCCTTGATTTCTTCCTCGCTGGCACCGTCAAATACCGGCGTCGCAAAAGGAACGCCATATTTCAGGTTGCTCGCCAGCTCAAGTACTTCTTTGTCACTGAAAGAGGCGATATCTTCCTGTTTACCGGTGCTGTTATAAATCTTGTCAAGATACTTGCGTACATCCTGAACCTTGGCATGCGCTTCGAGCATCTCTCCGATACGGTTACCGAGGCCCTTGGCGGCCCAGCCGAGGTGGGTTTCCAGAATCTGGCCCACGTTCATACGCGAAGGCACGCCCAGCGGGTTGAGCACGATATCCATCGGCGTGCCATCGGCCATGAATGGCATGTCTTCAATCGGAACGATCTTGGAAATCACACCCTTGTTACCGTGACGACCAGCCATCTTGTCGCCTGGCTGCAAGCGACGTTTGACCGCAACATAGACCTTGACCATTTTCTGCACACCAGGAGGCAATTCATCGCCGCTGGTAAGCTTTTTCTTTTTCTCTTCGAACATGGCATCGAATTCAACGCGTTTCTGTGCCAGGCTGTCCTTCAGCTGTTCAAGCTGGCGGGCCGCATCTTCTTCGGACAAGCGGATATCGAACCAGCTATGGCGCTCAACCTTGTCCAGATACTCCTTGCTGACAGCAGAGCCCTTGGCCAGTTTTGCCGGGCCGCCGTTGGCGGTCTTGCCAATCAGCAGGCGCTCGATACGGCCAAAAGCATCCTCTTCCACAATACGCATCTGATCATTCAGATCGTGGCGGAAACGCTTCAACTCATCGTCGATGATCTGCTGGGCACGTTTATCGCGCTCGATCCCTTCGCGGGTAAACACCTGCACGTCAATCACCGTACCGGACATACCGGAAGGCAGGCGCAGTGAAGTGTCTTTAACGTCAGAAGCTTTTTCACCGAAAATAGCACGCAACAGTTTTTCTTCCGGCGTAAGCTGGGTTTCTCCCTTGGGGGTTACCTTACCGACCAGCACGTCTCCTGCTTCTACCTCAGCACCGATGTAGCAAATACCCGACTCATCCAGACGCCCCAACTGCACTTCTGACAGATTGGAGATATCACGGGTAATCTCTTCTGCGCCCAGCTTGGTATCACGCGCCACCACGCTCAATTCTTCGATGTGAATCGAGGTGTAGCGGTCTTCAGCCACCATGCGCTCGGAAATCAGGATCGAATCCTCGAAGTTGTAGCCGTTCCATGGCATAAACGCCACGAACATGTTCTGGCCCAGCGCCAGTTCACCCATATCGGTGGAGGCGCCGTCGGCGATCACGTCGCCGCGCTGCAGGACATCGCCCACCTTGACCAGCGGACGCTGGTTGATGTTGGTGTTCTGGTTGGAACGTGTGTACTTGGTAAGGTTGTAGATATCCACACCCACCTCGCCTGCCACGGCTTCGACATCATGCACACGCACCACGATGCGGCTCGCGTCAATGTAATCCACGATGCCGCCACGACGTGCCTGCACAGTCGTTCCGGAGTCAACCGCCACGGTGCGTTCAATACCAGTACCGACAAAAGGCTTCTCTGCACGCAGGCAGGGAACTGCCTGGCGTTGCATGTTTGATCCCATCAATGCACGGTTGGCGTCATCGTGTTCAAGGAATGGAATCAGTGAGGCCGCGACAGACACGATCTGTGCCGGCGCCACATCCATGTACTGCACCTTGTCCGGCGTGGACATGGCAAATTCGTTGTGATGACGGCAGGACACCAGTTCATCCACCAGCTTGCCCTTCTTGTCGAGACTGGCGTTGGCCTGGGCGATCACATACTGACTTTCCTCAATAGCGGAAAGATAATCGATCTGGTCCGTCACCTTACCGTCATTCACCTTGCGATAAGGCGTTTCCAGGAAGCCATACTCGTTGGTGCGCGCAAACAGCGCGAGAGAATTGATCAGACCGATGTTCGGGCCTTCCGGCGTTTCAATCGGACACACGCGACCATAGTGAGTCGGATGTACGTCACGCACCTCGAAGCCTGCGCGTTCGCGCGTCAGACCGCCAGGACCAAGCGCCGAAACGCGGCGCTTGTGGGTGATCTCGGACAGCGGATTGGTCTGGTCCATGAACTGCGACAACTGGCTGGAGCCAAAAAACTCCTTGATCGCACCCGATACCGGCTTGGCGTTGATCAGGTCATGCGGCATCAAGTTATCGGACTCGGCCTGGGAAAGGCGCTCTTTCACTGCACGCTCGACGCGCACCAGGCCGGCACGGAACTGGTTCTCGACCAGTTCGCCCACGGAGCGGACACGACGGTTGCCAAGGTGATCGATGTCATCGATCTCGCCGCGGCCATTACGCAGCTCGACCAAAATCATGATAGTCGCGAGAATGTCGTCGTTGGAGAGAATGCTCTCTCCCTCAGCGCCCACCGGACCGACGCGGTCCTGAAAACGGTTAATCCATTCGGCACTCTTTTCGACGCGCTTTTCGGGGTAGGCGCGGCGATTGAATTTCATCCGGCCCACCTTCGACAGGTCATAGCGGTCCGCATTAAAGAACAGGCCATCGAACAGCGCCTGAACAGCATCTTCAGTCGGCGGCTCACCTGGGCGCATCATGCGGTAAATCGCTACGCGCGCAGCCAGTTGGTCTGCCGTCTCATCGACACGCAGTGTCTGGGAAATGTATGCACCCTGATCCAGGTCATTGGTGTAAATGGTGCTGATCTTTGCGACCCCGGCTTCGCTCAATTTAACGAGAAGGTCTTCACTGATTTCGTCATTGGCCTGAGCAACGATCTCGCCGCTCTCCTTGTCGACCACATTGTCACCCAGCACGCGACCGAGAATAAACTCCTCTGGCACGTAAACCTTCTTGATACCGGCCTGCTCCATTTCACGAATATGTTTGACGGTAATGCGCTTGTCCTTTGGAACAATGACTGTACCGTCCTTGCCGGTGATATCGAAACGCGCGATTTCGCCGCGCAGACGTTCTGGCACCAGCTCGAACTGCACACCTTTCTTGCCTAGATGGAAGGTGTCAGTTGCATAGAACATGCTCAGGATCTGTTCATGGTTATATCCCAGCGCCTTGAGCAGAATCGTCACCGGCATTTTGCGACGGCGGTCAACGCGGAAATAGAGGTAATCCTTAGGATCGAACTCGAAATCAAGCCATGAGCCACGGTAGGGAATAACTCTTGCGGAGAACAGCAGCTTGCCTGATGAATGCGTCTTACCGCGGTCATGTTCGAAGAACACACCGGGAGAGCGGTGCAACTGGGAAACAATAACGCGCTCAGTACCATTGATCACGAACGAACCGTTATCGGTCATGAGCGGAATTTCGCCCATGTAGACTTCCTGCTCTTTTACTTCCTTGACAGTGGGCTTGGAAGCCTCCTTGTCCATCAGGGTCATGCGTACTTTGACGCGCAACGGAGCAGCGAAGGTCAAGCCGCGTTGCTGGCATTCTTTTACGTCAAACGGCGGCTCACCCAGAACATAGCTGACATAATCGAGGCGCGCATTGCCTGAATGGCTGGAAATCGGAAAAACCGAGCTGAATGCCGCCTGCAGGCCGTCATTCTTGCGCTCGGCCACAGGCACTTCTGCCTGCAGGAATCCGGCGTAAGAATCGATCTGCGTCGCCAGCAGGAAGGGAACTTCCTGCACGCTCACGCGTTTGGCGAAACTTTTGCGAATGCGTTTTTTCTCGGTAAATGAGTAGCTCATTGAGATCTCCATGGAGTACTTGCTGCTGCAGAGGATAGAAGAAACGACGGAACGACAACCTCGTTTCTTCTAGCTTCTACGGTGATACAAAAAAAACGGAAAAAGGCTGGTGGTTTCCCACCAGCCTGAACCCGTACTTCAACTACGGCTTACTTGACTTCGCAAGTTGCGCCAGCTTCAATCAACTGCTTGGCAACGGCATCAGCATCAGCCTTGGAAACACCTTCCTTAACAGCTTTAGGCGCGCCGTCAACCAGATCCTTGGCTTCTTTCAAGCCCAGGCCGGTGATAGTGCGAACCACCTTGATGGTATTGACTTTGTTTTCGCCAGCGCCGGTCAGGATGACATCAAATTCAGTCTTCTCTTCCGCCGCCGCCGCACCCGCACCTGCACCAGGTGCAGCCATAGCCATGGAAGCAGCAGAAACGCCAAATTTTTCTTCAAATGCCTTAACCAGGTCATTCAGTTCCATTACAGTCATCGCGCCTACGGCTTCGAGAATGTCTTCTGCAGTAACAGCCATTTCAATACTCCTAATTCAAATCTTTTGACAGTGATTACGTGGTTTCGCGGATCAAGCGGTTTCGCGCTGTTTGGCCAATGCAGCCATTGCACCAGCAAAGCTGGATACAGGCGCCTTCATTACACCCAACAGTTTCGACAGCAGCTCATCACGGCTCGGAATGGAAGCCAGTGCTTGCACACCTGCCTTGTCCAACACCTTGCCTGCGTAAGAACCCGCTTTCAGTACCAGCTTATCGTTGCCTTTCGCAAAATCATTCAGCACTTTGGCAGCAGCAACTGGATCAGCTGAAATGCTATAGATCAGCGGACCGGTCATATGCTCAGCCAAAGGAGCGAACTGAGTATCTGCGACAGCACGACGCACGAGGGTATTTTTCACGACGCGCAGATACACACCCGCTTCACGGGCTTTGCTGCGCAGAATGGTCAAATTGGGCACTTCAATACCATTGTACTCAGCCAGCACTACGGTCTGAGCCTTGGCAATCTGTTCCGCAACCTCGGCAACGACGGCTTTTTTATCTTCCAGATTGAGACTCACGAGTCTTTCCTCCTATCAAGCCAACAAACAGCATGCACACTAGGCACATGCCACCTACGGCGACCTGATCAGAATTCCAGTGTTCTGCCTGTTAAAGCTCAACATCATTGGATCCACTCTGCATTGCAGAGCTTAGCCTGGTATTCTTTCTCTGGGTTACACCGTCTGCGTAGGGGGCCCGCTTGCTGCCTGGCCATTAAACATTGAACGTCTTGCTCTCTGTCCCCACGGTCTTGGACCAGGGCCGGCGCAAGCGCCGACCTCCCCAATTTTTTAAGCTGCCAGTGTGGACTGATCCACGCGGACACCCGCCCCCATGGTGCTGGAGACGGCGATTCTCTTCAGGTAGATGCCTTTCGATGCAGCCGGCTTGGCTTTGTTCAGTGCATCGACCAGTGCCAGCAGATTTTCCTTGAGCGCATCTTCGCCAAAGGAAGCGCGGCCGATTGTGCATTGCACGATACCGCCCTTGTCGGTGCGGTACTGAACCTGACCCGCTTTGGCGTTCTTGACAGCCTCTGCCACATTTGGCGTCACTGTACCGACTTTTGGGTTTGGCATCAGGCCACGCGGACCAAGAATCTGGCCCAGAGCACCGACCACGCGCATGGCGTCCGGCGTCGCGATCACAACATCAAAGTCCATCTTGCCTGCCTTGACGTCTGCGGCCAGATCTTCAAAGCCAACAATATCCGCACCTGCGTCCTGAGCCGCTTTAGCATTGTCGCCTTGCGCAAATACCGCCACACGCACGCTCTTGCCTGTACCACGCGGGAGAACAACCGAACCACGCACCAATTGATCAGATTTACGCGCATCGATGCCCAGATTTACGGCAACATCAACGGATTCGTCGAATTTTGCGGTTGCGTTTTTCTTCACCAGGATCAGCGCATCGGCCAAGGGGTAAAGCTTGGTGCGATCGACGGAACCCTTGATGGCTTTCATTCTTTTAGATAGTTTTGCCATGATTACACCACCCCTTCTACTTCAATACCCATGCTGCGTGCGCTACCAGCAATCGTGCGCACCGCGGCATCCATGTCGGACGCAGTCAGATCCGGCATCTTGGTCTTGGCGATTTCTTCTGCCTGGGCACGCGTCAGCTTGCCAACCTTGTCAGTATGGGGACGCGGGCTGCCCTTTTGCACGCCAGATGCTTTCTTGATCAGAATGCTGGCGGGCGGGGTCTTCATGATGAAGGTGAAGCTCTTGTCCGCGAAGGCAGTGATCACAACGGGAATCGGCAGGCCGACTTCAACGCCCTGTGTCGCCGCATTGAATGCCTTGCAGAATTCCATGATATTCAGACCGCGCTGACCCAACGCAGGGCCAATGGGGGGGCTGGGGTTGGCTTTGCCGGCCGGAACCTGCAGCTTGATGTAGCCAATGATTTTCTTTGCCACTTCAACTACTCCTTATGTATGGGTCTAACGGCCAACAAACTGGAAACCGGGGATTTCCGACACGTTTGAACCGCGCCTGAAGTTGTCAGCCTTCCCGTATTGCACGCACACCTTGTTTAAGATGCACGCTCTTTAAAGCAATTCGAAGCCCCGCGCGCCGAATTGCCTGTTTATATTTACGCTTTCTCGACCTGTCCAAAATCCAGTTCGACAGGGGTGGCGCGACCAAAAATCAGCACCGACACACGCAATTTGTTCTTGTCGTAATTGACTTCTTCCACATTGCCGTGGAAATCGTTGAACGGACCTTCCGTGACGCGAACCGCCTCACCCACCTCGAACAACACCTTGGGCTTCGGCTTCTCCACACCTTCCTGGATCTGCCTCAGAATGGCTTCGACTTCCTTGTCCGTAATCGGCGTGGGCTTATTACCGCTGCCACCAACGAACCCGGTCACCTTTGGCGTGCTCTTGACCAGGTGCCAGGACTCATCCGTCATTTCCATCTGGGCCAGCACATAACCCGGGAAGAATTTCCGCTCGCTGATGGATTTCTGCCCACCCTTCATCTCGACCACTTCTTCCAGCGGCACCAGAATTTCACCGAACTTGTCCTGCATGCCAGCACGCTCGATGCGCTCCAGCAATGCACGTTGCACACTCTTCTCGAAACCCGAATAGGCGTGTATCACATACCAGCGTTTCGACATTAATCCCCCTGACCCATCAGCAATTGCACCAACCACATCAAGCTGGCATCTACTACCCACAAAAACAGGGCCACCGCCACCACCAACAGGAATACCACCCCTGTTGTCTGCATCGTTTCCTTGCGGGTTGGCCATACCACCCTGCGGGTCTCGGCCACGGACTCTTTGCTGAAAGCAAAAAACTGCTTGCCCGGCTGAGACATCCAGGCAACGGCCACAGCAGCAGCCACGCCCGCAAGTACCGCAAGCACCCGGATTACGGTGGCCTGATTGCCTAAATAGTAAAAGCCGGCCACCCCTGCCATCAGCAGCAGAAACGCCAGGCCCAACTTGATCTTGTCTGTTGTTGTCATGTGTATTTATATAGCCACTGCAAAGCGGAACATTTACCACACCCGCATTGCCGGCTGTGAATGGCAGGCCAGGAGGGCCTCGAACCCCCAACCCTCGGTTTTGGAGACCGATACTCTGCCAATTGAGCTACTGGCCTGTATTAAGCTGTAGCCCTCATCCCTCAGTTCTCAGCCATGTCAGATTTTCCTGACGGCTGATTGCTGACGGCTGATTGCTTCGTTTAAATTACTCGATAACCTTGGCCACGACACCGGCGCCGACGGTACGACCACCTTCGCGAATCGCGAAGCGCAGGCCTTCTTCCATGGCGATCGGCTGAATCAGCGCAACGTTGATCGAGATGTTGTCACCCGGCATGACCATTTCTGTGCCGGCCGGCAGTTCGATTGCACCGGTTACGTCGGTGGTGCGGAAGTAGAACTGTGGACGGTAGCCCTGGAAGAATGGAGTGTGACGACCACCTTCATCTTTGGACAGCACGTAGATCTCTGCCGCAAACTTGGTGTGCGGGGTGATGGAGCCTGGCTTGGCCAATACCTGGCCGCGCTCGACTTCTTCACGCTTGGTGCCACGCAGCAGTACGCCAACGTTGTCGCCGGCCTGACCCTGATCGAGCAGTTTGCGGAACATTTCAACGCCGGTGCAGGTCGTTTTGATGGTGGGCTTGATGCCGACGATCTCAACTTCTTCTCCGACCTTGACGATGCCGCGTTCGATACGGCCTGTCACTACAGTTCCGCGACCGGAGATGGAGAAGACGTCTTCTACTGGCATCAGGAAGGTGCCGTCAATGGCGCGTTCAGGTTGCGGGATGTAGGTGTCGAGGGCTTCTGCCAGCTTGAAGATGGAGGGCTCACCGATGTCGCTCTGGTCGCCTTCGAGGGCTTTCAGGGCAGAACCGATGATGATCGGTGTGTCGTCGCCCGGGAAGTCGTATTTGGAGAGCAGTTCGCGAATTTCCATTTCGACCAGCTCGAGCAGTTCGGGATCATCCACCATGTCTGCTTTGTTCATGTAGACGATGATGTATGGCACGCCTACCTGACGGGCCAGCAGGATGTGCTCGCGGGTCTGGGGCATGGGGCCGTCTGCAGCAGATACCACCAGCACTGCGCCGTCCATCTGTGCCGCACCGGTAATCATGTTCTTGACGTAGTCGGCGTGGCCCGGGCAGTCAACGTGGGCATAGTGACGCGCTTGCGTTTCGTATTCCACGTGGGCGGTGTTGATGGTGATGCCGCGCGCCTTTTCTTCAGGGGCGGAATCAATCTGGTCGTAGCCTTTGGCTTCACCACCAAATTTCTTCGACAAAATCGTCGTGATCGCCGCCGTCAAAGTCGTCTTGCCATGATCCACGTGACCAATCGTGCCCACGTTTACGTGCGGTTTGGTACGCTCAAACTTGCCTTTTGCCATGATCTAGTCGTCCTCTCTAGCGCGAAATTAATTTGGTGCCCATGGACAGAATCGGACTGTCGACCTCTCCCTTACCAAGGGAGTGCTCTACCACTGAGCTACATGGGCTTCTATTTGGAGCGGGTGAAGGGAATCGAACCCTCGTCGTAAGTTTGGAAAACTTCTGCTCTACCATTGAGCTACACCCGCACTTAAATTACTTTGTACCGACTAAAAACGGCGCTTTTCACGCCGCTTTTACACCCACAAATTCTTGGTGGAGGGGGAAGGATTCGAACCTTCGAAGGCAGAGCCGTCAGATTTACAGTCTGATCCCTTTGACCGCTCGGGAACCCCTCCGTTAACGAAGCGCGCCATTTTCTATTTTTTTGAGCCACATGTCAACATCAATCGCATTTTACTTCAGGAATATTCAGTCGCCCGCCGTTTCCTTGACTACATGTCGATGGCGGCGGCTGATCGGCAGCTTTTCCTCCAGACCGCGCAGCAGGACCGCCCAGGCGAAGCCCCCTGTTTCATCCTCGCCACCGTGCTGCTGACGTTCAAATCCGGCAATAAAATCACGCGCCACGATGCAATTGCGATGTATGCGCACGAAATGTTCTCCAAACTCCTGCTCCAGATGCGTCAGGGACTCTTCCGTCAGGTATTCATGCATCAGGGTTCTTACCGTCACGTACTTCTGTTCCGCTCGCAGAAATACAATATCCACCACTGGCACCAGCATGATCTTTCCCCCCACCGCCACACTAAGATGTGTTCTTGGCTGGGGAGACAGGGCTTTCAACTGAAACCGTGAATACACATGCGCCTTCTTCAGCGCCAGAAGCAAGCGCTCTCGGCGCACCGGCTTGAGCAGGTAATCGATGGCATTGACCTCAAACGCCTCAATGGCATGCTGATCAAATGCGGTGCAAAAAATGACTGCGGGGGGATTTTTCAGTTTTTGCATGTGTCGCGCCAACTCAATTCCATCCATTTCCGGCATGCGGATATCTAGCAAGACCACGTCAACCGTGTTGCGCACCAGCCAGTCAAGCGCCTCCCGCCCGGATGCCGCGTCACCTGCTGCAATTACCGGCAGATTGTCCGCACAATCTTCCAGCACCTCACGCAGTCGATTACGTGCCGGTGCTTCGTCGTCCACAATCAGTATTTTGATGGGGCCTGTCATCCTTCACGACTTCATATAAGGGATCACGATATGCACCTGATAGGCGCTATCGCTAATTTGCGTCGTCAGGCTTGCTTCGACATCAAAATGCAGAGCCAGTCTTTCGCGTATATTTCCGAGAGCCATTTTGTTGCCGCTATGGTGATTCCCTTCGTTGCGATAGGGGTTGCGCAGTACCAGGTGCACCTGATTGCGACTACTGTAGATATTGACACAAATCTCGCCCGGCTCAATGGAAGGCTCAATCCCGTGATATACGGCGTTTTCCAGCAAGGGCTGTAAAACCAGAGGAGGAATCAGCGCATCCTGGGGCATCTTTTCCGTGTGCCACATCACTCGCAAACGCTCCCCCAGTCGCAGCTGTTCAAGCCCGAGGTACTGGCGACTCAAAGCCACCTCCTGTTCCAGACTGACCAGATCGCGGTTATCCGCCATAAGCACACGGAACAGGTCGGCCATGTCTTCCAATGCATTTTCCGCAGCTTTCGGATTGCTGCGAATCAGGCTCAGCACCGCGTTGATGCTATTGAACAGAAAGTGCGGCCGGATGCGTGCCTGTAGCGCCTGCAACCTGGCCTCGCTCAAAGCCGGTGAAAGCGCGCGGCTGCGCAAATCGAAGTAAGCCAGCAACGCCGCAGTCATTAAAAATGTGAACATCCAATAGCGATACAACTGAAAAACTTCTTCATCGCCCAGCAACTCGCGCCCCAGAAAATAGGCCAGCGTGGCCAGCAATTCTTCCAGCAACAGCACCAGCGCTATGCCGCCCGAATAAGACACCCGCTCCAGCAGCTTACGCCCGGCGCACAGCAACAACAGGCTCAACAGCAGCACCGGCTGCACCAGCGCAGAAATCCCCATCAACTCCTGCCATAACAACGCCCAGCTGGACGATTTCAGACCAGCCGCGACCAGGCTCATGCCATTCACGAAGAGCAAAATGCGCAAGCTCACGCCCAGATTGCAAAAGTTGGGCAGGGCCCCCGAGGGTCGCTGATTTTGATTTATACTTGCCATTTTTCCAATTCTGAATAAGACCCCGACACGATGCAAGATAAAAGCCCGCCTGCTGCCCAGGCATGGTCCGGCCGCTTCAACGAACCCGTTTCGGAGCTGGTCAAGCGCTACACTGCGTCAGTGGACTTCGATCGCCGCCTGGCCGAGTTCGACATCCAGGGCTCGCTCGCCCATGCCGGCATGCTTCATGCCGTCGGCATCCTGAACATAGACGACCTTTCATCCATCCGCAAGGGCTTGCAGCAAATCCAGGAAGAAATTCGTTCCGGGAAGTTTGTCTGGTCGCTTGATGCAGAAGACGTTCACCTTAACATTGAAAAGCGCCTTACCGCACTGGTTGGAGATGCCGGCAAGCGCCTGCACACTGCCCGCTCACGCAATGACCAGGTCGCCACCGATGTTCGCCTGTGGCTGCGCAACGAGATTGACGCCCTGTACGGCCTGATCCGGAATCTGCAAATTGCCCTGCTGGATCTGGCTGAGCAGCACGCCGATACCGTGATGCCCGGCTTCACCCATCTGCAGGTTGCCCAGCCGGTCTCTTTCGGCCATCACCTCATGGCCTATTTTGAAATGCTCAAGCGCGACGGCGAGCGCCTTGTCGATTGCCGGAAGCGGGTCAACCGCCTGCCGCTGGGCGCAGCCGCACTGGCCGGCACCAGCTACCCGATCGATCGCGAAATGGTTGCTCGCGAACTAGGCTTTGACGGGGTCTGCGAGAACTCGCTGGATGCGGTTTCAGACCGGGACTTTGCCATTGAATTCACCGCCGCTGCCGCGCTGATCATGACCCATCTCTCGCGCCTGTCCGAGGAGCTGATCCTGTGGATGAGCCCGCGCTTCGGTTTCATCGACATTGCAGACCGTTTCTGTACCGGCTCCAGCATCATGCCGCAGAAAAAAAATCCGGACGTCCCGGAGCTGGTGCGCGGCAAGACCGGTCGTGTCAACGGCCACCTGGTCGCGCTGCTGACCCTGATGAAATCCCAGCCCCTGGCCTACAACAAGGACAACCAGGAAGACAAGGAACCGCTGTTCGACACGGCGGATACCCTCACCGCCACCCTGCGCATCTACGCCGACATGATCGCCGGCATCACGGTCAACAAGGAGGCCATGCGCCAGGCCGCCTTCCAGGGATATGCCACGGCCACCGATCTGGCTGACTACCTGGTGAAAAAAGGGCTGCCCTTCCGCGACGCTCATGAAGCAGTGGCCCGTGCAGTGCGTTATGCGGAAGGCCGGAAATGCGACCTGAGCGAACTCACGCTAGCGCAGCTGTGCGAATTCTCGCCCCTGATCGCTGAAGATATCTTTGGCGTCCTGACGCTGGAAGGATCGCTCAATAGCCGTAACCACATCGGCGGTACGGCACCGCAACAGGTCAGGCTTGCCATACAAAGAGCCAGAAAATTACTTGGATAAACCGGCGAACTTCATGGAAAACATTTTTTCTCAGGAATGGGCAGAGCGCTTTGCGCACCGCTGGAATGACACCAATGACATGGTCGACCCGCTCGCAGCGGCTCACTTCGACTCGATTATTGCATTCGGCTTCATCAACGAAATCAATCCGGTCGTGACGCTGGAGGTGAGAAATGGCAAGATCGAACAAGCCGGCCTTTTCAACGCGACCAGCAGTCCTGTTGCCAACTGGGATCTACGCGCGGCGCCAGAACAATGGGCCAAGTGGAAAAAAGAAGGTCTCGGCATCGCAGGCCTGGGCGTGGCAGTCGCCAGCGGGCAACTGCATTTCAGGAATGGCGATTATCGAAAAATGATCCGCACGCCGCAGCTGGCCGGGCCGTTCCTGAAGTTCTTCACGCTGTTATAAGCCTGACTCGCGAAGCGGGCCAAGATCCCGCTCTCTCACGGAGAGTGGCAGGAGAGCGGAAAACGGTCACGGCAGATTCAAGGCAAACACGGCGCCATTCAGTGCGCCGCCGTTCTGCAAAACCACAAAACCTTTTTTCCCCTGATTGTGGTGCAACGCTGCGGTGGTAGCAGAAAAATACAAGCCCAGCCCTGTCCCGCCTCCCTGCAGATCAAGTTTTGCCTGATCAGCCCCCGCAGACAACATCCCGGGCTTAAAACCGGGGCCATCATCTTCTACCCGGAAGCATAGGTAACCGTCCTCCTGGGATGCGCTGAGACGGATGTTTCCTTTACTAAAGCGCAAGGCATTGTGGATGGCGTTCAACAGGATGCCGCGCACAATTTCACGATCGAAGAACCCATACAGCGCCTCGCCCCCTGTCACGATCAGCGCTGGTGCGTTCTGCTCGGCCAGCAAAGGCTTGATCTCGAGCACAACTTCGTGCAGCAATTCAGCCGCTTCATGGTAGGCAATATCCAGCTGGTAATGTCCCTGGGCGATGCGATACAGCCCCAGCAGGCGGCTCAGCCGCTGACTGATCTGCGCCCCGCCCTGATCGAGCCGACGCAGCGCCGTCTGTGCGGAGGCGTGTTCCCTGACCCAGGCTTCCTGGCTAACCGTTTCAACCGCGTTGAGAAGCAGGAACAGCTGATTCTTGATTTCATGGATGCTGGAGGCAAATAAAGAGCCGAAATCGAGTGTCATCAATGGCTCTGGCGAATCTTCCGGGGCGCTCACTTCCTGACCCCGAACTTGATTGCAAGGTCCTTGTAAATCGCAGTCAGGGTGAGATATTTCTTGTGCTGGGGATCGCGCTGTTTCACCGCATCCAGGTATTCCCGCACGGTACTGGCCAAGCGCTCGTCCCAGCCGGTTTGTCCCAGGTAAGTCAGGATTGCGTGGGCCGCATTGAGCACCACCACGTTATTCGCCTTGAGCTGATCGGCTGCCTGCATCAACAGCTCAACCGAGCCTTTCAGATCGCCGGCCTGCGCCAGTTTCACGGCGCGGTTGTTGAGCGCGATCACTTCGCGCGAAGAAGTGTGAATCAGTTCCTTGCCCTGTTCATGCATGCCAATGCGCTGGAACATCTGTTCGGTGCGTTTCAGCACGATCGGGTTGCCATGATTGTTCTTGACCAGATCCTGGGTGATTTTTTCACCGGCAGTCTGGTCGCCATGCTGGAAACAGGCGCGCACCATATCCAGCGCCAGGGATTCCGCTTTTCCGCCCACCGTATCGAACATCTGGCGCGCCTCACCGAAAGCACGCTCAGCAGCCTCCTTGTTACCCGCCTTGTCCTGAATCATGCTGTCCATCACGGCGGCATGCAGCCGCACCTGGGGCGAATTTTCAAATACCTTGCGGGCATTGCCCATGACCGTCAGTGCCTGGCTGTACTCCCCCTTGTCAAGAAAAGTGCGGCTCAGGTTGGCAAAATCCTCGGGTTCGGTGAAAGATGAATACTTGCCGAATTCCAGTACGGCTTCGAATGCGCCCTGCGCTGTGTCCAGATCCTCGTTGTGGTAAGCGGTTTCACCCAGGTCTTTCTGTCGCTGCAAAGTCCGTGGCGATCGGGCCACCCCGTCCATCAGCACCCGTTGCGCTGCAGTTTCGTCGCCCAGAGCAGTACATGCCTTGGCCAGCCAGTCATATGCGGAGAGATAATTGGGATGCTCAGCGACAATCTGCTTAAAGCCTTCTGCTGCCGCTGCGTAGTTTTCCAGATAATACTGCGCCTGGGACAGCCCCATCCTGGCCCAGGGAATTTCGCGCATGGCCAGGATGTGCTCATAGACCTGATTAGCACGCGTGAATTCCGAAATCATCAGCAGCAACTCGCCCTTGAGCCTCAGCACGTCGAGCAGATAAGGGCCGGCAGCCTGCAAGCGCTGGTCACATTTTTGCACCGCCTTGCGAATTTCCTGACTTTCCATCAACTCGTAAATCGGCGCCAGAAAGGCTTTTTTTTGTGCCAGACGCTCGAGCCGGGAGCGCAACACCTCGCCACTGAAAGGCTTGATCAGATAATCATCCGGCGTCAGCTCGACTGCACTGACCACTTTCTCGTAGCCACGCTCAGCGGTCACCATCAGGAAAATGGTGGAATTCCGGATCAGGCGCCGCCGTTTTAGCTCTTCCAGCAACTGCTGCCCATCCTTGGCTTCGCCGAGCGCATAGTCGCAAAGAATAATGTCGTAGTCGCGATGTTCGATCTTGCTGATCGCATCCGCTGCATTGGCGGCCATGTCGACCTTGACGCCGCCGAAAGTGGTGATGGTGATGCGCATCGAGGCGCGCACGCCAATGATGTCATCGATCACCAGAAAGGTCTTGTTCTGGAAATCGACCTGAGGATTATTCGAGCCGGGAAAAGCAGACATATGTTTAGGGCTTCAGCTCCAGCATTTCCCCCGCCTGCTCGCTCACATAGCGGCTCAGGGAAGCAAACAGTTCGCTGCCGTCACGCGTGTTGCGCCAGGCGCCGTCCTTCCACAGGTAGTGATAGCCCCCGGACTTTGCCGCCACCCACAGTTCCTGAGTAGCGCTCTGGCGATTGATGATGATTTTGCTGCCGTTATCGAATTCCAGTTCGAGAATGCCGGCGGTGGTTTCAAAATCAATATCCGCGCCACTCGTTTCGACGGCCTGTTCGATTTGAGCCAGAGTGGTTTCCACCAACAGGTTGAATTCGCTTGAGGTCATGAGTGGTACCGTTATGTTAAGATTTCGCGCTGAATTAATGAGGAAGAATACTATGCGGCCTGTTTTGATGCTAGTTCTGTGCGGCTTGCTGCTCGCCAGCTGCGGCCATAAGGGCCCGCTTTACCTGCCGCCTCCCCCCGCAGCTCCGCAACAGGACCAAAAATGAGCATTTTTCAACATAACAATGGCGAACTGCACGCCGAATCCGTCCCCCTGCACCACATCGCCACCACCTTCGGCACCCCCTGCTATGTCTATTCGCGAGCCGCGCTGACCCAGGCCTACCGGGCCTTCGACAGCGCGCTCTCTAAGCGGGAGCACCTGGTGTGCTATGCCGTCAAGGCCAACCCCAATCTTGCCATTCTCAATCTGTTCGCTCGCCTCGGTGCGGGCTTCGATATTGTGTCCGGCGGCGAATTGCAACGGGTGCTGGCAGCCGGCGGCAACCCTGGGAAAGTGGTATTTTCCGGCGTGGGCAAGCGCGCTGACGAAATGCGCCTGGCACTCGAAGCCGGCATTCTGTGCTTCAACGTTGAATCGGAAAGCGAACTGCTGCGACTCAACCAGGTCGCAGGCAGCATGGGAAAATCCGCGCCGGTGAGCCTGCGCGTCAACCCTGACGTCGACCCCAAGACCCACCCCTATATTTCCACCGGCCTCAAAGGCAACAAGTTCGGCGTCGCTTATCAGGACGCGCCGCGCCTTTACCGGCTGGCAAGTACTTTGCCCCATATTTCCATCCAGGGAATCGACTGCCATATCGGCTCGCAAATCACCGAAGTCACGCCTTTTGCCGATGCGCTCGACAAAATACTGGATCTCGTCGATCGCCTCCAGCAGGACGGCATACCCCTGCACCACCTGGACCTTGGCGGCGGAGTAGGCATTCGTTACCAGGACGAAACCCCGCCATCGCCGGAGGAATACGCAAAAACCCTACTGGCCCGGCTTGGCAACCACAGCCACAAGATCATCATCGAACCCGGTCGCGCCCTGGTCGGCAACGCCGGTTTGCTGCTCACCCGGGTGGAGTACCTGAAGCACGGCGAAACCAAGAACTTTGCCATCGTCGATGCCGCCATGAACGACCTCGCCCGTCCCGCCCTGTATGACGCCTACCACGCCATCCGGCCGGTCAAGTCAGCCACGGGCACGGCGCAAAGCTATGAAATCGTCGGCCCGGTGTGCGAAAGTGGCGACTTCCTCGGCCATGACCGCAGCCTGGCACTGGCCGAAGGCGACCTGCTGGCGATCATGTCAGCCGGCGCCTACGGCATGAGCATGAGCTCCAATTACAACACCCGCCCCCGCGCTGCGGAAGTGATGGTCGATGGCGACCAGAGTCACCTGGTGCGAGAGCGCGAACAGATCACCCAGCTTTTCGCCAGCGAAAAAACGCTGCCGGAATAAGCCTTTTCCGTGAGAAATATGGTTGCGCCCCAGGCGCTGCGCCCGCTGCTGACTTTTATCCTCGCGCCAGCCCTGGGCGCGCTGGCGGTGCTTGGCTTCGCGCCTTTCTACTGGTTTCCGCTGCCCATGCTGGCCCTGGCCGGGCTTTTTTTGCTGTGGCACAAAGCCACCAGCGCAAGGCAGGCCGCCCTCGAAGGCTTTACTTTCGGCCTGGGATTTTTCGGCACCGGGGTGAGCTGGATTTATGTCAGCCTGCATGATTTTGGCGGCATGCCATTTGCTGCAGGGGTGGCAACCACCACGCTGTTCTGCGCATTTCTGGCTATCTTCCCTGCACTGGTTGGCATGCTGCAGGGGCGTTTCAAATCTGCGCCGACCCCGCTGCGACTGATGGTGCTGATTCCAGCCCTGTGGGCATTGAGCGAATGGTCGCGAGGCTGGGCCCTGACCGGCTTTCCCTGGCTGGCAATGGGGTATTCACAGGTTCCAGCCAGCGTATTGTCCGGCTTCGCCCCGCTGCTCGGGGTTTATGGCGTTTCGCTGGCGACCGCCATCTGCGCTGGGGCGCTGACTTGTCTCGTCACAGGAAATCAGCGCCGCCGGGCCGCCGCCGCACTCATCCTCGTGCCTTGCGCCGGCTGGGCGCTCAGCCAGGCACAGTGGGTTGAACCGGTCGGCGCACCAGTGGCCGTTTCACTGCTGCAAGGCAACATTGAACAGGATATGAAATGGCGCCCGGAAAAGGCGCGCGCTACGCTGGACACGTATGCCCGCCTGGCGGCCGAGAGCCGTGGCCAACTGATCATCATGCCGGAAACCGCCTTGCCCATGTTTCTCGACGATGTACCCCCGCTCTATCTCGAACAGCTGAAGACTTTGGCGCAGCAGCGCGGCGGCGACGTGGTATTCGGCGTTCCAGAAGAAGACTCGCCCGCCGAATATTTCAACAGCGCATTCAGCCTGGGAACTTCGCCGGCGCAAATTTACCGCAAATCGCATCTGGTTCCCTTTGGCGAATTCCTGCCGCTGCGCCCCCTGCTCGACTGGGTGCTGAATATCCTGCACATTCCACTTTCCGACTTTTCACGCGGCGCCACAGTGCAACAGCCGATGTCCGTTGCCGGGCTGAAACTGGCAGTGGACATCTGTTATGAAGACGTTTTTGGTGAAGAAATCATCCGCCAGCTGCCACAGGCCACCATGCTGGCCAACCTCACCAACGATGCCTGGTTCGGGCACTCCATCGGCCCCTGGCAACATTTGCAGATTGCACAGATGCGCGCACTTGAAAGCGGGCGCACCATGCTGCGCGCCACCAATACCGGCGTAACGGCCATCATCAACCCGCGCGGAATTGTTGAAAAACAGGCCCCTGTTTTTACCACCACGATTCTGGAAGTTCAAGCGCAAGCCTTCCAGGGCAGCACCCCTTTCGTCCGCTTCGGCAACCTGCCCGCGCTGCTGCTGATGGCCTTGCTTCTCGTCGCGACCTGGCGGTTCAGGCATTGAGCTGGTTCTGCTACCTGCTGGAATGCGCCGACGGCACGCTATACACCGGCATCACCAATGATCTGGACAAGCGCCTCGCCGCGCATAACGATGGCACAGCGTCCAAATACACCCGCTCCCGCCTGCCGGTACGGCTGGTTTATACCGAGCCCCACGCCGACCGCGCTTCCGCCTCACGGCGCGAAGCTGCGCTCAAAAAACTGAAGCACACGGCCAAGCATGCGCTCATGGCGAGCCACGCGAAAAGCTGAGTCAGACTTCCCTATCCAGCCAAACGCAAATACAATGAACCGTGATCGAAAGATCATTTATCCTAGTAAAAAGCAGTTAACCACGGAGTTCACGGAGAACACGGAGTAAAAACAATAGATTGCATGATGTTTGGCATTCACCCCTTGGGTGAGGCCATAAATCACCGCAAACTGCCTTTCTCCGTGCCCTCCGTGGTTATCGAACTGAGTTTTCCAGGTTTATTTCCGGACCGATCTTTACCGACAGGCATCATTGGCGCGGTACGCATAACCGAACCCAAGGAGCGACAACATGAAATTGCGTTATCTGGTTGCAGCAGCATTTTCCACTTCCATCGCCTTTCCAGTCATGGCCGACGACATGGCCAAATATCAGGACGAAGCCCGCAAGGTGGTGAAAGAGTTTGCCACTCAGCTCGGCGGCGAACTGAAAAAGGAAATGGAAGCCAACGGCCCGGGCTCCGCCATCAAGGTATGTCGTGACATTGCCCCTGCCATCGCCTCCGAAGCCTCGCGCAAGAACGGCTGGCAGGTGAGCCGCGTATCGCTGAAAGTTCGCAATCCGCTGCTCGGCACGCCCGACGCCTGGGAGCAGAAAGTACTGGCGGATTTCGACAAGCGACTGGAGAAGGAAAACCCGGCCAACATGGATTTCGCTGAAATCGTGACCGAGCCGCAAGGCAAATATTTCCGCTACATGAAAGCCATCCCGCTGCAGGATGTCTGCCTCAAGTGCCACGGCACCGACGAAGTTCGAGCCCAACCGGCCAAGGACACGCTGGCGGCAGAGTTCCCGCATGACAAGGCGACCGGCTACACGCTGGGCCAACTACGCGGCGCATTCACCATCAAACGTCCGCTGTTCTAGGTTCAATCCAATGGGGCGGGCTCTCCGCCCCATTTCCGGCGCCCCGGAAATGCAATTCCCGCATAGCGCAATAACCTAAGGGCATTGCGCGGGCCACGTTCCTTTCTTGGCTCAATGCGCATACAATGCGCACAGGAGGTGTCTTAATGAAACCAAACACTAATCATCAACATCAGAAACGACCATTCAATCTGTTGCTGAATGAAGAGAACGTTCAGCAGGCACGCAATTTCACGAGCAATCTGTCGGCAACTGTCGATGGCCTTCTCGCTGAATTCGTGGAGCGGCAAAACAACGCCAGACTTTCCAAGCAACAGCTTGGAGATTCGATTTCAGAAGCGTGGAATCAATTTCGCTCTGCTCATGGGTCTTTTTCCGATGACCACTCGACCCTATGACGCAGTTCGATATCCATCGAAATATGGGTAAAAATCGTGCCGCTATTCCTTATGTGGTGATCGTTCAGTCATCGTTCTACAACAAGCATCGGCGCAGAATTGTCGTGCCACTTGTTGCGACAGGGCCGTTCTGGAAGGACATTAACCTCCCAACTTCAACTGTTAATCCGGTTTTTACGATTGAAGGTGTCAGGGTGATCCTCGATCCACTGGAGATCACATCTGTTGCGGTTGAAACGCTAGGCGCGAGAGTTGGTTCTCTGGTTGATGATGGCGATGCCGTCATTGCCGCGTTAGACGAAGTTTTCTCTCGCGCCTGGGGTTAAACCAGGCCGCTGCAACGACAATTCACATTCGACGCAATGCCCTTCGGTGATTGGGCCTTACGCGGGCTGCCGGACGCCCCAATAAAAACGGCGGCTCGTGGCCGCCGTAAAGGGAAAAAAATGCCGACAGTACGCGCTCAGGCCTTGCGACGGCGTATCGCGGCCAAACCTGCCAGGCCAATACCGAGCAGCGCGAGCGAAGCGGGTTCGGGAATCTGGCCTCCATTGACACCGACATCTGCCGTAATGGCTACGGAACGCAGTCCCCATCCTTCGTCGCCGAGTCCTTGCATCGTGCCGTAGTCAAAGACATAGGTGTTGGCACCGGAAAGCAGCGTGTGCGCCACACTGAATTGCGTCAGACCGCCTTGCCCAATGCCAAAGGATTGGGATGACACAATGGTGACACCAGGGTCGATGTAGTTAATGAAATTACTCCCGCCCCCCCCCATATTAAATCCACCGCTAAACAGGGGAATGCCATTTACGGTAAGGCTAAATGTGTCCGTGCAACAATTAATCCCATCAACCGTTAGATAGCCCAGCAAATCGAAGGTAAGGGTAGCACCTCCGCTCGCCGAGGCTCCTGGCGAAGTGACCGCATGAGTCACCGAGCCTCCATTCAACGGGCCAAGGACATCTAGCGGATTCGCACTGAACGGCACCGCCTGGGCCGGCGCGGCAAGTGCCAGCAACACGGCGGAAACCAGCAGGGTTTTGGAAATTCGTCTTGTTTTCATGGTGCACTCCTCGAACAAGTTTTGTAGGCGCCGGAATCCGGCTCAATTAGGACTTATTTCAAACAAAGCACAAACTGTTCCACAAATTAAATTAATATAATAATCAATTAGGCATGCCATCTTCTTTTTGCCTTACCTTGCCTGAATGTAAAAAACTTCGACACAGCCCACTTGCCGCCGAGCGTGGCTACACGTACTACGTTGCGCGATGGCAATTGCGGCGGCTGGCCGGGCGAAACTTGTTTTTCACCGTCAATTTTCGAAAACCAATGCGGTATGGCTATGTAGCACAGCACCCTCGCCCAGAAGATGCCGCCCGTCTTTTTGATTTTTCTGCATCACCCATTACTTTCCCACCCCTCACACAAGCTTCAGCGGGCATTTCCCCGCACCCCTGAAATACAGTAAAATCAGCACTTTTCTTCCATCTGCTTCCTTACATGCTGACTTTCCAGGACATAATTCTCACGCTCCAGCGCTACTGGGCCGAACGCGGTTGCGCCCTGCTCCAGCCCTACGACATGGAAGTGGGCGCGGGCACCAGCCATACGGCCACTTTCCTGCGCGCCATCGGGCCCGAGCCCTGGAAGGCCGCCTACGTGCAACCCTCGCGCCGCCCCAAGGACGGCCGCTATGGCGACAACCCCAACCGCCTGCAGCATTACTACCAGTTCCAGGTGGTCCTGAAACCGGCGCCGGAAAACATCCTGGAACTGTATCTTGGCTCGCTGGAAGCGCTGGGCTTCGATTTGAAGAAGAACGACATCCGCTTCGTCGAGGATGACTGGGAAAACCCGACTCTGGGCGCCTGGGGGCTGGGCTGGGAAGTCTGGCTGAACGGCATGGAAGTGACCCAGTTTACTTATTTCCAGCAGGTCGGTGGCATCGACTGCAAGCCGATCACCGGCGAGATCACCTACGGCCTGGAGCGGCTGGCGATGTACCTGCAGGGTGTCGAGAACGTATTCGACCTGACCTGGACGCAAGGGCTCACTTACCGCGATGTCTACCACCAGAACGAGGTGGAACAATCCACCTACAACTTCGAGCATAGCGACGTGGAATTCCTGCTTACCGCCTTCAATGCCCACGAGAAGCAGGCGAAACACCTGATGGAACACCAGTTGGCATTACCCGCCTACGAACAGGTATTGAAAACCGGACACACCTTCAACTTGCTGGATGCGCGCGGCGCCATTTCGGTGACCGAGCGCGCCGCCTACATCGGCCGCATCCGCAACCTGGCCAAGAGCGTTGCCCAGAGCTATCTGGATAGCCGCGCAAGGCTTGGGTTTCCGATGGCGCCAAGAGAATGGGCGGATGAAGTACTGGCAAAACTGGCGGAGAAGGCAGCATGAACATAAACAATCTTCTCCTGGAATTATTTGTCGAAGAACTGCCGCCCAAGGCGCTGAAAAAACTGGGCGAGGCATTTGCCGCCTCAATCGCGGATTCCCTCAGAACACAGGGACTGGCCCCGGCTGACGCCGCCGCGCTGTCTTTTGCTTCGCCGCGCCGCCTGGCGGTACATGTTGCGGGCGTTGCCGCCCAGGCAGCGGATAAGCCGGTATCCCACAAGCTGATGCCAGTGAGCGTGGGGCTGGACGCCAAAGGGCAGGCCACGCCTGCACTGTTGAAACGACTTGCCGCGCTGGGGCTGGATGAATCGGTTGTACCGGGCCTCAATCGCGCCGGTGAAGGCAAAAGCGAGGCGCTGTTTTTTGACAGTGTAGCCAAGGGCGCAACGCTGGCCGAGGGGCTGCAAAAGGCGCTGGACGAGGCACTGACCAAGCTGCCGATTCCCAAGGTCATGACTTATCAGCTGGCGGACGGCTGGAGCACGGTTAATTTCGTGCGTCCGGTGCACGGCCTGGTGGCCTTGCACGGCAGCGAAATTGTGCCGTTGAGCGCTCTCGGACTGAATGCCGGACGCACCACCCAGGGCCACCGCTTCGAAGCCGCCGTTAATCCAGTTCAGATCCGCGATGCAGACAGCTATGCGGTGCAAATGGAAAACGAGGGTGCGGTCATTGCCAGTTTCGAGAAGCGCCGTGCCGACATCGTGCGCCAGCTTCATGACGCGGCAGCAAAAATCGGCGGCGGGGTGCAGCCGGTGGAAGATGACGCGCTGCTGGACGAAGTCACCGCGCTGGTGGAACGGCCCAATGTGCTGATCGGCTGCTTTGATCTGGAATTTCTCGGCGTGCCGCAGGAATGCCTGATCCTGACCATGAAGGCCAACCAGAAATACTTTCCGCTGCTGGATCAAGCCGGCAAGCTGACCAACCAGTTCCTGATCGTATCCAACATCAGCCCCGCAGACCCGAGCGCCGTCATCGGCGGCAACGAGCGCGTGGTACGCCCGCGCCTGGCGGACGCCAAGTTTTTCTTCGACCAGGATCGCAAGAAGACGCTCGACTCGCGCGTTTCGAAGCTGGGCAGCGTGGTCTACCACAACAAGCTCGGCACCCAGCTCGAGCGGGTCCAGCGCGTACGCAAACTGGCGGGCGAAATCGCGCGCCACCTCAATTCCAGCGTGGAAAAAACCGAACGTGCCGCCTGGCTGGCCAAGGCCGACCTGCTGACCGACATGGTGGGTGAATTCCCCGAACTGCAGGGCATCATGGGGCAATACTATGCGCTGCATGACGGCGAGGCGCCGGAAGTGGCCCATGCCATCGAAGCCCATTACCATCCGCGCTTCGCCGGCGATGCCTTGCCGCAGAACAACATTGGCGCGGCAACCGCTCTGGCCGACAAGCTCGAAACCCTGATAGGTATCTACGGGATTGGCCAGGTACCGACCGGGGACAAGGACCCCTTCGGCCTGCGCCGCCACGCCCTCGGCATCCTGCGCATTCTGATCGAAAAGCAGTTGCCGCTGGATCTGGTATCCCTGCTGCAACAGGCAAAATCGCAATTTCCCGGCGAAGTCCTGGCAGATAGCGTGGCGGTCGACGTGCATAGTTTCATGCTCGAGCGTCTGAAAAATTACCTGCGCGACAAAAACTTTGCCGCCGGCGAAATCGAGGCGGTTGTAAGCCAGAACCCGACCCGCATCGATCTGGTCATCCCGCGCCTGGAAGCGGTGCGCGCATTCAGCAGACTGCCCGAGGCCGCCGCCCTGGCCGCGGCCAACAAGCGTATTCAGAATATTCTGAAAAAGACCGAGGCGCCGAGCGGCAACGCCGACCCGGCTCTGATGACGGACGCCGCCGAACACGCCCTGCTGGCAGCGGTAAACCAGCTTGCGCCCCAGGTTGCCGCCCTGCTCGAGAATGAGGATTACACCGGCGCGCTGACGCAACTGGCAGGCGTGCGTCAGGCGGTGGACAACTTCTTCGATGGCGTGATGGTGATGGCAGAAGAGCCGCTGGTGCGCAACAACCGCCTCGCCCTGCTCAAATCGCTTGGCGACTTGATGAACCAGGTGGCGGATATTTCCAAGCTTGCAGCTTGATCGTAAGGAGTGAAGAGTGAAGAGTGATGGGCCTAAGCGGTGCATGGTGGTTTTACCCCTCACACCTCACCCCTCACCCCTCACCGAAAAATCATGAAACTCATCATTCTCGACCGAGACGGCGTGGTCAATTTCGACTCCGACCAGTTCATCAAGACACCAGAAGAATGGAAGCCCATTCCCGGCAGCCTGGAAGCCATTGCACGCCTCAATCAGGCAGGCTACCGGGTGGTGCTGGCCACCAACCAGTCGGGCATTGGCCGCGGACTGTTCGACATGGCCACGCTCAACACCATTCACGACAAGATGCACAAGACACTGGCCCAGGCGGGTGGGCGCATTGATGCGCTGTTTTTTTGCCCGCACACGGCGGACTCGAAATGCGAGTGCCGCAAGCCCAAGCCGGGCATGTTCGAGGAAATCAGCAAGCGCTTCAACATGGAACTGGATGGCGTGCCTGCCATCGGCGATTCGCTGCGCGACCTGCAGGCAGCGGCAGCGATGGGTGCGCAACCCATTCTGGTGCGCACCGGGAAAGGGGAAAAAACCCTTGCCGCTGGCGGACTGCCGGAAGACACGCCGGTGTTCGCCGACCTGGCTGAAGCGGTGCAGCACCTGATCTCGCGCAACGCATGATGCTCTGGCTGCGTTCCTCCCTTTATGCGCTGGGGCTGCTTATCACCACCCCGCTTTTTTCCGTTCTCGCCCTGCTGGCTTTTCCCCTCCCTCCCCTCACCCGCTCGCGCTTCATCGCCCTATGGTCGCAAATCATGCTGTGGTGGATGAAACTCACCTGCGGCCTGTCTTATCGGGTTGTTGGAGCGGAAAACATACCCGATCATCCCTGCATCATTCTCGCCAAGCATCAGTCGGCATGGGAAACCATGGCATTCCAGTGCGTCTTCCCGCCGGTGGTATGGGTGATGAAAAAGGAATTGCTCAAAATCCCGTTTTTTGGCTGGGGCCTGGCCATGACCAGTCCGATCGCCATCGATCGCAGCGCCGGAAAGGAAGCGCTCAGGCAGATCACCGAGCAAGGCAAGGCAGCGGCTGGCAAAAGGCTTCTGGGTGGTGGTGTTTCCCGGAAGGCACGCGAGTCAAGCCGGGCGTCAGCGGGAAATACAATATTGGCGGCGCCTTTCTCGCCACGCACAGCGACGCAACGGTCCTGCCGATAGCGCACAACGCTGGCGAATTCTGGGGCAAGAACGCTTTCCTGAAGCACCCTGGCATCATTACGCTGAGCATAGGCAAACCCATTCAGGCTAGCGGGATGAAGGCCGGCGCACTGAACAGCCAGGTGGAAACATGGATCGAACAGGAAATGCAGCGCATCGCGCGCGACTTTGAACGTGGACCGCTTGCGCCACAGTCTCACTCTCGGTAACGAGGACATATCCTATCTGCTGGTGCGCAGCCCGCGGCGGCGCAGCATCGGCCTCAGAATTGATCCCACCGGCCTGATCGTCAGCATTCCAGCGCGCCTGCCGCAACATGAAGCGGAAAAAGTACTGGCCCGAGAAATCTGCCTGGATTCTTGCCAAGCTCAATGAATTGCGCAACTGCGCCACACCAACCTTCGCCTGGCAGACGGGCCAGATGTTGCCCTTTCTCGGCAGTCCGATCGAACTGTTCAGTGGAACCGGGCAGCGCCAGGACCAAACCGCTGCTCGCTGAAGGCGTGCTGCGCATTTTCATGCCCGGACAATGCGACGCCGATGCGCTGGCAAGCCAGGGTTCTGCAATGGTACCGGCGCGAAGCCCTGGCATTCTTTCAGCACCGGATTACCGCTTATGCGCGCCAGCTCGATGTCGAGGTGTCGAGGCTCAGCCTCAGCAACGCCCGCACTCGCTGGGGAAGCTGCACCAGCACAGGCGTCATTCGCCTCAACTGGCGCCTGATCAAGGCGCCGCCGCCGGTTATCGATTATGTCGTGGTCCACGAACTGGCCCACCGTATTGAAATGAATCATTCGCCCGCCTTCTGGCGGACCGTGGAACAGGCATGCCCGGATTTCAGCGAACTGCGCAAGCTGCTGAAAAAACACGGCTCAGACTATCACCAGTTCTGAACCCCGCCCCCACGCCATGCCAATGGATTTTACGCCTGCTCACATCAGGGTTTTTTCTGCCCGACAAGCAGGCTATGATCAAATAATCACCCCGCACATCACTGCCACATTCACCTGAGTGAGAACCGCCAATGCGCCTCCTGCACACCATGATCCGTGTCGCCGATCTCGACAAATCCATTGCCTTCTATACCGAAGTCCTTGGCATGCGCCTGTTGCGACGAAAGGACTATCCCGAGGGGCGCTTTACCCTGGCCTTCGTGGGCTACGGCGACGAAGCCGAAAACAGCGTGATCGAACTTACCCATAACTGGGATACAAATGCCTATGATCTCGGTAATGCTTTCGGCCACCTGGCGGTCGAGGTAGAAGATGCCGCCCAGGCATGCGTGGAAGCGCGAGGACATGGTGCGCGAGTCGTGCGCGAAGCCGGGCCGATGAATGCGGGTACGACCATCATCGCCTTCATTGAAGATCCGGATGGATACATGATCGAATTTATTCAACGCAATTCACGTCACAAATAAAAAAACAAAACAACATCACAGGGGAAAATCAAAATGAAGCCCAGCATTCTGCGCAATCTGATGTTCTCGTTCCTGGCACTTGGTCTGGTGATGGGTGCGGTGTTCCCGGTGTTTGCCAATCTTTTCGTGGAGTGGAAGCCGGGCATGCTGGTGTGGTTTGTGGTCAGCGCGCTGGCGGCAGGCGCCATCGTCGGGCTGGCCAATTACTGGCTGGTCAACTGGGTACTGCTGTCCAAGCTGCGACGCATTTCGCAGAGTTGCCACGGCCATCAGCAACAAGGACATCAGCCATACCTGCAGCATGCAAAGCCATGACATGATCGGTGAAATCATCCATGGCTTCAACATGATGGCGGCCAATCTGCGCGACCTGATTGGCGAAGTGGCAAACATGAGCGGTCACGTCAACCGCGATGCAAACACCATTCAGGGCCTGATGAGCGGGGTGCGCAACCGCTTTGATGCCCAGCAGCAGACCGTCGCCAGCATCAATTCCAGCACCGAAACCCTGTCGGAAACCGTCGCGCAAATATCCAGCAGCGCCAGCCAGGTTTCCGAGGCTGCGCATAATGCCTCCAATCTGGCAAAATCTGGCGGCAATATCGTGCAGGAAACCATTCAGGGCATGCGCCGGATCAACGAATCAGTCACCCTCGGCTCTTCAGCCGTGGACAGCCTGGGCCGCAAGTCCGATGAAATTGGCGCCATCGTGGCGGTGATCAACGGCATTGCCGAACAAACCAACCTCCTCGCGCTCAACGCCGCCATTGAAGCGGCTCGCGCTGGTGAACAGGGGCGCGGTTTTGCGGTTGTGGCAGATGAAGTGCGCAAGCTGGCGGAAAAAACAGCCCAGGCCACCCAGGAAATCAGCGGCATGATCCAGAGCGTGCAACAGGAAACCCACAATGCCATTTCCACCATGCAAAGCGGTACCGAGCAGGTACGGGGCGGCGTGGAAAAGGCGACCGAAGCGGGCCGGGCATTGCAGGAAATCGTCCTCAGCGTGGAACGGGTTTCCGAAATGATCGAACATATCGCCACCGGCGCAGCATCACAGAATCAGATGGTGTCCGAAGTTCGCGGCCATGTCGACGAGATCAGCCAGATGGTGCAGGATGCATCAGTCGACACCATGAGCGGTGAGCAGGCCACTCGAGAACTGGCCAGCCTCTCGGCGGAACTAGATCAGGTGATCAAGCAGTTCAAGTTGAACTAAAGGCAATACATCGCGGTAGAAGCAGACATTGTTACGGCCATTGCGCTTGGCATGAAACATGGTGTGGTCCGCTGCCGTCATCAGCGTCTCGGCACTGCTGGCGTCGTCCGGGTAGATCGCAAAGCCGATGCTCAGCGTAGGCAGAACCTCGTTCCCCTCCACATCCATCGCCTGACGTCCTGCTTCCATCAGGCGCATGGCGATATGGCGCACGTCCGCCTCCTGTGCAGCGTCCGGCAGCAGCGCCACAAACTCGTCGCCACCCCAGCGACAAAGCGTGTCCATTTCCCGCATGGCCCCCTGCAATCTTTGACTCATGGTCAGCAATACGACGTCTCCGGCCTGATGTCCGAGCGTGTCGTTGATCTGCTTGAAACGATCCAGATCGATAAAGCCCAGGGCGACTTTTGAGCCATTGCGCTGGGCACGGATAATTGCCTGCTGCAAGTGGTCATGCAGCAGCAGGCGATTCGGCAGGCCGGTCAGTGGATCATGCAGAGCCAACCGGGTCATCCGCTTCTGCTCCAGATAGGACGCCGTGACATCGCGCAGAATGCCGCGCATGCAGGTGACATGCCCTTGTGGCGACCGGTGCGCGAGCAGGCGCGCTTCGACCCACAAATATTCCCCGTTATTTCTGCCCAGACGGAATCTCAGCGTGTTGCCCGACCCTTGTGGCGCGCCTTCCAGCTTGCCGAGCGTGGCAGCGACTTCAGCCTGATCCTCTGGATGTACAAATTGCAGCAGCGACTGCTCATGCGGCACACGCCCCGACTGATCGCCGCCACGCAAGGTCTCCCAGCCAGCACTGACGTTGGTGAGTTTGCCCTGCGGGGTCATGTCGACAATCGCCTCTTCCAGCAGATCCAGGGTATCCAGCATGGTCTGGCGCCGTGCTTCGGCCTGCGCCTGAGCAGTCACATCCCGGATTAGCGCCACCAGATGCATGCCCCGGCCACTCTCGGAAGGAACTGTTTGCAGCCTGCCGGTAAAATACTGGTCGCCCAGCGCATCTTCGAGCGCAAAATCCACCACTTCGCTTTTACCGCTACTCAGTATATTCGGAGCCGCATCCAGCAGGGTCCGCGCCATGTCGGCGGGCAAAGCCGAGTTCAGAGATGTACCGGGCTGGCATGAAGGGGGCAACAGGCTGTGATCAGACCAGAGATTGTGAATCTCGCCCCCGGCATCGAACTCGATCACGATATCTTCGGTGGCGCCCACCAGCACTCGCAAACGCGACTCGCTGGCTCGCAGGCTATGCTCCATGCGCTGCCGGGACAACATGGCGGAAAAGTTGCTGGCCGCCACACACAAGACATCGATTTCCATCGGTAGCCAGTCGCGCTTCTCGCGCGGGCTGAAAAAACCGAGAAATCCGGACATCTCTCCAGCCACCAGAAGGGGAATGCACATCACGCTGCTAATGCGCAGCCCTCTGAAAAGATTGAATTCTGGCGCGGGCAATTCCGCCATGTTCTTGATCAGCACCATGCCGATGTGCAGCGTATCATTGAGCAGGTCATAATCTTCATAGCCCAGGCTCTGCAATCCGGCGCTTTCAACCGGACTGGCAGACCACAGGGCGCGCAGCTGCGCCCGTGGGCTGCCGTCCTCGCCTGGCTGATTGAGGAAAAGAGCGCAATGGTTGATACGCGCTGCACCCGCCAGCAAATGCAGCACTTCCTCCCAGTTTTCCTCCCCCGCATCTTCCAGCAGCAGGTTGGTGACACGACCAAGGACATCGAGGTAAGACCGGTACAACCCGAGCTCATCCGGCATGGCCTCGAAATCGAGCATATCCATACCGGAGGGCCCGCTGCTCATTTCTTACGATCCAGGTAATTCACGATTCGCACATAGTCCTGTATGCCCAGATTTTCGGCACGCAAACCCGGATCGATGCCAAGCTGTTCGAAATCGGCTGGTTTCAGATAGGTATGCAGCGTGTTTTTCAGCGTCTTGCGCCGCATGGAAAATGCCGCAGTGACAACCTGCCCCAGCAGGCTTGCATCGCACGCAGGGAAAGGCCGCTCGCGCCAGGGAATCATGCGGACCACCGCCGAATCCACCTTGGGCGCGGGCGAAAAAGCCTGCGGCGGCACGTGCAGCAGATTTTCCATGGCGAAATAATATTGCAACATTACCGACAGGCGGCCATAGGCAGACGTAGAAGGTTCCGCCACCATGCGCTCGACCACTTCTTTCTGCAGCATGAAGTGAAGATCGCGAATGAGGGATATATGGTCGGTCAGATGAAACAGGAGCGGCGTCGAAATGTTGTAGGGCAGGTTGCCGACCACGCGCAACCCGCCACCCAGGCTGCCAAAGTCGAACTTGAGCGCATCGCAGGCATGCACCGTTACACGCTCAGGCGCATATTCCCGATGCAGACGCGCCACGATGTCGCGATCGATTTCCACCACATGCAAGTGACGCAAGGTCTTGAGCAGCGGTTGCGTAATCGCCCCCAGGCCGGGCCCGATTTCTACCATCACATCGTCCGACTGGGGCCGGATGACCGCGACAATGTCGGCAATGACCTGGCGGTCGATCAGGAAGTTCTGGCCAAAACGTTTGCGCGGAATATGTTTCATTGCTGCACCATCGCACTTGCCATATCCAGCGCCGCCAGCAGGCTGCCGAGATCGGCCTTGCCGCTACCGGCCAGATCCAGCGCCGTGCCGTGATCCACCGAAGTGCGAATAATCGGCAGGCCCAGCGTGACATTCACACCGCCACCAAAACTGGCATGTTTGAGCACCGGCAAGCCCTGGTCATGGTACATCGCCAGCACGCAATCGCATTCGGCCAGCAGGCGAGGCGTAAACAGCGTATCTGCCGGCAACGGGCCGCGCAGATCCATCCCTTGAGCACGCAAGGCTTCCAGCACAGGCGAAATGACCTCGATTTCCTCGCTGCCCGAGATGCCCGCCCTCTCCGGCATGCGGATTGAGCCCGGCCACCAGGATACGCGGTTGGGCGAATGCCGAAGCGGGAAACGAGATCGTGATGAAGGATGCGAATCACCTCGGCAAGGCTTTCTCGTGTAATCGCATCAGCGACTGCCCTGAGCGGCAAATGCGTCGTCGCCAGCGCAACGCGCATCGCCGCCGCCCACCAGCATCATCACCACCCGTGACGTGCCCGTCTTTTCGGCCAGAAATTCGGTATGCCCGGTAAAAGGAATGCCCGCATCGTTGATCACGCCCTTGTGCACCGGCGCGGTCACCATGGCATCGAAAGTACCGTTCAGGCACCCTTCCGCCGCCAGGCGCAGGGTTTCCAGAACGTAGGCACTGTTGGCCGGATCGAGTTTGCCGGGCTGGACTGGCGCAGCCAGGGGGACATGCATCACCTCGAGCACGCCGGGCGGAGCGGCCTGGTCGGCAAGCGGCGCATAATCCATGATGGCCAGTGGCAGCTTGAGCAGTTTGGCACGGGATGCCAGCAGGGTTTTGTCCGCCAGCACGACCACCCGCATCTGAACATGCTGCTGGGCAAGCAATACGCACAAGTCGGGGCCGATCCCGGCTGGCTCGCCGGCGGTCAGGGCAATAATCGGTAGATTCGGGGCCAATGTTCGGGATGCTCAGGCGCGATTGAAATAGACGGTTTTATTTCTCTTCCAGCCGGTACTCGACATAAGCCCGGTCACGCAACTGGCGCAGCCATTCCTGGTAAGACTCATCGGCCTTGCGGGCGCGAATTTCCTGGCGAGCCTGCAGGCGCTTGCGCTCCTTGCTGACATCTTCGTTGCGGCGTTCCAGCACCTGGATCAGGTGCCAGCCAAAAGGAGAGCGCACCGGCTCAGACAAGGTTCCCGGCTTGAGGGCATTCATGGCCCGCTCGAACTCCGGCACAGTATCGCCCGGGGATAACCAGTTCAGGTCACCGCCGCGACTGGCCGATCCGTCTTCGGAATGAAGCCGCGCCTGTTCCGCGAAATCAGCGCCATTGTCCACGCGCTCCCTGATTTGCAGGGCGCGATTCTTGGCGTCCTGCTCGGACATGACTTCATTGACCTTGATCAGGATATGGCGGGCGCGTGTTTGCTGCACCACAAAAGGCGCATCCTTGCCGCGCTTGTCGAGCAGTTTCAGAATATGGAAACCGTTCGGGCTACGCAGCACCTGGCTGCTCTCGCCTGTTTTCAGGGCCTCCAGCGCCTCTACGAACAGGGCAGGCAGCTGGCCTGCCGGGCGCCACCCCAGAATACCCCCCTGAAGCGCATCGGCAGCATCGGAGTAGCTGGCGGCAACCTGTCTGAAATCCTTGCCGGCCAGCAGCTCTTCCTGCGCCTGTAGCGCCTTTGCCTTGTATTTCTGCAGCTGTTCGGGGCTTGCCTGCTCCGGCACCCGGATCAGGATATGCGCCAGGTTGAACTCGTTGCCTCCACCCTGGGCATCACTGCGCGAGCTCAGAAAATTTTCCACCTCGCCATCGCTTACGACAATGCGGTTATCCACCTCCCGTTCACGCAATCGAGCCATGGTGACCTCCTTGCGGATTTCCTCGCGAAATTTTCCGAAATTGATGCCATCCTTTTCCAGTGCGGCGCGAAACTGCTCCTGGCTGAGCTGATTTTCCTGCGCGATACGCTGCAGGGTTTTTTCGAGTTGCGCATCATCCACCTTGATCCCGGTCTCCTGCGCGAACTGCAACTGCACGCGCTCCATGATGACGCGTTCCAGCAACTGCTTTTCCAGCACGTCCTTCGGCGGCAGCGGGGTCCCCTGTTTCTGCAACTGCTGGGTCACCATATGCAGACGCTCATTGAGTTCAAGCTGGGTAACAACATCGCTGTTCACGACTGCCACGATGCGGTCAAGCGTAATGACCTTGGCTGGCGACGTCTCTGCGGCGAAGGAAAGCGAGCAGACTCCCAGCAGGGAAACGCCCAAATAGATGGAAAGCAGCTGATTTCTAGTACTGTTCATAAGTCGTGGCCGGTGAAGAAAGTTGATGAGTCGGAGAAAATCCGGAAATGTTCCGTTTCAGGATATCGAGTGGATTGGAACCGATTTTGCCCATGCCGAATAACTCGAGCTGGAACAAAATCGAATTGCTGGTCTCGGAAGTGGCGGTGGCAAACTGGTGCATCAGCGCGCGCACCGCCCAGCAACCACCATTATATTCAAGCCCTGCCAACCCCTCCAGAAGCCGGTTGTCGAAGAAGGAATAATTTAAACGCCCCACCCCCCTGCCAGCGACCATATATTGGCCATTGGGAGGAAATATCCACCTGGTCCAGCGCATCGCGGGTAAAGCGATAGCCCAGATTAAGCACCCTGCCCACTTCAGGCTGGTAGCGCACGCCTATATTGCCTTTTTCGAATTGCTGCCGACCGGTGTTGTACTGCACCCCGGTATCCACGTTCCAGGCCGACGTCACCCGGCCGCTGATTGCTGCCAGAATATCGGAAGACTTGTCGCTGCGGGCAACCCCGCCCGGTAAAACCACCTGCTGATCCTTGAAATAATAGCGCTGACCGATAGTGGCGCGCATCCATTCCTGTCCAGAGGCCGGATCGAGCAATCGCGATGTCAGCGCGGCTGTCAGCTGGTTTGCATCATTGATCCGGTCGCTGCCGATAAACTGGTTCTCCGAAAACATCTGCGCGTAGTTGAAATCAGCCAGCGCCGAGTCGAAATTGGGCAGCTGGCTCTGATCCTGATAGGGAATGTAAAGGTAATACAGCCGTGGCTCCAGGGTCTGCAGGTATTCGTTGCCGCGCAATGTCCAATCCCGTTCCATGAAAAGCCCGCTGTCGAGACTGAAGATGGGCAGGGTACGGGTCAAGTCAGACACGCCAGTGGGATTGTTTTCCGTCAGCGTATAACTGGTATGGTGCACCCCGATCTTGGGTGTAACAAAAGCAAAGCTCTGATTCAAGGGCAGGCTGATGCTGGGGTAGAAAGAAAAGCGCTGGCCATTGAGCAGCGTGGGATGACTGAAATCCGTCCACTCGCTGGCCAGGCTCAAATCCACTGCGGGATAATTCCGCCACACGCCATTGAGCAGAATCTGCGGCAGACGGTTGTAAGGCGGGATAATAGGCGCCTCGGGATCCTGCAGCGTCTGGAAGCTCTGCACCCGCGTCAGGAAGCTCAGGCCGTAACCGTTATAAGCCAGCACCCCTTCGCGCGGCAGGTTGACCTGGGAAGTTGTCGCAACCGTGCTATTCAGATCGCGGAAATAATTATCGTCAGAAACACTCTGTACATTCAGCGCACCCGACCAACCCGCGCCCAGCGACTGCTGGTGATTGAGCAACAGATTATAGCGATCGGTTCCGGTCAGGCTGTCATTGGGCAGATATTCGATATTGCTTGCGCCCGCATAGCGCTCATCCAGATAGCGGTATTCGCCGCGCAGCTGCAGACCGCGCCTGCTCAGGATGCGCGGCGTCAGCGTGGCATCCCGCTCGGGTGCAATATTCCAATAGTAAGGAATAGAAAACATGGCGCCGCTTTTGTCGCTGCTGCCGAAAGTCGGCGGCAGGAAACCCGACTTGCGCTGCTTGTCGAGCGGAAATTGCAGCCATGGGGTATAGAGAATCGGCACGCCCTTGAACACGATACTGGCGTGGTAAGCCGTCCCCACCTGAACAGTGCGGTCCAGTTCCATGGTGCTGCTGCGCACGAACCAGTCATCATTGCCAGGACTGCAAGTGGTGTAGGTACCATCCGTAATGTTGTATTTTTTTTCCCCGGCAAATTCCAGGTTAACCGCTGCGCCGTGCGCATCGGGCTGTGTCATTTGATAAACCGGCTGGCGCATGAAGCCCTGCTGCGTATCCAGCTTCATCTTGAGTTCCGGCCCGGTCACCAACGAATCTTCCTGTTCGATGCTCACATTGCCCAGGGCATGAACTTCGTCGTCCGCCTGGCGATAGATCAGGCGATCGGCATTCACCACCTGTCCCCGCTTGCGCAGCTCGACCTCGCCCTCCGCCTCGATCTCGACATCCTGCTGGCCCGACATGCGATCGGCATCAAGAAAAACCGGCGTCTGTTCTTCTTGCGGAAAGTTTGAAATAAGCGTGGTTTGCGGACGTAATTTGAGTGCACCTTCTTCGGCGTGAAGTGCAACAGGCACGGTCAGCAGGGCAATGGCGGTAATAGGGAGGCGCGTGCGCATTATTATTGGAGTGCTTCGAAGAGGTGCTAAAATCGCACAATTTCACGAATTAAGCAAATCAACAAATGACGCGCACTGATCTCATGCAGGACTGGCTGCAGCAACAATTTCCAGAGGGCGGCTGGCGCATCGAACCGGCGTCCGCAGACGCCAGCTTTCGTCGCTACTTCCGCGTCACAGCCAATGGCTGCAGCCATATTCTCATGGACGCCCCGCCCCAGCATGAAGATTGCGGCCCATTCCTGCATGTGGCACAGCTTTTCTTGGCTGCCGGCGTCCATGTACCGAAAGTCTTGGCCCAGAACCTGGAGCAGGGTTTTCTGCTGCTTTCCGATCTGGGGCACACCACTTACCTGGATGCAATCAACGACAGCAATGCCGATAGCCTGTACATGGATGCAATCGATGCCCTGATCAAAATCCAGCTCGCCAGTCGCCCTGGCATTCTGCCCGCTTATGATGACGCTTTGTTGCGGCGCGAATTGCAGCTATTCCCGGAATGGTATGCCGGCAAACATGTGCAGACCGAACTGAGCCAGTTCCCAACTCGACGTCCTGGAACGCACTTTTTCCCTCATCGTGCTCAATAACCTGGCGCAACCTCAGGTCTATGTTCACCGCGATTACCACTCACGCAACCTGATGCAGTCCGACCCCAACCCCGGCGTACTCGACTTTCAGGATGCAGTGTACGGCCCCATCACCTACGATCTCGCCTCACTGCTCAAGGACGCATACATCCGCTGGGACGAGGAACGCGTACTGGACTGGTGCATCCGTTACTGGGAGCGCGCCAGAAAAGCAGGCCTGCCGGTGCACTCGGATTTCCATGATTTCTACCGCGATTTCGAATGGATGGGCGTACAGCGCCACATCAAGGTGCTGGGCATCTTTGCCCGGCTCTGCCACCGTGACGGCAAGGAAGGCTACCTCAAGGACATGCCGCTGGTCATGACTTACCTGCGCAAGGCGTGTGAACGTTACAGCGGCCTGGGTCCACTGCTGCGCCTGCTGGATGAACTGGAAAACCGCCAGGCTACCGTGGGATACAGTTTTTGAAGGCCATGATCCTTGCCGCCGGCCGCGGTGAGCGCATGCGCCCGCTGACCGACAGCACCCCCAAGCCGCTGCTGGAAATCGGCGGCAAACCGCTGATCGTATGGCACATCGAAAATCTTGCCCGGGCCGGCATCCGTGAACTGGTCGTCAATCACGCCCACCTCGGCGCGCAAATCGAGGGCTTTCTGGGCAACGGCAGCCGCTACGGCGTAAGCATTCACTACTCTCCGGAGGCAGAAGCACTCGAAACGGCAGGCGGTATTGCGAATGCGCTGCCCTTGCTTGGCAGCGAGCCTTTTCTGGTAGTCAACGGGGATGTCTTTTGCGACTTCGACTACACTCGGTTGAGCGGCAAGGCAAAGCAGATGGGCCCACTGATTGCCTGCCTGGTGATGGTGGACAATCCGTCTCATCACCCCGCAGGCGATTTTTTTCTGGATGGAGAAACCATTCGTGCGCAGGGCATGCCCCTGCTCACCTTCAGCGGAATTGGCCTCTATAACCCTCAACTATTCAGCGCCATTCCCCGCGGGAGCAAGGCAAAACTGGCGCCTTTGTTGCGCGAAGCCATGGACTGCGGCAAAGTGGGTGGCATGCACCACCATGGTCGCTGGGTGGATGTCGGCACACCGCAGCGACTTGCCGAACTGGATCAGGAAATAAGGGAAAATTGATGCAAGCCAGGAAGCATGTTTTAATTGCCATCAGCATATTGGCACTGGTGGCGGGGTTAGCACTCACTCTGACACAGAAACAGGCCGCGCCAGTGCTTTCCCTGAACACACTGGAAGGCCGGCAGATATCCCTGGAAAGCCTGCGCGGCAGGGTGGTACTGATCAACTTCTGGGCCACCAGCTGTCCGGGATGCATCAAGGAAATGCCTCATCTGGTTGAAACCTGGAACCAGTATCACCAGCGCGGACTGGAGGTGATCGCAGTGGCAATGAGTTACGATCCGCCGGAATATGTACGCAACTACACCCGGCAGAATGCCCTGCCTTTCACCATTGCGCTGGATGCAGACGGCAAGGTGGCTCAGGCATTCAATCAGGTTAAACTGACGCCGACTACCTTCATCATCGGGAAGGATGGGCATATCCTCCAGCAAACCCTGGGCGAGCTGGATTTTGTCAAACTACACGCGCTACTGGAACAACAACTGGGAGGTGCAACATGATGACCACGTTGAAAAAGCATTTCGTTTACCAGGCCGACTATCAGCACTGGGCCAACGATGCCCTCTTCGCGACAGTGGACGTACTCGACGAAACCGCGCGCCAGGACAATCAGGGCATGGTGTTCGAAAACATCCATAAAACCCTGAACCATATCCTGCTGGTCACGCGCAACTGGATGCTGCGACTCAAGGGCGACAGCCTGGGGGCAGGCCGGGAAGAACTCTATGTGGCCGACTGGAAAGAACTGAAAAACGCGCTCCGGCTAGAGTTCCGGGAGGCTCAGCGCTGGCTGGAAGCCCAGCCGGAAGACTATCTTCGAGGAGCAGATAAGTTATATCGACACACAGGGCCAAGCCCAACAGATCTGGGTTCGCGATGCACTCACCCACATCATGACCCATGCCGCGCACCTGCGCGGTCAGGTCAGCGCCGTGATCGTGCGCCTCGGCGCGCCAGCCCCGCAGATGGACTTTATTTTCTACAAGCGTGAAATGGAAAAAAGCCTGGAGAACCTGCGTTCGAGCAACAAGCCATAATAGCAATCACTCTGCCAGCAAGGGTTCGACCAGCGCCTTGAGCCGGGCATAATGAACCTGGCCGCTGACTTTGTGGCGCACCACACCCCGTTTGTCGATCACGAAGGATGTCGGCAGACGGCTCACCCCGCCGAATGCCGCAGCGCTTGAGGCATCCGCCATCGCCACCGGGAAGCGATAGTTTTCCCTGGCCATGAAATCCATCACGGTGGCCGCCTCATCATCCTGGCTCAAAGCCAGAATTTCGAACCCCTGGCCACGATAATCACGATAGAACTCATCCATCGCCGGCATTTCATGGCGGCAATAGGGGCACCAGGTTGCCCAGAAATTCACCAGCACCACCTTGCCGCGTAACTGTTCCAGGCTCGCCACACTTCCGTCCAGCAACTGGACCTGCAATGCGGGGGCGGACTGATCGAGGTCGCTGACCCAGGCAGGGGGGCGAAACCACACGTAAACAATGGCGCCGAGCAGCAACAGGGTCCAGATATCCGGACGCCATTTCTTGGCCAGGAAAAATGTGCGCAAACTTTTCACTACAAATCCTCTGTCAGGGCGAAATCGGGCTTCAGCGCGAACATCCGCAGCAGCACAGCCCAGGATGCCAGCTGCTCGTATGCAACAATCGGCATGCGACTTTGCGTCATGTAAACCGTCAGGGCGTATAATCGGCCCCCATCTTACCGGATAAGCGATTAAGACTTCATGCTCTGGATTAAAGCCTTCCACATCATTTTTATTGTTTCCTGGTTTGCCGGGCTATTCTATCTTCCCCGGCTTTTTGTGAATCACGCCATGGATGTGGATGCCGCAACGGCAGAGCGCCTGACGCTGATGGAACGCAAGCTGTACCGGTTCATGACCCCACTGGCCGTTCTGGCGCTGGCACTCGGCACCTGGCTGTGGCTGGGTTACGGTTTCAGTGGCGGCTGGCTGTATGCCAAGCTGGCGCTGGTGGGGATTCTGATCATTTACCACCTCTACTGCGGCAAGCTGGTAGAGGATTTTGCCCAGCAGCGCAATCGCCGCAGCCATGTCTTCTACCGCTGGTTCAACGAATTACCGGTGCTAATCCTGAGCGCATCGGTGATTCTGGTGGTGGTCAAGCCGTTTTAACTGTCACGGATAAAGCTGCTGGATGCGCTCCCGGTAGCGCACCTCTACTGTGCTGCGCCGGACTTTCTGAGTCGGGGTGAGAAGCCCGTTTTCTATCGTCCAGGGATCTTTGACAGCGATCACACGGCGCACTCTCACATAGCGGGGAAATGCTTTCAATTGTGCATTGGCACGCCGGACGAGCACTTTCTCATCCTGTTCCTGAGTAACTGCCAGCAGAGAAAAAAAGGATTTTCCTTCGCCGACCAGCATCACCTGCTCAAACAATGGATCGTCAAGGATGGCAACTTCCACATCCTGGGGTGAAGCCTTCTCGCCATTGGAAAGCACCAGAATATCCTTGCTGCGCCCCCTGATGATGACCTTGCCATCCTGCATTTCGGCCAGGTCGCCGGTATTGAGCCAGCCATCGGCACCAAGCACTTTTGCGGTTGCTTCCGGATTGTTCCAGTAACCCAGCATGACCGAGGGACCGCGCACCAGCAGTTCACCCGCTGCGTTGATACAGGTTTCGACCTGTGCCAGCGGCGCGCCCACTGTCACCGGATCATTATCCCATTCACGATTTGCCGCCACCACCGGCGCGGCCTCGGTCAGGCCGTAACCCTGAATCAGGTTGAGCCCAAGCCCGATGAAAGTCCGCGCGATGCGCAACTCCACCTTGGCCCCACCGACCACGGCAAGAGCCAGCCGCCCACCCAGGCGCGTCAGAACCGGCCTGGCCACAATATGCTGTAGCAGGGCATACAACATTTTTTCCAACCCGCCCGCCTGGCCTTTGAAACGGCGCCAGCCGAGATGAACAGTCAGGCGGAACAGGGTGCGTTTCATAAAGGATTCGGACAGGGCTTTTTCCAGCCGCGCCAGAAAGCGCTCGAACACGCGGGGCACCGCAATCATCACCGTGGGCCGGTGATGGGCAAGGTCTTCGCCGATCTGCTGGATACCGCGGGCGTAGGCCACTCTTGATACCCGCCGCCAGCGGCAGGTAATAGCCACAGGTGCGCTCGAACATGTGCGACAGAGGCAGGATGGAAAGCAGGCTGTCTTCATCATGCAGGTGCACCACTTCGCTTGAGGCCGACACATTGGCCAGAATATTGCCATGGGAGAGCATGACCCCCTTCGGGCGCCCGGAGGTACCGGAAGTGTAAACAATGGTGGCCAGCGCATCTGGCGCAACCACCTGAACCTCGAAATCCGGCGTAGCAGCAGGCGGCAACCAGTTTGACAGCGCGACGCTTCCTGCCGCTCCATCCTGCACGCATACGACAGGCGGCAATTCGGATGCACATGTCTCTAGCGCCTGAAACTGGCGCGCATTCTCCAGCACCAGCAAACGCGCGCCCGAATCGCGCAGGCACCAGACCATGTTTTCAGCGTTATCATCCAGATACAAGGGTACCACCACCAGCCCCAGGCCCAGGGCAGCCAGGTCCAGGGCCACCCAGTTCACCCCATTTTTCAGGCACAGCGCCACCCGGTCGCCAGCCTGCAATCCTTCCCGGCGCAGCGCCTGCTGCCAACGCGCCACCAACTGGACCATCTCGGCTACCGGATAGTCGCGCCAGGCGCCATCCTCGAACTGGCTGTAGAGGATTTTCTGCGGCGAGGCGAGATGCTGGGCAAGCAATTGGGCAAGGTTGGTCATGGGAAAATCATCTTGAGCCATTTTCAGTTATCCGCCTGATTGCTGATTGCTGATTGCTGATTGCTGATTGCTACTAGTGTATATTCCTGCTTCTCTCATCACCAGATTTTCACTCCATGCCTGAAAATTTTTTCGCCCCTTGTCCGCGCGGGCTCGAAAGCGCGCTGGTAGCCGAACTGGAAGCGCTGGGCGCATCCGGCCTGCAAGCCACTGATGGCGGTGCCGGATTCAGCGGGCCATTCGAATTGTGCTACCGCGTCAATCTGGAAAGCCGCATCGCCAGCCGAATTCTGTGGCGCGTCGACAGTGGCCGCTACCGCCGCGAAGAAGATATTTACAAGGCGGTTTATGCCCTGCCATGGCAGGACTGGTTCGACAGCACACGCACCATCATGGTCAAGGTCAGCGCCAAGCGCTGCCCCCTGCAAAGCCTGGATTTCATCACGCTCAAAATCAAGGATGCGATTTGCGACAAGTTTCGCGATCAGACCAGCGAGCGCCCAAGCATCGACACCCATGAGCCGGACCTGCGCATCCACGCCTTCCTGGAGGAAGAAAACTTTGCGCTTTATCTCGACACCTCCGGCCCGGCACTGTTCAAGCGCGGCCTGCGCCGCTCATCCGTGGAGGCCCCGCTGCGCGAAAATCTGGCGGCAGGCATTCTGCATCTCTCGGGCTGGAAACCGGGTGAGACTTTGCTCGACCCGATGTGCGGCAGCGGCACTTTCCTCATGGAAGCGGCGCAAATGGCACTCGATATTGCCCCAGGCCTGGGACGTGAGTTCGCTTTCAGCAAGCTGCATCGCTTCGACGCACCCGCCTGGGAAAAACTTCGTCAGCAAGCCGAAGCGCGACGAAAGCCCGTGCAGTTTTGCCACATTTACGGCAGCGATCTATATGGCGACGTGCTGAAAGTAGCGCGAGAAAATCTCGAAGCGGCCGGCCTGCTGGATGCCGTGCAGCTCAAGCAGTGCAATCTGCTGGAAATGCCTGCTCCCGCGCCACAAGGCGTGCTGGTAACCAACCCGCCCTACGGCGTGAGAATCGGCGAACAGGAAGAACTGGCGGCGATGTATCCGGAGCTGGGTCATGCACTGAAACAGCGGTTTACTGGTTGGCGCGCCTATTTTTTCACCGCCGACTTCCGGCTGGCGAAACTGATCCGGCTTTCCGCTTCGCGCCGCATCCCGCTTTTCAACGGCCCGCTGGAGTGCCGTCTGTTCGAATACAAAATGGTTGCAGGAGGAATGCGCCGGGAGAAACCCCCGCGCGAAGACTGAACGGCATTACCCGTTGCTGCCCAGTTCGATTGAGAGTCGCGCCAACTCAGCCTTGACCTTGTTGGAGTACTTGGCGTAGCAACCACGCGTCAGTATCTCGCTTGCCTTTTCGGTATCGCCTTCATCCACACTCTGAATGACCTGGGCGGCGCATTGATGAAAGCCGGCATGCGTTTCCCTGAGGTTCCTGAAAAACGGTCAAGGCATTATATTTTTGACCTCCCGGGCCGTAAATCCACTTGCCCAGGGCGCACTGGTTGTCTTTTCCCACCACATCCGGATCGAGTTGCTCCCTGCCTTCTCCGCTGATGTAGCTTTCCAGACGCACCTTCCAGCGAATATGAGCCTCGATGGCCCCCATGAAATCGAGGTCGTCAGGGGCTGCAACAACTACGACCGGCTTCTTGAATTTATCGAACAGTCCCATGTTTTACGCCTGCCTAGACGATACCCAGATGGTCAATACCGGACATGAGATCCTTGTCCTTGGACTCCTGCCCATGCAGTTTGATCTTGAGACGCAAATCGTTGACCGAATCCGCATTACGCAGTGCATCCTCGTAGCTGATATAGCCCGCCTCATACAAATCAAACAGTGACTGGTCGAAGGTCTGCATGCCCAGTTCGCGCGAGCGGCTCATGACATCCTTGATCTCGTGTACATCCCCCTTGAAAACCAGATCCGAAATCAGCGGTGAATTGAGCATGATTTCAACTGCCGCGGCACGGCCCTTGCCTTCCTTCATCGGGATCAGACGTTGCGAAACGAAGGCCTTGAGATTGAGTGAAAGGTCCATCAGCAACTGGTCACGACGCTCTTCCGGGAAAAAGTTGATAATCCGGTCCAGCGCCTGATTGGTGCTGTTGGCATGCAGCGTGGAAAGGCACAGGTGGCCGGTTTCGGCAAAGGCGATAGCGTAGTCCATGGTTTCGCGGTCGCGAATCTCACCGATCAGGATGACATCCGGCGCCTGTCGCAGCGTGTTCTTGAGCGCCGCAAACCAGTTGTCGGTATCCACCCCGACCTCCCGCTGGGTCACGATGCAGTTCTTGTGCTCGTGCACGTACTCCACCGGGTCTTCGATGGTAATGATATGGCCGAAGCTGTTTTCGTTACGGTAGCCCACCATTGCTGCCAGAGAGGTCGATTTACCAGACCCCGTACCGCCGACGAAAATCACCAGGCCGCGCTTGGTCATGGCGACATCCTTGAGCACTTCGGGCAAGCCAAGTTCTTCGAATTTCGGAATCTTGGCGGTGATGGTGCGCAGAACCAACCCCACGCGCGACTGCTGTACAAAAGCATTCACCCGGAAACGGCCGATGTCTGGCGGGCTGATGGCGAAGTTGCATTCCTTGGTGGACTCGAATTCGGAGGCCTGCTTGCTGTTCATGATCGCCATCGCCAGCTCCTGCGTATGCGCAGGCGTCAAGGTCTGGTTGGAAACCGGCGTCACCTTGCCATCAACCTTGATGGCAGGCGGGAATCCGGCAGTAATAAACAGGTCGGATGCTTTTTTGCTGAGCATCAGCCGCAGCAGATCGTGCATGAATTTCTGTGCCTGTTCGCGTTCCATGATGTTTCCTCTATATCGAACCCTCTCTCCTGACTCTCTCCCAAGAGGGAGAGAGGGACGCGGGATCGCTTTGCGATTCCTGTTATTAGCCCCCGAAACTATCCTTGTTCGCGGCCTTGGTGCGGGCTTCGTTCGGCGCCACGACATTGCGCCGCACCAGATCGGTCAGGCACTGGTCAAGCGTCTGCATACCGAGATTCTGGCCGGTCTGGATAGCTGAGTACATCTGGGCAATCTTGTTTTCACGAATCAGGTTCCGGATCGCCGGCGTGCCGACCATGATTTCGTGCGCAGCGACCCGCCCGCTGCCATCCTTGGTTTTCAGCAGGGTCTGGGCAATAACCGCGCGCAGCGATTCGGACAGCATGGAGCGAACCATTTCCTTTTCCGCTGCCGGAAACACGTCGATGATCCGGTCGATGGTCTTGGCAGCAGAACTCGTATGCAAGGTGCCAAATACCAGGTGGCCGGTTTCTGCCGCAGTCAGGGCCAGGCGAATCGTTTCCAGGTCACGCATCTCGCCCACCAGGATGATGTCCGGATCTTCACGCAGTGCCGAGCGCAGCGCATTGGCGAAGGACAGGGTATGCGGCCCGACCTCGCGCTGGTTAATGAGGCAGCGCTTGCTTTCATGCACGAATTCGATCGGGTCTTCCACCGTCAGGATGTGGCCGTACTCGTTTTCGTTGATATGGTTGATCATTGCCGCCAGGGTGGTGGACTTGCCGGAACCGGTCGGACCGGTCACCAGCACAATGCCGCGCGGCTGGTCGGCGATTTCCTTGAAAATGGGCGGGCAATTGAGTTGTTCGAGCGTCAGCACCTTGGAAGGAATGGTCCGGAATACCGCCGCAGCCCCCCTGTTCTGGTTGTATGCATTAACGCGGAAACGGGCCAGGCCGGGGATTTCGAAGGAAAAGTCAACTTCCAGATTTTCTTCGTAGAACTTGCGCTGGCCGTCGTTCATGATGTCATACACCATGCCATGCACGCCCTTGTGGTCCAGTGAATCGACGTTGATGCGCCGCACGTCACCGTTGACACGGATCATCGGGGGCAATCCCGCGGAGAGGTGAAGATCCGAGGCCTTGTTCTTGACCGAGAAGGCGAGTAGATCCGAGATTTCCATTTATAATCCCCTAAATGCGGTTCCAGGACCGGTTCAATGACCGATAGACAGGGCCATTATGACAACAATCACAAGCGCCTTGCAAGCCGTTAAACAACGCATTGAAAGCGCGGCCTTGCAGGCAGGAAAGCTTCCGCAGAACATCCGCCTGCTCGCGGTCAGCAAAACCTTTCCTGCGGAAGCTGTGCGGGCGGCTTTCCAGGCAGGACAAACCGCCTTTGGCGAGAGTTACATGCAGGAAGCTGTGAGCAAAATTGCCTCCCTCGCCGACCTGCCGCTGGAATGGCACTTCATTGGTCCCTTGCAGAGCAACAAGACACGTCTGGTAGCGGAACACTTTGACTGGGTGCACAGCGTGGACCGGGCAAAAATCGCTGATCGCCTTTCTGCCGCCCGGCCCGCGGAACTTCCCCCGTTGCAGGTTTGCCTGGAAGTGAATGTAAGCGGCGAGGCCAGCAAAGCCGGGGTTGCCCCGCAGGAACTGGAAGCGCTGGCGGCCTATGTAAGCACACTGCCGCACCTGCAACTGCGCGGGCTGATGGCCATTCCCGCAGCAACAGACGACATTGCCTTGCAAAAACAGCAATTCCGGACCGTGCATGCCTTGCTGGATGAACTGAACCGCAAGAATTTCCAGCTCGACACCCTGTCCATGGGCATGTCGAACGACCTGGAAGCCGCCATTGCCGAAGGCGCCACCATCGTCAGGGTAGGGTCGGCGATATTTGGCACCCGGAACGCGCACATAAAGCTAGAACCATAGCCAGCGCCACCACTATAATAGTTCCTTCATTGCCATAACCGCCAAACCCGCCATGTCAGACAGCAACCAAAACGCCCCGCACGAAAGCGTTCAGGAAAGCCTGAAGCGCGTGGTCGAGCTTTTGCACAAGCACGAGCTGGTGGAGTCGCTGGTCAACAAGCAGGACATGCCGCGCCACGATCTGGTGCAGCAACTGGTGCACAAGCAGAACCTGGCGGAATTGCAGAACGCCCTGGACACGCTGCATCCAGCCGACGTCGCCTATATCCTCGAAGCCCTGCCGCTCGATCAGCGACTGGTGGTCTGGGAACTGGTGCGTGCAGACCGCGACGGTGACATCCTGCTGGAAGTGTCAGACGCGGTTCGCGAATCGCTCATTGCCACCATGGATACGGCCGAGCTGCGGGCTGCGGCGGAACAGCTGGACACCGACGAGATCGCCGACCTGGCTGCCGACCTGCCGCGCGAGGTAATCGAAGAGCTGTTCAAGTCGCTGGACAAGGAAGAACAGGCTCAACTGCAATCCGCCCTGTCCTACTCGGAAGGCACCGTGGGTGCGCTGATGGATTTCGACATGGTCACCATACGCGAAGACATCAGCCTGGAGCAGGTGCTGGCAGATTTGCGCAAACTTGGCGAGCTGCCCAGCCATACCGACAAACTGTTCGTCGTGGACAGCAAGGAAAAGCTGCGTGGCGTCCTCCCCCTGAAACGTCTTTTGCTGCACAACCCGGAAGAACTGGTCAATACAGTCATGTCGGACGACCCGGTGGTCTTCAACGGCAACGACAAGGCCAGCGATGCGGCCTCCGCCTTCGAGCGCTACGATCTGGTGACAGCGCCTGTCGTGAATTCCTACAACAAACTGGTGGGACGTCTGACCGTTGACGAGGTGATGGACTTCATCCGCGACGAGGCGGAGGGCGACGTGCTCGCCATGGCCGGTTTGCGCGAGGAGGAAGACATGTTCGCCTCGGTATGGAAATCCATGCAAAACCGCTGGACCTGGCTGGCGATCAATCTGGTGACCGCCTTTATCGCCTCGCGGGTGATCGGCGTATTCGAAGGCTCGATCGAGAAAATAGTCGCTCTCGCGGCGCTGATGCCCATCGTCGCCGGCATAGGCGGAAACTCCGGCAACCAGACCATCACCATGATCGTGCGCGGCCTGGCGCTGGGACAAATCCACCCCAGCAGCATGCGTAAACTGTTTATCAAGGAAATTGGCGTCGGCCTGGTCAACGGCCTGATCTGGGGTTCCATTCTTGGCCTGCTGGCCTACGCCCTGTACAACAATGCGGCACTGGGCGCGGTCATGACTGGCGCCATGATTCTCAACCTGCTGCTGGCGGCCTGCATGGGTGTTTTTATTCCCCTGGCGATGCACAAATTCGGGCGCGACCCCGCTGTGGGGTCGAGTGTGCTGATTACCGCCGTCACCGATAGCGGGGGGTTCTTTATTTTTCTCGGCCTCGCCACCATATTCCTGTTGTAGTGCGTTTCCGCCTTGAAGCAATTGAGGCTGAACTTGACTTCTTAAATCAGGAGAACGAAATGAACAAGAATGTTGGCAATATCGACAAGATTCTGCGTATCGTTGCAGGGGTGGCGCTGATAGGCCTGAGCCTGGCCGGCGTCATTGGCGTTTGGGGCTGGATCGGCGTGGTGCCACTGGTAACCGGCCTGATAGGCTGGTGCCCGGCTTATGCCATGCTGGGTATCAAATCCTGTCCGGTATCAGACAAGAAATAAGCCCCCCGGACATTCGGGGGTCAGGTTTCATCTGCAGCTTCCAGCGCAAGATTGCACATCATTCCGCGAATCGCCTTTTCCATCAGCACCATACCGGTGTGCGGCTGATCGAGACCGGCGTTGAAATAAAGAAATTCGAACACCTCGTCTGCCTGCGCTGCGGGTGCCAGTACGGTGATGACCTCGCGTTCCACATAGAACGGCGCATTATTGCCGCGTCTGCTGTCGACACCCGCGCCACGCGCATGATGCACAAACCCGCTGTAAACCCCTTTTTGCTTGCGCAGATCATCCAGCACTTCCTTGCCCTTTCCTGCGGGCAGGAAACAGGTGATGACCTTGAAGGATTGCATCAGGCCGGCATCACTCATGGTCAGCAATCCGGGCAATCAGGTCATGCGGCACATGCGTTGCCATTTTTTCCAGATGGGTCATGTAAATCATGCCCATGCCGGGCGTATCGAGCTTGGCAGCAACGAATATCCGTTCGAAAATCCGGTCGGCCTGGTCGGTGGAAGCCACGATATACACCACCTCCTTTTCTGCATTGACCGCCACGCCGAGCACGCCCAGATGACGCTGGCGCACCCCCGTGCCACGTGCGTAGAAAATCGTCGCGCCCTGCGCCCCCGCCTTCTGGGCTGCCTGCACCACCGTGTCCGCCACGCCACGCTGCACGATGACGGTAATCAGCACGACATCGGTCAATACAATGATGTCCTCATTCATCCGTGGTTTATCCTTTCCATAGTCATACGACGCCTCTTCACCCGCCAGCGGATCCACAGCCCGGTCAGGAGCACGCTCAGAATCGGCCCGACCGAAGCCATTGCCAGAATGCCGAATCCATCCTGTGCGCCGACCGCCTTGCCCAATCCCAAGCCCAGGGCCAGAACCAGTGGAACGGTCACCGGGCCGGTGGTTACCCCGGCGCTATCCCAGGCCAGATTGACATATTCTTCGCTGGAAATCACGGTCAAGGCCAGGGCCAGCAGATAGGCAGGAATGATCAGCAGCACAATCGGAATAGCGAAAATCACTTTCGCCACGCCCAGGGCCACGCCCAGGCCGACCCCTGCCGCCACCGCACGAATCAGCAGTTTCTTGGTAAAAGCGCCATCGGTCAGATTCTGCACCGTGACGCCCATGGCATTCAAAGCCGGCTCCGCCAGCGTGGCACCAAAGCCGAGCAACAGGGCAAACAGCAAGGCAAGGCCGATGCCAACCCAGTAAGGATACAGCGGCGAACCCTGTATGGCCGGAAAGGTGGCGAAAGCGGCTGGCACCATCCCGCCTGCCTGTCCACCCAGAGGCGTCAGGCCGTAATCCAGGCCAATATTGAAAAGCATCATGCCCAATACGGCCAGGGTGATGCCGTAGAGCAGGATTTTGCCTTCCTTCACCGGGCTCTTCAGCCACCAGTGCTGCACCAGCCAGAGGAACAGGGTCAGCGGCAGAATGGCGCGCAGCGCAGCAATGATGTCATCAAAGGGGGCGCGCTCATACCAGGCCGGTGCGGCGACAACTTTCGCCGCGCTCTCCAGCACCGGAAAATCGCCCAACGAAAGCGCCAGGCCAAGCGACATCACCGCGATAGGCGGAAACAGCGAAGCCAGGGTGACAATGCCAAAGCCGGAGAGCGGGTTGTCTTCCTTGCTGGTGGCGGCAGACACGCCAATGCCGATGGCCAGCACCAGCGGCACCGTCACTGGTCCGGTGGTAATCGCGCCACAGTCCCAGGCCAGCCCGATGATTGGCTCCAGCCGGCCATCCATGGAAAAAAACAGGGTCATGCTGAGACATGGCACCAGGGTCGCGATAATCAGGGACTTCAGGCGCCAGCCAAAAATGAAACGCAGCATGCCCGCCAGAACAGCCAGGCCGACCCCGAAGCCCACTGCCAGCACCAGCAAGTCCGAGCGATCATTGAGCAACAGATGGAGATAAGGTGTTTCATCGCGGCTCACCAGGCTGCCGGCCGCCCTGAGTGCGCCAATGGCCGGCTCGGCAAGCGTGGCCATGAAACCCAGGACGAAGGCGACACCCAGAACCATCGGCGTGGAAAACTTGCCCGGCATGGTATAGCCGATATTCTCGCTGAATGGCATGAGGCCACGCTTCACCCCTTCCATAAACAGCATCAGGCCAAAGACCACCGCCGCCATGCCAAAGGCAATGCTTTCCCAGCCGCTCACCGCCGAATTCAGCACGCCAACCTCAAACAACACCAGAAACGCTGCCAGCGGCACGACTGCCATCAACTGCTCAGCAAAACGCACGCCGATATATGGAGCCAGCAGGCGATAAAAATCGCGCAGGCGCAATTTTGTTTTACGCGGAGAAAGCCGGGTATGCGCTACAACTGCGTTGTAACTGAGCTTGCGCTGCCGGTGCCGCACTGCGCCGAGATAATCACCGTAACGGAGTTTTTTCGCCATATGGCCCGATTATAGCCAGAGCAGGGCGCGAGAGGGGATCGGACTACAAATCAGCTTTCATCCACGAACGAAGGCCGAAAAACAATTCCTGGCAGACTTTCGTTTTGAAAACAGGGGATGCGAATTCAGCGTGCCTTAGCGGCACCAACTTCGACGGCCCGCTCACTGATAGCCAACTTGTCGAGCACGCCATTAACGTACTTGTAACCATCCGTTCCGCCGAAGCTCTTGGCCAGTTCGATGGCTTCGTTGATCACCACGCGATAGGGGATTTCCAGGTGGTGCACAAACTCGTAGGTTGCCACCAGCAGGACCGCTCGCTCGACCGGGCTCAAATCTTCCATGGGCCGGTCCAGGCATGGCTGCAGCTTGCTTTCCAGATTGGTCACATCCTTGATTGCACCACGCAGGATGGCGGAAAAATGCGCCCCGTCGATCTTTTCGAACTCTTCGTGCTCGCGCAGCTGGGCTTCAATTGTTTCCATGGAGTCGCCCGTAAGCTGGCGCTGGTAGAGCCCCTGAACTGCAAGTTCGCGCGCCTTGCGGCGATTTTTTTTCATGTAGAGCCTATTTAAATTTTCTTCAGCAGATTAACCATCTCAACCACTACTCGTGCCGCATCGGCGCCTTTTTCCGCCATGCGGGCCAGCGCCTGCTCCTCGCTTTCCACAGTCAGGATAACGTTGGCAATGGGGATGCCGCTATCCAGCATGACGCGGGTCACGCCACTGCCGGATTCGTTGGCGACCAGCTCGAAATGGTAAGTCTCGCCGCGAATGATCGTTCCAAGCGCCACCAATGCATCGAACTTGCCGCTTGTTGCCATCTTCTGCAGCGCAAGGGGGATTTCAAGCGCACCGGGCACGCTCGCCAGATAAATATCTTCCTTGGACACGCCCAGCTTGAGCAGTTCGGTCACGCAAGCACCCAGCAAGCCCTCGCACACGTCAATATTGAAGCGGCTCATGGTGATGCCGATTTTCAGGCCCGCGCCATTCAGGTCGGGATGGCACTCAGGCAATTTGTTGGAGATACCCATATATCAGTTTTCCTGTTTCGGTTCGTAATAGCCAGTCACTTCCAGATTGAAACCGGTCATGCTCGGCATCTTGCGCGGCAGCGAGAGGAGACGCATCTTGGTGACATTGAGGTCGCGCAGAATTTGCGCGCCAATGCCGTAGTTGCGCAAATCCACCTTGGCCGGCGCCTTTGGCTCGCTGCGCTGGATGCGCGTCAGCAGGTCGGTGGAAGTTTCACCGCCCCGGCGCATCAGCACGATCACGCCCTTGCCGGCATCAGCCACGGCTCGCATCGCCTGATGCACGCTGAAAGAATGCTCGAAGCTGGTGGAATCGATGAAATCCATGACCGAAAGCGGCTCATGCACGCGCACCAGCGTTTCTTCGCCCGGTTTGATTTCACCTTTCACCAGCGCCAGATGCACCTCGTTGGCGGTCTTGTCGAGATAGGTGATCAAGCGGAACTCACCATAGGCGGTCTGCACCGTTTTCTCCACCACCCGCTCAACCAGGCTTTCGGTCTGGCTACGGTAGTGGATCAGGTCAGCGATGGTGCCAATCTTGAGATCATGCAGTTTGGCATATTCCAGCAGATCGGGCAGACGGGCCATCTCGCCGTCTTCCTTGAGGATTTCGCAAATCACTGCAGCCGGTTCCAGACCGGCCAGTGCAGCCAGATCGCAGCCTGCTTCGGTATGCCCGGCGCGCACCAGCACGCCGCCGTTCTGCGCCTTGAGCGGAAAAATGTGCCCGGGCTGAACGATATCGTGCACGCTCGCATCCTTCTTCACCGCCGCCAGAACAGTCTTGGCACGGTCTGCTGCTGAAATACCGGTGGTCACGCCTTCCGCAGCCTCGATCGAAACCGTGAAGTTGGTGCCCAGCGGAGCCTTGTTGCTCGATACCATGAGCGGCAGATCTGAGCTGACGGCAGCGCGCCTCGGTCAGGGTCAGGCAAATCAGTCCGCGGCCGTGTCTGGCCATGAAATTGATCGCTTCGGGCGTGACAAATTCAGCCGCCAGCACCAGGTCACCCTCGTTCTCGCGGTCTTCCTCGTCCACCAGGACGACCATCTTGCCGGCCTTGAAGTCGGCGATAATGTCTTGAATCGGGCTTATGTTCGTACTCATCATGATTCCTTGCTGTAATTCAGCATGCGTTCCAGATAGCGCGCCACCAGGTCGACCTCCAGGTTGACCGGTTTGCCGGCGCACAGATGTTTGAAATTGGTGGCCTGAATGGTATGGGGAATCAGGTTGATGCTGAAATCCTCCTCCTTCACCCAGTTGACCGTCAGGCTCACCCCATTGACCGTAATCGAACCCTTGTGGGCGATATAGCGCGCCAACGCTTTGGGTGCGCGAATCACCAGCTCATGCGACTCGCCCACCGGCGCAAACTTGATCACCTCACCCACGCCATCCACATGGCCGCTCACCAGATGCCCGCCAAGCCGGTCGGACAGGCGCAGCGCTTTTTCCAGGTTGACCTCGCCGGGCTCGCCCAGTCCTGCGGTGCAATTCAGCGTTTCACGCGAGACATCGACCTGGTAGCCGGCGTCCGTTTTGGCAATCACTGTCAGGCATACGCCATTGGCGGCAATGCTGTCGCCCAGCGCCACATCGCTCATGTCCAGGCCGCCTGCCTCAATACTCAGACGCACGCCTTCCTGCAAAGGTTCGATGACGGTGATTTTCCCCACCGCCTGAATGATGCCGGTAAACATTATGATTTTTCCTTATAAAACTCGCGTAGCGATACATCGCCCCTCTCTCCCCCCGGGAGAGAGTCAGGAGAGAGGGAAACGGCCTTGGCCGTCAAACGCGCCACGATACGCATATCCTGACCCACCATGCGCAGATCGCGAATAGCCAGTTCCTGGCGCTGATTCATTGCCTCGATATCCGGCAGGCCGAACATGCCGCGTGCCTTGTCGCCGAACAGCATGGGCGCGAGGTAGAACACCAGCTCGTCCACCACGCCCGCCTGCAGCAAAGCGCCATTCAGCACCTTGCCCGCCTCGACCGTCACTTCATTGCAGCCACGCTGCCCGAGTTCCTGCATCAAGCGCGCCAGATCGATCTGGCCGTGCTGTGCCGGCAACACCAGCACCTCGGCGCCTGCCTCGCGCAACGCCTGGATGCGATCTTCTTCATCGCAACCGGTGGCGATCAGCAGCGGCGCCCCGGAAAGCATTTTTGCATCCAGCGGCATGCTCAGATTTGCATCCACCACCACCTTGAGGGGCTGGCGCGAAGTTTCGATATCGCGCACATTGAAAGACGGATCGTCATGCAGCACCGTGCCGATGCCAGTCAACATGGCACAGGAACGGGCGCGCCAGCGATGCGCATCGCGCCGCGCATCCGGCCCGGTAATCCACTGGCTGACGCCATTGCTGAGAGCCGTTTTGCCGTCCAGCGTGGCGGCGACTTTCAGTCTCAACCATGGCCGTCCGCGCTGCATGCGCGACACGAAACCGGCATTGAGATCGCCGGCCGCCTGTTCAAGCAAGCCGCACTCAACCTGGATACCCGCATCGACCATGATTTTCAGGCCCGCACCCGAAACCAGCGGATTGGGGTCCTGCATGGCCACCACCACGCGCGCCACCCCGGCCTTGACCAGGGCCTCGGCACAAGGCGGGGTGCGCCCATGGTGACTGCAAGGCTCCAGCGTCACATAGACCGTTGCCCCTCGCGCTTGCACACCTGCCTGCTGCAGAGCATGAATCTCGGCATGGGGTTCGCCGGCACGCTCGTGCCAACCCTCCCCAACCACAGCGCCCTCGCGCACGATGACGCAGCCGACGCGGGGATTGGGCGTAGCCGTATACAGCCCGCGCTCTGCAAGGCGCAACGCCTGCGCCATGAATTCGTGATCAACAGCGGAAAAAATCAACTTATTTATCCAGATCCTGGATCACGTCGCGGAAGTCATCCACATCTTCGAAGCTGCGATATACCGAGGCAAAGCGAATATAGGCCACCTTGTCCAGCTTGCGCAGTTCGCTCATCACCATTTCACCCACTTGCAGCGAGGGAATTTCACGTTCGCCCAGGCTGAGCATTTTCTGCTCGATATGCTGGATGGCGCCATCCACCAGATTGGTGGACACCGGGCGTTTGTTGAGGGCGCGCATGAAACTGGTACGAATCTTCTCGCGGCTGAATTCCTCGCGGCTGCCATCCTGCTTCACCACCGCCGGCATCCTGAGTTCCGCCGTTTCGTAGGTAGTAAAACGCTTCTCGCAGTTCGCGCAACGGCGGCGGCGACGCACGCTGTCGACCTTCCTCGCTGACGCGGGAATCAATGACCTGGGTATCGGCTTCGCCGCAGAAAGGACATTTCATTTTTTATGTGAAAGGTGAAATGTGAAACGTGAAGCGCAGCATCCTGCCACCCTTCACCCTTCACTCTTCACATTTCACGCCCCATAGACTGGAAACTTGGCGCACATCGCCTTGGCTTCTTTAGCCACGCGCGACAGCACAGCTTCATCGGTGGGCGCGGCCAGCACGTCGGCGATCAGATTGGCCAGATGTTCGGCTTCGATTTCCCTGAAGCCGCGCGTGGTCATGGCCGGCGTACCGAGGCGGATACCGCTGGTGACGAAAGGCTTTTCCGGGTCGTTGGGGATGGCGTTCTTGTTCACCGTGATGTGCGCCTTGCCCAGTGCTGCTTCGGCTTCCTTGCCGGTGAGCTTCATGGCGCGCAGGTCGACCAGGAAAACATGGGATTCGGTACGGCCCGAAATGATGCGCAAGCCGCGCTCGGTGAGCACCTTGCACATGACCAGCGCATTGGCGATCACCTGCTCCTGGTAGTGCTTGAAGTCCTTGCCCATGGCTTCCCTGAAAGCCACCGCCTTGCCGGCGATGACGTGCATCAGCGGCCCGCCCTGCAATCCGGGGAAGATGGCCGAGTTGATGGCTTTTTCGTGCTCGGCCTTCATCAGGATGATGCCGCCCCTCGGGCCCCGCAGCGTCTTGTGCGTGGTCGATGTCACCACATCGGCGTGCGGCACCGGATTGGGGTAGACGCCAGCAGCAATCAGCCCTGCATAGTGCGCCATGTCCACCATGAAAATCGCGCCGACAGCCTTGGCCACCTTGGCAAAACGCTCGAAGTCGATCTTCAGCGAATAAGCCGAGGCACCGGCGATAATCAGCTTCGGCTTGTGCTCATGCGCCAGCGCTTCCATGCGGTCGTAGTCGATTTCTTCCTTCTCATTCAGGCCATAAGCGACGACATTGAACCACTTGCCGCTCATGTTGAGCGCCATGCCGTGGGTGAGGTGACCGCCTTCGGCCAGGCTCATGCCCATGATGGTGTCGCCGGGCTTGAGGAAGGCCATGAACACGGCCTGATTGGCCTGGGAACCGGAATTGGGCTGCACGTTGGCGGCTTCGGCGCCGAACAGTTTCTTGACACGGTCGATGGCCAGCTGTTCGGCAATATCGACGTACTCGCAGCCGCCGTAATAGCGCTTGCCGGGATAACCTTCGGCGTATTTGTTGGTCAGCACCGAGCCCTGCGCCTCCATCACCGCCGGGCTGGTGTAGTTTTCGGAAGCAATCAGCTCGATATGGTCTTCCTGGCGCTGGCGCTCCTGCTCGATCGCCTGCCACAGTTCTGGATCATCGCTTGCAAGGGTGTGTTTTGCGCTGAACATGGTGCTCTTTCACTCGACTTGGAAAAAACCGGAATTTTAGCATGACCGACAAAGGTTTAACCAATCCGTGTTTACATTCCGGCCTGGCTAATCCGGTTCTTTTCCTGCAGCCGACTGAGCGCTCTCACCTGACTGCAACGCTGAGCGCAACTCAGCTATTTCGCGGCGCAGTTCCCGAATATCTTGATGCATTTCGCGGCGCAGCTTCTTTTCATCCTCCCCCACGAAAAAAGCGGAAATACTCGCCGTCACCAGCGAAAATACGGTGAACCCGACAATCACCATGATCACGGCAAAAATGCGCGCAGCGGTAGTGGTCGGAACGAAATCGCCGTAACCCACAGTCGCACCGGTAATAAAAGCCAGCCACAAACCTTCACCAAAAGAGTGAGTCGTCGGCTCCAGCCAGTAAAATCCGGCGCCGGACACAAGCAACGTGAGAATCCCCAGTACAAAAGCGTAAGGCACCGCCCTGGCGGACAGAAGCAGGCGCAGCGAGGCAAAAATACGCGCCACAGCCAGCGCAACGTAAGCAATTCGCAGCAGACGCACCAGAGGCAACCATTGGCCGGGCAGTCCCGCCAAGCCCAGGCCAGATCCTAAAATAATAAGCACATTCAGCCAGTTGTACTTCAGATAGGACCATTTGTGACGGCAGACATGCAACATCCACAGAGTTTCCAGACTGAACACAAGAAAAATAAACCAATCCAGTTCAATGCCAACACCCGGCGAGGCGTCACCATTCTGTTGCATTTCCAGATAAAAGGCGGGGATCGCCAGCAAAGCAACCGCGACCATGATCCAGTGCAAGCGCTGTTCCCACACATAGGCTTCCGGATTATCGTGGGGCGGCACGCCACCCATTCCGAGCCAGCGGCGATAATCGATAGCCATCAAAATGCTCCATTTGCCGATATGTGCCGGATTTTACTATGGATCAGGAGCCGGACGCGCTCCCAAATTGGGCACGCTATTGCTATCATTCGGCTGATCTGGATATGGAAACTGTCAGCATGAACAAATCTGCCGTGCGATTTCTGGGCTGGCTACTGGTTGCCATCCTCGGCGCCTTTGCCCTGAGCGGCATCGCGCTTAACCGCGGCGAATCGATCAATGCCATCTGGCTGATCACTGCTGCCGCCTGCATCTATGCGCTGGCCTACCGTTTCTATTCCGCCTGGATTGCCGCCACTGTGCTCACGCTGGATGAAACCCGCGCCACGCCGGCGGAGCGTTATAACGACGGACGGGATTTCGTCCCCACCAACCGATGGATCGTGTTCGGCCACCATTTCGCCGCCATCGCCGGCCCCGGTCCGCTGATCGGCCCCACCCTCGCGGCCCAGTTCGGCTACCTGCCGGGCACGCTGTGGATACTCATTGGCGCTGTGCTGGGCGGCTGCGTGCAGGACATGACGACCCTGTTCTTCTCCACCCGGCGCAATGGCCGCAGCCTGGGCCAGATGGCGCGCGACGAACTCGGCCCCATTGGTGGCATTGCCGCATTGGTGGGCACGCTGATGATCATGATCATCCTGATCGCCGTGCTCGGACTGGTGGTAGTTAACGCCATGAAACACAGCCCCTGGGCCACCTCCACCGTGGCCGCCACCATTCCCATCGCCATGCTGGTCGGCCTCTACATGCGCAGCATCCGTCCCGGCCGCGTACTGGAAGGCTCGCTCATCGGACTTGTCCTGCTCCTGCTGGCGGTAGCCGGGGGAGGCTGGATCAATGGCAACAGCGTACTGCGCCCCCTCTTCGACCACCAGGGCCTGACCCTGGCCTGGTTCGTCATCGGCTACGGTTTTCTTGCCGCCATCCTGCCGGTATGGATGCTGCTCGCGCCGCGCGACTATCTTTCCACCTTCATGAAACTGGGCACCATTCTGCTGCTGGCGATCGCCATCATCATCATGCAGCCGGAAATCAAGATGCCCGCCATCACCCCATTCATCGACGGCAGCGGACCGATTTTCGGCGGCAGCGTGTTCCCCTTCGTATTCATCACCATCGCCTGCGGCGCCGTGTCCGGCTTCCATTCGCTGGTGGCTTCCGGCACCACGCCCAAGCTGCTGGCCAATGAAAAGGATATCCGCATGATCGGCTATGGCGGCATGCTGCTCGAATCCTTCGTCGCGATCATGGCCATGATCGCCGCAACCGTGCTCGATCCCGGCGTATTCTTCGCCATCAACAGCCCGGCCGGGGTAGTCGGAAAAACGGCTGCCGAGGCCGTCGCCACTATCTCTTCATGGGGCTATCCGGTCACCGTGGCGCAAATGGAACAGCTGGCGCACGACATGGGAGAAGCCACCCTGTTTGCACGCACCGGCGGCGCCCCCTCGCTGGCCGTCGGCATGGCCAGCATTTTTGCCAGCGCCTTCGGCCAGAGCATGCTCGCCATGTGGTATCACTTCGCCATCATGTTCGAAGCCGTGTTCATCCTCACCACGCTGGATGCCGGCACGCGCGTCGGGCGCTTCATGCTGCAGGACTTCCTCGGCAACCTCTGGCCGCGCCTGGGTCAGACTTCCTGGTACCCCTCGGTGATCCTGAGCTCCGCCATCATTGTCGCCGCCTGGGGTTATTTCCTTTACATCGGCGTTATTGACCCCAATGGCGGCGTCAACATCCTGTGGCCGCTGTTCGGCATCTCCAACCAGATGTTGGCAGCCATTGCCCTTTCCGTGGGCACCGGCATCCTGGTCAAATCAGGAAAACTCCGATTCGCCTGGGTCACCGGCGTCCCTCTTACCTGGCTAGCCATCATCACCAGCACTGCGGCATGGGAAAAACTCACCAGCGACGACGTGCGCATCGGTTTTTTTGCCGCCGCCAACGACCTTTCCGCAAAACTGGCTTCTGGCATGCTTCCACCCGAAAAAGCCGCCGTTGCGCCACAACTGATCTTCAACCAGCAGTTCGATGCCTGGTTGACCCTGCTTTTCGTCCTCCTGCTATGGGTCATCATCTTCGACATGCTGCGCGTCTGCAGCCGACACCTGCGGGGCAAGCCGGTGCCCCCTTCAACCGAATCCGCACACGAGCCAAGCCGGTTGGTGGAAGACTGGGTGCGCGACTGATGTGGCAAAAATTCTGGCCCATACTGCGCCGGCTGAGCGGCGACGATGCTTACGAGCGCTATCTCATTCACCACGCCAAAGCCCACCCGGACGAACCGGCATTAAACCGCAAAGATTTTTTCCAGCGCGAGCAGGATAGAAAGTGGAGCGGAATCAGGCGATGCTGTTGAAACAGGCGCCCAGTCATTTGACGCACTTGCGTATAAAAGGCATAATTCGCGCCCTCAGTGGGCCACGCCATGATGGTCCATTTTGGGCGGTTAGCTCAGCGGTAGAGCACTGCCTTCACACGGCAGGGGTCACTGGTTCGAACCCAGTATCGCCCACCAAATCTTAAAAGGGGTCAGGATAATCCTGACCCCTTTTTCATTGTTTATGCACCGTTCCCTGAAAATAGGGTCAGATCGGGAAAGCACTTTCAACAACGGGAGAACGGCATGACTGATTCTGCCTGGTACAATCTGGCACTGCTGCTGTGTTACTGGCTGGCTTATTTTGTTCTGCATTCCATTCTGGCTTCACTCGGGGTCAAGCGCCGAGTGGCAGCCGCTCGCCCTGATCTGATGCCGGCTTACCGGCTGGCGTTCAACGCCTTGTCGGTTATTTTGCTATTGCCGATCCTGTGGCACATGTTTCAGCATCCAGGCCCGGCGCTATGGCAGTGGCAGGGCGCCGGCGCATGGCTGGCGAATGGGCTTGCGCTTCTGGCCTGTCTGGGCTTCGTCCGTTCGCTGAAATATTACGATACCCAGGAGTTTCTGGGCCTGCGCCAGTTACGCTCGCACACGCGGAGCGCAGAAGACCAGGAGCATTTCCATCTCTCCCCGTTCCATCGCTTTGTCCGCCACCCCTGGTATTTCTTCGGGCTGGTTCTGGTCTGGACGCGTGACATGAATGCCTCGCTGATGCTGTCCGGCGTCATGATTACACTCTATTTCGTGATCGGCTCCAGACTGGAGGAGAAGAAATTGCTGATTTATCATGGAGATACATATCGGCGATATATGGAGCGCGTGCCCGGCCTGTTCCCCCTGCCATGGAAATACCTCAGCGCCGGGGATGCAAAGCGATCTACTGGACCAGCATCCAGCCAAATAAAAACCCCTTATCCAGATCGCCATTTTTCGCGCTCACAAACGCAGAATAGCCAGGTAACCACATGAGCAAAAACTATAACTTTCTGTATCCACTGGAACCCCTGTTTGGGCAGGTTCTCAGCCCATTCGAGCACTTTCTTCGCCGCACTACGGCCGGCGGCATCGTCCTGATCGGCACCACGCTGCTCACCCTCCTGATTGCAAATTCACAATGGGGAGAGGGGTTCCATCATTTCTGGGAGCAATCCATGGCACTGTCCATTGGCTCATGGGCGCTCAGGCAAAGCCTGCACCACTGGGTAAACGATGGACTGATGGCGCTGTTCTTCCTGCTGGTCGGACTCGAAATCAAGCGGGAAATCCTGGTCGGAGAGCTATCCTCACCGCACGATGCCGCCCTGCCGATTGCAGCTGCGATCGGCGGGATGGTCGTACCCGCGCTGGTTTACGCCCTGTTCAACTATGGCACATCCAGCGCTTCCGGCTGGGGCATTCCGATGGCTACGGATATCGCCTTTGCCATCGGCATTCTGGTTCTGCTTGCATGGCGCGTTCCGCGTTCGCTGATTATCTTTGTTACCGCACTCGCGATTGTCGATGATCTGGGCGCGGTATTTGTCATCGCGCTCTTTTACACCCAGGAAATCAACTGGGTCGCACTCGCCTGGGCTGCATCCGTTCTGGCACTGCTCATTCTGTTCAACCGGGGCGGCATTCGTCATTCCCTGCCCTATATTCTTGCTGGCATCACGCTATGGTATCTGACGCTGCTGAGCGGCCTTCACGCCACGGTGGCCGGCATTCTGCTGGCGCTCACCATACCGGCAAGACCCGCTTTTTCACCCGGACAGTTTAGCCAGCGCCTGCAGGAACTCGGGCAGGGGTTTCATGCCGCCGTTCTCGACCCTGAGGCGCCCGACCACCCACTGAGCAACCACCGCATGGCAACCATCGCGGAGAACGTTGAAAGAGCTGCCATGGCTGTTCAACCGCCTTTGCAACGCATGGAACACGGGCTTAGCACCTGGGTCACTTTTCTGATTATTCCCATTTTTGCGTTAGCCAACGCTGGAATTGATTTCAGCCACATTGATTTTGCCACTTCGATTAGTGCGCCCGTCACCCTGGGCGTCATATTCGGCCTGGTTCTGGGGAAATTCATAGGCATCAGCGGCAGCTGCTGGCTGGTCCTTAAGCTGGGTTGGGGAAAGATGCCGCAAGGCATGAATTGGCGGCACATCACCGGCGCAGCCTGGCTGGGCGGCATCGGCTTCACCATGTCACTGTTCATCGGCGGCATGGCTTTTTCCGACCCCCAGCAGTTTGAAGATGCCAAGCTGGGCATTCTGCTTTCATCCCTGATCGCGGCCACACTCGGCCTGACCTGGCTCTATTTTGGGTCGGGCGATCGCAAGGAAGAATAGTTGCGTATTTGAAATAAATAACGGCCCAGAACCCTCTCTGAGCCGTTGATTTTCGAGGAGCGTGGCAAGCTGTTTACCCTATCCCATCACCCCTCTGGCTGTCAGTTTCTCCGACCACCCAGTGGGGTACGCCCCAGGACAGAGGATGCATGAGCATGCTTGAATTCGGGCGTTTCCGCTGGAACTGGCACCATTTTTATCGGCTCGGCAATGGGCACTGCTTTGGAACTTTGTGTTTCTTTGATTATTGCCGCCACCTCTCCAGAAAGCACGCCGCCTTCTTCTATGGTTAATGCGCCATAGCGAATTTTTCCGGTCACTTTCCCTGTTGCATGTATCACCAATTTCTTGCTTGCAGTTAACTCTCCCTCAAACAGCCCCCTTACTTCTGCCACATCGATTTCAGCCTTGCCGGAAAAAACCCCGCCTTCAGCGATACGAATGTCCCGGCTATTCATGGAGGCCTCGACGCTGCCTTCGACCACCAGAATTTCGCAATCGGTAATTTCCAGGCCCTTGAGCTTGATATTCGGCCCCACGATCAGCTTGTTGCCCTCCTCACTTGGGGCTGTTTTTTTGGGAGGCGCCGGATTCTCCGGCTTGATCTCTACTGGCGCCTTGGGCGGTTCAGAAGCCTGATTGTCGGCTTCATTGAAGTTGTTTTTAGCGGTAGTGTGCATAAAATTTTTAAACATGATTTTTTCCTTTTCAAGATTTGCATCCCAATACGCGTCGCCAAGCAAGCCTGGCTGTTGAATCAAACATCAATCAACTGAATATCGGGTTGATGCGAAATTGCACAGCGAGCTGCGCAGCAAAGGTGTTCAGGCACAATTGTATTGCCCTGCGTTACTCGTCAATTTTCAGCACTATCGAAAGGGCGCAATTTTATTGCGCCGCCAGGCGGCACATCAAACAGCAAACCTTGTGTCACTTAGAATTGCTGACGTGATTGGCAAATTTTTGCCGAGAGATGCATTGCTGAAAAATGCGGTTGAGGCAGACGATATTGCAATGGGTAGATATCTGATCACGTGTTTAGAATATAGCCCTCTATTCACCCTTTGCAGATGACGAATAGTTAACCATCTGTTTATTGGGGAGGAAGGCAACGTGATTGCGACACGCGCGGCAACCAGACTGCGCGCTGGCTTGAATTACATTTCAGTCTTTTGATCAGCTGGGTAGCGGCTATAGATCGCCACGAATTCATCGATATTGGCGAGAAAGATATCCACCAGATGCGGATCAAAATGTGTTGCACGCTGCTCGTCCAGCCATTCAACCACTTTCTCGAGTGGCCACGCCTCTTTATAGACACGTGATGAACTGAGTGCATCAAAAACATCTGCCAGCGCCACAATGCGGCCAAAAATATGGATATTTTCACCGGCCAAGCCCTGCGGGTAGCCGCTGCCATCCCATTTTTCCTGATGCTGGTAGGCAATGATACCGGCAGCAACCAGAACGTCACGTCGCGAGTGCCGCAACATGGCGTAACCGATCGCAGGGTGATTCATCATGATCCGCCGTTCTTCCTCGGTAAAATGTCCGGGCTTCAGCAAAACCTCGTCAGGAATCCCAAGTTTGCCGATGTCATGCAAAGGAGAAGCCGCGGCGACCAACTCCACTTCTCTCGGCGTCAAGCCCGCCTTCTGCGCCAGCAGTTGGCTGTAGAGTGACACACGCCGGGTATGATTGGCCGTCTCATGTGATCGTTTCTCTTCGATCACGCCCATGGTGTAGATGGTCTCTCGTAGCGTGCTCTCGATTTCGTCATTGAGGGCGAGCAGCTCCTCATTCTTTTTCTGCAACATTTCCTGGTGCGCAATAATCTCTGAATTAAAAAGATTAATCTCATCGGCGACATTGGCAAATTCGCGGCTATTGAATTGATCCGGGCTGACCGGCTGATGCTGCCTGTAGGCAGCCTTGGCGTGATCAATAAGCGTTTCCAGCGGTTGCTGCACATGATTCTTGATGGTATGAGAAGTATTCACAAAGACCAGCGCAAAAGCCACGACGGATAACGCCAGCAGGCCTGCCATTACCCATAGGGCATGATTACGATACGCTTTGACATCAAGCTCAATATCTATCGCACCAAGCACGGTACCCTCGGCAACATCATGGCAGGTGAGACAGTTGAGCCCTCCGTGTCTTGATGCGACGTAGGGAATGATAATGCGGGCAGTTGGCTGGAGCGAAAACTCATCAAGGATAAATACCGGCTTTTTGTCATCAAACGCCTGCTTGGCGATACTGTCTGCGACCCGCTCCTGCGCCTTTCCCGGACCGTACTGCCTGGTTACCACGTCGCCTCGAATAATGTTCAGAGCATTAACATGGTGCAGTTCCTTGATCTCATCCAGATAGTAGTCACGCCGATCCATAATACCCGCCTTCATGTGGGCGGTCAGGCCAGCCTTGACCAATTCGGCATGCACCAGCGCCTGATCTTTGATGGCCTGCGTGGAGAGAGAACGGAAATTAAGGCCTGTAATCAGCAACAATACCAGCGCCAGAATTGACAGGACATTGACCAGGTTTTTAACCGTGATGGTTTTTATACTCGGTTTTATTATCATCAACGATTGCCCTTTGCTCGATATCTGGCAGCGCGAACGAGGTCAGATGGCACGCCGCACCAGAACAAACTACTTTGTTCTCGGGAGAAAAAACCCCGCTCCAACCACTTGTTGCTATTTTAAGCTGTTCAGACCCCATCCTTGTCAGGGTGAATTTTCCGCCATCGCCCAGCGCATAGCGCAAAACCCAATTGGCTGCCGGCCCCAGGCGAATATCCTTCCCGGCAAACCGGGTTTCGATATCCGTTCCTGTCTTGCAAATGACCCCTGCGCTCTCTGCCCAAAGTCCCTCTCTGGTTTTGATGAACTCAAGCAGGATATTCCCATTGTTTTCTCGAATTGACACCACCAGGGGTTTGCCATCGTCCATCGATGTCTCCTCCCATATCAATGGAAAAGCCTGATCGGCAAGCATAACTCTCAATTCGCTGATCGTTGCAGCGCATGTTTGTGACGCATGCGCTTCACTGTTCATGGGCAACAGCAGGGGCAAGAAAAGCAAAAGAGATTTTCGGTGCATAGCTAGCCTCATATGATTGGGCGCATGGGGTTTGAAGGCCATTCTACCTACATAAAAACAAAACGGCCTAGAGAATTAACTCTAAGCCGTTGTTTTTATGGTGGGCCCGCACGGACTTGAACCGTGGACCAAAGGATTATGCAACCCAATGGATGTGGACCTACAATCACGAACGCCCCAACATGGCGCTCGGCGGCATCACCCCGAAACTGAAGTTAGTGCTTTTAACCAACTCTACTTCTGACCGCTCCTAAAAATGGGGGGATTACCGGGCAGCCCGAGTGCAACACGCCAAGTGCAGCGGATGTGGAGTGGATCCCAGAAACCATGCGTGAATAGTGGTTTCCCCTATGCTTACACTACGGTTTATAGCGTATCCTGAGGCGGATCTATAGCAATAAGGAATTTGAATGCGCGCCAGTAGGTTTTCTTCGAGATTCGCTCAACCTCTATCTGTGGTTCTGGTCATTGCAATAATGTCTGGCTGTGCGACACAAAGCCCCCCGGTACTCCAAAAGGAAGCGACACAACCCATCGCAGCCCAAAAGACTGCCCAGCAAGTCGTTGTATCACAGGCCCCCGTCGCCCCTACATTAAAACGCAAGATAGCACTTGGTCGAATTACAAACGAAACGAACTACGGCCAATCACTATTGCGTGACAGGCATGATGATCCTCTCGGGAAGCAGGTCACTGACCTCATGAGCAAAGCGCTAACAGAATCAGGAGCGTACCTTGTTTTCGAGCGACCTGACATCACTCGCTTGCTGGCAGAGAGTCAATTGACCAATACGAAACTCAACTTGGTTGGGGTCGATGCACTAATCATCGGATCGCTAACTGAGTTCGGCCGTAAAACCTTGGGCGAATCAGGCTTTGTTTCATCCAGCAAACGCCAGGTCGCCTTTGCCAAGGTTGATGTGCGCGTTGTTGATGTCAATACGGGACATGCCTTTTTTGCTGCTTCTGGGGCAGGCGAAACTTCTACAGAGACCGCATCGACATTCGGATTTGGCTCGCGGGCTGGTTACGACGGAACGCTCAACGATGCCGCTATTCGACAAGCGGTATCGGAAGTGGTCAATCGTCTCGCAGTAGAAATGAGCGCCCGCCCATGGCAAACCTACATTCTTAAAGCGGATGCCGGACTGGTCTATATTGGCGGGGGCAAGAGTCAGGGGATCAAGCCTGGCATGCTGTTCTCCGTTCAGACGCAAGGCGAGAAAATGAAATCGCCACAAACTGGAACAGAGATCACATTGCCAGGACGTCAGGTTGCACAAATTCGAATTGATTCTAACTTTGGTGATAACGAACTTAACGAGGGGTCTGCCGCATCTGTGGTTTCGGGGTCTTTCAGCGGGTACAAGCCTGAACAATTGGTAGTGCGTTTCGAAGGGGCTAAATAATGCATAAAGGCATAACAACATTACTTGTTGCGGCGGGAGTCCTCATGGGTTCCCTGCTTTCAGGAGGCTGCACTCAAATGCCAACAGAGAAACAAAGCATTTCCGATATGCGGCCTCAAATTTCATTTAAGGCCGAGAGAGAACTCGCACAAGCCTCACGTGTTCTCGTGGATGGGCTCGATGTGGGTATGGTCTCGGATTTCATTGATGGCAAAGCAGCAGTTCGAGTTCTGCCTGGCACACACATAGTAAGAGTAACTTCCGGTGGTAGCGTCTTGCTTGAGGAAAAGGTTTATCTCGGCGACGGTGTAAGTCGCTTTTTTATCGTAAAGTGAAGGAAGCAAGATGCGATTATTGGCGTTAGCATTAACAGTTGTGGCCCTTAACGGGTGCGTGGCTCAACCTATGTACAAATGGGGTGGTTATGAACCCATGCTATACGCAGGGTACAAAGATCCAAACAAGATGGAAGAAATGAAGTTGGGGCTTGAAGCCCACATTGCCGCAATGGATAAATCCGGCCAAAAAATTGCACCGGGACTGCTTGCGGAACTGGGAACACTGTATCTCCAGTCCGGCTCCTCAGACAAGGCGATTTCGATGTATAAGCGTGAGCGTGATACATGGCCAGAGAGCAAAGGACTAATGGACGTAATGATCAAGAATCTTGAACGGCGAAAGCAAGCTGTCGCGGAGGTTGTGCTGTGAAAAATGCAATCATGGCATTAACGGTTATGTTGTTAGCGGGGTGTGTTGCACAACCCGTAAAATACGACATGAGTGCTTTTCAGGCAGCGGCACCACGATCAATTCTAGTAGTCCCGACCATCAATAAATCGCTTGACGTTGATGCACCGAATTATGTTCTTTCAACATTGCCCGTACCCTTGGCAGAAAAGGGCTACTACATATTCCCCGTCAACACGACTAAATACGTTTTGGAACAAGAAGGCTTGTATGAGGCAGATCGCATTCACATGCAGCCAACTGAGTCTCTAGCGAAACTATTTGGAGCTGATGCTGTTCTCTATGTAACGATAAATCGATGGGATGCCCAATACGCATTTATTGCGACCACAGTGACGGTTGATTTTGATTACCGCATGGTCAGCAAAGATGGAACGGAAATATGGAAAGAACATAAGACCATGCAATATTCACCGCAGAACAGCAGCTCAGGATCACCTATTGCGATGCTAATTGTGGCTGTTGTTAATGCTGCGGTCACGCGTGCGGCCCCGAACTACATGCCACTGACTCAACAGGCTAACCAACAGGTCTTCGTTCTTGGCCAGAACGCACTACCGGATGGGCCGTATCGGCTGAAGAAGGCACCCTAAACTGTTGGCGTGCGATGAGATCTGGCTAAAGAAAAAACAAAACCCAACCAAGCTAACCGCCTGATTGGGTTTATTTATTGGTGGGCCTGCACGGACTTGAACCGTGGACCAAAGGATTATGAGTCAGCCCCCACGCGGTACTACGCAACAACTCACCGCACGCTACGTGAATCAAAACAGATGGTTATGATGCTACATGATTTGTGGCATATCATGAAGTGTTGTAACTGTTTGTGGTCAAGTGTCCCCGGAATGCTCCCTGAAAAAGAAAAAAGCGCAACCCTTCCGGATTGCGCCCATATTCATTTCACCACCGTCACCCGTACCTCCTCTCTAGCCTTACCCCGATAATGATCCAGATCGACGCCCTGTAGCTGCGGCACCTTCTTGTAATCGACATTGCCCTGCTTCCAATAACGCGTAACAGAAATACCAAAGCCAGACTCCCGCGAATGTGTCGCCAGTTCGATCAGCTTGGCCTTGGCGTCATCTACCTTGACCTGCGCTTCATCGACTACAGATTTCCAGCCAAGATAATCCTGCGCTGCCTGCTGCCATGCAGGATCATCACGAATAACCGTGTCCTGATCACCCAGCGGCGGTGGCGTGTCTTTGTCGAGATAAGGCTGGAATAGACCCCACGCTGCCCTGATCCGTTCGAATATAGCTTCATCCGGTTCGATAACCACCTGATCCCTGACCTGCCATCGAACACCCAGAGGTATGCGAGTTTCGCCTTGCTCACCATCAACTGGTGCTGTACCTGTAGCCGGTAGTATTCCGGCACGGTGCCTGACTTGATGGTCTGCCACAGCTCCGAGGTCTGGCCCCTGAATGGGCATTTGATTTCCACCAGCGTATCGCCTGCCAGCGTGATGCCATCCAGACTGGCAGAGTAAAGATCATCCACCACCACCTGAGGCTGCATGATGATGCCGGTGTCCGTCTCGAATGCGGTACGAGCTATTGGCTCCATCTGCGTGCCGTGGCGCATGGCTTCGGTTTCCACCGTCACCTTGCGTCCGGTCTTCACCAGCCACAGATCATAAGGTGTCTGCCAGGGTGAAACACCCATGACGGCAGGTGTCTCGCTGGCGTTGCGATATTTGCTTCTATGCTCGTGCCACTCTGGCGAGCCCTGTATGAGTTTGAATAGTGCGTTCATTATGCAGCCTCCTTGTCACGGTTGGATTCCAGCATGCGGATGACACGGTTCACTTCCGCCTTGGGGATATGCGCCAGCTCGTCGTAACCGAAGAAGCCGAGCAGGTTGTTCTCGTCGGTTCCGGTTTCCATGATCAGCCGGTTGATATGGCGCAGCTGGTTGGGAGTAAGCAGATCAGGTTCACCACTATCGTTATCCTGCCTGACCACCTTGGGCACGGGACGTGGTGCGTCTAGTCGCGTCGGTTTGGGCGATTCGCTCTGGCCATCTGCTTGCGGCAGGTCTTCTCCGGCATAGATGTAGAGTCCCAGCCCATGCAAGGGCGATGGCCTTGACCAGGCAGCGTTGGATACTGGTGTTGATGTCGAATACGCTGGGCGCCAGGAGCGGCTTGTTCCGGCTGTCCAGCACGGGATGAATCTGGCTCAAGGTGATGCCCCGCACCGTCACGGCCACTTCGACGAAGGTGCCGTAGTCGGTTGCCAGATAAGGCAAGCCGTCGAAACGTTCCACCGTCCAGGTGGCGGATGAATCGAATTGCCGCAGTTGTGCGACGGCGAAGGGCCAGCTCAGATAGCTGAACTGGCCTTTTTTCTCCACGTGCTCGCCGACATTGACGGATGCCAGTTGCGGCAAGTAATTGGGGTTGGTGTATTCATGATGAATTCCTTTCAGATGGGATGCGATAGAAACGACAACGCCCGACTGGGCGAGCCATGTCGGGCGTGTCTGGTATTTCCAGCGATAAAGGTTTGCTGGGAGTGCGCGGCGTTTACAAGATTATCGAGCCCTTAAACCCCGCTGAACGGCTCTTGTTGTGATTGGCAGGCCTGCCTTGGGTTGCGCACGCTGCTGATCAGGCTGCGAGTTTCAGTGCTTCATCGAGCGCTTTCTGTTTGATGGGCGACCCGATGCCGAACCACGCTGAATCCAGCCGGTTGTCGGCGTACTGCACGGCGTTCGTGGTCGATGAATTGTGTGACGGCATTCACCAGACCCCACGCGGTGTCATTCGCGGATGGCAGGTTGGCACCCATGCCTGAGCCGGCATAGAGGCCGAACACATGGTTGAGCACCTTGATGTTGGGCTGGCGATGGAAAGTGCAGCTGCCGGATCACCGAGCACTTCCACCAGTAGCGTCGGGCTTCGAACGGATGCACTGGGTGGTCGGAGAGTCGGCGCATGTCCGACGATGAAGTGCTGCCAGGTGGATACGCCCAGCCCGAGCTGCTGCTTGACCTTGTCAGGGTCGAACTTGGTGGTGTGCGGCACCTTGATTGCGCCGGTACTGTTGCCGGTGGCCATCTGCAGGGTGTTGTTGCATACCACGCGGACCGAGGTGAACTGTGCCGTGGTGGCCAGCGTGCCATCGCAGGCGGTGGCGAGCAGCAGATAGGCTTTGACCTGGTCGTTGCCCTTGAGCAGGGCTTCCTGCCCGGTACGGGCCAAGGCCCAGAGTTTCCTGCCGCCCTTGAGGACACCAGCCGTTTCCAGTTCGAAGCCACCGAGATCGACCAGATCACGGTAGAACTCCAGCACTTCACGTGGTTGCACTTCCTTGTAGCGGTTGGAGACCACGGACAGGGCTTCACCCGAGTCAGAGCGGTAGAGCACCTTGGCATCATTGAACGGCGCAGGTGATCGTTGCTTTGGAACAGCACCGGGTTGGAGTGGATTTCCCAGTCCATGCCTGCTTCGCGCAGCCAGACTTCCAGTGGCTGCTTTTCGCTGAGGGGGTTGCCGAGGCCATGCCAGGGGTTTCGCCACGATAGGCCATCGTGTGAATGAGATGTGCCATGTTTATTACTCCTGAATGTAAAAAGCCCCGCTGTTCCGGGATGGACGACGGGGCTGTGGGTGGTGTGATGAGAAGTTCAGCGTGATTGCGCTTCAGAGCTTGAGGTTGATGAGGCCGGGTAGTACAGATCTCCGTCGATGTAGCCCACCAGTTTCTTCATGCCGCTGGTTGCCACGCTCGTCAGTAGTCCTGCGATGGACAGTCGCCATGACACCGGAGGAGGTGCCCCAGTGGATAGCGAGCACCAGTACGGTCACCAACAAGTCGAGTGCCACATCGTGATGCAAGGCCCGCAGCATGATTCTGCGCGGAGCTGGCCAACACAGTGTCCCGCCGAGGAAGATCATGAACCCGGTGGTCAACATGATCTTCCCCTTTAGCGCTTTGGATTGGCAGACTCATACCAGGCCTCGACGATGGCCTGACCAGTCTGTTGGGCGATCCCGGCAGCTTGTGTGCCTGACTGGCAGCCAGACGCAGGAAGCTGAAGGTGGTC
>CAVUID010000018.1:0-252026 GCA_963741495.1 uncultured Gammaproteobacteria bacterium
CGACAGTTCGGTCAGGTTCACGCCGATCTTCTTCAGGTGCAGGCGCGCCACTTTTTCGTCCAGATGCTTGGGCAGCACGTACACGCCGACCGGGTAGTTTTCCGGATGGTTGAACAGTTCGATCTGGGCCATCACCTGGTTGGTGAAGGAGGCGGACATGACGAAGCTGGGGTGGCCGGTGGCGCAGCCCAGGTTCACCAGGCGGCCTTCGGCCAGCACGATGAGTTTCTTGCCGTCGGGGAACACCACGTGATCCACCTGGGGCTTGATGTTGTCCCACTCGTACTTGCGCAGGGAGGCGATGTCGATTTCGGAATCGAAGTGGCCGATGTTGCAGACGATGGCTTCGTTCTTCATCTTGGCCATGTGGTCGTGATTGATGACGCTGAGGTTGCCGGTGCAGGTCACGAAGATGTCGCCCTGATCGGCCACTTCGTCCATGCGCACCACGCGGTAGCCTTCCATCGCGGCCTGCAGGGCGCAGATCGGGTCGATTTCGGTGACCCAGACGGTCGCACCCATGCCGCGGAAGGCTTGCGCGCAGCCCTTGCCCACGTCGCCGTAGCCGAGCACGACGCAGATCTTGCCGGCGACCATCACGTCGGTGGCGCGCTTGATGCCGTCCAGCAGGGATTCGCGGCAGCCGTACAGGTTGTCGAACTTGGACTTGGTGACGGAATCGTTGACGTTGATGGCGGGGAAAGCCAGACGGCCTTCAGCATGCATCTGGTAGAGGCGATGAACGCCGGTGGTGGTTTCTTCGGTCACGCCGCGAATCGCGGCCAGGCGGGCGGAGTACCAGCCGGGGTGGGTCTTGAGGCGCTTGGCGATGGCCGCGAAGAGCGCGGTTTCTTCTTCGTTGGTCGGCTTGGCGATCACCGACGCGTCTTTTTCGGCGCGGGTGCCCAGATGCAGCAGCAGGGTGGCATCGCCGCCGTCGTCGAGGATCATGTTCGGCATGCCGCCGTCGTGCCACTCGAAAATGCGGTGGGTGAAGTCCCAGTATTCGTCCAGGTTCTCGCCCTTGTAGGCAAAGACCGGAATATTGTCGGCGGCAATGGCCGCGGCGGCCTGATCCTGCGTCGAGTAGATATTGCACGAGGCCCAGCGCACTTCAGCGCCCAGTGCGGTCAGGGTTTCGATCAGCACGGCGGTCTGGATGGTCATGTGCAGCGAGCCGGCGATGCGCGCGCCCTTCAGGGGCTGTGCCGCGCCAAATTCCTCGCGCACGGCCATCAGGCCGGGCATTTCGATTTCGGCGATGGAAATTTCCTTGCGGCCCCAGGCGGCCAGGGACATATCGGCGACGACGTAGTCGGTAAAAGTGCTCATTGTGTTCTCCATTCAAGTTTCTGAATGGGCGCAGTTGTTACGATGATCCCGCTCCGAGCCTGGCCCCGTGATGGAGTCGCAGCGCCCCTCGGAGGGGATTGTTCAATCTGAAAGCAATATTGTAGGTCGGGCTTCAGCCCGACTGTCGGGTTTTAACCCGACCTACAGTCCTGCGTCGGAGCGTAGCGCGTCTGCTTTGTCCGTGTTTTCCCAGCTGAATTCCGGTTCATCGCGGCCAAAGTGGCCGTAGGCGGCAGTTTTGGCGTAGATCGGGCGCAGCAGGTCGAGTGTGAGAACGATACCTTTGGGACGCAAGTCGAAGTGCTTCTGAATCAGTTCGACGATCTTGTCGTCGCTGATCTTGCCGGTACCGAAGGTGTTGACCATCATGGAAACCGGCTTGGCGACACCGATGGCGTAGGCCATCTGCACTTCACACTTACTGGCCAGCCCGGCGGCGACGATGTTCTTTGCCACGTAGCGCCCGGCATAGGCCGCGGAGCGATCCACCTTGGACGGATCCTTGCCGGAGAACGCGCCGCCGCCGTGATGCGCTGCGCCACCGTAGGTATCGACAATGATCTTGCGCCCGGTCAGGCCGCTGTCGCCCATCGGGCCGCCGATAACGAAACGCCCGGTGGGGTTGATGAAGTACTTGGTATCGCGAGTCAGCATGTGGTCGGGGAATACCGGCTTGATGATTTCGTCGATCACGGCTTCGGTCAGGATTTGGTACTCGATCTCTTCCGTATGCTGGGTTGAAAGCACGATGGCGTCCACGCTGACCGGCTTGCCGTCCACGTAGCGGAAGGTGACCTGCGATTTGGCGTCGGGACGCAGCCATGGCAGGCGGCCATCCTTGCGCACTTCGGCCTGACGCTGCATGAGGCGGTGGGCATAGTAGATCGGTGCGGGCATGAGTTGCGGCGTTTCATCGCAGGCAAAGCCGAACATCAGACCCTGGTCGCCAGCGCCCTGGTCGGGATCGATGCCCTGACCTTCGTTCACGCCCTGGGCAATGTCCGGGGATTGTTTGTCGATCGCGGTCAGCACCGAACAGCTGCGGTAGTCGAAGCCGCCGGCAGATTCGTCGTAGCCGATGCGCTTGATGGTGTCGCGCGCCACCTGGGCATAGTCCACCACTGCGGTAGTCGTGATCTCGCCCGCCAGCACCACCAGGCCGGTGTTTACCAGCGTTTCGCAGGCCACGCGGGCATACGGGTCCTGGGACAGGATGGCGTCGAGCACGCCGTCGGAAATTTGATCCGCAACCTTGTCGGGATGACCTTCGGAAACCGATTCCGAAGTAAATAGATATTCGTTCATAAAATCCTCAAAAAGCAAAAAACCCCGTTTAGCGGCGGCTAAAACGGGGTTTTGTCCTCGCTTTAGCCGTATTTTTAACGCGCCCGCAAGCTGAATCAAATCGGCGCAAGTCGCGTTTATCTCATTTTTGTTTCGTCTTGTCAATCGACGGCACGTCATAAGTGACCTTGATCCGCATCCTGCTTTTTACCACCCGGCCCTGGCGCTGGGCAGGTGAAAAACGCGCATTGCGGAACGCATCCAGGGCGGATTGATCGAATATGCCGGGCGGGTTGGCCTCTTCCACCGAAAGCTCCTGCACCTTGCCGCTTTCGTCCAGCAGCAGTGCCAGCACCACGCTGCCGGTGACATTGGCGCTGGCCGCCTCATCCGGGTAAATAGGCTGGATAAGCTGCAAGGCGGCAGGGTGAACATCCACTTCCAGGGCCGGGTAATACGTTGGATCCTCGATCAGGGGCACTTCGATGCTGGGCAGGCTGGTGCTCGTTTCCGGCGCAGCGCACTGGCGAGCGGCGTGGCGGCAGCCGGTTCGGAAGCGGGTGGCTCGGTCGGCGGCAGAGGCACTTCCTGCGTCTCGACTGCAAGCGATTCCGGTTCGGGGGGCTGTGCCGTCACTACTGCCGGTGCGATGGCAGGAGCCTCCACCAGGCGCGCCTGAATCACCCGGCTGACGTGGCTGGAGGAAGGCGCGGCACGGATTTGCAGGCCGAAAATCAGGGCAAAATGAAGAATCAGCGAGGCGGCCAGGGTCAGCGCGAGTTTTTCCGCTGTTTCCGCGCCGAATGGGTTACCTGGCCAGCCATTTGCCCGGCCTAATAGCTCTGCTGCAACCGGACATAATGCGCAGCCGAATAGCTGAAGCAGGCCAGCTCATCCTCCGTCAGGGCGCGCAATTCGCGCACCGGACTGCCGAGATAGAGATAGCCGCTCTTCAGGCGCTTGCCTTCCGGCACCAGGCTGCCCGCGCCGAGCAGAACATGCGGCTCCAGCACGGCATGATCCATGACGATGGAACCCATGCCGATCAGGCATTCGTCGCCGATCTCGCAGCCATGCAGGATGACGCGATGGCCCACCGTGACCCGGTCGCCGATCAGCAGGGGCGCGCCTTCCGGACGGGCGGTGCTTTTGTGGCTGACATGCAGCACGCTCAAATCCTGGATATTGCTCTCGGCGCCGATGCGGATGCGGTTCACATCGCCGCGAATCACCGCGCCGCACCAGATGGACGAACGTGCGCCGATAGCCACGTCACCGATGATATGGGCGCTGGCGTGGACGAACACCCCGTCCGCGAGGTGCGGAGCGATACCCTGATATGCCGCGATATTCGGTTTCATGCTTGAAGTCTGCTCATGGACACCCAGATAGTATAATCAATTCGCCACTTTTCACGGACTCCAGACAACATGACCAATCCTCTGCTCGATTTCTCCGGCCTGCCGCGTTTTCCCGACATTACCCCCGCGCATGTCACGCCAGCAGTGGAACAGCTGATCGCCGACAACCGCGCGCTGGTGGAAAAGCTGGTGGCAGACCCACGCAGCGCCCAGCTGGAGCAACTTCGTGCGCCCGCTGGAAGACGCCAACGAGCGGCTTTCTCGCGCCTGGGGACAGGTTTCTCACCTCAACGCCGTAACCAACGGCCCGGAACTGCGCGAGGTTTACAACGCCAACCTGCCCACGCTCACCGCCTTTTATGCCGACCTGTCGCAGAACCAGGGCCTGTTCGACAAGTTCAAGGCGCTCAAGGCATCGGCGGCATTTGCGTCACTGAGCCCGGCACAGAAGAAAATCGTGGAAAACGAATTGCGCGATTTCGTCCTCGGCGGCGCCGACCTGCCGGATGACAAGAAAGCCCGCTTCAAGGCCATTCAGGAAGAGCTCTCCACCCTCTCCGCCAAATTCGAGGAAAATCTGCTCGACACCACCAATGCGTTTGCCCTGTTTGTCGAGAGTGAGAGCGAACTGGCGGGCATTCCCGCCGATGCGCTGCAGGTGGCGCGCGAGGCCGCCGAGGCCGATGGCAAGACCGGGCTGGAAATTCACCCTGCACATGCCGTCCTATCTGCCGGTCCTGCAATACGGCGAGAACCGCGGCTTGCGCGAGCAGATGTACACCGCCTATGTCACCCGCGCTTCGGAGTTCGGCAAGCCGGAGCTGGACAATACCGCGCTGATCACGCAGATACTCAAGTTGCGGCGCGAAGCCGCGCAATTGCTGGGTTTCAGCAGTTATTCCGAGGAATCGCTGGCCACCAAGATGGCGGAAACGCCGCAGCAGGTGCTGGATTTCCTCAATGAGCTGGGGAAGCGCGCCAAGCCTTACGCCGAGCGCGATCTGGCCGAGCTGCGCCAGTTCGCTCGCGAGGAAATGGGCATGGACAAGCTGGAAGCCTGGGACATCGCCTACGCCAGCGAAAAACTGCGCGTCCAGCGCTACGCCTTTTCCGACCAGGAAGTGAAACAGTATTTCCCGGAAAACCAGGTGCTGCCGGGCATGTTCAAGGTGGTGGAAACCATTTACGGTCTTTCCATCCTGCCCTCGCGCGCGCCGGTGTGGCACGAGGACGTGAAGTTCTTCGACATCCGCGACCGGCAGGGCGAGCTCATCGGCCAGTTCTATCTCGACCTCTATGCACGCCAGAACAAGCGCGGCGGCGCCTGGATGGACGACGCCATCACGCGGCGGCGCAAGGAGTCCGGCATCCAGGTGCCGGTAACCTACCTCAACTGCAATTTTTCCGCGCCCGTCGGCGACAAGCCGGCTTTGTTCACCCACGACGAAGTGATCACCCTGTTCCACGAGTTCGGCCACGGCCTGCATCATGTGCTGACCAAGGTGGAAGACCTCGGCGTTTCCGGCATCAACGGCGTGGAATGGGATGCGGTCGAATTGCCCAGCCAGTTCATGGAAAATTTCTGCTGGGAATGGGATGTCCTGAAGCACATGGCGAAGCACGTGGATACAGGAGCCACCCTGCCGCGCGAACTGTTCGACAAGATGCTCGCCGCCAAGAACTTCCAGGGCGGCATGCAGACCGTGCGCCAGCTCGAGTTCGCGCTGTTCGACATGCACCTGCACCACGACTTCGATCCCGCTGGCAAGGAAACGCCGCTGCAACTGCTGGACCACATCCGCAGCCAGATCGCGGTCATCATTCCGCCTGCGTTCAACCGATTCCCCAACAATTTCTCGCACATCTTCGCCGGCGGCTATGGCGCCGGCTATTACAGCTACAAGTGGGCGGAAGTGCTGTCGGCCGATGCCTACAGCCTGTTCGAGGAAAACGGGGTGCTCAGCGAGGAAGTCGGTCACCACTTCTGGAGCGAGATTCTCGGCATGGGCGGCAGCCGCAGCGCGCTGGAATCCTTTGTCGCCTTCCGCGGACGGGAGCCATCGATGGATGCGCTGTTGCGCCACAATGGGATGAATTAGCGGCCGTTTTCCAGATGTAGGATTTCACGCCTCGCGCGTTGAAACTCGATTCAGCTTTCATTCAGGCTCCGGCAGATACGATGCGCTTATCGTATCCAGTCCATGCAAGGAGACCTGAAATGAATCGAAAAACCATGCTCAAGATTGCGGCAAGTACACTGTTTCTGCTTGCTTCCGGCGTGTCGAAGGCGGAGCAGTATCATGACCAGGCGCGCGTCATCCGAGCCACACCCGAATATGAGCGCATCAGCGTACCGTATCAGGAATGCTACGATGAATCCGCACCGGCACGCGCCTACCCTCGTTCTGGTGAACGCGCGTATGGCGGTTCGATTATCGGCGGCATTACCGGCGCCCTGGTCGGCAACCAGATCGGTCGCGGCCAGGGCAGGGAAGCTGCAACTGCCGTCGGCGCCATTACTGGCGCCATTATTGGCGACCGGGTGCAGAATCAGCGGGTCAACGAAAGCTGGGAGCCGCGCACCATCCGCCGTTGCCAGGATCTCGAGCGCTGGGAAAATCGCTTAACCGGCTACCGGGTGCTGTACGAGTATGGCGGACATCGTTATGCCACGCTGATGTCGAATGATCCAGGCAAAACCGTGCGGGTTCGGGTTTCGGTGGACGCCTATGAGGATTAAAATCAGGGCAATTCCAGATTGAGGGACTTCATGTGAAACACTTTGTTCTGTTCTGTGCGCTGCTTCTGCCCGCCATTGCGGTGGCGGAACCGTGGAAGTCGCCAGCACAACGTCACCCGAGCGAAAGCGGGCGCCCGGCACAAGCCCGCATCACCATGGGTGACGCCATGAACAGGGTGCAGCAGGCTTTCGGCGGGCGCGTCATTCAGGCCCAGCCAGCCAGCGTGAACGGGCACGAGGGCTACCGCATCAAGATCCTGACCGCGCGCGGCGAGGTGCGCGTGGTTCATGTCGATGGCGAAACGGGCGCAATGCAGTAATGAGGATCCTGATCATCGAGGATGAACCCAGGCTGCGCGCCCAGTTGCGCAGCGGACTGGAAAGCCAGAACTACCGCGTGGACGACAGCGGCGATGGCCGGGACGGGCTTTATCTCGCCACGGAATATCCGTTTCGACGCCGCTATTGTGGACCTGGGCCTGCCCGGCCTGTCCGGCATCGAAATCATCAAGACGCTGCGCCAGCAAGGCAAAACCTTGCCCATTCTGATCCTCACGGCACGCGACCGCTGGCAGGACAAGGTTGAGGGTCTTGAGGCTGGCGGGGACGATTACCTTGCCAAGCCGTTCCAGATGGAAGAGCTGCTGGCAAGGCTGAAAGCCCTGCTGCGGCGGGCCGCCGGCAGCACCGGCCAGACCCTGCGCGGCGGCGCTGTCAGCCTTGATCCTGCCGCACAGAAGGTGCTTGTAAATGGAGAGGAAGTGGATCTGACCGCTTTTGAATATCGCCTGCTGGAATATCTGATGCAACAGCGCGGCAAGGTCATTGCCAAGAGCCAGCTGGCCGATTATCTCTACCCCCACGATCAGGATCGCGACAGCAATGTGCTGGAAGTCCTGCTCGGACGGTTGCGGCGCAAGCTCGACCCGGACAGCACCCTGCAGCCGATCGAAACCCTGCGCGGCAGGGGTTACCGCTTTACGCTGCAATGACGCTGGAAAAACATGCACCGCAAAGGACGCGAAGGCTCGCCAAGGAAAGCGAAAATCCGACAAATCCCGGCGTCTCCCCGGTTTGGCGGCAGACTTTGTCGAACAGGCATTTAATTCCCTTGCGAAACTTCGCGGCTATTGCGGTTTTTTAGACCATGTCCCTCAACGCCCGCATCATTCTTGCCGCTTCCCTCGTGCTGGCGATTTTTCTGGTGCTCACCGGCATCGCCCTTGATCAGGCGTTTCGCGAAAGCGCGCGGGCAGCAAGGGAAGAACGCCTGCAGGGGCAGCTTTACCTGCTGATCGCGGCGGCGGAAGTGGATGCGGTCGGGCGTCTGTCCATGCCGCCGCAACTGCAGGAACCGCGCTTTGGTCAGCCCGGTTCGGGTCTTTACGCCACCATTGCCGATGGCAAAGGCAAAACGCGCTGGCGCTCACCTTCGGCACTGAATGTCACGCTCCCGCCTGAAGCTACGTTGGCAGCGGGGAAAAGCGTTTTTTCCGAGCAGCCGGGCATCTCCGGCACGGATTATTTCATTTATCGCATGGGGGTGAACTGGAGCGAGGGTAAGCGTAATTTCGCCTTTACTTTCAGCGTAGCCGAGAATCTGGCCGCCTTCCACGCCCAGCTTGGCCGCTACCGCCGCAGCCTGTGGGGCTGGCTGGGCGGCATGGCCATTTTGCTGCTGCTGGCGCAAGGCACCTTGCTGCGCTGGGGGCTGCGGCCACTGCGTGCTGTGGCGCAGGAAATTCATGCCATTGAGGCTGGAGAAAAGGAGCTGCTCAGCGGCACTTATCCTGCTGAGCTGAGCGCGCTGACCGGCAACCTGAACGGCTTGCTGCAACGCGAGCGCGGCCAGTTGCAGCGCTATCGCGATGCACTGGGGGATCTCGCCCATAGCCTGAAAACGCCGCTGGCCGTCATGCGTGGCGCGCTATCGGAACAGCCGCGTGAATCGGCCAGCTCGCTCGCCGCCACCGTGGCCGAAGAAACCGAAAAAATGCAGCATATCGTCGATTACCAGCTGCAACGCGCGGCCACCGCCGGGCCGGCATCGCCACTGGCCGCCCCGCTGCCGCTCAGGCCGGTGGCGGAGAAAATCATCGCCTCGCTGGACAAGGTGTATCACGACAAGAAGGTCCACGCGCAACTCCATCTCGATCATGGCCTGAATTTTCGTGGCGACCGGGGCGACTTGATGGAACTGCTCGGCAACCTGCTCGACAATGCCTACAAATGGTGCAACACCCGAGTGGAGCTGCGTGCCGGCGCCGAGGCTGGCCATCTGACGCTGGCGGTGGAAGACGACGGGCCGGGCATCCCGGTAGAGGAGGCCGAGCGCATCCTGCAGCGCGGCGTGCGCGCCGACCAGTCCACGCCCGGGCAGGGCATCGGCCTGGCGGTGGCCGCCAGTATCGTGCAGGCCTACGGCGGAGAAATCCGCATCAGCGCCAGTCCGCTCGGCGGTGCAGGCATAACCGTCCGGCTCCCCGGTTAGCTTTTCTGCTTCACCGCGTTTGGATAGAATCAGGCGATGAACCCGCTATTTGATTCAGCCTTCGCCTGCCTGATGACGCAGCAACCCGACGCCAAGGCGGCGTGCGCCGCTAGCCTGTGGCAGCAATGGCAGGGTGGGCAGCTTGCGCCGGAAGATCATGCGCCGTCCCTGGCCGTCGCCATGCCGGGCCATCCGGACAAGCCACAGCTGGTTGCGCCGGGCAAGGTGGAACGGCGCCGGCTCTCCACGCCGCATGGGCGGGCAGCGCTGATCCACGCGCTGGCGCACATCGAATTCAATGCCATCAACCTGGCGCTGGATGCGGTGTACCGCTTCCGTGGCATGCCACAGGATTTTTACCGCGACTGGCTGCAGGTGGCCGCTGAAGAGGCTTATCACTTCACTCTGTTGCGGGACCATCTGCGCACCCTGGGTTATGACTACGGCGACTTCACTGCCCACAATGGTTTATGGGAAATGGCCGTCAAAACCGAGCACGACCCCATGATCCGCATGGCGCTGGTGCCGCGCCTGCTGGAAGCGCGCGGGCTGGATGTCACCCCCGGCATCAGCGCCAGGCTGGCTTCCTGTGGCGACCGGCACGCGGTGGAAATACTGGCCATTATCCAGCGCGACGAAGTGGGCCACGTTTCCATCGGCAATCGCTGGTATGGCTACCTGTGCCGGCAGCGTGACCTCGACCCCATCACCACTTTTCGCAGCTTGCTGGCGGAATACGACGCCCCGGCCTTGCGCCCGCCCTTCAACATGGCGGCCCGCGCGCAGGCCGGCTTCAATCCGGACGAGTTGCGCATGCTGGAAGATCTGGCAGCGAATTCAGCAAATTAAAGTTCGTTAAGCTGGCGTTAAGCTTCACTGCTCTAAAATTTGCCTACCTTGACAAGCAAAGGAGACAAATCATGAAAAAGTTCGCGTTGATTGGAGTGTTAACACTGGCCCTGGCCGCTCAGGCTCAGGCCGCTGGCTGGAATGGTGATGCCGCAGTGGGCGGCGCAATTGGAGGCGCCACGGGTGCTGTAATCGGTTCAGCCATTGGCGGACGCGATGCAGCTATTATCGGCGGATTGCTGGGTGGCGCGACTGGCGTGGCTATCGCTACTCGCGACAATGGTTACCGCCGTGTGGAGACGGTGCATTATCGCCCCGCACCGCCGGCCTACTACCGTCCGGCACCCGTCCACCGCGTTTACGAACGCTATGACTATGCGCCGCCGCCGCGCTATGGCTATGCAGAGCGCGTGGTTTATTACAACCAGGGGCCGCGCCATGGCAACCGCCATGAGCGGCGTCACCAGCAACGCCATGATCGCCACGATTACCGCAACTGGTAACTCGTTCGCTAACGAAACGGCACGTCACTTCAATGACGTGCCGTTTTTTTACGCCATGGGTTCAGCGCTGTAAACGGCAACCAGGCGGTGTTCTTCACCGGGCTTCACGGTCACCACGTTCTCGACCGCATTGGCGGTTTCCACACAGACCATGCCACGGTGGCCTTCAGGGCCGAAATCGCCCATCTTGTCGGCCTTTTCAACCCACGGGTTCCACACCACGGCGGAGCGGGCATTCTGCCCGGCAACGCGGATGCGGCGCTTGAGACCGCTGTCCTCGATCAGGCAATCTGCGCTGGTATTAAGATATACGCGATCGACTTCGCTTTCGATCACGATCGCGCCCTCCTGGATTTTGCGTGCCGTGCCGCCGACCTTGTCGAGGTAGTCGCAGCCTTCGAGGCCGGTAATTTTCATTTTTGCCACATCGCCGATGTGGAAGTAAGTGTGCAGCGCTTCGCCCAGCACAAAGGGCGCCTTGCCGGTATTACGCGTCACCAGTTCGACGCGCAATGCCTTGCCCACGGTTACTTCAAGCTGAACGGTGGAGGCATGCGGCCACTGGGCGCGCGTTGCCTCGGTTTCGATCAGGCCGAAGCGCAGGAAGGTCGCGCCATCATCCATGGCCTTTGTTTCCAGCACATCCCACATCACAGTGCGCGCAAAGCCATGACCCGGCAGTGTTGCATCGGTCGCATGCGGGCCGAACCACGGCCAGCAGATCGGCACGCCGCCGCGAATCGACTTGCCGGGCGCAAACTTGGCGAACCTGGACAGCCACACCACCGGTTCCTGGCCGCGTGGCGTGAAGGTCATGATGTGAGCACCCTGCAGTGCGATAGTGGATTCGGCCTGACTGTTGGCGATTTCCGCCACCGTCAGCCCGCCCGGGCCTTCCTTGAAAGTCACGTGATCGGAAATGGCAAATTTTTGATTCAGATCGGTAAGTGTCATGTGGGTCTCCTAATTGTTTGAGTTTGGTCGGGCTTCAGCCCGACATGTCGGGATAAATCCCGACCTACTTTCTTTCCGGGAATAGCTTGCCTGGGTTGAGAATATTGTTCGGGTCAAACACCTGCTTGATATCGCGCATCAATTGTAAAGTAACGGGATCGATCTCGCGCGCCACGAAAGGGCGCTTTTCCCGCCCCACGCCATGCTCGCCGGAAAGCGTGCCATTCAGCCTCAGCACCAGCGTGAATATCTCGTCAAGACAGTCTTCCGCGCGCTGCATCTGGTCCGGGTCATCGGGGTTTACCAGCAGATTGACGTGCATGTTGCCGTTGCCGGCATGGCCGAAATTGGCGTTGGCCACGCCATATTTCGCGCTCAGTTCGGCCAGGCCCTGCAATAGCTCGGGCAGATGAGACACCGGCACCACCACGTCCTCATTGATTTTCTTCGGCGCAATATCGCGTAACAAGGGGGAAAGCGCCTTGCGCGCCGCCCACAGCGCCTTGAGGTCGGGCGCGATCTCGGCACTGATCAGTCCGTCATTGGCACAAGCAGCGCGTATGGCCTCGGCATTCGCCTGCACTTCGCTGGCCGAACCGTCCACTTCGATCATCAGCAGCGCATGTGTTTCTTCCGGCAACAAGCCGGGATGACGGGCGCGGATCAGGTTGAGCGAAGCCTGGTCGAGGAATTCCAGCGCGCTGGGCAGGGCCGGCTGAGCCATGATGGCGGCAATCGCCGCGGCACAGCTGGCAATGTCGCGGTAATGCGCGGTCAGGCCGCCCACTGTGGCCGGCAGGGGGGTCAGCTTGAGGGTGGCTTCGGTGATGATGGCCAGGGTGCCTTCGGAGCCGATCAGAAGCCGAGTCAGATCGTAGCCCACCACGCCTTTGGTGGTGTAGCAACCGGTTTTGATGATCTCGCCCTTGCCCGTCACCGCCGTCAGCCCCAGCACATGGTCGCGCGTCACGCCGTATTTCACCGCATGCGGGCCACCAGCGCAGGTGGCGAGGTTGCCGCCGACGCTGCAATACGGCGCGCTGGATGGGTCGGGTGGCCAGAAAAAACCATGAGGGCGCGCGGCATCCTGCACTTCCTGATTCAGCACCCCCGGCTCGCACACCAGCACGCGGTTGGCCGGGTCCACGGCCACCATGCGCCGCATGCGCTCAAGCGACAGGGCGACGCCGCCCCGTTCCGGAATGCTGGCGCCGGCGGTGCCGGTGCCGCGCCCACGGGGCGTCAACGGCACATTGAATTCATTGCACAGCTGAATGATTTGCTGCACTGCCGCGGTGCTGGTGGCAAAAGCCACTGCCTCGGGCGGAAACAGCTTGCGGCTGTTGTCGTAGCCATAAACCAGGCAGGAGGCTGCGTCCGTGAGGAGGTTGCCTTCGCCGGCAATGGCGCCCAGGCGAGTCAGGAATTCTGCGGGGATCATCATTGCGAGCGTAGCGAAGAAATCTTGTATTTCAATGTGTTACGAGGTTGCTTCGTCACTTCGTTCCTCGCAATGGCCGGCGGTTAAAGCTTGCGAATTTTGGCAATGGTGGAGGTGGTCGAGCGCTCGAACAGGAATGGAATGGAATGGACTTCCCCGCCCCAGCCCATTACCTCACGTGCGCCGACAATATTTTCCACTGTCCAGTCACCACCTTTGACCAGAATCTCCGGTTTGCAGGCGAGGATCAGCTCAAGCGGCGTATCTTCATCGAAGCAGGTCACCAGGCTGATGCTCTCCAGCGCGGCCAGTACGGCCATGCGGTCATTTTCATTGTTCACCGGCCGGTCATCGCCCTTGCCCAGGCGCCTGACCGAGGCATCGGTGTTGACGCCGACAATCAGGCTGGCGCCCAGTGCCCGCGCTTGCGCCAGATAGGTGACGTGGCCGCGGTGCAGGATATCGAAACAGCCGTTGGTGAATACCAGCGGGTGCGGCAGTTCGCCGGCACGCGCCCAGAGCTCGGCCGGCGTGCAGATCTTGCGTTCGAAATCGGGGGCGGAGAAGCTCAAGATCAGTCGAGGTATTCGAATACTTTGACGACCTTGCGCACGTCGCTGGTGGTGCGTGCGATTTCTGCCGCATCATCGGCTTCCCTGCGAGTTACCAGACCCATCAGGAAAACCACGCCATTCTCGGTTATCACCTTGACGTGGTGAGGCGCAAAACGGTTGGCGTCGATCATGCGGCCCTTGACCTTGGAGGTGATGTAAGTGTCGTTGCTGCGCGAGGAGAAGGGGGCCACATTTCCGATCGTCACTTCATTGGTCACGTCGATTACGTTTGGTACGCCCATCACTGCCTGGCTCATTCCCTGCTTCACCTCTTCGGAGGGTGCCTCGCCGGTCAGCAGCACATGGCGGTTGAAGCTGGTCACATTGGAATGCACGCCACTCTTGTATTTTTCCTCGATGCGGCTGGCTGCTTTGAGTTCGATGCCCTGATCCTCGATATAGATGCCGGAGGTACGGCGGTCACCCGCCATCAGCGCACCGGCTCCTACGCCCGTGGCCACGACGGGGAAACAGCCCTGCAGGGCTGGAATGACGGCTAACAGTAATACAGGCAATAGGCGGCGCATTTTATTCAACTCCTAGTAACAGACAGTCAATGGCATCGCACAGGCAGTGGATGACCAGCAGGTGTACTTCCTGAATTCGGGCAGTGCTATCCGAAGGCACACAGAGATGGATGTCTTCTGGGCGTAAAAGTTCAGCCATTTGTCCGCCGCCCTTGCCGGTCAGGGCGATTACGCTCATTTCCCGCTCATGGGCGGCCTGGATGGCTTCGATCACATTGCGCGAATTGCCGCTGGTCGAAATGGCCAGCAGCAGGTCCTGGGGCTGGCCCAGGGCGCGCACCTGCTTGGAAAATATCAGATCGAAAGAGTAATCGTTGGCGATCGAGGTGATGGTCGAACTATCCGTGGTGAGCGCCATGGCGGCCAGGCCGGGGCGCTCCATTTCGAAACGGTTGAGCATTTCCGAGGCGAAATGCTGCGCGTCGCCAGCCGAGCCGCCGTTGCCGCAGCTCAGTACCTTGCCTTCGGCCAGCAGACATTGCACGACCCGGTCGGCAGCGATGGCGATGGGTTCGGCCAGGAGATCCAGCGCCTGCAGCTTGACGTGGGCGCTGTCGGTGAAATGATGGCCAATACGGGAAACGATATCCATTGTTCTCGATCAGAAATGAGGTTGGGTAGAGATTCTAAGCGCTAAACGCATCTTTGATCCATTCAATCTTGCCGCCATCGATCAGCAGCGCATCGAAGCGGCAGGGTGGCTGCTTCGCCTGCTGTTGCAAATAGTGCTGTGCGGCATGGATCAGTTTTCGTTGCTTGTGCCCGGTGATGCTCGCTGCCGCGCCGCCAAAATTTTCGCTGCGCCGCATGCGCACTTCGACAAATACCAGCGTGCCGCCGTGCTCCATGATCAGGTCGATCTCGCCCATGCGGCAGCGGTAATTCCTCGCCACCAGACGCAAGCCGTGATTTTGCAGAAATACTGCCGCGTGATTTTCCGCTTCCTTGCCGGGGTCCATCACGGCGCCAATAAAACGGCTTCCCCGTCGCTGAATTCGGCGTACACGCCATCGCGACTGATCTGGTGCGCGTAGGCATTCAGTGTAAGCTGGCCGGTCACGCCGTCCAGGCTGATCGGTGAGCCGGGTGAGGTCTTTTGCAGCAGCAGCGCCAGTCGCCAGGCATCGATGCCGAGCGCATAAAGGCGCTCCATGTCGGCAGTCAGCGCAGCCTCAGGACGCGGATAGACCATGACTGCAAGGTGATCCGGTTGCAGTAGCCAGGGCATGTCAACAAACTGCACGCCATTCAGGTCATGGTATTTCTGCAGGCTGCCGCTGCCGGCATAAATCTGCGAGGTGGCATAAGTCGGCAGGTCGCTTTTGAGAAAAGGGTTCAGAAAACGCGCATCGCGACTGTCCATGGCAAGAAACAGCACGTCCGGCGTTGTCTGCGGAGTGCATCGCGTACCTCGGTCGGATTGGAACCGTTAAAGACCAGGTGCCTGGCGGCGGGCCCGCCGAGTGCAAGACCATTCCTCGCTAAAGGCTTGCTGGATACGTTTCGACAGTGAGTTTTCGGAAGCGATCACCACGACGCTTCTTTTACCTTCGCTAATAGCGGCACGCGCCATCTGGCGGGCTTCCAGGTCGGCGGCAAGGCCAAATACATACAACAGGGGTGGAAATATCAATATTCTGTTCCGGCAGATTCAGGGCCAGGGTCGGCACGCTGACCTCTGTGCTGGCCGCAAGCGCCGAAACGCCGTTCCGGGTCAGCGGGCCAACTACGATTCTTGCCCCAGCTTGCGTTGCCTGCCGGTATGTGGACACAATGTCGTCTGGTTTCGTCGCCGCTGGGGTAGACTGTGACCGGCAACGTGCCCGGCTGAACCGAGGCGCCGGCCATGAAGCCCTGCCTGACCACCTCGGCTGCGCGGCCAAAAGCCGGCGATTTGAGTGGCAGTAGCAGTGCAATATGCCCATTGGCAGCCGTTGCCGGCAATGCAGATTCAAGCTTCAGGGACGGCGAATCCATATCGACCGCATCCGGCGTCGCGACTTCTGTTCAGCGGCGACAGCGTGGCCTCGATCTCGGGTGCCGGTCTGATCTCTGGTTTTGCCGGGCTCAGAGGCGGCGTTTGGACGCGAACCGGCCGATCGGGCGCGCCTGGCGCAGGCCACCAGCGTCGCGGAGAAAAACATCAACAGAAAAGTGAGGAAACGTTGCATCCAGAGCAGGAACCTGTAAATGACAAAGGCACATTATATGTGGTTGCCACGCCGATTGGAAATTTGCGGGACATTACCCTGCGCGCGCTGGATGTGCTGAAAACGGCTGACATCGTCGCCGCCGAAGATACGCGCAATACTTCGCATTTGCTCGGCCATTACGGCATTTCCGCCAAGCTGATGGCGTTGCACGAGCACAACGAACGGGTCGCGGCGCCGAAAATCATCGCGGCATTGCAGGAAGGAAAAACCGTGGCGCTGGTGTCGGATGCCGGCACGCCGGGCATCAGCGATCCTGGCGCGATCCTGGTGCATGCGGTACGTGCGGCGGGTTTGCCGGTGATCCCGCTGCCAGGCCCGAATGCAGCCATTTGCGCGCTTTCCGCCGCGGGCCGGGATGACCCCCATTTCCTTTTTTATGGCTTTCTGCCCGCCAAAGCCAGCGCCCGGCGCAAGGAACTGGAAGCGCTCAGGGAATTGCCCTACGTGCTGGCCTTCTACGAGGCGCCACACCGCATTGTCGAAACTGTTGCGGATCTGTTCGAAGGTATTCGGCGATGAGCGGGACATCACTTTTGCGCGCGAACTGACCAAGCTGTTCGAAAGCATTCACACCTGCAAGCTGGCCGACGCCCCCGCCTGGCTCCAGGGCGACCCCAACCGCCAGCGCGGCGAATTCGTGCTGCTGGTATCCGGTGCGCCGGAAGCGGAGGAAGAAGGCATCAGCGCCGAGGCGCAGCGCATACTGCAATTGCTGCTGACCGAGCTGCCGCTCAAGCAGGCGGTCAAGCTGGCTGCGGATATCAGCGGTGAAAAGAAAAATGCCTTGTATGACCTGGCGCTGCAGTTAAAATAAGTTCAGCAAAAACACTTTAACCGCAAAGGACGCAATGGAGCGCGAAGGAATTCAGCAACTTGGGCAGTCTGGACTGGATGAAGCATTATTCTGCTTTGCGAACCTTGGCGTCCCTTGCGGTGAAGTGCTGTTTAAAGGACGAATGCAGTTTTCTTGATGGACCACATTATGGATACTCTGACCCTTACCCGCCCGGACGACTGGCACCTGCATCTGCGCGATGGCGAGCAGATGCAGGCCGTGATTGCCGACACGGCACGGCACTTCGCTCGCGCCATCGTCATGCCCAACCTGCGCCCGCCCGTGACCACCACCGAGCTGGCCATGGCCTACCGCCAGCGCATTCTCGACGCCCTGCCCGCCGGTTCCGATTTCCAGCCCCTGATGACGCTGTATCTCACCGACAACACCGCGCCCGAGGAAATTGCGCGCGCCAGGGCCAGCGGCATGGTGCATGGCGTGAAACTCTACCCCGCCGGCGCCACCACCAATTCCGATTCCGGCGTGACCGACATCCACAAATGCCATGCCGCGCTGGAGGCGATGCAGGAACACGACCTGCCGTTGCTGGTCCATGGTGAGGACACCCACCCGCTGGTGGACGTGTTCGATCGCGAGCAGGTGTTCATCGGCAAGGTGCTGGTGCCGCTGCTGGACCGCTACCCGCGCCTGAGAGTGGTTTTCGAGCACATCACCACCCGCCAGGCGGTGGAATTCGTCAAGGCAGCGCCCGCCAACGTGGCTGCCACCATTACCGTGCATCACCTGCTCTACAGCCGCAACGCGATGTTCGCCGGCGGCATGCGCCCGCACATGTACTGCCTGCCGGTGCTGAAGCGTGAAGAGCACCGCTGGGCACTGATCGGCGCCGCGACCAGCGGCAACCCGAAATTCTTTCTCGGCACCGACAGCGCCCCGCATGCCAGAAACGCCAAGGAATCGGCCTGCGGTTGTGCCGGTATTTATACCGCCCACGCGGCACTTGAGCTTTATGCTGAAGTTTTTGAAGCGGCCAATGCGCTGGACAAGCTGGAAGGATTTGCCAGTTTTCATGGCCCGGATTTTTACCGGCTGCCCCGTAATGCCGGTACGGTCACGCTGCGCAAGGAAAGCTGGGAAGTGCCCGCCGCGCTGCCGTTCGGAAATGAAACACTGACTCCGCTGCGCGCAGGTGAGTCAGTGGGCTGGAAACTGGCCTGACCGCTATTTTTCATACATGAGGCCGATTTCATCGGCGCATTTTTCAGGCCGGTTGCGGTGTATTTCGAGCAGTTGCCGAGCCGTCTCCAGCCAGCGGTCTGCACCCTGCTGAGTCATGAGGTGCAGGGCTTGCAGCCCATCGCCTTCGGTCCACCGCTGATAGGCTGCACTCAGTTCGGGAAATAATGCGCGCCGCATCCCCCCGAGGTTGGCGAAGTAGAAATGCAGGCCTGGCTTCATGCGCCTGTTCCAGCAGGGCCGGCAGGGTGGAAATGCAGTCAGCCAGATGGTCGCGTACCGCCCGGGCCACCAGTTCACCGCGCGTGCCGGAAACGGCAAGCAGCAACCGGCCCCAGCGCTTCACCCAGGCTTCCGCTCTGCACGCCATTCGCCGACTTCATGCAATAGCGCCGATTCCACTTCGTTGTCGGTCATCCGTTCCAGCGCCCGGTCAAAATCAGCGTCAAAATCGTAGCAGGCCATCGCCCGCGCCATGGCATCCTGTTTTTGTTTCCAGCGCCATTCCTCGATCTTTTCCCACAGCATGCGGCGCATGGACTCGCGCCGGATAAACAGAGTGCCATCCAGCAGCATGGCGGGCGGCGCAGTCATGTCACGCGCATGCTCGTGGCCGGCGATGAGCACCGGAAGGCCATGACGTTCTTCCTCGCGCGAACAGCTCAGCCAGAAAAAAGTGCGGCGCGGTACGCCCGCCGTAACCGCCGCTGTAAACCAGCCCGTGCTGCAATCAATTCGCTGTTGATGGCCGAGGTTTCAAACGGGTCGAGTTTGTGTCCTTTGACAGGAGGAGTGGCTTCAAACCCGGTTTCCTCCAGCTGCTTCCCACAATCATTCTCTGTCGGTGACTTATCCAGTCGCCCAGTTCATCCTTGGGGAGAGTGGCATTGAACGGGAAACCATGCTCCCAGCGGTAATATTCACGCATTTTCAGCAAATAAGTGCACAGGGTGTAGTTGCGCGCATGCAGCGCGTCACTGATGTGGCAGTTATGCTGGACGGTGGCACGAGGCTGTAGAGATCGGGCGTCATGACAAGTCCTATTGTTGACTATACTTACTCAGGATTTATATCACGAATCATGCTAGAATCCAAACCGAAGCTGGCTAGGCAGTCGCTGTATGGTTTTCCATGCAGAGGAAAGTCCGGGCTCCACAGAGCAGGATGCCGGCTAACGGCCGGACGCCGTGAGGCGATGGAAAGTGGCACAGAAAATATACCGCCGATGGCCCGCAAGGGATCAGGTAAGGTTGAAATGGCGAGGTAAGAGCTCACCGCGTTGCTGGTAACAGCAATGGCAGGTTAAACCCCATCCGGAGCAAGGCCAAATAGGGGGGCACTGGCGCTGCTCGCGTTGCCCCCGGGTAGGCTGCTTGAGCGCTGGAGTAATTCAGCGCCTAGAGGAATGACTGTCCACGACAGAACCCGGCTTATCGGCCAGCTTCACCCCTCATACTGACCACCTGCCAACTTGGTGGGCGCGTCTCTTGCGCTTGTTCAATTCCCCCTGCGAAGTGGCAGAATCGCCGTTGCGATGCCAAAAAACCAGGGGGAAACATGATGAGCAGCCAGTCGCAATCACTTGATTACCAGAATATGGTGACTGACAAGGTTTTACCGCCGCGTCTGACCGTCACGCATTCCCTGATTCTGTTTCTGTCTGTCACGATGCTGGCCTATCTGCTGGGCGGTATGACCTACCTTGCTGTGCGGGAATTTGTACCTGACTATGTCATGAATTTTGTCATGGTCAGTGGAACGGCGCTGATAGCGGCTGTCATGGTTTACCTGCGCACGCTGCGACCGCTTGAATCCGCGCAGCTGATCATGCGAAAAATAATGGAAAATCCTCAGGCAGATCAAACTGACAAGGCCATGGCAAACCGCCTCATGGGCCCCCTGATTGGCAAAATTGGGGCCGTACTGAATAAATTCACAAGCATGGCCTGCGAAGTCTCGAAGATTATCGAAAAAAATTCCATCTCCCTGGCCGAAACCTCATTCAAGACCGACCGACTGGAGCGGGACATGGAAGGCCTGGTTGCCAAATCCAGGGAAATCGCGGCGGCCAGTGAAAACATCTTTGCTTCCACGGACAATGTTTCCAGCGCGACCAAAATCGCCGTGGCGGAAGCGAATCAGGCTCAGGAGGAAAGCATTGCCGGCCAAGCAGCATTGCAGCAGGCTATCGCGCAGATTCGAAAGGTCTCGGAAAAAACCGAATCCACCGCAAATCTGATTTCCATGCTGGAAACGAGATCGCATGAAGTGGAAAGCGTCTCGCTTGCAATCCGGGAAATCGCCGACCAGACCAACCTGCTGGCGCTCAATGCCGCGATCGAAGCGGCACGTGCAGGCGAAGCCGGACGGGGATTTGCCGTGGTTGCCGATGAGGTCAGAAAGCTGGCCGAGAAAACGGTAATCGCCAACGATCAGATCGGTCACATGATGGCCGATATCCGGCAGGAAACCATGGCCGCTGCTACCACCATGCAGGAACTGGTTGGACTCGCGAATCAGGGCGTCAACCAGATCGACCGGGCAGGCGAACAACTCGACGGCATACTGGGCCACTCGAATATCATGCGTGAGCAACTTTCATCGATTGCCTCAGGGGTGGAAATGAATCACCGGGATGTCGCGCAAATCTCCAGCGCGCTGAACTACATGCAGGAGCAGATCATGGGATTCGAGCGCCAGATCCGGGACATCTCCGAACAATCGATGGCGCTTTCGGAACTGGGCGAAACCATGTTTGAGTCCATGGCAGACTTGTCGATTGATACCATACACAACCGTATGTTCCTGACGGCAAAAAAAACATCAGAAGCTATTGCCGCGATGTTCGAACAGGCCATTCAGAGTGGGGAGATTTCCGAGGCCAAGCTTTTTGATCGAAAATACCAGCAGATTCCCGGTACCAACCCGCCCAAGCAGAAAACTGCATTCGATGATTTTACTGATCGAACCCTCCCGACCATTCAGGAAAATACCCTGTCAGCGAATCAGGAAATCATCTACGCCATCGCGGTGGACAACAATGGTTATTGCCCAACCCATAATAAGAAGTTTTCTCAGCCCCTGACCGGCAATCGTGAAAAAGATCTGGTTGGCAACCGAACCAAGCGCATTTTTGACGACCGCACCGGCAGACGCTGCGGCAGCAATTCCAGGTACATGCTGCTGCAAACTTACAAGCGCGATACCGGCGAAGTCATGCACGACATAAGTGTTCCCATCCTTGTCAATGGAAAGCACTGGGGCGGATTCAGGATGGGCTACCGGGCGGACGCACGTTCATAGGGGCTCTTTCCCCCAATTCTGCTATCAGAAATACCTTGTGAGCAGGTCTCAACTGGCTGCGGCGTAATCGGTTTGGTCGTAAACCTGAGTGAGCTGCACGCCGACTTCGCTGATGGCCTGCAACTTGTTTGACAGCACGTTTTGCACTGAACTTCGATGCTCGTGCGGAGGGGGATATCCCTGCCATCCTTCCGGTGTATGTACGTCGAGGCAGTAATAGGCATAAGGGGCAACTTTTTCTCCGATGTCATCCGTGACAACGGTGAGTCGATATCCGCTGGATTCAGCGCCGTCTAACGCGCCATGCGGGACAATGCTTTCCTCGAAGTCGATAAATTGCGCGTCACTTTCCTGTGTATAACCCGGTAATGAGGCGAGCAGGCTGACGATTTGCTGATGTGTCAATTTAGCCGATGCCTTGCTGATCGCGGCGCGGTAATCATCCTGATTCATTGTCCAGCGTGCCACGGGAACCTGGCGTTCATTTTCAACCATGCCGGCGTTCAGGCCGCGAATATTCACCATGTCCGAGATGTTGACGCAGAACATTTCGGGGCTGAGCCCTTTCAGATCAAAGCGGGACAATTCGGCACTTGGCAAGACGCTAATATAGCCGGCCCAGTCCGTGCCATTGGGTATCAGCACGGGCCGTACCTGATATTGAAGGATAAGGGTCTTGCCCTGTATGGAGATGAGTATTTTTTTCAAAACGAGGGAATTTCCTGCTGCAAAATATTTAGCCCTGTTTGAGCTGGAATTTTTCTGGAAAGGACGCTATGCGCAGTGGGTCAAACAGCAATAAAAAAAGGCGGGTTACCCCGCCCTTTTCTGCCGCTGTCGCTGTGTATTACAGGCTGTAATACATGTCGAACTCGACCGGGTGCGTGGTCATGCGGAAGCGGGTGACATCTTCCATCTTCAGAGTGATGTAAGCATCAACCCAGTCATTGGAGAACACACCGCCACGGGTCAGGAACTCGCGATCCTTGTCCAGGTAGTCCAGCGCCTGCTCGAGCGAGGAGCACACGGTCGGAACCAGTTTTTCTTCTTCCGGCGGCAGGTCGTACAGATTCTTGTCCATGGCATCGCCCGGGTGAATCTTGTTCTGGATACCGTCCAGGCCTGCCATCATCAGCGCGGAGAAGCACAGGTACGGGTTGGCGGAAGGGTCAGGGAAGCGGGTCTCGATACGGCGGCCCTTGTCGCTGGCAACGTGCGGGATGCGGATCGAAGCAGAGCGGTTCTTGGCGGAGTAAGCCAGCATGACCGGCGCTTCAAAGCCAGGCACCAGACGCTTGTAGGAGTTGGTGCCGGGGTTGGTGATCGCATTCAGCGCACGAGCGTGCTTGATGATCCCGCCGATGTAGAACAGCGCGAGTTCAGACAGGCCGCCGTAACCGTTGCCGGCAAACAGGTTCTTGCCGTCTTTCCAGATCGACTGGTGCACGTGCATGCCGGAACCGTTGTCGCCCACGATAGGCTTGGGCATGAAGGTCGCGGTCTTGCCATAGGCGTGGGACACGTTGTGCACTACGTATTTCAGGATCTGGGTCCAGTCGGCACGCTTGACCAGGGTGCTGAACTTGGTGCCGATTTCGCACTGGCCGGCGGTTGCCACTTCGTGGTGATGCACTTCAACCGGCACGCCCATTTCTTCCAGCGCCAGGCACATGGCAGAACGGATGTCCTGGAAGGAATCGACGGGAGGAACCGGGAAATAACCACCCTTGACGCCCGGACGGTGACCCATGTTGCCGCCTTCGAGACGGGCTTTGGAAGACCATGCAGCTTCTTCGGAATCAATCGAAACCGAGGCGCCGGACATGTCAGCATGCCAGGTCACGGAATCAAAGATGAAGAATTCTGGCTCAGGACCAAAGTAGGCGGTATCGCCAATGCCGGAGGATTTCAGATAGGCTTCAGCGCGTTTGGCGATGGAGCGTGGGCAGCGGTCATAGCCTTTGCCGTCTGAGGGCTCAACCACGTCGCAGCTGATGATCAGGGTGGATTCATCGAAGAACGGGTCCATGTTGGCGGTTTCCGGGTCCGGCATCAGCAGCATGTCGGAAGCCTGAATGCCTTTCCAGCCAGCGATGGAGGAGCCGTCGAAAGCATGGCCGTCTTCGAACCAGCCTTCATCCACCACATGGGAAGGAATGGAAACGTGCTGTTCTTTGCCGCGCGTGTCGGTAAAACGCAGATCAACGAATTTGACTTCGTTGTCCTTGATCATTTTCAATACATCAGCAACCGCCATACTTTTCTCCTAGACGAAATAACGGGTAAAAAATTCTGTGAAACCACTTGTTAGCATGAAACATGCCACGCGCTAAAGCAAAAAAAGCTATTTTGCCATAATCAGTTACAGGAGATGCAGAAAAAATTGATGCACCATAACAATGCATTTGCGCGTCAGAGTGCACCGTTATGGTGCGGCTTCGTAAAATAGCCGGATTGTGCCAAAAAAAGGATCCTCTCCGGGCCGCTGTGCTACGGCTCTGGCAAAGGCTTCGTCACGTACCGGGCCTGCCAGGAAAATATCCGCCTCGACCCTGCCATCCAGATAATGCAAGGCAATACGACTGGACAAGGGCAGGGGCATGCCCAGTTGCTGTTCCAGATGGGCCAGCAGCGTTTCGCGTGGAGGCAGGTGCAGGCTGCGCTTGACCGCCGAATCGTCCTCGGGATCGATATGGATCATCACATCGAGCGCATCATGTGTTTTGACCACGCGGGCACGTGCCGTCTCTGCAATATAATGTCCCTCGGAAACGCTGATCTTCGGCTCCACCAGCACATGCGCGTCCACCAGCGCGCGGTCGCCCATGCGTCGCGTGCGCAGTTCGTGCAGATCGCGCACACCGGGCGTCGCCAGCAGGGTGGCCCGGATCGCCGCCACTTCCTTCTCATCCAGGCTGGTATCAATCAGCTCCATCAGGGCGTGGTAAGCCTGCTTCCAGCCCATGCGGAAAATCATTGCAGCCACCAATGCCGCCGCGAGCAGATCAAGCGAAGTCACGCCGGCCAGGTTGCCGGCAATACCCGCCACCACGACCACCGAGGAGGCCGCGTCCGAGCGCGCATGCCAGGCATTTGCCTCGAGCATGCGCGAACGCAGCTTGCGCGCCACATGCAGCATGTAGCGGAACGAGCCCTTCCTTGCCCGCCAGCGTGAGTATGGCAATCCATAGCGTCATGACATGGACGGTCTGCAGTGCCGAGGGATCTTGCAGGCGCTGCGCTGCACCCCACAGCAGGGCGCCGCCGGTGGCCATGAGAATCAGCCCCAGCACCAGCGTGGTGGCGGTCTCGATACGGGCGTGACCGTATGGGTGGTCGTCATCCGCATCCTTGGAGCCATGGCGGTTGGCGAACAGCACCAGAAAGTCGCACAGCAGGTCGGAGAGGGAGTGCACACCATCGGCGACCAGGGCCGAGGACTTGCCGATGATGCCAATCACGATTTGCAGCACGGTCAGTACCACATTCACCGCAACGCTGATCCAGGTCACTTTTTGCGCCGACTGGTAACGCTCGGAAGCAGGATTCGCTTTCATAAGGCTCATGCCATTCATTCAATAATGAACCCGCATTTTAACCCGGATGCCACTTAATTAGACGTACAGTTGCAGAGCCACTCAGGTAAAATCCCCGGCAGTCCATTTTCCCGTTCGAATCAAGATGACCGATCGTTACGCCGTTGTGGGAAACCCGGTTGCCCACAGCAAATCCCCCCTGATTCACGCCGAATTTGCCCGCCAGACCGGGCAGGATCTGAGCTATACCACGCTGCTCGCCCCGCTCGATGGTTTTGCCGCCACGGTGAAAAAGTTTCAGCGCGAAGGCGGCAAGGGGCTGAATGTCACCGTGCCGTTCAAGCAGGAAGCGTGGCAGTTGGCCACCCGCCTGACCGAACGCGCGCAGTTGGCACAGGCGGTCAATACGCTCAAGTTCGAGGATGACGAAATTCTTGGCGATAACACTGACGGGGCTGGTCTGGTGCGCGACATCACCGGCAATCTCGGCTTTGCCGTCCGGGGCAAAAAAATTCTTCTCATGGGTGCGGGCGGCGCCGCGCGGGGCGTGATCCTGCCCCTGCTCAAGGAATGCCCGGCGCTGTTCGCTATTGCCAACCGTACTCCCGCCAGGGCGCACGAACTGGCGCAGCAGTTCCTGCCCCACGGCGACATTTCCAGCGGCGAATACGCCAGCCTCGCCGGCTGCCACTTCGATCTCGTCATCAACGCCACTTCCAGCAGCCTGTCGGATGAACTTCCGCCCCTGCCGTCGGGCGTGTTCTCGTCCGGCAGCCTGGCCTATGACATGATGTACGGCAAGGGGCTGACCCCATTCCTGCAGTTTGCGCAAAATAACGGCGCAGCGCAGCTCGCAGACGGGCTGGGCATGCTGGTGGAGCAGGCAGCGGAGTCATTCTCCCTGTGGCGCGGCGTGCGCCCCGACACCCGGCCAGTCATGACCATGCTGAAAGCCGCATGAAATTCCTGTGGCGCTGGTTGTGGCGCGGCGCGCTGATTCTGGTTGCGGTCGTGGTGCTGTACCAGGCCTGGATTTTCGCGCATATCTGGTGGTGGGTGGATCACAACCCCTCCACCAGTGCCTTCATGAGCACGCGCCTGGCAGAAATGCAGGTCAAAAACCCGGATGCCGAGCTGCGTCACAAGTGGGTGCCCTATAACCGTATTTCACCCCATCTCAAGCGCGCGCTGATTGCATCCGAAGATGCCAAATTTGTTGATCACGAAGGCTTCGACTGGGACGGGATTCAGAAGGCTTATGAGAAAAACCTGAAAAAAGGCAAGATCGTGGCTGGCGGTTCCACAATCAGCCAACAACTGGCGAAGAATCTGTTTCTCTCCTCCCGCAAGGCGTTCTGGCGCAAGGGAGAGGAAGCGGTGATTACGCTGATGCTGGAAAAAATGATGTCGAAGCGGCGCATTTTCGAAATCTATCTCAACGTAATCGAGTGGGGTAATGGCGTGTTCGGTGCGGAAGCCGCCGCGCGCTACTACTACAAGTCCAGCGCCGTCAATCTAGGGCCGGAGCAGGCTGCCAAGCTGGCAGCCATGGTGCCCAATCCGCGCTATTACGATAAAAACCGCAACGCACGTGGGCTGGCAAAGAAGACTGCGATCATCCTGGCCAGGATGCCGGCGGCGGAAGTACCCTGAGTGCTGTCATCTCAAGTTTCATCCGCTAGATTTTCTTAAAGCCGCCTGTTGGACAGGCGCGCTTTGGATTGCAGCCCCATTTCGCCTCCGGAAGCTGCTGAAACAACCCGGTCGAAAAAATCAAAGTGTTACTGCTGCGCCTTCCGATGCAAACTTTCGGCTGCCGTGATCAATATATGCACCTCGGCGTGGGACAGTTCTGGAAAATGATTCTGCAGCATATGCGCAATGGCAAAGTTCGACATGTTAAGCGGATTTCCACTGCTTGCAAGCATCGGCGCAATCAGTGCACACGCCTCCGAAAAAACTTTTCGAACATTATGGTGTGTACGCCGTTCCGGCTGGGCAGGGCTGTTTATATCCGTCATTGTCTCCCCCTTTCTAAACATCTCTCCGCAAATTGCGGCACTTCAATTCAGCTCGATTGTTCAGAGGAACAAATTATCCATCAAACCGGTTGCCTTCCCAGCTAACCAAATAACCGCGCCAGTTCCACCCCCGGATCTTCGGCGCGCATGAAGGCCTCGCCGACCAGAAAGGTGTTGACGTTGCTCTGATGCATGCGCTGCACATCTTCCGACCTGAGAATGCCGCTTTCGGTGATTACGATGCGATCCTTTGGCATTTGCGGCAGCAGTTCCAGCGTGGTTTCCAGCCGGGTTTCGAAGGTGCGCAGGTTGCGGTTGTTGATGCCAATCAGCGGTGTCTTGAGCTGTAGCGCCAGCTCCAGTTCGGCCGCATCGTGCGATTCCACCAGCACCGCCATGCCAAGTTCGTGTGCGACGGCTTCCAGTTCCCGCATGCGTGGCAGGCTCAGCGCGGCTACGATGAGTAGGATGCAGTCTGCACCGATCGTGCGGGCGCGGCAGATCTGGTAAGGGTCGATCATGAAATCCTTGCGCAGTACTGGCAATTTGCAGGCATTGCGCGCTTCGATCAGGTCATTCTTGCTGCCCTTGAAAAACTGGCTGTCAGTGAGCACTGACAGGCATGCTGCCCCATGCTGCTCATAGCTCCGGGCAATCGCTGCAGGGTCGAAGTTCTCCCGGATGATGCCTTTCGAAGGGCTGGCTTTTTTGATCTCGGCGATCACGGCTGGCTTGCCTGCAGCAATTTTTCCGCGGATGGCGGCAATAAAATCACGTGTTGGCGGCATGGCCCCGGCTTCGGCACGGATCGTGGTGTAGGGTTTCTTCTCCACTGCACGGGTCACTTCGAGCCGCTTTACCTCGATGATTTTATTCAGGATATCGGACATGGTTCAGGCTCCCTTGAAACGATTGGACACTTCAACCAGCTGACGCAATTTTTCGCGCGCCGCGCCACTTTCGATGACTGCATTCGCCCTGGCAATCCCTTCCGCCAGGGTATCCGCACATCCGGCGACATAGATTGCAGCACCGGCGTTGATCTGTACGATATTTCGCGCAGGGCCGGGCAGGTTGTCCAGCACGCCGAGCAGCATGTCTTTTGCCTGGGACGCATCCCATACCTTCAGTACTTCCAGATCGCAGGTTTCGAAGCCGAATTCGCGTGGATGCAGGTGGTATTCGCGGATTTCGCCGTCCTTCAGCTCAGCTATCAGCGTTTCGCCGGACAGGGTGATCTCATCCAGGCCGTCGCTGCCATGCACCACCATCACGTGCCGACTCCCCAGACGCTGCAGTACGCGCGCCTGGATGCCAACCAGATCCGGGTGAAATACGCCCATGACCTGATTGCTGGCTCCAGCCGGGTTGGTCAGTGGCCCCAGCACGTTGAAAATCGTCCTGACTCCCAGCTCGCGCCGCACCGGTGCGGCATATTTCATGGCGCCGTGAAAGTTGGGCGCGAACATAAAGCCGATGCCAATTTCGTCGATGCTCTGGCCGACCTGTTCCGGCGTGATGGTGAGATTGACGCCCAGCGCTTCCAGCACATCTGCAGAACCGCAGGTGGAGGATACCGACCGGCCGCCGTGCTTGGCCACGCGCGCCCCGGCTGCGGCGGCGACAAAGGCCGCGGTGGTGGAGATATTGAAAGTGTGTGCAGCATCGCCACCGGTGCCGCAAGTATCCACCAGATGTTCGGTGCTGTTCACTGGTACCCTGGTGGCGAACTCGCGCATTACCTGGGCGGCGGCAGAAATTTCGCCCACGGTCTCCTTCTTCACTCGCAGGCCCATGAGAATGGCGGCGATCTGCGCCGGGGTGGCTTCTCCACTCATTATCTGGCGCATCAGGGACAGCATCTCATCATGAAAAATTTCGCGCTGTTCAATCAGCCGGGCAAGCGCCTCCCTGGCAGAAAACTTGCGAAGCAAGCCTGCGTCCTCCTCTCCCGCTTGCGGGGGAGGGCAGGGGTGGGGATTGACGGGGGTCATCATGTGCGCTTCTCCTTGAGGAAATTGGCCAGCATCTGGTGGCCATGTTCGGTCAGGATGGATTCGGGGTGGAACTGCACGCCCTCCACCTGCAAGGTCTTGTGGCGCACGCCCATGATCTCGCCGTCATCGGTCCAGGCGGTGATTTCCAGGCAATCTGGAATACTCTCTCGTTCGATTACCAGCGAGTGATAACGGGTGGCGGTGAAGGGGTTGGGCAATCCATTGAATACGCCCACATCCTTGTGATGGATCAACGAAGTCTTGCCGTGCATAAGCTGTTTGGCATGAATGATTTTGCCACCGAATGCCTGCCCGATGCTCTGGTGACCAAGGCACACGCCCAGCAGCGGCACCTTGCCTGCGAATTCCTGGATTAGTGGGACCGAAATGCCTGCCTCGGCAGGAGAGCAGGGCCCGGGAGAAATCACGATATGGTCCGGTTTCTGCGCGGCCACCTGTTCCACGGTGATTTCGTCATTGCGGTACACCCGCACGTCCTCGCCCAACTCGCCGAAGTACTGTACCAGGTTGTAGGTAAATGAATCGTAGTTGTCCAGCATCAGAAGCATTTTGTACTTATCCTGTTGGTTCTTCTCTGCGATACCGGCAAATACCCGGATGGTTACCCAGTTCGTTGCACTGTTTTTTTCGTCGCTTGAAGACTGTGCCAATACCCGACACCGGGGAAACCGCATTATCGCCTGCACGCAGAAAGCACTCAAGTTAGATGAGGTATGCCCTTCTGGATTAATGCACTTGCTTGCCGGCCTGGATCAGACTTCAATCGGCCGAATCAACAGATTGCGGTACAAATCCAGCAATTGCCGGGCCATGTTTTCCTGCGTGAGACGGCTGACGGTTTCTCGCGCCTCAATGCCAGCCCGCAAACGGAGCCCTTGATCCGAGAGTTTGTTCAAGGCGGATGCCAGGCCGCCCAGGTCCAAGGCATCGCAGACGAATCCATTCTCCCCCTCCCGGATCAATTCTGCCGCACCGCTCTTGGTGCTGGTGATGACGGGCAAGCCACAGGCGAACGCCTCCAGGGCCGTGTTGGGAAAAGGGTCGTACAGAGTGGGCAGGACAAATGCGTCGGCAGCGCCGTAGAAGGGCTTGGGGTCTGCCTGACCGAGCGCAAAGTGCACCCTGTTGGCGAGACCGAGGTTTTTTGCCTGACGCCGGTAACGCTCCAGGTGTTTGTCTTTGCCGACGACCATCAGGTGGTTGCTGGGCGGAAGCCGCGCCATGGCCTTGAGCAGGGTGTGTAGCCCCTTGCGTTCAAAACCGGAACCAACAAAAAGAAAAAGAACGGCATCTTCCGGAATATTGTATTGATTACAGACATTGTGCCGATGCTGCGCTCTCAGCTCAGGGCGGAAGGCTTCCAGATCCACGCCGCTGTAGATCACATGAATTTTTTCCTCCGCCAACCCGAAATGACGGCGGATCTCCTCTTTTACCATGCGGGAATTGCAGATCACGGCTTTGAGCCTCGGGCTCCGGAACAATTTCTGTTCTGCCGCGAGGGTGTAGCGATGGTAGGGGTTCACGGCAACGCCCAGCTTGCCGAGCGGACCCAGCACGCGTTGGCGTTGCTTCAGCCATTCACGATGCACGCCATCTCCCGCGCGATAAACGTCGCAGCAGGCAATGCGTTCATGAGATTGCACCAGGTCGAAGGCGTGTTTTTGCAGCGTGTCGCAAACGCAACGCGCGAAGCTCCAGTCGCGCCACAGGCTGCCGATGTAGGACGGATTGCAGATCAGGGATTCGCCCTCGCCGCCATGCTCCCATTGCCGTGTGACCACGGTGAGCGAAGCGCCCTCGGCACGAAGTGCCTGTACAGCATTGGCGACGAAGCGCTCGGCGCCGCCAAACGGGGTGTAGCGCTGGCGGATCAGGGCGATTTTCATACGTGAGGCCGGGGAGCGGATTGGGGAGTGTGGATTGCCACTCCCCGGAGGTGGCTCCTAGCTGGCTTGCTGAATACCCGCAATGAACCAGCTGCCGTTGGGCTGGCTGGTGGATTTCTGGATGTGCCAGATTTCATTGAAGGATTCGGCGCCGGCACCTTCTTCTTCGCGGATCAGGCCGGAGAAACGCACGCTGGCGATGACTTGATCACCCTCGGTGGCGACATCCGCCATCTCGGCGTTGAGCGTCACGACTTCGGTGTGCTGAGCCTTGCCGCCGCGCTCCTGGATTTGCAGGCTGATTTCGGCAAAAATTTCTGGCGTGGTGAATTCGCGGATATCGTTGATATCGCCCTTGTCATTGGCGTCCTGCAGGCGCAAGAAGTTGGCCTTGGCCTGGCGCAGGAAAGGCTCATCCTCGAACCATGCCGGGCGAGTGCTGGCAGCCGCGGGCATGCTGCCGCCTGCCAGAGGCTGTATTGCCTGGCGCTCGCTGTGGCCGCTGTACTGTGTGCCGCCTGCTGTTGCCGGAATGGGCTGCGGCGCGCTGCTGCGGCGCAGGGTGCGGAAAATGAAGAACACGGCAGCGGCGATGGCCAGCATCATCAGGATATCCATCATCTTGATGCCGTCAAACGCGCCGCCCATGAACAGCGAAGCCAGCAGGCCACCAGCAGCCAGGCCAGCCAGCGGGCCGAGCCACTTGTTGCCACCAGTCGGTGCAGCGGCTGGCGTTGAAGCCGGCGCCTTGGGCGTAGTCTGCTGGGAAACGCTTTCGCGCTGTTTGCCAAAGCTTTTGCTGCCGCCAAAGCGCTTGGCGCTGGCTTCGCCAGTGAGCAGGCCGAGGCTGAATATGGTTACCAGGAACAGGGTAAGAAATTTTTTCATCGTTATCTTTTCAGGTAAGTTAAAGAGAATGGCGCCATTCTACAGGGTTTTCACGAAAACCTTGGAGCGCCGCTGGTAATTGTATAGACCCTGTTTGGCCTTGGGCAGGGTTTCCACGCCGGCCTCGGTGAAACCACGTTCCACGAACCAGTGGGCGGTACGCGTGGTGAGCACGAACAGCTTGCCGAACCCCTTGCGTAGCGCTTCAATCTGCATGTATTCGAGCAGTGCCTCGCCCCGGCCTGCTCCGCGGTAATCCCTGTTGACCGCCATGCAGGCCAGTTCGGCCGCCCGCTCTTCGGGGAAGGGGTAAAGTGCGGCGCAGCCAATGATCAGGCCATCGTATTCCAGCACCGAGAAACGGTCGATCTCCATTTCCAGCAGTTCGCGCGAGCGCCTGACCAGTGTCCCCTCGCTCTCCAGGGGTTCGATGAGTGCCAGCAGACCGCCTACGTCGTCAATGGTGGCAGGGCGCAGTGTTTCCAGCATGTCTTCGGCCACCATGGTGCCAATGCCTTCATGCGTGAACAATTCCTGCAGCAGGGCGCCGTCCACATGGCGGCTGATCAGGTGCACCCGGGCTACGCCATTGCGGCAGGCCCGAATGGCGCAGGGAAGGTAGAAGTCGACATCCTCCATCAATTCCTTTGGCCGTGCCAGGGCAGCCTCTGCATCCTGAGTGGTGAGGCTGCGCAACAGTTCGCCATTATCGTCGGTGAGCCCGCTGGTGTTCATGAGGAAAATAAGCTTGTCGGCATCCAGCGCAATGGCAGTGGCAGTGGCAACATCCTCCAGCGACAGGTTGAAGACCTCACCCGTGGGCGAATAACCCAGCGGTGACAGCAGTACCATATCGTTCTGGTCGAGCCGGCGACGAATGCCGGTGGCGTCAATCTTGCGCACTTCCCCGGTATGCATCAGGTCAATGCCATTGAACACCCCCATCGGCTTGGCGGTGACAAAGTTACCGCTGCCGACACGAATATCGGCGCCGGCCATGGGCGAATTTGCCAATCCCATGGAAAGTAGCGCCTCGATCTCAACCCGCACGGTTCCTGCCGCTTCCTTGACGCATTTCAATGCAGCTGCATCGGTTACGCGCAGGCCGTTGGCATAAAGAATTTCGGCGCCGCGCTCAGTCAGCTCTTCCTCGATCTGTGGCCGTGCGCCATGCACCAGCACCAGGCGCACGCCGAGGCTGTTGAGCAGGTTGAGGTCGTGTGCCAGAGCAACGAACTGACCTTCGCTGACGACTTCGCCGCCAAAGGCGATGACGAAAGTCTGGCCGCGAAATTTATGGATATAAGGCGTAGCGGTGCGGAACCACTGTACAAACACATCCACAAAAATTTCAGGTTTGATGAAACCTTCCTTGAGTTTGATGTTTTTCGTGGGCATTGGTATGGGTGTAAGTAGGTAATCTGGCGATTTTTAAGCACTTTGCCCGCGGGTGCAAGCATAACCTTTATTCCGGACTCAAAAATCTCCCCACAGGGTTTGCATCGCAGCCAATGCGGTGAGGGCCGCCGTTTCGGTGCGCAGTACCCGCGGACCGAGACGGACCGAGGTAAAACCGCTATTTTCCGCAGCGCGTATTTCGGCAGGGGAAAGGCCGCCCTCCGGTCCGATCAGCAGCGTGACGGGGGTAGATGGCGCAGGCAGATCGCGCAGGCTATGCGGTGCGCCGGGCGCCAGCATCAGGTGCTGCGCCTCAGGCGGCAGGCTGCCCAGCCAGTGGGTCAGGGACTGGATGGGCGCGACTTCCGGTACACGGTTGCGACCGGATTGCTCGCAGGCTGAAATCACCACCTGCTGCCAGTGCCGCACCCGTTTTTCGGCGCGTTCCCCGCTGAGTTTCACCACGCAGCGTTCGCTTGCCAGTGGCTGGATGTGGGTGATGCCCAGTTCCACTGCTTTTTGCAGGGTGTAATCCATCTTGTCGCCACTGGAAATGGCCTGGGCCAGCGTGACGGCCAGCGGGGATTCGGCTTCGCGTTCATGAAATCCGGTGGTTTTGACGGTGACACCATTTTTGCTGATATGCGTGATGGTGGCGGCATATTCCCCACCCTCGCCATTGAACAGCGTGACCTTGTGACCCGTTTCCATGCGCAATACTTTAGCGGCGTGATGAGCGGCGTCAGGCGGCAGGTCGAGTGTCTGGCCTGGGCCCAGGCGACAGGGGCAGTAAAAGCGGGAGACGGGCATGGCAATTCTCATCAGGGAAGGCATGCTATATTGTCTAATAAATCGGACAGGATTGAACCTTAACCTGCCCGACTGCTGAAAAAATTTAGGAGCTAATTTATATGGTCAGCTTGCAAACGCCGGTGTGTGATTTTGGCTGGAAGGCGCCGGATTTCGATTTGCCCGGTGTTGACGGACAACGCTACTCCCTGGCGGAAGCGCGCGGCCCCAACGGCTTGCTGGTGATGTTCATTTGCAACCATTGCCCTTACGTCAAGGCGGTACGCGACCGTCTGGTACGCGATTGCGCCGAGCTGAAGCGGCACGGTATCAACAGCGTGGCGATCATGTCCAATGACCCGGCAGAGTATGCCGAGGATTCTTTCGAAAACATGAAGAAGGTGGCGGCCGAGTTCTCTTACCCCTTCCCTTATCTGCTGGATGAAACCCAGCAAGTGGCAAAAACCTATGGCGCGGTGTGCACGCCGGATTTCTTTGGTTTTAATGCTGAACTGGGCCTGCAATACCGTGGCCGGCTCGATGCCTCGCGCAAGGAGGCTGCGCCTGCGAATGCCCGGCGCGACCTGTTCGAGGCCATGCTGCAAGTGGCACAAACCGGCCAGGGGCCTGCGGAACAGATTCCAAGCATGGGTTGCTCGATCAAGTGGAAAGGGGAATAGCGGTCAGCCTTCAGCTATCAGCCTTCAGCAAAACCGCGCGGCTTTGCCGCGTACAATAAGCTGACCGCTGATAGCTGATAGCTGATAGCTCAAAAATATGCTCAATTCAGTCATTGAAGCCGTCAAAACTGTTTCGCGGGATGAAATCATGCCGCGCTATCTCAAGGTTGCGCGCCAGCGCAAGAGTGATGGCAGCATGTTTACCGAGGCCGATATTGCCTCGCAGAACGCACTGACGGCAGCCCTGGTGAAGATTGCCGACCATCCGGTGCTGGGCGAGGAAATGCCGTTCGAGCTGCAAAAGGAACTTTGGCAGACGGGTGACGCAGGACTGTGGTGCATCGACCCCATTGACGGCACTTCTAATTTCGTCAATGGCCTGCCCTATTTCGCTGTGTCCGTAGCGCTGATGCGGCAGGGCAAAAGCGTGCTGGGTGTGGTGTACGATCCGGTAGCGGATGAGATTTTTTATGCCGAGGCAGGGAAAGGCGCCTTCCTTAACGGCACACAATTGCCAATCAAGGAATATGTTCCAGATCTGTGCCACTGCATGGCCGGCGTGGATTTCAAGCGTATTTCCGCCAAGCTGGCGCAACAGCTTGCCAGCGCGCCACCCTACAGCTCTCAACGGAATTACGGCGCCAGTACGCTGGACTGGTGCTATACCGCCGCAGGACGTTTCGATGTCTATCTGCATGGCGGGCAAAAACTGTGGGACTACGCCGCCGGTTCGCTGATTCTGGAAGAGTCGGGCGGGGTTGTCAGTACGCTGAACCGGGCCGATTTCTGGGCGGGTGATGTATGGCAGCGCTCGGTGGTGGCGGCACGCAATATGGATTTGTTCCGGGCCTGGCATGCCTGGATCATGGCTGCGAAATAAGTATTTGTCTGGCATGTATAAAATAATTTGAATAATGATGCTGCGAGGAAAGTTCGTACTTCACATGATATGAAAATGGCGTGCAGCCCCGCGTATGTGCCTTTTTTCTTTGATGGGCGAAAAGGATGGCATTCCTGGCCGTACTTGCCCAAAAATTGCGCGTGAGTAATAATCGAGACCTTTCGCAAATTTTTTCGCGACAAGACCATGGTCACATGATGGTTTTGCGCTTCGGGTGCGAAGGCGCCCGGTAAAACCAAAGTAAGAATTTAAACTCTGAGGAATCAAAACTATGGCAACTCGTAAAGAACTCGCCAACGCTATTCGCGTTCTTTCCATGGATGCAGTGCAGGCTGCCAACTCTGGCCACCCCGGCGCGCCCATGGGCATGGCGGAAATCGCGGAAGTGGTGTGGAACCACCACCTGCGTCACAATCCGGCCAATCCGAAATGGTTTGACCGCGATCGTTTCGTGCTCTCCAACGGCCACGGCTCGATGCTGATTTACTCCCTGCTGCACCTGACCGGCTACGACTTGCCGATGGATGAGATCAAGAAATTCCGCAAGATGCACTCCAAGACGCCGGGTCATCCTGAGTACGGCTACACCCCCGGCGTTGAAACCACCACCGGCCCGCTCGGCCAGGGCATCACCAACGCCGTCGGCATGGCCATGGCGGAAAAGTTGCTGGCTGCCGAGTTCAACAAGCCCGGCCATGAAATCGTCAACCACAACACCTATGTATTCCTTGGTGACGGCTGCATGATGGAAGGCATTTCCCACGAAGCCTGCGCGCTGGCCGGCACCTGGGGCCTGGGCAAGCTGACCGCGTTCTGGGACGACAACGGCATCTCCATCGACGGCCACATCGAAGGCTGGTACACCGACGACACCGCCAAGCGTTTCGAAGCTTACGGCTGGCACGTGATTCCTGACGTGGATGGCCACGACCCCGCAGCTATCGAGGCAGCCGTACAGGCAGCCAAGGCAGTCACCGACAAGCCCTCCCTGATTTGCTGCAAGACCGTGATCGGCAAAGGTTCCCCCAACAAGGAAGGCACTCACGACGTGCACGGCGCTGCGCTGGGCGATGCTGAAATTGCCGCCACCCGCGCCAACCTGGGCTGGAACCACGGTCCGTTCGAAATTCCCAAGGATGTGTACGAAGGCTGGGATTGCCGCACCAAGGGCACGGGTCTGGAAGCTCTGTGGAACAACAAGTTTGCCGAATACACTGCCGCCTTCCCTAAAGAAGCTGCCGAATTCAAGCGCCGCATGGTGGGTGATCTTTCCGCGGACTGGAAAAAACACGCTGCCGACTTCATCAAGGCTACCAACGAAAAAGCCGAAACCATTGCTACCCGCAAGGCTTCGCAGAACTGCATCAATGGCCTGGTGCCGGCCGTGCCCGAGTTCGTCGGCGGCTCTGCCGACCTGACCGGTTCCAACCTGACCAACTGGACGGGTGCTCACCATGTCCATGGCAAGAAGCCCGGCAACTACATCAGCTACGGCGTGCGCGAGTTCGGCATGTCCCACATCATGAACGGCATGGCACTGCACGGCGGTATCCTGCCGTTCGGCGGCACCTTCCTGATGTTCTCGGAATACGCCCGCAACGCATTGCGCATGTCAGCCCTGATGAAGCAGCGCGTGATCTATGTATTCACCCACGACTCCATCGGTCTGGGCGAAGACGGCCCGACCCACCAGCCGGTGGAACAGACCGCAACCCTGCGCATGATCCCCAACATGGACGTATGGCGTCCGTGCGATACGGTGGAGTCCGCCGTGTCCTGGGTAGCTGGCGTGGAAAAGAAAACCGGCCCAAGCTGCCTGATTTTCAGCCGCCAGAACCTCAACTTCCAGAAGCGCGACGATGTCACCATCGCCAATATCGCCAAGGGCGGTTACGTGCTGGCCGATGCAGCCAATCCGAAAGTGGTACTGATTGCTACGGGCTCTGAAGTTGCATTGGCCATGGATGCGAAGAAAGTGCTGGACGAGCAGGGTGTGGCAACGCGCGTGGTTTCCATGCCATCCACCAACGTGTTCGATCGTCAGGACCAGGCTTACAAGGACAGCGTGCTGCCAAAAGGCGTTAAGCGTGTGGCGGTCGAAGCGGGTGTAACCGATGGCTGGTACAAGTATGTGGGTGGCGATGGCGCCGTGGTCGGCATGAATAGCTTTGGCGAATCCGCTCCGGCTCCGGAACTGTTCAAGCACTTCGGCTTCACGGTCGAGAACGTGGTCAACACCGTTAAAGGCGTAATTTAACCACGGAGCACACGGAGCACACGGAGGTCTTGACGATTTTCTCTGTGTGCTCCGTGCTCTCCGTGGTTCATGATTTTTCTACTCATCCAAGGAGCAATAACTATGACAATCAAAGTCGGTATCAACGGATTTGGCCGTATCGGCCGTATGGTGTTCCGCGCTGTAGCGAAGGACTTCAAGGACATCGAGATCGTTGCAATCAACGATCTGCTCGAGCCTGACTACCTGGCTTACATGCTGAAATATGATTCCGTGCATGGTCGCTTCAATGGCGACGTTTCTGTGGACGGCGGCAACATGGTCGTTAACGGCAAGAAAATTCGCCTGACCGCCGAGCGCGATCCAGCCAACCTGAAGTGGAATGAAGTGGGTGCGGATATCGTGATCGACTGCACCGGCTTCTTCCTGACCACCGAATCCTGCGAAGCTCACATCAAGGCCGGCGCAAAGAAAGTGGTTCAGTCCGCTCCTGCCAAGGACGCCACCCCGATGTTCGTGTACGGCGTAAACCACACCAAATACGCTGGCGAAGCGATCGTTTCCGCCGCTTCCTGCACCACCAACTGCCTGGCACCTGTCGCCAAGGTGCTGAACGACAATTTCGGCATCAAGCGTGGCCTGATGACCACCGTGCATGCTGCCACTGCTACCCAGAAAACCGTTGACGGCCCTTCCATGAAGGATTGGCGCGGTGGTCGCGGTATTCTGGAAAACATCATTCCATCTTCCACCGGTGCTGCCAAGGCCGTGGGCGTGGTGCTGCCAGAGCTGAAGGGCTTGCTGACCGGCATGGCTTTCCGCGTGCCAACCTCCGACGTTTCTGTGGTTGACCTGACGGTAGAGCTGAACAAAGCCGCTTCTTACGACGACATCTGCAAGGCCATGAAAGCGGCTTCTGAAGGTGCGATGAAGGGTGTTCTGGGTTACACCACCGAAAAAGTGGTTTCCACCGACTTCGTTGGCAACAGCGCGCCTTCCACCTTCGACGCAGAAGCTGGCATCGCTCTGGACCCCACCTTCGTCAAGGTCGTGGCCTGGTACGACAACGAGTATGGCTACACCTGCAACATGATGCGTCTGGTGCAGCACGTAGCGAAGTAAGTGAAATGTGAAGGGTGAAACGTGAAAAGCGGTGTGAACCGCTTTCCGTTTCACTTTTCACGCTTCACCTTTCACGCGCAGTGAGGCGTAAGGCATAGGCCCACCTATCCCTTACACCTTAATTTCTACAGGAGCTGAACCATGTCCGTAATTCGCATGACCGATCTCGATCTCAAGGGCAAGCGTGTTTTTATCCGCGCCGATCTCAACGTGCCGGTCAAGGAAGGCAAAGTGACTTCCGATGCACGTATCTCCGCCTCCATGCCCACCATCGAGCACGCCATGAAGGCCGGCGCCAAGGTAATGGTTACCTCCCACCTGGGCCGCCCGACTGAAGGCGAGTGGAGCGAAGAAAATTCCCTCAAGCCCGTTGCTGACGTCATGTCTGCCAAGCTGGGAAAGCCGGTGCGCGTGATCCGGGATTGGGTGGATGGCGGCTTTGATGTTGCCGAAGGCGAAGTCGTGCTGCTGGAAAATTGCCGCATCAACAAGGGCGAGAAGAAAAACGTCGAAGAAACGGCTAAAAAATACGCTGCCCTGTGCGATGTGTTCGTGATGGACGCTTTCGGCACGGCCCACCGCGCAGAGGCTTCTACCTACGGCGTGGCCCAGTTCGCCCCCGTGGCCTGCGCCGGCATGCTGCTGACTGAAGAGCTGGATGCGCTGACCAAAGCGCTGCTCAGCCCGGCCCGTCCGATGGTCGCCATCGTCGGCGGATCCAAGGTTTCCACCAAGTTGACCGTGCTGGAATCCCTGTCCGAGAAAGTGGATCAGATGGTTGTCGGCGGCGGTATCGCCAATACCTTCCTGGCTGCTACCGGCAAGAAAGTGGGCAAGTCGCTGTGTGAAACAGATCTGATCCCTACCGCACAGGCCTTGATGAAGAAAATGACTGCGCGCGGCGCCACCATTCCGGTTGCTGTCGACGTGGTTTGCGGCAAGCAGTTCGATGCCAATGAACCTGCCGTGCTGAAAGATGCAGGTGCCGTGACTGACGACGACATGATTTTCGATATTGGCCCAAAATCCGCTCAGGAGATCGTCGACATCATCATGAAGGCAGGCACCGTGGTGTGGAACGGCCCGGTTGGCGTGTTCGAGTTCGACCAGTTCGGCGCGGGCACCAAGGCCATCGCCATGGCCATTGCCAACACCAAGGCATTCACCCTGGCTGGGGGCGGCGACACGATTGCCGCAATCCAGAAATACGACATCTTTGACAAGGTCTCCTATATTTCCACCGCCGGCGGCGCTTTCCTCGAGTTCCTCGAGGGCAAGAAACTGCCTGCAGTCGACATTCTCGAAAAACGCGCCCAGGCAAAGTGAGGAGATAGGGGTGAGGGGCGAGGAACGTAGAGGAAATTTTTCCCCTCACGCCTTGCTCCTCACTTCTCACCATCAATGATACGCAGAACAAAAATAGTAGCGACCCTTGGCCCGTCATCCAATGACCCCAAGGTGCTGGACAGGTTGATTGAAGCAGGCGTGGATGTTGTCAGGCTGAACTTTTCCCACGGTACCCCGGAAGACCATATCGAACGAGCTGAGATGGTGCGCTCTCTGGCCCGCGCGCGTGGCAGGGCGATTGGCGTACTGGTTGACCTGCAGGGACCGAAGATCCGTATCGGAAAGTTTGAGAACGGCAAGATCACGCTCGCCAATGGCGATACATTCATTCTCGACGCTGATTGCCCCCTGGGTAATCAGGAGCGTGTTGGTCTGGATTACAAGGCGCTGCCCAAGGACGTCGATCGCGGCTCCACGCTGTTGCTGGATGATGGCCGTATCGTAATGTGGGTGGAAGAGGTGCGCGGCAACGAGATCATCTGCCAGGTGCGGCAGGGTGGCGTGCTGTCCAACAACAAAGGCATCAATCGTCAGGGCGGCGGGCTTTCCGCGGCAGCGCTGACCAACAAGGACAAGGAAGACATCAAGACCGCAGCGGCACTCAAGGCGGATTACCTGGCCGTTTCCTTTCCCCGGAATGCTGCGGACATGGAGCTGGCACGCGAGTTGATGCATGCAGCCGGCGGCCATAGCCTGCTGGTAGCCAAAATTGAACGGGCTGAGGCCATTCCGGCACTGGAAGAAATTCTTGATGCTTCCGATGCCATCATGGTTGCACGTGGCGATTTGGGCGTGGAAGTCGGCGATGCCGCCGTGCCCGCATTGCAGAAGAAAATGATTCGCATGGCGCGGGAAAAGAACAAGCTGGCGATTACGGCGACCCAGATGATGGAGTCCATGATCACCAGCCCGATCCCGACGCGTGCCGAAGTCTCCGACGTGGCCAACGCAGTGATTGACGGCACCGATGCGGTCATGCTTTCGGCTGAAACTGCCGCAGGTCAGTATCCGGTGGAAGCCGTTCAGGCGATGGATCGTGTCTGTGTGGAAGCTGAAAAGGAAATCGAGATCTCACCTGCCAGCCTGCGCCTGAAACGGGAAACGGTTGGCCCGATAGATGAATCGATTGCCATGGCCGCGATTTACACGGCAAATCATTTGCAGGTCAAAGCCATTGCGGCCCTGACGCAGTCAGGCTCCACCACGCTGTGGATGTCGCGCATTGCCACCGCCGTGCCGATCTACGCCTTGACACCGCAGGTGGAAACCCGTAGAAAAGTGACTTTGTTTCGCGGTGTCCACCCGATCAATTTCAAGATGTTCACGCACGATCCGGAACTGTTGTTGCGTGAGGCGGAAGATGAACTGCGCCGTCGCGGTGCAGTGCGCGATGGCGACACGATTTTGCTCACCATCGGCGAACCGATCGGGAAAACCGGCGGCACCAACACCATGAAAATCGTCACAGTGGGCGAACACAGAAAAGCTTGAGTTTTGTAACGTGAAAAGTGAAATCGCTCGGGCTACGCCCTTGCTTGTGAAGCGTGAAATGTAAAGGCAGGCTCAGTGGATTTTTTACATTTCACCTTTCACAGCGAAGCGGAGCGAGAGGTTTCACGTTTCACCCAAAAGATTCACTACTTACCAGTTAATTACAGGAGAAAAACATGGCATTAGTATCTATGCGTCAATTGCTGGACCACGCTGCTGAACATGGCTACGGCCTGCCGGCATTCAACGTCAACAACCTGGAACAAGTTCAGGCGATCATGCAGGCTGCCGACGAATGCAACAGCCCGGTGATCATGCAGGGTTCCGCCGGTGCGCGCAAATACGCTGGCGAAGCCTTCCTGCGCCATCTGATCGACGCTGCAATCGAAGCCTACCCGCATATTCCGGTGGTGATGCACCAGGATCACGGCGCTTCCCCGGCCGTATGTATCAACGCCATTCGCTCCGGCTTCTCCAGCGTGATGATGGACGGCTCCCTGATGGAAGACGGCAAGACTCCTTCCAGCTTCGAATACAACGTGGAAGTCACGCGCAAGGTCGTGGAAATGTCTCACGCGGTTGGCGTGTCCGTTGAGGGTGAGCTGGGTTGCCTGGGTTCCCTGGAGTCCGGCCACGGCGAGAAGGAAGACGGCCACGGTGCAGAAGGCGTGTTGACCATGGATCAGCTGCTGACCGACCCCAACGAAGCCGCAGAATTCGTCAAGGCCACCGGCGTTGATGCGCTGGCGATTGCCATCGGCACCTCCCATGGCGCTTACAAGTTCACCCGCCCGCCCACAGGCGACGTGCTGGCGATTTCCCGCATCAAGGAAATTCATGAGCGTATTCCCAATACTCACCTGGTGATGCACGGTTCTTCTTCCGTGCCGCAGGAATGGCTCAAAATCATCAACGAATTCGGCGGCACCATGCCACAGACCTACGGCGTACCCGTTGAGGAAATCGTTGAGGGTATCAAGCACGGTGTGCGCAAGGTGAATATCGATACCGACCTGCGCATGGCTTCCACTGGCGCGATTCGCAAATACCTGGCTGAGAACACCAAGGACTTCGATCCGCGCAAGTTCTATGCCGTCGCAACAAAGGCAATGAGGGAAATCTGCAAGGCTCGCTTTGAGGCCTTTGGTTCCGCTGGCAATGCCGACCGGATCAAGCCCATCATGCTCGACAAGGTTGCATCCATGTATAGCAAGGGCGATCTTAAAGCCGTCGTCAAATAAAGCCCGGATTCGGCCTCGTTTTTCAGAGGTCTGAGCGCAAAAAAGGCGGATTTTGTCCGCCTTTTTTGTTTCCTTGATGCTTTGCTGCCTTTTTAAGCAGGACAAAACGGTATAAAATTACCGGCTCCCTAAAACAGCGTGACACCATGAAAATCGGGCCACACCAGCTCAGGAACAATCTTATTGTCGCACCAATGGCAGGCGTGACGGATCGTCCTTTCCGCCAGTTGTGCAAGCTGATGGGCGCGGGCATGGCGGTGTCCGAGATGGTGACCAGCAATTCCCTGCTTTATGGCAGTGAAAAAACCAAGCGGCGCGCCAATCATGAGGGCGAGGTCGAACCGGTCTCGGTGCAGATTGCCGGAGCGGACCCGGCCATGCTGGCTGAAGCGGCAAAATATAATGCCGGCCATGGCGCCCAGATTATCGATATCAATATGGGTTGTCCGGCAAAAAAAATCTGCAACGTTATGGCGGGCTCGGCATTGTTGCAGGATGAGGCGCTGGTCGCCCGTATTCTGGGTGCCGTGGTGAAAGCAGTGGATATTCCGGTCACGCTAAAAATCCGCACCGGCTGGAACCGGGATAACCGCAATGCGATCAACGTCGCCCGGATTGCAGAAGATTCCGGTATCCAGGCGCTGGCCATTCATGGCCGTACTCGCGCCTGCGGTTACAGCGGAGAGGCAGAATACGAAACCATTGCAGCCGTGAAGACGCATATCCGTATTCCGCTGATCGCCAATGGCGATATCACCACGCCGGAAAAAGCCCGGTATGTTCTCGAACACACGGGTGCCGATGCCGTCATGATCGGCCGCGCGGCGATGGGCCGGCCGTGGATTTTTCGCGAGATTGAGTATTTTCTGCAAACCGGCAGGTATCTTCCCGCCCCCGGAGGTGGCTGAAATTCACCGCGTACTGACCGGTCACCTGCATGATCTGTACCAGTTTTATGGCGATTACACGGGCCTGCGCATGGCGCGCAAGCATATTTCCTGGTACACCAAGGGCCTGACAGGTTCGGCTCATTTCAGGCATGCGATGAACCAGTTGCAAAGCGTGGCTGAACAGTTGACCGCCGTGGATCAGTTCTTCACTGAGCTGAGCACCCATTCAACCTACCTGACCTACCACGGCGAAGATCTGGCTGCGGCCTGATCCGTTCGCTACAAAAAGGTAAAGCAGCATGATTAACGATAATGAAATTGCAGTCTGTGTCCGCAAGGCCATGACACAGTATTTTGCCGATCTCGATGGTGAAACGCCCTGTGCAGTCTATGAGATGGTGGTTGGGTGCGTCGAGAAGCCCTTGCTGGAAGTGATCCTGCACCAGGCGGAGGGCAACCAGACACGTGCAGCAGAAATGCTCGGCATCAACCGCAATACCCTGCGCAAGAAAATGCAGGTCCATGGCATCAAATAACTAATCCATTTGCCACGACGGCTCCTGTATGCCGGAATGTGGATGATTTGAATCCCGGGCAGCGCCCCTTCAGAAAATTTAGGTAGTGATAATGACAACGATCAGACGTGCCCTCATCAGTGTTTCAGATAAAACCGGGGTGGTGGAATTTGCCCGCACCCTGCAACAATTCGGCGTGGAAATTCTTTCTACCGGCGGAACCGCCAGCTTGCTGCAAAAGGCCGGCATCCCGGTAATTGAAGTCGGGGATTACACCGGTTTTCCGGAAATGCTGGATGGACGGGTCAAGACCCTGCATCCCAAGGTGCATGGCGGCATTCTGGGGCGCCGCGATCTGCCCGCGCATGTGGCAGCAATGGAAGGTGCCAATATTCCACCGATCGATCTGGTGGTCGTCAACCTGTATCCCTTTGCAGCAACGATTGCCAAAGCCGGATTGCACTCTGGAAGATGCCATCGAGAATATCGATATCGGCGGCCCCACCATGGTACGCGCAGCAGCCAAGAACTATGCTCATGTGGCCGTGGTGACCGATCCTGCTGATTATTCCACGGTTGAGAAGGAGATGACCGCAACACAGGGTGCCATCGGACAGGATGTACGCTTTGATCTGGCGAAGAAAGCCTTTTCCCATACCGCCGAATACGACGGCATGATCAGCAACTATCTCACTGCACTCGATGGCCAGGGGCAACGCCAGTCGTTTCCGCATAAATTCAACCTGCAATTCAGCAAGGCGCAGGATTGCCGCTATGGCGAGAACCCCCACCAGCAGGGCGCTTTCTATGTTGCTCCGGGTGAAAGTGGCGATGCCTCCATCGCCAGTTCGCGCCAGTTGCAGGGCAAGGAATTGTCCTACAACAATATCGCCGATGCGGATGCCGCGCTGGAGTGCGTCAAGCAGTTCAGCGAAGCGCCTGCCTGCGTGATCGTGAAACATGCCAATCCCTGCGGCGTGGCTTATGGCAAGTCCCTGCTGGAAGCCTACGAACGCGCCTACCAGACCGATCCGGAATCGGCTTTTGGCGGCATCATTGCCTTCAATGGCGAACTGGATGCCGAAACTGCCCGCACCATCGTCGAGCGCCAGTTTGTCGAGGTCATCATTGCACCCAGCGTGTCAGCTGCTGCGGTGGAAGTCGTCGCCGCCAAGAAAAACGTACGTCTGCTCGAATGCGGGCAGTGGGCCGCGCAACCGGCCAGGCGTCTGGATTACAAGCGGGTCACCGGCGGCCTGCTGGTGCAGGAAGCGGATCTCCTGTTGCACAATGAACTGCGCGTTGTCAGCCAGCGCCAGCCCAGCGCAGAAGAAATGGCGGATCTGCTGTTTGCCTGGCAGGTGGCCAAGTATGTCAAATCCAACGCCATTGTGTACGGCAAGGACAAAATGACCATAGGCGTGGGTGCAGGTCAGATGAGCCGCATCAATTCGGCACGCATCGCGGCCATCAAGGCAGAGCATGCGGGCCTTGAAGTGCGCGGCTCGGTGATGGCTTCAGACGCCTTTTTCCCCTTCCGCGATGGCATCGATCAGGCTGCCCAAGCGGGCATTGCTGCGGTCATCCAGCCCGGCGGGTCGATGCGCGACGAGGAAGTGATTGCCGCCGCAAACGAGCATGGCATGGCAATGGTGTTCACCGGCATGCGGCATTTCAGACATTAATTCAGCCGTCAGCTATCAGCTATCAGCAAAAACTGACGGCTGATAGCTGACAGCTCTCAAACTGAGCGCTAAAAAATGAAAGTTCTGGTTATCGGCGGCGGTGGTCGCGAGCATGCGCTGGCATGGAAGCTGGCGCAGTCGCCGCGAATTCACAAGGTATTTGTTGCTCCCGGCAATGCCGGTACGGCGCTGGAACCGGATCTGGATAATGTGGCAATCGTCACCGTGGCGGATCTGGTGGCATTCGCTCAAGCCGAAAAAATAGCTCTCACCATGGTCGGCCCGGAAGCGCCGCTGGCCGAAGGGGTCGTGGACGCTTTTCGCAGCGCCGGCCTGAAGATTTTTGGCCCGACCAAGCAGGCGGCGCAGCTTGAAAGCTCTAAGGATTATGCCAAGGCCTTCATGGCGCGTCATGGCATTCCAACAGCAGCCTACGCCACTTTCAGCGATGCGGCAGCAGCGCACGCCTATCTGGACCAGCAGGGCGCGCCTATCGTGGTCAAGGCTGATGGTCTGGCTGCGGGCAAAGGCGTGGTGGTTGCAACCACGCTCGAAGAAGCGCATGCGGCCATTGATATGATGCTGGAAGGAAACAAGCTCGGCTCGGCTGGTTCACGCGTGGTGATCGAAGAATTCCTCGTCGGCGAAGAGGCCAGCTTCATCGTCATGGTGGATGGCGAGCATGTACTGGCACTGGCCACCAGCCAGGACCATAAACGCCTGCAGGACGGCGATCAGGGCCCCAATACCGGGGGTATGGGAGCCTATTCTCCGGCGCCCGTAGTGACGCCGGAAATTCATGCCCGGGTGATGCGCGAAATCATTCTGCCGACCGTCAGCGGTATGGCAAAAGACGGCATTCCCTATACTGGTTTTCTCTATGCCGGCCTGATGATCGATGCCCAGGGACAAGTCAAGACGCTGGAATTCAATTGCCGCATGGGCGACCCGGAGACTCAGCCCATCATGATGCGCCTGAAAAGCGATCTGGTTACGCTGGCGGAACATGCCGTCAATGGCACGCTCGACAAGGCTGAAGCCGAGTGGGACCGGCGCGTGGCTCTAGGCGTGGTGTTGGCCGCCGCAGGCTATCCCGACAATCCGCGCAAGGGTGATGTCATCACCGGTCTGCCTGTTTCCGAAGCGGATGTGCATGTATTCCATGCGGGCACCGCCCTGGTGGACAAAAATGTGCTTGTCAGCGGCGGGCGTGTGCTGTGTGTTACTGCGCTGGGCGACAGCGTACGCATGGCCCAAACTCGTGCTTATCAGGTCGCTGACCAAATTCATTTCAATGGTAGCCAGATGCGGCGTGACATTGGTTACCGCGCAGTGGACAAGAAAGCCCGCTGACCGGGGGGCGCCAATGCGTCGTTTTTCAGCTGCTACAGCGGTCCTTGATTCCGCCCTGCTGGGCAAAATTCGAGCACATCTCAGACGGGGCGGCGTGATCGCTTACCCCACCGAGTCCTGTTACGGACTCGGCTGTGACCCGCGCAACCGCCGCGCGGTGATGAAAATATTGCGCATGAAGGGACGTCCACAGCACAAGGGCTTGATTCTGATCGGTGCGGATTTCGGCCAGCTACAGTCCTATGCGGCACCTCTCACTGAGGCGCAATGGCACAAAATTTCTCCAGCCTGGCCCGGCCCGGTGACCTGGCTGCTTCCCGCAACCAGCAGGACGCCACCTTGGCTGCGCGGGCGTCATCAAAGCATTGCCGTGCGCGTCACCGCACATCCACTGGCCGCGCGTTTGTGCCAGAGATTGAATATGGCCCTGGTTTCCACCAGCGCCAACCGTAGCGGCAAGCGCCCTGCACGCAGCTACAAAGAGTGCGCACGCCTGTTCAGCAAACAGGTGCTTACGCTCCCGGGTCGGACCGGACGGCAAAAACGCCCCTCCACTATCAGAGACCTGCTGACCGGTAAGGCGGTCAGGGCATGAAAAACGTTCATACAAGTTCCCCGTTTCGCATCACTGTCACCATGCTGTAATATTCCCGTCATATTATCGTCGCAGCTCAATCTTTAAGGATCCAGGCATGGCTGCAAACATTCTCGTGGTGGAAGACGAACCGGCAATTCAGGAATTGCTTTCCTTCAATCTGCAACAGGCGGGGCACCATACCCTCAACGCAGCAAGTGCGGAACAGGCTTTCGGCATGCTGCGCGAAACCCTGCCTGACCTGATTCTGCTCGACTGGATGTTGCCCGGCGTCAGTGGGATCGAGTTTGCGCGTCGCCTCAAGGCAGATGCCTATACAAAAACCATCCCTATTATCATGCTCACGGCACGGGGCGAGGAACAGGACAAGATCGCGGGCTTCGACACTGGCGCCGATGATTACATCACCAAGCCCTTTTCGCCGCGCGAGCTGATGGCGCGAATCAAGGCGGTGCTGCGCCGTCGGGCGCCGCAAATGACCGATGACCCGGTGGAAACCGGCGGGCTGCGCCTGGACCCCACCAGTCATCGGGTGACGGCGGATAGCAAGCCGGTCGAACTGGGGCCAACCGAATTCCGCCTGCTGCACTTTCTCATGACGCACACCGAGCGCGTCCACTCTCGCAGCCAGTTGCTGGACCAGGTATGGGGCAACCAGGTGTTTGTGGAGGACCGTACCGTGGATGTGCATATCCGCCGCTTGCGGCGGGCTCTCGAAGATACGGGTCACGAGCATCTGATTCAGACCGTGCGTGGTTCGGGCTACCGTTTCTCGGAACATGCATGAGTCCGGACAGGTGCTGAAGCTGGAGAACGACTGAATGTCTGGCTTGTGGGGGCGTCTGCTCTGGCCGCCTCTTGCAGTGGCGCTCATAGCCTTGCTCATATGGCCGTTATTCGGACCGGTGAGCGCGCTGCTGCTGTTTGGAGGATTCCTGTCGCTGCTGTGGCTGCGCAATGCTCTGAACCTCACCGCCCTGATTCGCTGGCTGCAGGCGCCGCCAGGCACGGAAGTGCCGGAAGCGTCCGGCGTATGGGATGAAGTATTCAGCGTACTTTACCAGTCGGGCCGCAAACGTTCGACCCATCAGCATGAACTGAGCGCAGTTCTCGAACGCTTCCAGCGTGCGGCAGAAGCCATGCCGGATGGCATCATCATGGTCAATCAGGTGGGCCAGATCGAATGGTGCAACCCGGCCGCGGAAAAACAATTTGATATCAGCAACCAGCGCGACCAGGGACAGCGTCTAGGCTATCTGGTTCGCCAGGCACCATTCACAGAATATCTGGCGGCAAACAATTACGCGGAACCCCTGGTGATGAAGTCGGCGCGCAATCCAGAACTCACCCTTTCCATCCAGCTTATACCCTTCGGCGACAGGCAAAAACTGCTGCTCAGTCGCGATGTGACCCAACTGGAGCGCGTGGAAACCATGCGGCGTGACTTCATTGCCAATGTGTCGCATGAACTGCGTACGCCGCTGACCGTGGTGGGGGGGTTCCTTGAGGGGTTTGCCGATGCCGAGCAGATCAACATGGAGCAGAGCCGGCGCCATTTTCAACTGATGCTGGACCAGACCCGTCGCATGCAGGGACTGGTGGATGATCTGCTGACCTTGTCGCGACTCGAAAGTAACCAGGAAAAAATCACTGAGGAAACGGTCGAGGTCAGAAACCTGATCGAGACCTTGCACAAGGAAGCCATCTCCCTGAGTGCGGGGCGGCATAAACTTCATCTGGAAGTCGACACAGACGTAAGACTGGCAGGAAATGAGCGTGAGCTACGCAGCGCTTTCAGCAATCTGGTCAGCAATGCGGTGCGCTACACCCCGGAAGGGGGAGAAATTAGCTTGCGTTGGAGCATGCGCGATCAGGAAGCGCGATTCTGCGTACAGGACAGCGGAATCGGCATCGAACCTCAGTATATCAACCGTCTCACCGAGCGTTTTTACCGCGTCGATCGCGGGCGCTCACGGGAGACGGGGGGCACCGGCCTGGGATTGTCGATCGTCAAACACATCATGACTCGCCACCAGGGGCGCCTGGAGGTCGAAAGCCTGCCTGGCAAGGGGAGTACGTTCTGCGCCTGTTTCCCGGCCGGTCGGGTGGTTGCTCCCAATCAACCATGAAAAAAGTGAAATGTGAAGCCGCTTGGGCTACGCCCTTGCTGTGAAACGTGAAATGAAAAAATAAAACCAAATTTGCATTAACCTTTCACATTTCACAACAAAGCGTAGCGTGTGGCTTCACGCTTCACAAAATGTGGCTCACATTAAAGCATCGGCTCACTGACATAAGTAACACGCTCGTAATTGGCGCCTTTTTCCAGTAATGCGGTAAGTTTTACGGTTTCGGTCAGGCTAGTGTAGATTTGCACGCGCTTGCCTGGCTGGTACCAGCCTATGGGCAGCACCAGGCTGTCGGGCTCCTGTAGTTCAGGCACGCCGGAAAGCTGAAACGCCGGGACAAAAAGCCCCATGTCAGCCGGGTTCAGGGTCACCTGTCTGGCAGCCATCGGCAGGGGCAAGCCTGGTAGCACGCGGGTGCCGATGCTCAAACCGCCCGCATCATCATCTACCATCAGCCAGCGTACCACCGCAAGACTGAAAGGCGCGCCGTCACTGCTGCGTAGAGCAACCAGCTGGTTCTGGCTGATGCGTTCGCCCGCGCTGCTGCGAGAGAGGCGGAAGCCGGCGGTGCTCTGGTCGAGAGCGTCCCAGTTTTCCAGGTTGAATCCCAGACGTGCGAAGAGCAGCTTCTCGGTACGCTGGGTGACGCGACCAAACATGCGCATGTCTTCCATGATTTCAGGTGCGACGTCGAGGGTTTCTCCCGGCTGCTTGAAAGGCGAGGCATCGCCGAGGAAAAAATAAATGGCAGGAAAGGCGAAACACAACTGCACGCTGTTCCCGCTGCTATTGCGCGGCGAAACGCGCGGTGGCGGCACTTCGCACCAGCGTTTGTAAAGTGCAACAAGCAGGGTTTCGCATGATGGCTGGACGCACTCTTCACCCAGGCCGATTTCAGCAGGGTTGCCGCCACTTTTCAGAAACTTGATGCGTTTTCGGAGAGACATGGCGAGCCGCTCGGTGTCCACAAAACGCTGCTCGCCTGCTATTTTTCCGGAAAAAATCACCGGGCCGCTATCTTCGTTGAGATCCACGCTCACCAGGGGCAATGTCGGTGTCGGCGGCTGGTCTTTGACCACGCCGGTGCGGGCACACCAGCGGTCGAGCCAGCGGTCGAGCTGGAGAATCTGGCGGGAAGTCAATTGCTGCAGGCCGGCCAGGTCCAGCAGCAGCGCCTTGGCGTAAGAAGCTTCGCATGAGTTGGTACCGTCTTCGCGGTTCAGTGCGTCCTTGATACGTTTGGTGGCGACCCCGCATTTTTCGGCATGACGGTACAGAAGATGCATCTGGCGCCACAGGGGCGCCGGTACGGGCCGATAGGCATGGCCCAAACCCAGTATCAGGGAAATGCCGCAGCTCATCGCGCGCTGTGTAATCAGGGCGGTAAAGGGAATCACCTCAATATCGCTATCGTGTGCCGCTTGCAGGCAGCGCAGATAATTCTTGCAAAACTCGAGCCACAGCGCCTGTTCATTGTTCCAGGCGACCTGTTCCAGTGAAGAAAAGGGCACTGGCTTGTTGTAGTATTTTTTGCCCAGCTCGCTTGCCAGGTAGGCCATTGTTTCGCGCAACTGCTCCAGAATTTTCAGGCGTTCCAGGGCGGGCAGGGAAAAGCGGCTGAGCAACTCCAGCTGCTGCCGGAGCGCCCCGTGGAGTGTCTGAATATTGGTGAGCGGCAGGGATTTCAGCCATTTTCTGCAAGTACTGGCATCGCTGAATTCAGGTTGTGGCGCATTGGCCTGTATGACTGGGAGATCAAAATTTAGCATTCAGCACTCAGCTTTCAGTGGTCAGTATTTAGCTATCAGTCTTCAGGTCACGTGGATTTTGCTTCAAGCTAACCGCTGATGGTTGATGGCTCATAACAAGACTCGCTCTATTCCGCCCTTAGAAGCCTTGTCGATATAGTCTGCCTGCCAGTTTTCGCCCAGCAGGTGGCGTGCCAGTTCCACCACGATGTAGTCGGCCTCGATGCCTGTGTCATCATTATAGCGGGACAGTCCCTGCAGGCAAGACGGACAGGATGTCAGTATTTTCATTTTCGCGTCTGGTGCTGCTGCCTGAAGCAGCGCCACATCCTTGTGAAGCTCTTCCTCTTTGCGGAAGCGAATCTGGGTCGAAATGTCGGCGCGCGACACCGCCAATGTGCCGGCTTCGCCGCAGCAGCGATCATTCAATTTGACGTCGCTGCCCATCAATTTGCTTGCTACGGCAATCGGGGAGTGCGTTTTCATCGGCGTATGGCAGGGATCGTGATAAAGGTAGCGCTTGCCTTCAACGCCTTCAAGCCTGACCCCCTTCTCCATCAGGTACTCGTGAATGTCCAGCAGGCGGCAGCCGGGGAAAATCTTGCCGAACTGGTATTTCAGCAGCTGATCCATGCAGGTGCCGCAGGAAACGATCACGGTCTTGATGTCGAGGTAGTTCAGCGTGTTGGCAACACGATGGAACAGCACCCGGTTGGCGGTGGTGATTTCCTGGCCCTTTTCCTCGTCGCCGGAGGAGGTTTGCGGGTAGCCGCAGCACAGGTAGCCCGGTGGCAACACCGTGACGGCACCGACTTCGAACAGCATGGCCTGGGTGGCAAGGCCGACCTGGCCGAACAGGCGTTCGGAGCCGCAGCCGGGGAAATAGAATACGGCATCCGAATCCTCTGACAGTTTTGCAGGGTTGCGGATAACCGGCACCATGCTGGCATCTTCCAGCCCCAGCAGGGCGCGCGAGGTTCTATTGGGCAGCCCGCCTGGCATCGGTTTGTTGATGAAGTGGATAACCTGCGCCACAAGCGGCGGTTTCCCAAGTGTGGCGGGCGGATGCTGGGTCTGCTGTTTGATCAGGCCGAAGTGTTTGCCGACTGCATAACCCAGGCGCTGCGCCTGGTATCCCCAGCCGATCATGACCTTGCGAATGGCCTTGATCGTGGTCGGATCCGTGGCATTGAGGAACAGCATCGAGGCAAAGGTGCCGGGGTTGAATTTCTTCTTGTGCTGCAGGCGCAGGAAGTTGCGCATGGCGATGGAGACATCGCCGAAATCGATGTCTACCGGGCAGGGGTTGAGGCACTTGTGGCATACCGTGCAGTGGTCGGCGACATCGTTGAATTCGTCGAAATGCTGCAGGGAAATGCCTCGCCGGGTCTGCTCTTCATAAAGGAACGCCTCGATCAGCAGGCTGGTTGCAAGGATCTTGTTGCGCGGGCTATACAGGAGGTTGGCACGCGGGATATGCGTGTTGCACACCGGTTTGCACTTGCCGCAGCGCAGGCAGTCCTTGATCGAATCGGCGATTTCGCCGATAGCGCTCTGTTCCATGATCAGCGATTCGGTTTCCAGCAGGCTGAAGCTGGGGGTGTAGGCATTGCGCAGATCAGCGCCAGGCAAGAGCTTGCCGCGGTTGAAGTGGCCGCGCGGGTCCACCTGCTGTTTGTAATGGACGAATTTCTCGATCGTTGCCGCTTCGAGAAATTCCATTTTTGTCAGGCCAATGCCGTGTTCGCCTGAAATTACGCCGCCCAGCGATTGCGCCAGGCGCATGATGCGGGCCACCGCCTGATTGGCTGCCCGAAGCATTTCATAATCGTCGGAGTTGACCGGGATATTGGTATGCACGTTGCCGTCGCCGGCGTGCATGTGCAGCGCCACGAACACCCGGCTTTTCAGAATCTGGCCATGAATGATGTCGCACTGTTCGAGAACCGGCTGATATTCGCGTCCGGTGAAAATGGTCTGCAATTCACGCCGGATTTCGCGTTTCCAGGAAACGCGCAGGGTATGGTCCTGTAGCAGCTCGAATACGGTGCGATGCTTGTATTCGGTTTCCGGCGGCTGGAATTTGAAGCCCTCGATGGGGGCATCAAGGTTATTCAGCATTTCATGCCAGCGCTTGCGCACTTCTTCCAGCATGTTGAGCGCACGCAAGCGCCGGTCTTCTGTCAGCTCCGGGTCGGCAATGGTGTCCTCGTCCTGAAATAGCGGCAGATGGCCTTTGAGGAAGAGTTGCAGTGCCTCAACCAGTTGCAGCTTGTTCTGGGTGGAAAGCTCGATATTGATGCGCTCGATGCCATCGCAGTAGTCGCCCATGCGTGGCAGCGGAATCACCACGTCCTCGTTGATCTTGAAGGCGTTGGTGTGGGCGGCAATGGCGGCAGTGCGAGCGCGGTCCAGCCAGAATTTCTTGCGCGCGGCCGGGCTGACGGCGATGAAGCCTTCGCCGTTGCGGCCATTGGCCAGCTTGACAATTTCCGATGCGGCGGCACCGCAGGCGGCCTCGTCATCCGAGACGATATCAGCCAGCAACACCATTTTCGGGCGTTTTGGCCGGTTTGCCTTGGTGGCATAGCCGACTGCCTTCAGGTAGCGTTCATCCAGATGTTCCAGTCCGGCCAGTATGGCGTGGGGATGCGCGTCGAGATAGTTCTTGATTTCCACGATGGCCGGCACTGCATCGCGCACCTGGCAGAAAAATTCCAGGCAGACGGTGCGGGTGTGCGCCGGCATGCGATGCAGGATGAAGCGGGCCGAGGTGATGATGCCATCGCAACCTTCTTTCTGGATGCCCGGCAAGCCGCACAGGAATTTGTCGGTAACGTCCTTGCCCAGGCCTGCCTTGCGGAAACAGTGTCCGGGTACACAGAGGATTTCCGGTTCACCCAGCAGGGTTTTGCCATCGGGTGCGAAACGGCTGATCCGGAAGCGGACCGACTCGGCATCATGGATCTTGCCCAGATTGTGATCGAGACGTTCCACTTCCAGCCAGTTGGCCTCCGGCGTCACCATGCGCCACCAGGCCAGGTTGTCGAGTGCCGTGCCCCACAGTACGGCTTTCTTGCCGCCGGCATTCATGGCCACGTTGCCGCCGATGCAGGAGGCGTCGGCCGAAGTCGGGTCCACTGCGAACACCTGCCCTGCGGCCTCTGCTGCTTCCATGACACGCCGTGTTACTACGCCCGCACCGCACAGGATGGTGGTAACCGGCTCGGCTACGCCGGGTAGCGGGGTCAATTCCACCGGGCCCAGCGTGTCCAGTTTCTCGGTGTTGATCACGGCTGTCAGCGGGTCGAGCGGAATGGCGCCGCCGGTGTAGCCGGTGCCGCCGCCGCGCGGGATCAGGGTCAGGCCGCAGGCGATGCAGGCTTCCACCAGCGGTGCAATTTCTCGCTCGGTATCGGGGTTGATCACCACGAAGGGATATTCGACTCGCCAGTCTGTGGCATCGGTGACGTGGGAAACGCGCGCCAGGCCATCGAACTGGATATTGTCGCGGCGGGTGTGAGGCAGGAGTTTGGCCAGCACTTTCTTGCGCAGCTTGCGGGTGTGTTCGAAGCCAAGTTCGAATTCGTTGACCGCGCGGTGGGCTGCCTGCAGCAATTGCAATACCTTGATGTTGTCCTGGCGGCGTTCTTCAATGGCTTTCAGGCGATGGCGCAATGCGCCGACCAGCGCCGTCTGGCGCTTTTTGTTGGCGAGCAGGTCGTCCTGCAGGTAAGGGTTGCGGTTGACTACCCACAAATCACCCAGCACCTCGAACAGCATGCGTGCCGAACGGCCTGTCTTGCGCTGGGCGCGCAGGGCTTCGAGCACTTGCCACATGTCCTCGCCGAGAAAACGAATGACGATTTCCCGGTCCGAAAAGGAGGTGTAGTTGTAGGGTATTTCGCGCAGGCGGGCGGTCATGAAAATTGGGTGTAAAGGGCTGATTTTAACCCAAGCAGCAGCAGAAGAGGCGGCCAATTTGCCTATGTTGCCAGCAGGGTTACCGCGCCATAACGCACACCTTTCCCCAGCAGCATGAACAGGGCGGCGTGCCACGGGTTGATGCGCAGCCATCCGGCGGCAACACACAGGGCGTCCCCAATCAGCGGCGCCCAGGCCAGCAGCAGAATCGGGCTACCATGCCGCCGCAGCCAGGCAACGCTGCGATGATGCTGGTCCCGCGGAAAAAGCCGACCCAGCAAGTATGAAGTCATGGCGCCAAGCGTATTGCCGATGGTGGCCGTCAGCAGGGCTGCCCAGAGCAACTGCGGGTGCAGTTTGAGCAGTGCGAACAGCACGGCTTCCGAGCCGCCCGGCAACACGGTGGCACCGAGAAAGCTGGACAGGAAAAGCGTCCACAGGCCGGCTTCATCTCCCAGCAGGCGTGCGATCAATTGCTCCATGAGGGCTTGTTCAGGTCTGTATCAGCTTGCGATGGGTCTGGATGCTCATCAGCGCCCCCATGCCGAACAGCAATGTGACGATGGAGGTTCCGCCATAGCTCACCAGCGGCAGCGGCACGCCGACCACCGGCAGGATTCCGCTCACCATGCCGATGTTGACGAATGCGTAGGTGAAGAAAGTGAGCACGATGCTGCCGGCAAAGAGGCGACCGAACAGGGTGGGCGCATTGGCGGATATCACCATGCCGCGCCCGATAATGAGCAGATAGATCACGAGCAGCGTGAGATTGCCGATTAAGCCGAATTCCTCCCCGAGCACAGCAAGAATGAAGTCGGTGTGTCTTTCCGGGAGAAATTCCAGATGGGTCTGGGTGCCATGCAGCCAGCCTTTGCCTGGCAGCCCGCCAGAACCCATGGCGATCGTGGATTGAATGATGTGGTAACCAGCGCCAAGCGGATCCTGGGCGGGATCGAGCAAAGTCAGCACGCGCTGGCGCTGGTAGTCGTGCAGCATGGACCATAGCAGCGGCATGCTGGCCAGGCCGGTGACAGCCAGGCCGATCATGACGCGCCAGGAAAGGCCACCGAGGAACAGCACATAGAATCCGGCAGCACTGACGATCAGGGACGTGCCCAGGTCAGGCTGTTTCAGGATAAATATCACGGGCACCAGCAGCAGCAGGGTGGCTACGACAAATTCCTTGAAGCGCAAAGCGGCTGCATGACGGTCAAAATACCAGGCCAGCATCAACGGTACGGCGATTTTCATGATTTCCGACGGCTGGATGCGCGTCACCCCGACATGCAGCCAGCGCCTGGCTCCGTGGCTGATGTCGCCAAACAGCGCCACGCCGAGCAGGAGCAACAGGCCGATGGCGTAGACCGGCAGGCCGAGCCGGGCCAGGTGCTGCGGCGGGATGTTGGCCACGACCCACATGACGCACAGCGCGACCGCGAGGTTGACCAGCTGGCTGTTGACGCGTTGCCAGTCTTCGCCTGTCGCGCTGTACAGTACGACCAGTCCAAGCAGGACAAGCAGCCCGAGCGCCAGCAGCAAATACACATCCAGGTGGGCGACCAGGCGGTTCAGGATGCGTCTAATCATGCTCTGCTCCCGGTTCGACGATGTCCGAAATGCTTTCATCCTTCGGCAGCTTGCCGAGCAGGTAGTAATCCATCACTTTGCGCGCAATGGGTGCGGCTGTGCTGCCGCCGTGGCCGCCGTTTTCCACCAGGATAGCAAGGGCGATGCGGGGGTTGTCTGCTGGGGCAAAGGCAATGAACAGCGCATGGTCACGGTGGCGCTCGGCGACCTGGCTTTCCACATATTTTTGCCCCTGTTTCATGCCGACCACCTGGGCCGTTCCGGTCTTGCCGGCAATCATGTACTCCGCACCCGCACTCGCCTGTGCGGCGGTACCGCCAGGGCGGGTGACATCCACCATGGCGGCGATTACCCGATCCAGATTTTCTTTTTTGAGGGGCATGGAATCTGTAGTTTCCGGTTCCAGGGTGGTGGTCTGGCCGGTTTTGCTGTCCAGAATGCTTCTCACCATGCGCGGGCGCATCAGCTGACCGTTGTTTGCCAGGGCGGCAGTGGCGACCGCCAGTTGCAGCGGCGTGGCCAGGTTGTAGCCCTGGCCAATGCCGACGCTGACCGTGTCCCCGGTGTACCATTTTTGCTTGAAACGTTTCATTTTCCAGGCTTGCGATGGCAGCACCCCGACCTGTTCGCCTTCGATATCGATACCGGTTTTCCTGCCGAAACCGAAATGGCTCATGAAGCTGGTGATGTTGTCGATGCCCATGTCCACCGCCAGTCCGTAGTAGTAGGTATCGCAGGAAATAACGATGGATTTGTGCAGATCCACCATGCCGTGGCCGCCGGGTTTCCAGTCGCGGTAATGGTGGCTGCTGCCCGGCAGCATGTAATAACCGGGATCGGAAATGGTATAGGACGGGCTGCGCTTGTTGAGTTCAAGCGCAGCCAGGGCCATGAATGGCTTGAAGGTCGAGCCTGGCGGGTACTGGCCGCGCAGGGCGCGATTATTGAGCGGCTTGTCGAGTGAAGTGTTGTACGCCTCCCAGTTGGCGGTATCAATGCCATCCACGAACAGGTTGGGATCAAATCCAGGCTGGCTGACAAAGGCCAGAATTTCACCGCTTTTCGGCTCGATAGCCACCAGCGAGCCTCGGTGTTTGCCAAAAGCCCTGATGGCCAGTGCCTGCAATTTGCTGTCAATGGAAAGATAGAGCGTATTGCCGGAAATAGGCGGGGTGCGTGTCAGTGTCCGCACGGCACGGCCACCTGCGTCGGTCTCGACCTGTTCAAAGCCGGTTGTGCCATGCAGTTGCTTCTCGTAGCTTTGCTCCAGGCCTTGCTTGCCAATGTGGTCGGTGCCACGGTAATTGGCCAGAAGGTCATTTTCTTCCAGTTTTTCCATGTCTCGGTCACTGATGCGACCAATGTGGCCGACTACATGCGAGAACTGGTCCAGGTGGGGGTAGTGGCGGAACAGGCGGGCCTTGATTTCCACGCCGGGGAAGCGATAACGGTTGACCGCGAATTTCGCGACTTCCACTTCACTCAGGCGCGAGCGGATGGGCAGGCTCTCAAAATTCTTGCTTTCTTCCAGCAGTTTTTTGAAGCGCCGCCGGTCGCGTGGCGTGATTTCGAGAATGCTTGCCAGTTCATTGATGGTTTCTTCCAGTCCGCCCACCTTGCTTGGCGTGATTTCCAGGGTGTAGGCAGAGTAGTTGTGCGCCAGCGGGATGCCATTCCGGTCCAGAATCAGCCCCCGGTTTGGAACGATGGGGACGATGGAAATGCGGTTGTTTTCCGCCAGGGTGTGAAAGTGTTCGTGCTGCATCACCTGCAGGTAAAACAGCCGCGTGGCCAGCAGCACGAAGGCAAACAGAACCAGGCCGGCAGCCAGGGTCAGCCGTACCCGGAAGCGGTAAAGTTCCCGCTGGTTATCCCTGAGTTCGGTACCGGATTTCATGCCAAACAACATGGGCGATCAGGGCTCGTTAATCATTAACACGCGCTTACTTTTCGCTGCCGCGCGAGGTGGTATAGGCTACATCGGGCAGATATCTGTGCTTCATCGCCAGATGGACCAGCAGGCTGAGCAGAGGCCAGAGCAGCGCACCTGTGATGCTGGCTAGAAAATACCCCCAGCCAATAAAGCTTGCACCAGAAAGCAGGTGGGTCAGCAGGATCAGTACCTGGCTGACCAGCAATAGCAGAAAGACATGCAATGCCTGCGGCCACAGGTTAAAAGCCTGAATGCGCCGATGCAGAATGAGGGCCAGAAAGATGGCAAGGGTATAAGCCAGCGCGTACTGGCCAAGCAGCGCGCCATCGGCGACATCCATCACCAGGCCGAGCCCCCAGGCTGCGGCCATGCCAATGCGCAGCGGCTGATGCACGGCCCAGTAGAGCAGCAGTAGCAGGACAAAATCCGGGCGCAGCAGCAGGGCCGTACCCTGCCATGGCAGAATGTCCAGCATCAGCGCGCCAAACAGCGTCATGGCAATGAACCGGCCACTGGGCGGGCGTGCCAGAGTGGGGGCGCCGGTCATGTTATTTGGTCTCCTGGGCTTTTTTTTCTGCTTCGGGCGGGGCAGTCGGCGGCAATTCACCAGCGGAAATGATCAGCAGGCTGCGGTAGCGATCCATGCCGGCACTCGGCGTGCAGGTGATTTTTGCGAAGGGGTAGCCGGCATTGCGTTCGATCTGGCTCACCACCGCGACCGGAACGCCGCGCGGATAGGTGCCATCAATCCCGGAAGTAACAAGCTGGTCGCCGTTCTGGATATCCATATTGACCGGCATGAAGGCCAGTTCCAGCGCATTATCCTGCCCGTGCCCAAAGGCGATGGCGCGCACGCCGTTACGCACTACTTCTACCGGCACAGCCTGTCCCTTGTCGGTAATCAGGGTGATTTCGCTACTCAGCATCTGTACGCGGGTAACCTGGCCAACCAGTCCCTTGTCATCGATCACCGCCTGGCCCGCCTGAATCCCGGCAGAGCTGCCCTTGTCCGTAATGATTCTGCGGCTGAATGGGTCGCGTCCGGCACTCATCACTTCAGCCGTGGTGGCGCGATGGGTCAGGCTTTCGCGGGTCGAGAGCAGGCGGCGCAGATGGGCATTTTCGGCCAGCAACGACTGGTTGCGCTGCAATTGCATGGCATTAGTCAGCTGCTGCTGCCGCAAATGGGTGTTTTCGCCCGCCAACTGGCCTTGGGTAACAAAAAAATCACTGGCGCGGCGCGACAGGGTGAGCGGGCTGTTGGCGATCTGCTGCAGTGGATGAAGCACCAGCCCGACGCCCTGGCGCAGCAGGGCCAACTGGTTGAAGCGTGCGTCGGTCGCCATCAGGAAAATGGCAAACAGGCCGAAAAATACCAGCCGTACGACAGGGCTGGGGCCACGTTTGAAAAAGGGTTGGTGATCCATGGGAAAAGCTATCAGCCGTCAGCTAGTCAGCGGTCAGCTTTTTGGTGCGCAGCATGCCGCGCGATTTTTAGCTGATGGCTGACGGCTGACGGCTGACCGCTATCAATCATTCGTGAACACGGTCCCGAGCTTGTCCATTTCTTCCAGGGCACGACCGGATCCGCGCACCACGCAGGTCAGCGGGTCTTCTGCAACAACCACCGGCAAGCCGGTTTCTTCCATCAGCAAACGGTCGAGATCGCGCAGCAGTGCGCCGCCGCCGGTCAGCACCATGCCCTTGTCAGCGATGTCCGCACCCAGCTCGGGGGGGGTTTGTTCCAGCGCCTGTTTGACTGCACTGACAATCTGGTTGAGTGGGTCGGTCAGGGCTTCCAGCACTTCATTGCTGGAAATGGTGAAGCTGCGCGGAATGCCTTCCGCCAGATTGCGGCCCTTGACTTCCATCTCGCGCACTTCCGATGCCGGAAAGGCGGAGCCAATCTGTTTTTTGATCATTTCAGCGGTGGCGTCGCCGATCAGCATGCCGTAGTTGCGGCGGATGTAGTTGATGATGGATTCATCGAACTTGTCGCCGCCGACGCGCACCGAAGACGCATACACCACGCCGCCGAGGGAGATCACGCCCACTTCAGTGGTGCCGCCGCCGATGTCTACCACCATGGAGCCGGTGGCTTCGGCCACTGGCAGGTCGGCACCGATCGCGGCAGCCATCGGCTCCTCGATCAGGTACACCTGGCGTGCACCTGCGCCGATCGCAGATTCGCGTATGGCGCGGCGCTCCACCTGGGTCGAGCCGCAGGGCACGCAGATGATGATGCGCGGGCTGGGGGAGAGCATGCGCGAATCGTGAATTTTCTTGATGAAATATTTCAACATCTGTTCGGTGATGGTGAAATCGGCAATCACGCCGTCCTTCATCGGGCGAATGGCGGTGATAGAGCCGGGCGTACGTCCGATCATCAGTTTGGCTTCGGCGCCGACAGCCTGGATGGTTTTCTTGCCGCTCGGCCCGCCTTCCTGGCGTATGGCCACTACGGAAGGCTCGTCAAGAACGATGCCTTTGCCGCGCACGTAAATCAGGGTGTTGGCAGTACCCAGGTCGATTGCCAGATCAGTGGAAAAATAGCCGCGTAGGAATCCAAACATACATGTTTCTCTTGGTCTAGGAAGGTGCTTCGGTAAAATGAATTATGATAACCTATTAAGCTTGTTTAATTAAGTTTCACCAGGGTGAATTTTATGTCATTGACGCTGGACGAAGTAAAACGTATCGCTCACCTGGCCCGGATCGAGGTCAGCGAAAGCGAGGCAGAGACGTATCTTGCGCAGCTTTCCAGTATTTTCGGGCTGGTGGAAGAAATGCAGGCGGTGGATACCAGCGGGATCGAGCCCATGGCCCATGCTCAGGACGTGGTGCTGCGCCTGCGCGAGGATGCCGTAAGCGAAGCGAATCGCCGCGAAGCCTATCAGGCAGTGGCGCCGCAGGTGGAAGCTGGGCTGTATCTGGTTCCCAAAGTTATAGAGTGAGGAGTAAAGAGTGAAGCGTGAAAAGTGAAAGGTGAAATGGGAAAACCCCTTCACACTTCACTTTTCACGCTTCACTTCACATTGTGATGATAAATAGCACCCTGAAAGAATTATCCGGCCTGCTGGCTGCGAAGAAAGTCTCAAGCGTCGAGCTGACGCAAACGTTTCTGAAACGCATCGATGAACTGAATCCCTCGCTAAATGCCTTCATCACGGTGAACGCAGACAAGAGCCTGGCCCAGGCGCGCGCGGCGGATGAGCGTATCGCGGCGGGCAAGGGGGAGTTACTGACCGGCATCCCGTTGGCACAGAAGGATATTTTCTGCGCGCAGGACTGGCTTTCCACCTGCGGTTCGAAAATGCTGGCCAATTTCTCCGCGCCATACGACGCCCACGTGATCGAGCAGTTCAACCGTGCTGGCGCGGTGAATCTGGGCAAGACCAACATGGACGAGTTTGCCATGGGCTCGAGCAACGAGACCTCCTATTTCGGCAAGGTCAAAAACCCGTGGGATCTGGATCGGGTGCCCGGCGGCAGTTCCGGCGGCTCCGCTGCTGCCGTGGCGGCGCGCCTGTGCCCCGCAGCAACCGGCACGGATACCGGCGGCTCCATTCGCCAGCCTGCGGCGCTGGTCGGGATTACCGGCCTCAAGCCGACTTACGGCACGGTGTCGCGCTACGGCATGATTGCTTTCGCCTCCTCGCTCGATCAGGCCGGACCCATGGCCAGAAGTGCCGAGGACTGCGCCCTGATGATGAATGTCATGGCCGGTTTCGACAGCCGCGATTCGACCAGCCTGGAGCGGGAGAAAGAAGATTACACCCGCGACCTGAATCAGCCGCTTAAGGGCCTGAAAATCGGCCTTCCCAGGGAGTATTTTGCCGAAGGCCTGTCTGCGGACGTGGCCAAGGCGGTGGAAGCTGCGCTGGCCGAATACCGCAAGCTGGGTGCCGAGACCGTCGAAATCAGCCTGCCCAACACCCGCCTTTCCATCCCGGTGTATTACGTACTGGCACCGGCCGAGGCCAGTTCCAATCTGGCGCGCTACGACGGCGTCCGCTACGGCTATCGTGCACCGGAATATGGCGACCTGACCGACATGTACCAGAAAAGCCGCGCCCAGGGCTTCGGCGCCGAGGTCAAGCGACGCATCATGATCGGCACCTATGTGCTGTCCGCCGGTTACTACGATGCTTACTACATTCAGGCGCAGAAACTGCGCCGCCTGATCGCGCAGGATTTCGAGGCGGCTTTCAAGCAGTGCGACGTGATCATGGGACCGACCTCGCCGAGTACCGCCTTCAAGCTGGGTGAGAAGAGCGATGACCCGGTTTCCATGTATCTGTCGGACATTTACACCATCGCCGTGAATCTGGCCGGCCTGCCCGGCATGTCCGTGCCATGCGGTTTCGGTGACAATGGCTTGCCGGTGGGCTTGCAGATCGTGGGCAATTATTTTGCCGAAGCCAGAATGCTGAATGTGGCGCACCAGTACCAGATGGCGACGGACTGGCATGCGCGGCTGCCTCTCCTCACCCCTCACCCCTAACTCCTCACGAGGTCTTAAACATGCAATGGGAAGTCGTGATCGGGCTGGAAACGCATGCCCAACTCAACACCATCACCAAGATTTTTTCCGGGGCGGCTACCGCCTATGGCGCCGAGCCCAATACCCAGGCATGCGCCGTGGATCTGGCCTTGCCGGGCGTGCTGCCGGTGTTCAACCGTGCAGCCGCTGAAAAAGCGGTCAGATTCGGCCTGGCTGTCGGCGCGCGCATCAATCGCAAATCGGTATTCGAGCGCAAGAATTACTTCTATCCGGATTTGCCCAAGGGCTACCAGACCACCCAGCTCGAACTGCCTATCGTGGCCGAGGGCGGGACGCTGCGCATCCAGGTCCCATCGACAGGCTCAGGGCAAGCCTACGAAAAAGACATCCGCATTACCCGCGCCCACATGGAAGAGGACGCCGGCAAATCGCTGCACGAGGATTTCCACGGCATGACCGGCATCGACCTCAACCGTGCCGGCACGCCGCTGGTCGAGATCGTCACCGAGCCCGACATGAGCAGCAGTGCCGAAGCAGTGGCCTACGCCAAGGCGCTGCATTCGCTGGTGCGCTGGATCGGCATCTGCGACGGCAATATGCAGGAAGGCTCGTTCCGCTGCGACGCCAATGTCTCGGTGCGGATCAAGGGCACGGAAAAACTCGGCACGCGTTGCGAAATCAAGAACCTCAATTCTTTCAAATTCCTGGAAAAAGCGATCGACTATGAAGTCCGGCGCCAGATCGAACTGATTGAGGATGGCGGCCGGGTGGTGCAGGAAACCCGCCTCTATGATCCGGATCGTGACGAGACCCGTTCCATGCGCTCCAAGGAAGAGGCCAACGATTATCGCTATTTCCCTGATCCAGACCTGCTGCCGCTGGTGGTGAGCGATGCCTACATCGAGGAAATACGCAGCAAACTGCCGGAACTGCCGCAGGCCAAACGCGAGCGCTTCATCAGCGAATACAGCCTGCCGGCCTATGACGCCGGTGTGCTCACTTCGGCGCGCGAGTTGGCGGACTATTTCGAAGCCACGGCCAAAGCGTTAGGCGGCGAAGCCAAGCTGGCAGCCAACTGGATCATGGGCGACCTTTCCGCCGCGCTCAACAAGGAAGGGATGGACATCGACGCCAGCCCTATCTCAAGTGCCCAGTTGGCTGGCCTCCTGAAGCGTATTCAGGACAACACCATTTCCGGCAAAATTGCCAAGGAAGTGTTTGCTGCGATGTGGAACGGCGAAGGAGAAGCGGATGCCGTCATCGAGGCCAAGGGGCTGAAGCAGGTTTCCGACAGTGGCGCCATCGAAAAGATCATCGATGAAATCATCGCGGCCAACCCGGGCCAGGTCGCGGAATATCGTTCCGGCAAGGACAAACTGTTCGGCTTTTTCGTCGGCCAGGCGATGAAGGCCAGCAAAGGCAAGGCCAATCCGGCTCAATTGAACGAGATCCTGAAGCAGAAACTGGCGGGCTGAACCTCTCAGTCCTGGAAACAGAAAGGGGGCCGAACCGGCCCCCTTTCTGTTTTGTGCTGTCCTCATTCTGACGCTACTGGGATGTCTGTCTTTGTGATGCGGCAGGCGGCAGCCCTTTTAGTTCACGAAAGCGTCTTTTGTCGTCCTCGAAGCGAGCCTTGACGGCGTCGAACTCCTGTCTGGATTTTTCCAGGCTGTCCTGAAATCGTCTGATTTCTGCTTCAGTGGCCACAATTTCGTTATGCAGGTCGTCAGGGACAGGCTTTCCCCTTTTGACATGAAGCTTTTTTTGCTTGTCCAGCCCATCAAGGCGGCCCTGCACGGACTTGATGCGCAACTGGATGCCATCAATGCGGGTTTGGGCGGCGACCAGGTTGCGGTCACGCGCCAGATCGATTTCGTTTTCATTGGAATAGCTGAGCAGCAATGCCCTGTCGCGGCGCTGCTGCTCCACGGCTTTTTGCTCATTTTCCTTTTTCTTGGCTGCCTCATCGGCTTGGGCTTGCATTTCTTCATCCGTCAGGTGGGTGGTTTTTTTCTTTTCCATGCCCCTGGCCGTGATTTCACTGGAAGAGCGGCATTTGGCTTCCACTTCGGGTGGAATGGAATCCCCGTAATAGACGCGGCCCTTGTCGTCTACACATTTCTTGAGTGGGGCCGCTTGTGCAGCGCCAATGCTGAGTGCCGTGGTGATGAGGATAATCAAGGTTTTCACGGTTTTTTCCTTATTTCACGCCATATTGATTGCGGTAAGCGGCTACCGCGTCCTGATACTGGGCCATCTCGGGGTGGTGCTGCAAGTAGCCGGTCAAGCTGTCGAGATCGGCAATGCTGATAACGGGGATACTGTAACTCTGGCTGACTTCCTGCACGGCTGAAAGTGCGCCCGTGCCGCGTTCCATGCGGTCCAGAGCGATGGCTACGCCGCAGGGCTGGGCTTCATGCCTGCGAATCAGGTCCACCGACTCGCGCACCGAAGTGCCGGCGGAAATCACATCATCCACGATCAGTACCCTGCCCTGCAAGGGCGCGCCAATCAGGGTGCCGCCTTCGCCGTGGTCTTTGGCTTCCTTGCGGTTGAAACAGTAGGGCACATTACGCCCCTGTTCGGCAAGTGCAATGGCCACCGCCGCTGCCAGCGGAATGCCCTTGTAGGCCGGGCCGAACAGCATGTCGAAATCCAGGCCGGCAGCAAGGATGGCTTTGGCGTAAAATTGCCCGAGTTTCTGCAGGGCCACGCCATCGTTGAACAGGCCGGCATTGAAAAAATAAGGCGACAGCCGCCCCGCCTTGGTCTTGAATTCACCAAAGCACAGCACCTTGCGCTGGATGGCGAAGTCGATAAAGTCCTGTCTGAAATCGGTCATGATGCAATCTGAATTAGAGGATTAATGTTGCGTATTATATCTGCAAATCTTAACGGTATTCGCTCTGCGGCCAGCAAGGGCTTCTTTGACTGGCTGGCGAAGCAGGACGCGGACGTGATCTGCGTCCAGGAACTCAAGGCCCAGGCTGCCGACATGAAACCGGAAATGCTCCATCCTGATGGCTACCATGGCTGTTTCCATTATGCCGAAAAGAAGGGCTACAGCGGCGTGGGCATCTACTCGAAAAGCAAGCCGGACAGGGTTGTCGAGGGTCTGGGCATTGCCGACATCGACGCCGAGGGGCGCTACCTGCAGGCTGATTTCGGCAAGCTCTCGGTTATTTCGCTCTATCTGCCTTCCGGCTCCAGTTCGCGAGGAGCGCCAGCAGGTGAAGTTCTATTTCCTCGAACGCTTCCTGCCGCACCTGCGCGAACTCAAGGCCAGTGGGCGCGAAATCGTCCTTTGCGGCGACTGGAACATCGCCCACAAGGAAATCGACCTGAAGAACTGGAAATCCAACCAGAAAAATTCCGGCTTCCTGCCCGAGGAACGCGCCTGGCTGACCCACGTTTTCGATCAGGTCGGCTGGGTGGACGTCTATCGTCGCCTGTATCCCGATTCACACCGGCGAGGCCTATACCTGGTGGTCGAATCGCGGCCAGGCCTGGGCCAAGAACGTGGGCTGGCGCATCGACTACCAGATCGCCACCCCGGGCATAGCCGAAAAAGCAACGCAGGCCGCGGTCTACAAGGACGAGCGGTTTTCCGACCACGCGCCGCTGATCATTGACTACGAACATGACTGAGCAATCGAGCACCGGAACTTCGGGCAGCTTGGCGCGAGGCCTTCAAGGTCTATACCCATCCGCGAGTGGCGGGCATGCTGCTGCTCGGCTTTTCCGCCGGGCTGCCACTGCTGCTGGTACTGGGCACGCTGTCGTTCTGGCTGCGCGAGGCCGGCATCGATCGCGCCACCATCGGCTTCCTGAGCTGGATCGGGCTGGCTTATGGTTTCAAATGGATGTGGGCGCCGCTGGTGGATCGCCTGCCCCTGCCCTTGCTGCATCGCTGGCTGGGGCGCCGGCGCAGCTGGCTGCTGTTTGCCCAGGTCGGTATCGCCTGTCGCTCTGGTCGGGGTGGCGCTGTCGGATCCGCAACAGAATCTTTATCAACTGGTCGGCTTCGCCCTGTTGACGGCCTTTCTTTCTGCCACCCAGGACATCGCGCTCGATGCCTACCGCATCGAGGCGGTAAAGGAAAGCATGCAGGGCGCGATGGCGGCCACCTACCAGGCGGGCTACCGCCTCGCCATGATCACCGCTTCCGCCGGGGCGCTGTGGATCGCGGCCGGCATCGCCGGCGGGGACGGCTATCATTACGAGGCCTGGCAGGGCACTTACCTCGCCATGGCCGGGCTGATGCTGGTCGGCATGGTTGTCACGCTGCTCCTGCCGGAGCCGGAAACCAATGGGCTGTCGCAGAGCCGGCAGGATGAAATCTCCATGGCGCAGGAACTGGCGCACCATCCCTGGCTGCCGCCGCGTGCGGCGCGCGCCGTGGCCTGGGTCTACGGCGCGGCGATCAGCCCGCTGCTCGATTTCGTGCGCCGCTATCGCTGGCAGGCGGTGCTGATCCTGGCGCTCATCGCCACCTACCGCATTTCCGATGTGGTGATGGGGGTGATGTCGAATCCGTTCTACGTGGACATGGGCTATACCAAGGAGGAAGTCGCCACGGTTTCCAAGGTCTTCGGCGTGATCATGACCATCGTCGGCGCTGCGCTGGGCGGGCTGCTCACGGTGCGTTTCGGGGTGATGCGCATCCTGTTCGTCGGCGCGCTCCTGTCGGCCGCGACCAATGTGCTGTTCGCCTGGCTGGCTGGGCGCGGCCATGACGTGACCGGCCTGATTTTCGTGGTCTCTGCCGACAATCTCTCGGCGGGTATCGCCAGCAGCGCTTTCGTCGCCTACCTCTCGGGCCTGACCAACGTGGCCTATTCGGCCACGCAGTACGCCCTGTTCAGTTCGCTCATGCTGCTGCTGCCGAAATTCATCGCCGGTTTTTCCGGCGTGGCGGTGAACGCCTTCGGCTATGCGGCATTCTTCAACACCACGGCCCTGCTCGGCCTGCCTGTGCTGTTTCTGGTGGTGCTTGCCGCACGCGCGCATGACAGGGCGAAAGAGAATCCATGAACGAATACAGCCTGCTCGCGCTCTTCGTGACCGGCCTCCTGGGCGGCACCCATTGCGTCGGCATGTGCGGCGGGATCGTCGCCGCCATTTCCATGCAGCTGCCGGGACAGGGCACGCGCTTCAGCTATCACTTCGCCTACAATGCCGGCCGCATCCTTAGCTATGCCGTTGCCGGCGGGCTGGCTGGCGCGGTGGGCGCAAGCACCTTGCTGCTGGAGGGCATGTGGCCGGTGCAGCAGGGTCTGTATGCGCTGGCGAACCTCATGCTGATCGCATTGGGGCTTTATCTGGCGGGTTTGTGGCAGGCAGTGACGCAGATCGAGCGTCTTGGCGGGCTGTTGTGGCGTCGCATCCAGCCATTCTCGAAAACCCTGCTACCGGTACGCAATCCGGGTCAGGCCTTCCTGCTCGGGATGCTGTGGGGCTGGCTGCCGTGCGGCCTGGTGTACAGCGTGCTGATTACCGCGCTGGCCAGCGGCAGCGCGCTTTCCGGGATGACGGCCATGCTGGCTTTCGGACTTGGTACCTTGCCCAATCTTATTGCCATGGGCCTGTTCGCCCAGCAGTTGCAGGCGTTTACCCGTCACCTCTGGGTGCGGCGGGTGGCGGGCTTGCTGGTGGCTGGGTTCGGTGTATGGGGTTTGGCGCGCCTGGTGCTTTAAGCGCGTTCGATCCGGTATGCCGCGACGCTGCCGCGAATGTTCGGCAGCAAGCCGATTTTTCGTTCGCCATCCATCACCACCCGTTCCAGGATGCGGATGTTGCGCTGGGCGCAGAATGCCTCGAAATCCCTGACGGTGCAGAGATGGATGTTGGGCGTGTCATACCACTGGTAGGGCAGCCGGGGCGAAACCGGCATGTAGCCCTGCAGCACCTGCACGCGATGGCGCCAGTAGCCGAAGTTGGGGAAGGCGACGATGGCCTGCTTGCCGACGCGCAGCATTTCAGCAACGACCTGCTCGATGTGGCGCATGGCCTGCAGGGTTTGCGACAGGATGACGAAATCGAAGGAATCCGCCTCGAAGCCGGACAGGCCCGCGTCAAGGTCATTCTGAATCACGTTGAGGCCTTTTTGCACACAGGCGAGGATATTCGCATCCTTGATGTCCACGCCGTAGCCGTGCGCCTGACGGCTGTCCTTGAGGTATTTCAGCAGGGTGCCGTCGCCGCAGCCCAGGTCGAGCACGCGCGAGCCTGGCTTCACCCAGGCCGCGATGGTTTCGAAATCGTGACGTACTGTCGTGTTGGTCATGCTGTCACCTCCATGACTTCCATGGCGCATTTTCCTATTTCTTGTCGGTGCCCGGCGTCATACGATTCCACACGTGCTTTAGCCCGTAGTGGATCGGAGTCCCCTTGTGGGGCATTCACGGCTGATCGCATCCCCGTTGCGCGGGGCTCCTGCTTCCTGTTCATGCCGCCACCTCCGCCGCCGCAACCCTTTCCATATAGGCCCGCACCAGGTTGTGATATTGCGGGTCTTCCATGAGAAAGGCATCGTGGCCATGTGCGGCGGTGATTTCCGCATAGCTCACGTCCAGATTGTTGTCCAGCAGAGCCTTGACGATCTCGCGCGAGCGGGCCGGACTGAAACGCCAATCAGTAGAGAAAGAGATGACCAGGAATTTGGAGTGGGCCGCCCGCATGGTTTCGCTCAACGAGGCATGCTGATGATGGTGAGTGGGGTCGAAGTAATCCAGCGCCTTGGTCATCAGCAGATAGGTGTTGGCGTCAAAACTGTCGGCGAATTTGTCACCCTGATAGCGCAGATAGGACTCGATCTCGAACTCAACCTCGTAGCCGAAATTGTAGGCGCCGGAGCGCAGGATACGGCCGAATTTTTCCCCCATCACATCGTCCGACAGGTAGGTGATGTGCCCCAGCATGCGGGCAATGCGCAAACCGCGACGCGGCACCACGCCATGCGCGTAGAAGTCGCCGCCATGGAAATCCGGGTCGGTCAGGATGGCCTGCCGGGCGACATCGTTGAAAGCGATATTCTGTGCCGTGAGGCGGGGGGCGGCGGCGATCACCAGCGCATGGCGCAGGCGGTCGGGATGGTTGATGCTCCATTGCAGCACTTGCATGCCGCCCAGACTGCCGCCGACAATCGCGGCAAACTGGCGGATGCCGAGCAGGTCGGCCAGTCGAGTCTGGGTTTCCACCCAGTCTTCCACCGTCACTACCGGGAAACTTGCGCCGAACGGCTTGCCGGTCTGGGGGTTGATGCTGGATGGCCCGGTGGAACCATGGCAGCCGCCGAGATTGTTGACGCCGATGACGAAGAAACGTTCGGTATCGATCGGCTTGCCCGGGCCGATCATGTTGTCCCACCAGCCCGGGCGCTTGTCGTGCTCAGCGTGGTAGCCCGCCACGTGATGGTTGCCGGAAAGCGCATGGCAAACCAGGATGGCGTTGGATTTGTCGGTATTGAGCGTGCCGTGGGTTTCATACACCAGTTCGTAGAACGGCAGCGTGGCGCCACTTTTGAGCGTCAGCGGTGACTCGAAGCGTGCGGTCTGGGGCGTAACGATGAGTTTTGGCATATCCGGGCGATTATCGTGAATTTTTGCAGGGGCTGCAAATGTTAGCTATCAGCAGTCAGGTGGCCTGTTTGGCTGGAAGCTGATGGCTGACCGCTAAGAATTCAGGCGCGCCAGGTATGCCTGCATTCTTTCCGGCTCTTCGGTTTTCAGCATACGGTTCACTTGCGAAGATAATTCCGGCACGTTGGTGCGCAGAATCTGCTGTTTTACCCTGAGCAGATGTGCCGGGTGCATGGAGAACTGGCGCAGGCCGAGGCCCAGCAGCAGGCGGCTCATCCTGACATCGCCCGCCATCTCGCCGCATACCGAAACCGGAATGCCGGCCTTGTCGGCACACTTGATGGTATAGGACACCAGTTGCAGCACGGCGGGATGAAGTGGATCGTAAAGGTGCGCCACGCTGTCGTCGGTACGGTCGATGGCCAGGGTGTACTGGATCAGATCGTTGGTGCCGATGGAGAGAAAATCCAGGTGCTTGGCAAAAACATGGGCCGCCAGCGCAGCAGCAGGGATTTCGATCATGCCGCCAACAGGGAGATTTTCGTCGAAGGGAATGTTCTCTTCCATCAGGCTCTGCTTGGCGTGGGCGATCAGATGAAAGGTCTGGTTCAGTTCAGTCAGCGACGACAACATGGGAATCAGCAACTTGATCCTGCCGTAATTCGAGGCGCGCAGAATGGCGCGCAACTGGGCGTGAAACAGCTGCGGCTCGGCCAGGCACAGGCGGATGGCGCGCAGCCCAAGTGCCGGGTTGGCGCTGATGTTTTCCGCGCCGAACATCTGTTTGTCCGCACCCAGATCGAGGGTGCGGATGGTCACCGGGAGACCGTGCATTTCTTCTGCCACGCGGCGGTAGGCCAGAAACTGTTCTTCCTCGCCCGGCAGGTCGCGCCGGTTGAGAAACAGGAATTCGCTGCGGTACAGGCCGATGCCGGTGGCGCCGTTGGCCTTTACGTCGCCGATGTCATCCGGCAATTCGATGTTGGCGTGCAGTTCAACTTCTGTGCCATCCAGCGTCGTGGCACGTGTCAACTTGAGACGTTTGAGTTTCTGCTTTTCCAGCTCCCATTGGCTTTGGCGCAACTTGTATTCGGCCAGCACCGTCTTGTCCGGGTTGATGATGACGACACCCTGGCTGCCATCGACAATGATCAGTTCGCGCTCGCGAATCAGGCTGCGTGCATGGTGCAGCGCCACGATGGACGGGATATTGAGGCTGCGGGCGAGAATCGCGGTATGGGAAGTGGTGCCGCCGACATCCGTGACAAAGGCGGCAAACTGGTGCTGTTTGAACAGCATCATGTCGGAAGGGGAAAGGTCGTGCGCTACCAGGATGCCGGTCTGATCCGGGCTGGCGAGGCCGGGCGTGTGCAGGGTGGCGTGGCCGAGCAGGGATTTCAGCACCCTTTCCACCACCTGCACTACATCCGCCTTGCGCTCGCGCAGGTAATCGTCCTCGATCTGGTCGAACTGCGCCAGCAAGGTGTCCATCTGCTGCTTCAGCGCCCATTCGGCATTGACGCGCTGGGTTTCAATACTTTCCTTGGGGGCGGTCGAAAGCGTTGGGTCGCTCAGGATCAGAATGTGCAGATCGAGAAAAGCATCGAACTCCGCCGGCGCATTGGCGGGAATGTCGTTGCGCAGGCCCTGAAGTTCCCGCAACGTGCTCTGGATTGCAGCATCGAAACGCGCGATTTCATCCGGTATCTGCGCTTTGAGCAGCGCATACTGGGGAACGTCGAGCCCGACATGCGAGACAAGATGGGCATGGCCGATGGCGATGCCGCCGGAAACGGCGACGCCATGCATGGTGAAGCTCATGCAACCCCCGGGTGAGGGGTGAGAGCAGGAAGCTGATAGCTGATAGCTGCCGGCTGAATGCTGAATGCTGAATGCTGATAGCGAGCCCTCATTCACCTTCCCCGAATTTGTCGTTGATCAGGTCGACAAGCGCTTTCATTGCCTGCTCCTCATCCTCGCCCTCGGTTTCAATGCCGATGGTCGTGCCCCTGGCTGCTGCCAGCATCATCACGCCCATGATGCTTTTGGCGTTGATGCGCCTGTCGTTGCGGCTGAGCCAGACCTGGCACTTGTGCTGGCTGGCTGTCTGGGTGATCTTGGCCGAGGCACGCGCATGCAGCCCCAGCTTGTTGGTGATTTCAATGTCACGTTGCAACATGACAGGCTTCCATGGTGGTGTGAATGATGCCGTCGTGGCCACCGGAAAGCGCTTTTTCCACCACGGTGGCTAGCGGTTCGTCGCGGTAGGTGAGCGCCCGCACCAGCATCGGCAGATTGACCCCGGCGATGCCTTCAACTCGTCCCGGGCTCCAGCAGGCGGCAGGTGATATTGGTGGGGGTGGCGCCGTAGATGTCGGACAGAATCAGCACGCCATCGCCCTGGTCGAGCTGGCGCAGCATTTCCCTGGCCTGGGGCAGGATCGCACCGGGATCGTCGTGGATGGTGACACCGAGTTGTTGCAGGTTCAGCGGACGACTGCCCATGACATGGCTGGCGCAGTGGATCAGGCTTTCGCCCAGAGCGCCGTGGGCAACGATAAGAATACCAATCATCGAAATTCCTTGGCTTTCGCCATCACTTCGGAAAAAAGCGGCATTTTACTCCGCTCAAAACGATTCGTGGAGTTTCAATCCGGTCTCGAGAAATGTGATGCGTTTTTTTATGGCAGGTGTCAGGTAAATCTCGCCCTGATCGTCAATCAACATGGCCTGATCCACCTTCATTTTCTTCAGCTCGTCGCGCCAGCCCTGTTTGCCTACAATAAATGCCGGCTTGGAGGCGACATCCGACAGTACGCCGGCGTTTTTGCCGGGCGGAATCAGCACGGTAACCGCCTGCGTGCCCTGGGCAGGCCGACCATTGCGCGGGTCGATGATGTGGCAGTAGCGTTTGCCTTCAAGCTCGAAGTAGCGCTGATAATCTCCGGAAGTGCCGACCGCCTCGCCATCCGCAGTTCCAGCGTGGCAATGGCGCCAGGTTTGCGCGGATGCTGGATGCCGACCTGCCACGAGCGTTTGCCATGTTTGCCCAGCGCAATGATATTGCCGCCGATGTTGATCAGGGCATTTTTTACCCCTTGCGAGCGCAGGTAATCCGCAGCCACGTCAAGCGCATAGCCCTTGGCGTAACCGCCCAGGTCCACGCGCACCGCCGGATTGGTGCTGTGGAACTCGATGCCCTCGATGACAATATCGGCCATTTTCGGGTTGGCCAGCAGCAGTTTTTCGATTTCAGCCGGATCGGGCTGCACCGGTTTGAATTCATCGCCATGAAAACCCCACAGCCGGACCAGATTGCCGATGGCGGGGTTGAACAGGCCGCCGGATTCTTCGGATAGCCGGGTGGCATCCTTCAGCAGGGGAATCATGCCGGGCAGAATTGCGGCTCTGGCAGGCGCATTAAGGAAAATTTCGTTCATCCGGCTCAAGGTGCCGGGTTTCCAGGCATGAAGAAATTCGTGCATCTGGTCGAAATCGGTCAGTACCTGCCCGGCAAGCTGTTTGGCGCGCGCCTCGTCCTCGCCGTAAATGCTTATTTCCACCAGGGTGCCGAAGACATAGCTCTGTTGCTGGTAGAGGGGTTCCTTGCCGCAGCCGGACAGGCCAAACAGTATCGATGCAAACACCAGCCAGGTGGTGAAATGTGAAATGTGAAATGTGAAGGGAAAGAACCTCTCCTGGTTTGACGTTTCACTTTTCACTTTTCACCCTTCACCTGTTTCTCCAGCGCATCCACAAACATGCCTGCCACGTTGAAGCCACTTTGTGCGGTAATTTCCTGAAACCCGGTCGGGCTGGTGACGTTGATCTCGGTCAGGTAGTCACCGATCACGTCTAGACCAACCAGAAACAACCCCAGTTCGCGCAGCTTCGGTCCCAGCGTATCGGCGATTTTCCAGTCGTTCTCGGAGAGTGGTTGAGCCACGCCTTTGCCGCCGACGGCCAGGTTGCCGCGTGTTTCGCCGCTCTTCGGGATGCGAGCCAGGGCATAGGGCACCGGCACACCGTCAATCAGCAGGATGCGCTTGTCGCCCTGCGCGATCTCGGGAATATAGCGCTGCGCCATGACCGTGCGGCTGCCCAGTTGCGTCATGGTTTCCAGGATGACGTTGAGATTGGGGTCGTCCTGCCTGACACGGAAAATGCTGCTGCCGCCCATGGCGTCGAGCGGCTTGAGAATGATGTCGCCGTGCTTGCCGATAAAGTCGCGGATCAGATCTTGCTGCCGCGTCACCAGGGTGGGCGGCATGAACTGCGGAAATTTTGCCGTCGACAGCTTCTCGTTGAAATCGCGCACGGCCTCGGGGCGGTTGAGAATGCGCGCGCCCTGCGCCTCGGCCAGTTCCAGCAGGTAGGTGCTGTAGATGTACTCCATGTCGAAAGGCGGGTCCTTGCGCATCAGGGTGACATCGAAATCCGTCAGGGCGTGCCAGGAAGGCTCTTCCAGCGTGTGCCACTTCAGGTCTTCGTCCACCAGATCGAGCTTGCGCGCATGAGCCTTGACCCTGCCCTCGTCCAGAATCAGCTCGTGCTGCTCCATGACATAAAGGGCATGGCCGCGCGCATGGGCTTCGCGCATCATGGCGTAAGTGGAGTCCTTGTAGGTTTTCAGGGACTCAAGCGGGTCGAGAATGATCGCGAGTTTCAATTTACCTATCCAGCCGGCGGGTTGTGCGGCTGAATATCATAACCTTTTTGCAGCAAACGGGTGTCGATCCCGGTGGTGGGTTGTGATATATGATAGTTGCTGTAATAATCGCCTGATCATAAGCAGGATTTTTAGCAATGGTGCACGGTATTTAGGACCTATGTCTCAATCAGAGGGCCAACTCCAAAAACAAAACCAGACATATGGTGCTTCTGAAGCCAGTTTGCCGAAGATCCATCTGAAGCGCTGGCCATTTGCACTGGTTCTTGTCTGGACCATCGCGATCGCAGCATCCCTGTACTGGAACTATCGCCAGACCCATATCCTTTTGCTGGAGCAGGCGCACAGCGAGTTGCGCGCCAATTTCTTCAAGGATCTGACATTCAGGCAATGGGCCACCAGGCATGGCGGCGTATACGTTCCCGTCACCCGGGAAACCCAGCCCGATCCCTTTGTGGCCTATCTTCCGGAGCGGGATATCGTCACCCCGTCGGGGCGTGTCCTGACGCTGATCAACCCCGCCCTGATGGTGCGCCAGTTCAACGAAATGGCGCAGCAGAGTTACGGCGCCATCAGCCACATCAGCAGTTTGCGCCCGATCAACCCCGTCAATCAGCCTGACCCGTGGGAAGACGCAAGCGTTGAAGACACTCGCGGGCGGCGCGGAAGAGGTTACCGAAATTTCGCCCATCAACGGCGCCCCATACCTGCGCCTGATTCGCCCGATGGTCATGGCCGAGGCCTGCCTGGATTGCCACAAGCAACAGGGCTACCGGGCAGGGGAACAGGGTGGCGGCGTCAGCGTATCGGTACCCTTGGCGCCGCTTGAGGCGGCGGAAAAGGAACGTATGGTCTCGGTGGGCCTGGGGCACGGCATTCTCTGGCTGCTGGGGCTGTCCGGCATCGGCTTCGGCGCGCGTCAGCTTGGCCGGCGCATCACCGAAAGAGAGTCGGTTTATTTTGCTTTGCAGGAAAGCGAAGATCGTTCCCGTTCCATCCTCTCCACCTCGCTCGATGCCATTATCACCATTGACGGGGAAGAGCGGATTACCGGCTGGAACCAGCAGGCGGAAACCATTTTCGGCTGGAGTGCCGAGGAAGTCATGGGCGAGCCGCTCTCCGGAAAAATCATCCCGTCCCGGCAGCGCGAGGCTCATCTGCAAGGCATCAAGCGGCTGCTGGAATCCGGCCAGGGAAGCATCATCAACCGGCGCATTGAAGTCACTGGCTTGCGCAGAAACGGCGAGGAATTTCCGCTCGAGCTGCAATCGCCTTTTTTGTCACCGAGGGCAAGCCAGCCTTCAGCGCCTTCCTGCGCGACATCAGCGAAAGCAAGCGCAACGAGGAAAAAATCCAGCGTGATTTTCATTTGCAACAGGCGCTGGCCGCCGTGCTGGAAATCTGCCGTCCGGCCAATTCCTTTCAAGGAGCGACTGGAGAATGCCCTGAGTTCCATCCTGGCAACACCCTGGCTGGCTTTGCGCGATGCCGGTGCGATTTTTCTGGTTGCCGAGGATGGCGACACCTTGCTGATGGCGGTTCAGCAAGGCATTGCCGAACCCATTGTGCAGCAGTGTGCCAGTGTCCCGTTTGGTGAATGCATGTGCGGTTTGGCCGCAAAGGAGAAAGCGCCGATATTCGCTTCCGAAGTGGATGAACGTCACACTCGCTCTTTCCCCGGCATGCAAGCCCATGGCCATTATTGTCTTCCCATTCTGTCGGGTGAAAAACTGCTCGGCGTGCTGAACCTGTACCTGGAAGAGGGGCATCTGAAAAACGAGGCGGAACTTCATTTCCTCTCGGCAGTCGCCCATGTTCTGGGCGGCATGATTCAGCGCCACCACGCGGAAGAGCAATTACAACATTCCGCCTATTACGATGCCCTGACCGGGATGCCGAACCGGGCCTTGCTGCTGGAGCGCCTTGATCGCTGCCTCAAGCGGGCGGCCAGGCACAGCGAGTTTCGCTATGCAGTGCTGTTTCTCGATCTTGACCGTTTCAAAAACATTAACGACAGCCTCGGGCATACCAGCGGCGACCAGGTGCTGGTTACAGTCGCAGCGAGGCTGCAGCAATGCATCCGTCCCGGCGACACGGTGGCGCGGCTGGGCGGCGACGAGTTTGCTATCCTGCTCGACGATATTGTCGACATTCTGGATGCCTCCCAGGTAGCGGAGCGCATCCATTCCGCGATGCTCCAGCCGTTCGAATTTTCCGGCCAAGAGGCGTTCATCTCCACCAGCATTGGCATCACGCTTGGCAACCCGGTATATAAAACGCCGGAGGATTTGCTGCGCGATGCGGATACCGCTATGTACCGGGCCAAGGAGCAGGGGGCAGCCAGGACCGCCATTTTCGACGAACAGATGCATGCCCATGTGGTTGCCCTGGTCACAATGGAAACCGAGCTAAGGCGGGCCGTGGCGCGTCAGGAGTTGCGCGTGCACTATCAGCCTATCGTTTCTGCCACAAGTGGGGAAACGATCGGTTTCGAAGCGCTGGTGCGCTGGCTGCATCCGGAGCGCGGCATGATTTCGCCAGCCGAATTCATCCCGGTCGCGGAAGAAAACGGCCTGATCGGCAGTATCGGCCGCTGGGTGTTGCAGGAAGCCTGCCGCGAAGCGCAGGCTTGGAGTTCCAGATTCCCGCACCGGGATGGCTTGTTTGTCAGCGTCAATCTTTCGGCTAAGCAGTTTTTGCAAGCCAACATTAGCGAAGAAATTCTGCAAACTCTGCAGGAAAGTGGCCTGGACCCGCATCGCCTGCATCTGGAAATCACCGAAAGCGCCTTGCTGGACAATCCGGAAACCAGCAACCAGGTTCTCGTTGAACTCAGGGCCCGCGGCATTCACCTTTACCTGGATGATTTCGGTACTGGCTACTCCTCTTTGAGTTATCTCCACAGTTTCCCCTTCGATGCGCTGAAAATTGACCGTTCCTTCGTTTGCATGCTGGGGAAAGGGAGCAAGCACGTCGGCATGGTCAGCGCCATTGTCGCCATTGCCCGCAGCTTTGGCATGGACGTCATTGCGGAAGGCGTGGAAACCCAAGAGCAGCTTGAACAGTTACAGGAACTGGGGTGCCACAACATACAAGGTTATTATTTCTCGCGGCCGCTGCCCGTCGAGGGTGTAACGGAGTGGCTGGCCAAGGGGTAGCCAAGCCATGGTGTACTCAAAGCTGCTTGAGCGCCTCGTCGATTCGTGTCGCCATATCGTCCTGGATCAGCACCTCGTCACGCGGCACGCAGGCAATCACCATGATTCTGGCAGGGTGCCCTTCGCGCAAGACTTCGGTCAATTCGACTGATTTGACTGCGCCTTCGTCCGGTGTTTCAAGCAAGATGTTCATGTTGTCGAGATGCAGCGAAACTTCATGAATCTGGAGTAGTCTTTCCACGCTGTTCAGCACCAGCAGCAACTGATCCATGAAATATTTCAATGTCGGCTGGTGGATGGCGGTCTGACCCAGCAGGGCTTCTTTTTCCCGGATCAAGTTGCAGATTTCGGCCATTTCGCCGTCGCTGCATTCGACATGGTCGCACAGACAGGCTTTGCCGCTGTCTTGCCGCAGCTTCATCCGCATGCGGGCGCGCAGCAGGGCCAATTTCTGTTCCAGCTCCCCTGATTCTGAACGTGCGGCTTCGATGTTGGCCAGTATTTTATGCGCAACAAACTCCAGGGCAAAGGCCTTCAGTTTTTCGCGCAGGCCGCTTTCGCTGTCAGCGGAGGCTACAATCCGGTGATCGGTGAAGCTGATCTGGGTCTGTGGCACTTCCCGCTGCATCATGTCGCCCCGCATCGCAATGCCCAGCACCTTGCGAACCTGCATGGTGGCGGCGATCATGACATGGCAGCTGTCTGCATTGCCGGACTGCGCCGCTGCAATGCAGGCGTGCAGGGAATGCGTCGCGGTTGAAAATCTTTCCCATTTCCTGGCCATTTGCGAACATGGCCCGCAACACCGGCGTCGAACTCCACTGTCGTGCTGCCGCATCGACCGGCCCGGCAATGCTGTCGATGACGTGATTTATATGCCTCAGTGCATTCCAGACCGGTCTGCTGAGCGTCTCCTGATAGCCGGAGAGAAAATGCATGCGCGGATTGATTTCATAAAACAGCTGTTCGATGGCCGTGTCGATTTCAGCCTGATGTGACTGAAGGTGTTTCTGTTTCAGATAGCGTCGTAAAACGCGTCGGATCAGGCCCATGTCGCTTTTTTATCACTAACATTGCGTATATGTACTCTACACAAAACGCATGAACCTGGTTGGCTTATGTCTGTGTTCTCCCCCAATATTATCCTAAGGGCCTGTTAACGCTAATTTTGCGTCTGCGATGGGCTCTTTGCAGGCTTCCGCAAAGCTTATTTTCTTGTTCCGCAATACGGCCATCTCTGTTGCGCCCGTGATACTTGCATGACGATCGGGCGCAACGTGCTGGAATTATGGGCCATGCATCGTGTTATTCGCTTGCGCTTTTCACCATGCTTAAGGGTTTTTGTAGTATTCCCGATGCCATGCTACAAACTTCTCTATCCCTTCTTTTAGCGGCGTTGATGGCGAAAATCCAACCGCCTGGCGCAGGTCGTCGATGTTGGCATAGGTTGCTTCCACATCGCCATCCTGCATCGGCAGCATGTTTTTAACCGCAGTCTGTCCTACTGCATCCTCGATGGTACCGATGAAAGTCATCAATTCCACCGGCTCGTGGTTGCCGATGTTGTACACGCGGAACGGAACATTGCTGGTCGCGGCATCCGGCTGGCTGCGATCAAAGGCCGGATTGGCCGTGGCCGTTTTGTCGAGAACCCGTACCACGCCTTCGACGATGTCGTCGATATAGGTGAAATCGCGTTGCATTTTTCCCTGGTTGAACACGTCAATGGGGCGTCCGGCGCGAATCGCCGAGGTGAAGAGCGAGGGCGACATGTCGGGGCGCCCCCACGGGCCGTAAACGGTGAAAAAGCGCAGGCCGGTGGTGGGCAAACCGTAGAGGTGGCTGTAGGTGTGCGCCATCAGCTCGTTGGATTTCTTGGTGGCGGCGTAGAGACTGACCGGGTGATCCACGTTGTCGTGCACCGAAAAAGGCATGTGGGTGTTGGCGCCGTAGACGCTGGAACTGCTGGCGTATGCCAGGTGTTCGACCTTGTTGTGGCGGCAACCTTCCAGGATGTTGAGAAATCCGACTATGTTGGATTGGATGTAGGCATGGGGGTTCTGCAAGGAATAGCGCACGCCGGGTTGAGCGGCAAGGTTCACTACGCGGTTGAATTTTTCCGCGGCAAACAGGGTTTCGGTCGCCTGCCGGTCGGCCATGTCCATGCGGATGAAGCGGAAGCCTTCCCGGCCAGTGAGCTGCTTGAGCCGGTCTTCCTTTAGCTGGACATCATAATAATCGTTGAGGTTGTCGATGCCGACCACTTCCACGCCCTTGGCAAGCAGACGCTGCGCGGTGTGCATGCCGATGAAGCCGGCTACGCCGGTAATCAGAACTTTCATTTATTCTCCTTTTTGCAAAGCCATGAGCTTTGCATATTTCATGAAACTGTTACCGCAGCCGATGGCGATGTGCACCAGACCTGCGACGCCATCCAGCATGCCGAGGCGAAAAAAATAGAATCTCACGAAGCGCACCGTCGGGCTGAATATCAGCTGCGCCAGATGCGCACGCCGCCCGGCCTGATGCAAAGCTGCGGCCTGTAGCGAGGTGTAGCGGTTCTGCTTGTCCAGATAGGTCCCCAGGTCCTCGGCTGAATCGTGCAGCAAGTCGCCGCGCAGGGTGCCGACTTCACAGCCGGTCAGTACTTTTTCATGCACCGCATCATCGCTCCAGCGCGCATGGCGGCGGTCAAACAGACGCAGGCTCCAGTCCGGGTAGCCTTCGCCGTGACGCAAATAGCGCCCCATGAAGCGGTTGCTGCGCGGCATCCGGTAGGCATGATGCTCGGGGCGGCTCAGGACGGCGGCAATACTGGCATGCAAATTCTCGCTCACCCGTTCGTCCGCATCGAGGCACAGCACCCAGTCGTTGCTTGCCTGCGCCACTGCAAACTGCTTTTGCGGCCCAAAACCAAGCCAATCCTGGGAAATGAACCGTGCGCCGTATTTTAACGCAATTGCCTCGGTATTATCGCGACTGCCGCTGTCCACCACTACGATTTCGCCTGCAAATTTCACGCTCTGCAGGCAGGCCTCAAGTTGAGGTGCGGCGTTAAGAGTAATGAGCACAACGGAAAAAGGCTGGGTTTGCATGGAACATTATTATGCCTGCTGGCTGGGTAGGCTAAAATAGCAGAATGTTGAAAATATTGCTGGTAAAGACCTCTTCCATGGGCGATGTCATTCACGCGCTGCCATCCGTGACCGACATTTTCGAGCATTATCCCGATGCGAAAGTGGATTGGGTGGTGGAGGAGAACTTTGCCGAGCTGCCGGCCCTGCACCCGGGCGTGCGAAAAGTCATCCCTGTCGCGGTGCGGCGCTGGCGCCGGCATTTGTTAGGCATGACAAGCTGGCGTGAAATGGCGGCTTTTCGCCGCATCATTCAGGCGACGGATTATGACCTGGTCCTCGACAGCCAGGGGCTGATCAAAAGCGCGGCCATCACGCGCCTGGCCCGTGGGCCGCGCTGCGGCTACGATCGACCCAGCGCACGCGAACCTCTTGCAGCGCTGGTTTACGACAGGACGATCCGGGTGGCGCGTGACTTGCATGCGGTGGAGCGAAACCGTTTGCTGATGGGGCGTGCGCTGGGTTACGTGCCCGGCGAGAACGTAGATTATGGCATTGCGGCGCCCGAGCTGGGGCTGCCGTGGTTGCCCGGCGGGCCTTATGCGGTGTTGCTGCATGCCACCAGCCGCGCCGACAAGGAGTGGCCCGAGGCGGACTGGATTGCACTGGCTGCCCGCCTCAACAGCCAGGGGCTGTGCTGTGTCCTGCCCTGGGGCGCGCCGCATGAACAGGCGCGCAGCGAGCGTCTGGCAAAGCAAATGGCTCATGCCGTGGTGCCGCCCCGCCTTGGTCTGGCACAGGCAGCCGCGCTGTTGGGCGCGGCACAGGCCGTGCTGGGCGTGGATACCGGGCTGACGCATCTGGCTGCGGCACTCAAGGTGCCGGTGGTGGCTTTGTATTGCGCCTCTGATCCCGGCCTGACAGGTGTGTATGCCAGCGGCCCGGCCATCAATCTTGGCCGCGCGGGACAAGTGCCGCCGCTGGATGAAGTCATCGCAGCACTGGAAAAGGTCATGCAGCAATGAGCCAGGGGTCCATTCAGAAAGCCGGGGCGGCAGGCTGGGCCTATACCGCGGCGCTGTTCCTGCTTCTGCCTTATGTGGTGTTCCATCTGGTCTGGCGGGCGCGGCGTCAGCCGGAATATCTGCGTCACTGGGGCGAGCGTTTTGGCCATTACCGCCAGATCCGTCCCTTGCGCCCGGTGATCTGGCTGCATGCGGTATCAGTGGGCGAAACGCGCGCCGCCGCACCGCTGGTGAAGGCGCTGCAGGCACGCTATCCGGACCACCAGATTCTTCTTACCCATATGACGCCCACCGGGCGCGAGACCGGGGAACAGTTGTTCGGATCGGACGTGCTGCGTTGCTATCTGCCTTATGACTACCCGTTTGCGGTGCGGCATTTTCTCGATCACTTCAAGCCTGAACTGGGGCTGCTGCTGGAAACGGAAATCTGGCCCAATCTGATTCGCGCTTGCCACAATGCAAATATTCCGTTGTGTCTGGTGAATGCCCGCCTGTCGGAAAAATCGGCGCGCCGCTATGCGAGATTTGGCAGGCTGGTCAAAGCCAGCCTGCGTCAAATGAGCGAAATTGCCGCGCAGACGGAAGAGGATGCGCAGCGCCTTGAGGCATTGGGCGCCAGAAATGTGAGTGTGATGGGCAATCTCAAGTTCGATATCACCCCCGCCCGCTGAATTGCTTGACCTCGGCCACAGACTGTTGCAGCGCTTCGGGCCGGAACGCATGGTTTTTCTTGCCGCGAGCACGCGCGAAGGGGAAGAAGAAAAAATTCTGTCTGCCGTGCAAGCTGCCGGGATACCCGGCCTGCTCACGGTGATCGTGCCGCGCCATCCACAGCGTTTCGAGGAAATTGCCCGGTTGCTGGAAAAGTTGAAAATTCCTTATCAGCGCCGCAGCCTGGAGCAGCCTGTTGAAGCGGAAACAGCGGTGGTGCTGGGCGACAGCATGGGGGAAATGTTTGCCTACTATGCCGCCTGCGATGTCGCATTTATTGGCGGCAGCTTGCTGCCTTATGGCGGGCAGAATCTGATCGAGGCATGTGCGGTGGGCAAGCCGGTCATCCTTGGGCCGCACACCTGGAATTTTGCCGAGGCAGCGGATTTGGCCGTCGAGGCGGGTGCCGCCGTGCGGGTGGCAGATGAAGAAGGGTTGGTTCGGGAGTTGCAGGATCTGTCACAGAATCCGGAGCGGTGCCGCCGCATGGGCCAGGCCGGGCTGAATTTCAGCCGCCAGCATCAGGGGGCGACAAAGCAGGTGATGGCTATCTTGGAGGTCATTGCGAGCGAAGCGAAGCAATCTCGCTTCTTTTAAGCGTCGAGTACAGATTGCTTCGCTACGCTCGCAATGACGGCAATCACTTCAGCCACTGATTGACCTGTTGCAGATCGCCTTCCGCCAGCGTGCCTGCGGCTGATTTCAGCTTCAGGCGGCTTACGAGATAGGTATAGCGTGCCTTGTACAGATCGCGCTTGGCGCTGAAAAGTTGTTGCTGCGCATTAAGCACGTCGACATTGGTACGCACGCCGACTTCCAGACCAAGCCGGGTGGAGTCGAGCGAGCTCTGGCTCGATACCAGCGCCTGTTCCAGCGCCCTGATCTGTGCCGCGCCGCTGGTGACGCCCAGATACGCTTCGCGGGTGGAGAGGGCTGACTGGCGTACTTCAAGAGTCAGATCCTGGCGCGCTTTTTCCTGATTGGCGACGGCTTCACGCACTCTTGAGCTGGTTGCCCCCCCCTGATACAGGGGAAGCCCGAGTTGCAGGCCGATCGTCGTGGCCTTGGTGTCATAGGCGCCAAAACGTCCGCCGCTCAGGCCGCTATCGCCATAAGTGGCTACCAGATCGAGCGTCGGGTGATGGCCGCCACGGTTGCGCTCTACTTCCTGGTTGGCGATTTCCGCGCTGATGCGCTTTGCCTGAACCAGTAAATTATCCTGTTCTGCGGCTTCCACCCATTTGCTGATGTCATTAGGTTCGGGGGTTTGCAGCGACAATTCTGTGGCAAGCGTGGCAAGCGGACCGGGCAGCTTGCCGATGATTTTTTCCAGTGCTCTCTGGCGGATTTCAAGCTCGTTGAGAGCGGCGATTTCGCTGGCGTTGGCCAGGTCGAAACGGGCCTGCGCCTCGTGAGTATCGGTAATGGTCGCGGTGCCGACTTCGAAGCTCATTTTCGCCTGGTCCAACTGCTCCTGAATGGCTTTCTTCTGCGTTCCAGCCAGCGCAACATTATCCTGCGCCAGCAGGACGTCGAAATAAGCCTGGGCGACGTTGAGGATCAGTCCCTGCTGGGCCGCTGCATACTGGATTTCTGCCGCTGCGCTTTGCAGTTTGCCCTGCTCGTAGATAGCCCAGTTCTGCCGCCGGTAAATGGGTTGCATCAGGGTCAGTTTTGCGCCGTTGGAATTGTAGTTGTAGTCGGTCGTGATGCCGGTACTGCGCGTCTGGATTTCTTCCTTGTTCCAGATGGTGCTGGCGCCCAGATCCAGTGTAGGGCAGCAGCAGCGCGCGCGCCTGCGGCAATTTTTCCTGCCCGGCCTGGTAGGCGGCACGCGCGGAGGCAAGCGCCGCATCGTTGGCGAGCGCATCGCGATAGATGTCCATCAGGTTGGCTGCCTCGACGCCAGGGGCGAAGGTGGCGGTAATCAGTAATGCCAGAGCGAGTACGTTTCATCACGAATTTCCTAATATTTACGCATTGTCGGGTCGACGTCCCTTGCCCAGGCTTCCACGCCACCCTGCAAGTTATACACATTGACAAAGCCTGCTTGCTGGAGAAACAGTCCGGCACGATAACTGCGTACGCCGTGATGACAGATCATCACGATTTCGGCTTCCGGGTCCAGTTCCTGGAAGCGTTCCGGAATCTGGCGCAGTGGCACCAGCAGCGAACCCTCAATGTGACAGTACTGGTATTCCCAGGTTTCACGCACGTCGACCAAAACAGGCTGTTTGCGTGTCGGGTGATCGAGCCAGGTCTTCAGTTCGAGTGGATGAAGCTGCTTCAATGCCTAGAATACAAATCGTTGGGGCTGCAGCGCGTTGCGCAGAGGGGGGATGCAGGTTTCGAACAGATTGGCGGTGCGGCAGGCGCCTTCACCCAGGCAGGTGATCAGCTTGCCTTCCATGATCGGCGCATCTCCCACCACTGCGAACATCCGGCCGCCCGTGTTCAGGCTGGCAAGGAATGTCTCGGGCAGAACCGGCACCGAGCCGGTCAGCACGATGACATCATAGGTGCCATGGCGGTCCCAGCCGTGAGCGGCATCGCCCTGTTCCAGCGTGACATTGTGAATGCCGTGTGCGCGCAGTTTTTCCTCCGCCTGTTCCTTGAGTTCCGGCACGATTTCGACGCTGTAGACGTGTTCGGCCCGCGTGGCCAGCAGGGCTGTCATGTAGCCGCTGCCGGTGCCGACTTCCAGCACCTTGTCGGTTTTTTTGATGGCCAGTTCCTGGATGATGCGCGCTTCCAGCTTGGGCGTCAGCATGACCTCGCCGTGGCCGAGCGGAATTTCCATATCGACAAAAGCCAGATCGCGATAAGCGGCCGGAACGAAATCCTCGCGCCGCATTTCCAGCAGCATATCGAGTACATGCTGATCCAGAACATTCCATGGCCGGATTTGCTGTTCCACCATGTTGAAACGTGCTTGTTCGAAATTCATAGCCACTCCCGTGAGGTAACGCCATTGCTTGCAATTATTCCACAATTCCAGTAGCTTCACACATCTTAGCTGGGGGTCCTGGCGCGTGTCGTGCCGGGTGAGAGAAACCCTTTGAACCTGATGCGGATAATGCCGCCGCAGGGAAGCGTTGCTTGCCCCAATGCTCCTTGCGTGCCTCCGAGGAGTTTCCTTGTAATGAATGCCAATCCCGAATTTCTGAACCAGTCCGCGCATGTCGATGAGGCAGCGGTGCAACCCCTGCCCAATTCGCGCAAGGTTTATGTTGCAGGCTCACGCCCGGATATCCGCGTGCCGATGCGCGAAATCAGCCAGTCCGAAACTCCCGCCAGTTTTGGCGCGGAAAAAAACCCACCGATTTATGTTTACGATACTTCAGGGCCTTACACTGATCCGGCGGCAGAAATCGATATCCGTGCCGGTCTGGCTTCGGTACGTGGTGCCTGGATCGAGGAGCGCGGTGATACCGAATCCGCTTGCCGGACTGACATCCGAGTTTGGCCGCCAGCGCCTGAACGATCCCAGCACTGGCAGAAATGCGCTTCAATCTCCAGCGCCAGCCGCGCAAGGCAAAATCCGGCATGAACGTGACGCAGATGCATTATGCGAAGCAGGGCATCATCACGCCGGAAATGGAATATATCGCCATCCGCGAAAACCAGCGTCGTGACAACCTGGCCGAGATTTTCACCGCCCAGCATCCGGGCGACAGCTTCGGCGCGGCCATTCCGCCCGTGATCACGCCGGAATTCGTGCGCGACGAAGTGGCGCGCGGCCGTGCCATCATCCCGGCCAACATCAATCACCCGGAACTGGAGCCGATGATCATCGGGCGCAATTTCCTGGTCAAGATCAACGGCAATATCGGCAATTCCGCGCTGGCTTCTTCGATTCACGACGAAGTGGCGAAAATGACCTGGGGCATCCGCTGGGGCGCGGATACCATCATGGATCTGTCGACCGGCAAGAACATCCACGAAACCCGCGAATGGATCCTGCGCAACAGCCCGGTGCCGATCGGCACGGTGCCGATTTACCAGGCACTGGAAAAGGTCAACGGCAAGGCCGAGGATCTCACCTGGGAAATTTTCCGCGATACGCTGATCGAGCAGGCGGAGCAGGGCGTGGATTACTTCACCATTCATTCCGGCGTGCTGCTGCGCTATGTGCCGCTGACTGCCAACCGCATGACCGGCATCGTGTCGCGCGGCGGCTCCATCATGGCCAAGTGGTGCCTGGCACATCACCAGGAAAACTTCCTCTACACCCATTTCGAGGATATCTGCGAAATCATGAAGGCCTACGACGTGTCCTTCAGCCTCGGCGATGGCTTGCGTCCGGGATCGATCTACGACGCCAACGACGCAGCCCAGTTCGGCGAACTGGAAACCCTGGGCGAACTGACCCAGATTGCCTGGAAACACGACATCCAGACCATGATCGAAGGTCCCGGCCATGTGCCCATGCACATGATCAAGGTCAACATGGACAAGCAGCTCGAATGCTGCGGCGAGGCGCCGTTCTATACGCTGGGGCCGCTCACCACCGACATCGCGCCCGGCTACGACCACATTACCTCGGGCATCGGTGCCGCCATGATCGGCTGGTACGGCTGCGCCATGCTGTGCTACGTCACGCCCAAGGAGCATCTGGGCCTGCCAGACAAGGACGACGTCAAGGAAGGCATCATCACCTACAAGATTGCCGCCCATGCCGCCGACCTGGCCAAGGGGCACCCTGGCGCGCAGATCCGCGACAATGCGCTTTCCAAGGCGCGTTTTGAATTCCGCTGGGAAGACCAGTTCAATCTCGGCCTCGACCCCGACCGCGCGCGCTCGTTCCACGACGAAACCCTGCCCAAGGATTCCTCCAAGGTGGCGCATTTCTGCTCCATGTGCGGACCGCATTTCTGCTCCATGAAAATCACCCAGGACGTGCGCGACTATGCGGCTTCCCAGGGCGTTTCGGAAAACGAGGCGCTAACCAAGGGAATGGAAGAGAAGTCGGTGGAGTTCGTCTCCAAAGGCGGCCAGATTTACCAGAAAAGCTGATTAAGAGAGCATCTTGGACCTGATCCTGTTATGCAAGGCGCTCATTCTGGGCATTGTCGAGGGCCTTACTGAATTTCTGCCTATTTCCAGCACCGGGCACCTGATTATTCTGGGTGACCTGCTGGGTTATACGGATGAAAACAGCAAGGTGTTCAAGATCGTCATCCAGCTTGGCGCGATTCTGGCCGTTTGCTGGGACTATCGCCAGCGCCTGTTCAAGATGCTTGCCGGGCTGAGCAGTTCGCCATCAGAGCAGCGCTTCGCCAGCTTGCTGGTGATCGGTTTTCTGCCGGCGGCTGTGCTGGGCTTGATGTTCTATTCCACCATCAAGACGCTGCTGTTTAATCCGCTTACCGTCGCCACCGCGCTGGTAGTGGGCGGGATCATCATTCTTTATGTGGAAAAGCGCGCTTATCATCCAAGCATCCATTCGGTCGATGAAATGCGCTGGCCGGACGCGCTCAAGGTGGGCTTTGCGCAGGCGCTGGCGATGATTCCCGGCACCTCGCGTTCGGGTGCGACCATCATGGGGGGACTGGTATTCGGTTTGTCGCGCAAGACGGCGGCGGAATTTTCCTTCTTCCTTGCCATCCCGACCATGTTTGCCGCTACGGCCTACGACCTCTACAAAAACTGGGCCATGCTCCGGATGGATGACCTGCCGGTGTTTGCAACAGGATTCGTGGCGGCCTTCTTTGCCGCCATGTGGGCGGTCAAGGGTTTTATCCGCTTTATCTCCAACCACACCTTTGTCGTGTTTGCGTGGTACCGCATCGTGCTGGGTGTGGTGGTGCTGGTAACGGCCTATTCCGGTGCGGTGAACTGGTCGGCCATGTAGCTTCTGGCTACATGGCCGTTTCTCCGCGGGAACGTGAAGCAAGTCAGTGCAGGCTGCCTTTGACGAAACCTGAGATGTATCCCAGCAGTTCTTCTTCCTGATACGGCTTGCCCAGATATACGTTGACCCCCAGTTCCTGCGCATAGTTGCGGTGCTTTTCCGCGGTACGCGAGGTGATCATGATGATCGGGATATGTGCGGTCTTGGCATTGCCACGTATGTTCTTGGTCAGTTCGAAGCCGTCCATGCGCGGCATTTCGATGTCCACCAGCATTACCTGCGGTGTCACGTCTTCGAGTGCCTGCAGCGCATCCACGCCGTCTTTTGCGGTGACGACCTGATATCCCTCGCGCGTCAGCAGCTTGCTGGTGATCTTGCGTACGGTGAGCGAATCGTCCACGATCATGACAACCGGGGCGGCAGCTGCAAGCTGCTCGGTAATCGGCGCAACCGACTGCTGTGAAACCAGGGCCGGGATGTTATGACGCTGGGCGAGCTGTACCGGATTCAGAATCAGCACCACCTTGCCGTTACCAAGTACCGTGGCACCGGCTATGCCCGGGATGCGGGCCAGTTGCGGACCGATATTCTTGACCACGATTTCGCGGTTGCCGATCAGTTCATCCACATGCACGGCTACCCGCTGTGCGCCGCTGTGGAGCAGCATGATGAGGGTGTAGCGCTGTATCGCCGGAACGGAGTCCAGATCATCCAGCAGGCGTGGGAAATAATATAGCGGGTAGTGATTGCCCTGCCACAGAATTTCCTGTTTCTGGTAGGCATCTGCAAGTCCGTCGGCTTTGAGTTCCTGAACCTGGTCCACCATGGTTGAAGGCAGTGCATAGACGGTGTTCCCGCTGCGCACCAGTACCGCCTGGGTGACGGCCAGGGTAAGCGGCAGGTAAATACTGAAAGTGGTTCCCTTGCCGACTTCCGAAGCGGCTTCGACACGTCCGCCCAGCGTGGTGATTTCGTTGCGCACCACATCCATGCCGATGCCGCGCCCGGACACCTGGGTGATTTCGCTGGCGGTGGAGAAGCCCTGGGCGAAAATCAGCTCCGTCAATTGGGCCGGCGTGGCTTCGGCATCTGCGGCCAGCAGACCCTGCTCCACTGCCTTGGCGCGAATCCTGTTCAGATCGATACCGCGCCCGTCGTCGCTCAGGGTGATCAGGATTTCATTACCTTCCTGGCGCGCCTGAAGCTCGATGTTGCCGGTTTCCTGTTTGTCTGCTGCGAGACGCGTCTCACTATTTTCCAGTCCGTGATCAAGGGCATTGCGCAGCAGATGCTCGAACGGTGCCGTCATTTTCTCAAGCACGCTGCGATCCAGTTCCACCTGTTCGCCAATGATGTCCAGGTTGGCGCGCTTGCCCAGCTCTTTCGAGGTCTGGCGCACGACACGGTAGAGTCGTTCCGAGATGCTGGCAAGGGGCACCATGCGGGTGCGCAGCAGTTCCTGTTGCAGTTCCTTGGTCATGCGCGACTGGGCCAGCAAGGCGGCCTCTGTTTCATCCAGGTTCTTGAGCAGGTTGTGCTGCACGCTGGCGACGTCGTTGACGCTCTCTGCCATCATGCGCGTGACTTCCTGCAAGCGGGTGAAACGGTCAAATTCCAGTGGGTCGAAGTCGGCGTTGCTTTCCTTGGCGTGGGAAAGTTGCGATTGCATCTGGCTTTCGGCCTGGATCTCGATTTCACGCAACTGGCCACGCAGGCGGTTGATACTTTCGGTGAGATCGAACAGGGAACGCTTGAAACTCTGCATTTCCCCCTCGATGCGGGAACGCGCAATGCTGACTTCACCCGCCTCGTTCACCAGTCGGTCGACCACATCTGCACGCACCCGCAGCATGGCCTTGACCGCGGCTTCAGGCTCGGCTGCCAGGGCCGCAACCACCGTGGCCGCTTGCACGGCAGGCGTGATTCCGGCGGCTGGAGGTGGTGCCGTAACGGCTTCCTCTGAGATGCCCTGACGCAGGCGATCAAGTACGTCGCCCATGCGATCGAATTCGCTTTCCAGTGTGCTGAAAAGATCGGGCGGGAGGTGGCCGGACTCGACAGCGGCAAGAACCTGCGCCTCCATGTTGTGGGTCAGTTCGCCAAGGCGCATGGCACCAGCCATGCGGGCGCTACCCTTGATTGTATGCAGCGCCCTTTGCAGATTGTTCGAGGCCTGGTCGTCCGAGGCATTGGCGCGCCAGGCACGAAGTTCGGCGCCGACAAGCGGGAAAAGATCCTCGGCTTCTTCAAGGAAGATGGGCAGCAGATCCGCATCAATATCGTCGCGGATGGCACGCCGTTCCATTCCGTGTTTTTCAGCAGGCAGGGGAGCGGGCTCATGCCGGACAGGCGGTGCACTGAGCGGTGCAATTTCCTGTGCCGGTTCAAGTGCCGCTACGGCAGCAACCGGCTCAGCCACTGCTGCTGCGGCTGGCAGAGTGGCGACATGCGCTGCCTGGGCTTTCTTCAGTACGGCCTGCAGTGAGCGGATCAGTTGTTTCGCCGGCTTGGGTTCCTTGTTGCCGCGAATGGTTTCGATCATTTTGCCCAGCGCGGTAATGGTGTCACCCATCAGTTTGAGCTGTTTGTCTGTCAGCGGCGTGGGATGTTGCAGCAATTCGAGCAGCCACAATTCGAGCGGGAAGCCAAGGTCAGCAATGACAGGGAAGCCCACGGTGCGTGAAATGCCGCATAACGTGTGGGCTGCGCGCATAAAGTCATGCTGAACCGGGCCTTCGGGCTGTTGGTCGAGCATGCCGAAATGGTGTTGCAGCGTGGCGAGATGCTGCCCCGATTCATTGATGAAAATCGTGTAAAGCGCGTGGGGCAGGCTGACCGAGCCGATAGTGACTTCACTTTCTTCATCCGCCGCAGCCACTTCGCTTGCCGCAGCTTGCTCCGGCGCTTGTTCAACACCGGAAGGGGTTTCAGGCTCGCCTGGTTCTGCGGTAGCGGCAATCGGCTCAGGTGCGATGCTCAGCTTCGACCGTCTCGGCGGAAACATCTTCGATTGGCGTATCGAGAGGCGCTTCTTCGTGACCCGGTTCAATAATTTCTTGCGCTTCCTGATCCAGTTCAAGTGCGATCTCAGGCAATGCCGGCGCAGTCTCCTCCTCGCTTTCCGCGTCGGCGGGCGCTTCCTCTGTGCTGATTTCAACAAGAGGCAGGGGTTCATCCGAGGGCAATTCGAGAGTGATTGCTTCGTCAGGCGGTGGCGCTTCAGCCGTATCTTCAACGGCAAGGAGTGAGGTGAGCTCAACTTCCTCTGGCTCAGAGGGCAGGCTGATGGCGATTTCCTGCTCGGCGTCATCTGCCGGCGCTGGGATATCTTCCGGAATTGCTTCAGCAAGTTCGGGCGTAATCGGTGTTTCTTCAGCAGCCTGCTGAGGTTCAATCTCCGGGGCAGGCTCGGCGATATTTGCAGCAGGCACTGCTGCTGCCCCTGTTTTCAGCCGCTCGGCTCGTGCCAGCAGGTCATCGGCCTGTATCTTGACCGCGCCATCGGATTTCAGGCCGGAAACCCAGCCGCTGAAGTGTTCGTAGGCATCTCCAAGCACAGCAAGCAGTTCAGGCGTGGCATGTTTCTCATCCTGCAGCCACTTGTTCATCAGCTGCTCGATACCCCAGGCAACTTCGCCCAGATCCCAAAGTCCGACCATGCGGCCGCTGCCTTTGAGTGTGTGGAAGCTGCGACGCAGCGTAGTCAAGGCGTCCTTGTTACTGGGTTGTGCGTGGCAGATGGCCAGGTTTTCGCTCACCGAGGCGAGCACCTCATCGGCTTCCTCGAGGAAAATTTCGAGCATTTCAGCATCGACCGTCTCATCCGTTTCCTGGGCAAGGCGCGCGGTTTCGGCTGAGGGTGTGACGGCGGCCACCTTGGGCGCAACCAGCGCAGCGGCAGCGGCTGCCAGTTCGGCAGTTGGCGTGGCCGATTCTTCCAGCAGGCGTTTGGCTTCGCTGGTCAGGGCTTTGAGTTCATTGTCTGCAACCAGGTCTGCGTCCTGCAGCAGGGCGGTGAGTTGCTGGTGTAGCGCACCCCTGGCTTGCCCGTCCTCCGGGTTTTGCTGCCATTGCTGAAGCAGGGCCTGGACACGGTGTTTCTGCTCGTCCAGTCCGGCCTCGACGGAGGCGCTATCTTCGATCTCTTCTGGCGGGTGATCGATGTGAAGCGTGGCCGGGCTGTCTGCAGATTCCTGTTCCTGCTGTTCCATGGTTGTTGCGACAGGAGCGGCCTCGGGTTTCAGTCGGGCCATGGTTTCATCGATGATCTGCACCGCATCGGTGCGCCCGCGCTGGACGGATTCAACGTAAAAACCGAGGCTGCTGAGACCTTCTGCAACCTGCTCCAGCTGTTCCTGCTGGGGTTCGTAGCCAGGCTGGGAAAAGCCATCAATCAGACTTTCGCATTCATCCAGCAACTGGACCGCAGGCTCCAGTTCCAGGATTTTCAGTGCGCCATAAACCTGTTTCAGGAAAGGTTTCAGGCCAGGCAGGTCATCACGCCGGGCGGTGTCGCGGAAGAAGCTGTCAAGCACCTGTTCGATGTGCTGCAGGTTGGACTGGATTTCCTGACCAACCTGGGCCAGCAACAGTTTCTCCTGCGCGTTACGCGAGATTTCGTCGAGCAGCGGAATGTCAGAAAATTCCACTTCGCCAAGCGTGCCCTCCAGGCTGGCTTGCAGGCGCCGGCTCTGGACTTCGGACTGGACGGCTGAATTCCTCCGTCGCGCCGAGGTAGTTTTCCAGGGCATTTTCCACCAGCAGCAAACTGGTGGCCATTTCCATTGCCACCAGCTCGTTCATCTTGTCTGGGGCGGCGGCAAGCGCATCGGCGTCTGCATTGATCTGTTGCAACAGCTGGTCGAGAGGAGGGTTGCCGAGGGCCGCAGCCTTTTCCACCAGGCGGTGTGACTGGGTGCGCAAATTTGTCAGGCTGTCTGCACTGCCGGCGGTGAATTTTAGCCAGGCATCCTTGGCCGGAGCGAGAATGTCGCGCAGTTCACGCAATAGCGGTTGCAGGCGCTGCTGTTCGGCTTCAGCCTGCTGTTGCTCGCTGCTTGTGCGCGGGACATACGTGTCGAGTTCGAACAGGTTCTGGATCTCGCGCACGCGTTCGCTGACCGGCTCGCTGCGAGCGACGCAATACAGCACTTCACGCAGAAGCCGTTCCGCCACCTTGGGCGAGCCTTCTGCTAGACGGCGGATTTGCTGATCAATGCTGCCGCACAGATGCTTGATGCCAACGCTGTTTTCCAGACCCTTTTCGAGCAGGCTTTCAGTCAGGCCGAGTGCGCTCCACCAGAAGGTCCGGTGTGCCGGCAGGCTCTGGGTTTGTTCAATATCAGCCAGGGCTTCATGCATGGCTTGAAGTCCAGCGGAGTCATCCGGGTTGCGCAAAAATCCGAGCAGGCCGCGCTGGTAGCGGGTACGGATTTTTTTGAGCTGGCCGGGCAGGTCCTGCTCGTCAAATTGTCTGGTAGCGGCGGACTTCGGGGCGCGGATGGACAGATCGGGGAAAAACAGGTCGCTTGCGCTGATTTTTTCCACGCCACGCGCACCGAGCAGCGACTGATAAAGCGGGAACAGGCGCAAAGGCTGATCCGGCTGGCCGTTGAGGAGATCGTCCAGATATTGTGAAAGTGCATCCAGTGCCTGATTGATCAGCCCGATATTGGCGCCGGAAATGGCGACTTCGCGTTTTTCCAGTGCTGCGACCATTTTTTCTATGGCTTCGCTGAAGCGAGCCACGCCTTCCAGGCCCACCATCTGGATGGCGCCGCTGACCTGGTGCAAATGTGTCTGGCTCTGGCGCAGCGGGGTGCTGTCAGAGGCATCGGTGGAAAACTGGGCCAGCTTTTCGCTTGCCTGACGCAGCGCCAGGTCAATTTCACCCTTGACCCAGGTAAGCGGGCCGGTATCGAATTCAGTGCTCATTTATCAACCTTAGTTCGAAACCACGGAGAGCACGGAGGTTACAGAAAACGGCCATCTTGGATCCCTTACAAATTCACCCAACGGGTGTATGCCAAGAGGCGAGCAATCCATTATCTTTTCTCTGTGTGCTCCGTGAACTCCGTGGTTAACTGCTTTTTCCAGGATTTCTTAAAGTGCCTATGTGGCTTGCTCAGGTAAGCTTGAAGCCAGCCACTGATCCGCGCAGGTCGGTTGCCAGGGTTGCCAGTTCACCCACGGAAACCGCAGTTTTCTTGGTGCCTTCCGTGGTCTGGAGGGTGACGCTCTGGATTTCCTGCATATTGTTTGCCACCACGCCGGCCGCCTCGGCCTGATTCTGGGTGGCGCGGGAAATGGTTTCGATCAGTTCCGCGAGATTGCGCGACACCTGGCCGATTTCGTTCAGCGCCTGCCCGGCGGCATCTGAGAGCTTCGCCCCTTCCACCACACCCTGGGTACTCTTTTCCATTGCTGACACGGCATCCTGAGTGTCGGTCTGAATGGTCTTCACAATTGCCGAGATCTGTTTGGTTGCCTCGCCGGAACGCTCTGCCAGTCGCTGCACCTCTTCCGCCACCACGGTGAAGCCGCGTCCCGCTTCACCGGCCGAGGCCGCCTGAATGGCGGCGTTCAGCGCCAGAATGTTGGTTTGTTCGGTAATGTCGGAAATCAGGTCCACGATCTCGGAAATTTCCTGCGAGCTCTCGCCCAGGCGTTTGATGCGCTTCGACGTGTCCTGAATGTGTTCGCGAATTTCATTCATGCCGGTGATGGAGTTACGCACAGCGGTGGCGCCTTTTTCGGCGGCATCCAGTGATTGCTGCGCCACGCGGGCGGATTCGGCCGCGTTGGCGGACACCTCGTTAATTGAGTGCGCCATTTGCTGCACCTGAGAAGAGGTGTCCTCAATTTCCTGAGACTGCTTTTCCGCCGCTTCGAGCAGTTCGCTGGAAATACCCTGTGCTTCATGCGATGCACGGGTCACCTGCTCACTGGTCTTGTTGATCTCGGTGACCAGTCCTCGCAGTTCGTCAATGGTGTAGTTGATCGAGTCTGCAATGGCACCGGTAATGTCTTCGGTCACCTTGGCGCGCACTGTCAGGTCGCCTTCTGCCAGGTCGCCCATTTCATTCAGTAACCGCAAAATGGCTTCCTGGTTGGCCTTGTTTTCGCGTTCGCTCGACAAGGCGCGTTTTTTTGCGTCGTTTACGTTGATCGTGCCCAGCATGACCAGTGCGCCGACGGCAAGCAAGCCGTAAACGAAAGACAGGATCAGCAGGCCGGTGCCGCCAGCCAGTTGTTCATAATTGGTGACAAGTTTGCGCGTGCCTTCAAGCAGTTGGTCACTACCCACAAAAATATTACGACCGGCCTGTTTGGAGTTCACCAATTCCTGCATGTTTTGCAGAATCTTGTTGGAATGCTCGGAAAATTCCTTGAATGCTTCGCTGAGTTCCTCCAGCTTGTCGCGGGTGTCTGGGTCCTTGACCGCCGCCAGACGCAAGTCCTCACTGCCGCTGATGAGCCCGTCGAGCATTTCCTGGAAGGTGTTGGTATCCTTGCCCAGCAGGAAAGCCACCTCCGGGTCGATTACGTCGGACGAGAGCAGCGTGTTGGCATTTTTTGCCAGGCGCTGGGTCAGCATGACCATCTGGGATGCGATCGAGATCTCCCGTAATGGCGCTGAAGACTGGGTCAGGAGTGCGGTTACTTGTTCGGCCAGTTCCAGCAGCTGGATATTGTTGGCATTGATCGCGGCCACGCTATGGTTCAGTTCCACCAGTTTCTTTTCCTGCGGCAGAATCAGGTAAATCGCTTTTTCCGTTGGCTCCCATTGTTTGTCGAGTTCTTTCAGCATGGGCTGGATGGAAGAAGGCGAGGCGGACAGGCCGTCACCGCCATTGATCAGTTTTTTCAGGTTTTTTTCAAACAGGCTTTCACTTTCACCCAACTGCTTGAATGCCGTCGTATTGCCCTGCGCGGCTTGCTGCGCGCTTTTGGCAATCCGCTGGGAGAGCATCTGCATTTCAGTTGAAATGGTTACATATTCGGCGTTGCGACCCACCTGTATGGTGTTGTAAACCAGCGTGACAACAGCCAGAATCAGGAAGACAGCGAGAGTTGAAACCGTGATGAGGTATTGTTTCTCGATCGGCAGGTGCCCGATGACAGGCACGCTTCCAGGTTCCTTTCCGGAAAGGTTGCGCAGGCCTTGCAGGATCATGGTTGTATGCATCGGCGTTTCGACGGCGCTTTTGGTTTTGTTCTTTTTGTTCCAGAACATCAGTTTTTCCATTTTGAAAGCCATTGCCTTTATCTCCATCCCTTGTTTTTTTAGGTTGCCGCTATCGTCCTGCCTGCAGGAAGCCCTGATCGCTGACCAGGGCCTGGATGTCCAGTTCTTGCCAGTGCCTTCCGTCGCTATCGGAATATTCAGCGCTTACCCAGGGCGCCGCGCCGCTGCTGATTTCCCTGGGTTGTAATTGCTCGGCGTGGCGCAGGCCCAGCACCCGGCTGACCAGCAATCCCGAATTCACCAGGAATTTGGCATTGGCCAGGATCAGGCGTTTGTCGGGGCCACCGGAAACCGGCTCGCCGCCACAGAAGGCAGAAAAATCCACTACGCTGTAAAGATTGCCGCGGATATTTGCAACGCCTGAAAACCAGGGCTGCGAATGCGGTACCTGCGCGAGTTCCGGCGGTGGAATTGCTTCGCCCACGTCGGCCAGATCCACCAGCCAGAATTGATCTCCTGCCTGCAGACCAAGTTTGGATGCTGCTTGCGTTTCGCCCCCCTGAGCGATGGCCTGCAGCTTGGCGACCACGCCTTGCTGGTATTCGCGCAAACTGATTTTTTTGCGTGCCATGTTTAGACGGTTTTCCTTTTGATTAGCCGAGTGCGGAAATCTTGCTCAGCAGTTCGTCCTGGTCCACCGGTTTGGTGACGTAATCTTTTGCGCCCTGGCGCATGGCCCATACTTTATCTGTTTCCTGGCCTTTGGTCGTGCACATGATGACCGGGATATGCTTGGTCTCTTCGTCCTTGGTGATGGCGCGGGTTGCCTGGAAGCCGTTGAGGCCGGGCATGACCACATCCATGATGATGAGATCGGGTTTTTCCTGCTTGGCCTTGTCCAGTGCCTCTTCGCCGCTTTCAGCGAGTGCCACCTGGTAGCCCTGTTTGGTCAGCAGGCTGCTGAGAAAATGCCGCTCGGTGGGTGAGTCGTCTACCAACAGAATTTTTTTGATGGCCATACTTTACCTCTTCGTTGCGTAAATTATGCAGCGTTGCGCGATGTGGTGGTGTGTTTGCGGACCGCCTCCAGCAAGCTGTCCTTGGTGAAAGGCTTGGTGAGATATTCGTCCGACCCCACCATCCTGCCTCGTGCACGGTCGAACAGTCCATCCTTGCTGGAGAGCATGATGACCGGGGTATGTTTGAAACGGGGGTTTTTCTTGATCAGCATGGTGGTTTGATAGCCATCCAGGCGAGGCATCATGATGTCCACGAAAATGATGTCGGGCTCATGGTCGGTGATTTTTGCCATGGCGTCAAAACCATCTTCCGCCAGAATGACTTCGCAGCTGGCTTTCAGCAGGAAAATTTCGGCGCTGCGGCGAATGGTATTGCTGTCATCAATGACCATGACCTTGGTACCGGTCAGATTGTTTTCTTCGCTCACTGATCCCCCTCGTTGTGTGCTTCCGAACTTGTCTAAAACAACAGCCGCATGCCATTGTATAGAAAAACATCGGCAGGTAAACCCCGTCGCGGGCATGATTTGATCAAAATAGAATTTCCCCGTCGCCGTGGGCATGAAGTTTGGCTGGCAGCAACAATTCCCGTTTCCGGCAACTATGCTATGATGCCGCGACGTTGTTTTTCGTTTAAATAACAGGATAGATAGGCATGTTACGCAAGTTGCTGACCCTTACCGTTCTGCTTGGATCAACTGCTGTGGCGCCATTTTCACTGGCCGGCGTCACGATTGTTGGCTCCAGCACGCTCGAGCCTTTTCTCAAGCAGTGGGCGCAAGTTTATCAAGCCAGGACGCCTTCCGCTGAGATCAATATATCCAGCCCGGGGACCAGCGTGGCTCCGAAGGCGTTGATTTCCGGCAAGGCTGACCTGGCCGCGATGAATCGCGAAATGACCAACGATGAAACCGAAGCGTTCATCCGTGCTCACGGGCATTATCCGATTGGCATTGCGGTGGCGATCGAGGCGGTCGCGCTCTATGCGCACCCGGATAACCCGGTCAAGGGGCTGGATATCAAGCAGGTAGATGCCATTTTTTCTGCCGGCCATGGTTGTGGCTGGAGCGAGGACATCAGGCAATGGGGCCAGCTCGGCCTTCCCGCACCGTGGGACAAGCAGGCTATCGTGCTGCTGGGCCATGACAAGAAATCTGCGGTGCGCGATTTTTTCAATAAATCGGTATTGTGCCGCGATGATTTCGCCAGCGCGGTTGAAGAGCTTAAACACGACGAGCTCCTGGCCAAAGTAGCGGAAAACAGGAATGCATTGGGTTACGGGCGCTATCAGCCGGACACAAAGCTGAAAATCGTGCCCTTGAAAAAGGGCGCCGGGGATTATGTCTCGCTGACGCCGGACAATATTTATAACCGCAGCTACCGGTTGCAGCACTTCATGTATTTGTATGTCAACAAATCCAGCGGCAAAGCGGTTCCAGCTGAGATCGCTGATTTTCTCAGGGCCGGCCTGTCGCGCGATGGTCAGGCGGCCGTTGTTGCGGCTGGATATCTCCCGCTTTCGGATGAACTGGTCCAGCGCCAGTTGAGCAAACTTAAATAAACCCGCAATCCACCGTGGCGAGGCCCGCTTCGGTGGGTCTGCTGTTACGGAATCTTCATTTTCATGTCTGATACACCTCCTATTGTGCTTACTTTTGCCGCCTCCGATCCCAGTAGTGGGGCGGGATTGCAGGCGGATCTGCTGACTTTGTCGAGCATGGGCTGCTATCCCCTTTCGGTGGTGACGGCCATTACGGTGCAGGATACCGTGGGCGTGGAAGACATTCTTGCGCTGGATGCCGAACTGGTGGCAGCGCAAGCGCGTGCCGTGCTGGAAGACATGCCGGTGGCGGTATTCAAGATTGGCATGCTGGGCAGCGTGGAGAATATCGCGGCAATCGCTGAAATTGTTGCGGACTATCCCGATGTGCCGCTGATACTCGACCCGATACTGGCCTCCGGACGGGGCGATGAACTGGCCTCGGAGGAAATGCTGGAAGCCATGCTTGACATGCTGATTCCCCAGGCCACTATTATCACGCCCAACAGTCTGGAGGCGCTCCGTCTCGGGCAGGATGACAGTGACGAGGAGCTGAATTTTTCCGATTGCGCCAAGCGTTTGATCGAGTTGGGGTGCGAGTATGTGCTGGTTACCGGCACGCATGAAAACACCCCTCAGGTGGTGAATACGCTTTATGGCCAGCAGGGTGTGTTGCGCTCCGATGCCTGGCAGCGCCTGCCCGGCAGTTATCACGGATCGGGCTGCACCCTGGCTTCGGCACTTGCCGCTTCGATCGCACACGGCCTGGATGTGGCCGATGCGGTGCGCGAAGCCCAGGAATACACCTGGCAAACCCTGCAGGCAGGGTTTCGGCCGGGCATGGGCCAATACATTCCGGACCGGCTGTTCTGGGCGCGCGAGGAAGACGGCGATGCGGATTAGCGGTCTGTATGCGATCACGCCGGAACAGCCTGATACGGCACGCCTGTTGTCACAGGTTCGTTCAGCCCTGAGCGGCGGCGCGCGAGTGGTGCAGTATCGCAGCAAGAGCGAAGATGTGGCGCTGCTGCATGAGCAGGCGAGCGAACTGCTGGAACTATGCCATGCTTTCGAGGTGCCGCTGATCATCAATGACAGCCTGCGTCTGGCTGACCTGACCGGCGCCGATGGAGTGCATCTGGGGCGGGACGATGGCTCGCTGCGGCAAGCGCGCATCGTGCTTGGCGCGGAGAAAGTGATCGGCGTATCTTGCTATAATAGCCTCGAGCTTGCCCTGCAGGCGGAGGCGGAAGGGGCCAGTTATGTTGCCTTTGGCAGCTTCTTCCCTTCCAGCACCAAGCCGGGTGCAGTGGCGGCGTCGCTGTCGCTGCTGAACGATGCAAAAGCGCGCTTGTCCGTGCCGGTTGTCGCCATTGGCGGCATCACGCCGGGCAATGCCGGGATACTGACCGATGCTGGCGCAGATGCGGTTGCAGTGATTTCCGGCTTGTTCGATGCGCCCGATATTCAGCTCGCAGCACAACAATATTCTCAACTTTTCAGCCATGCGCCGATGACCGGGCAGAGGCTGCACTAGGAACCTGATATGACTTCGCGCAATACAGAACTTTTCGAGCAATCCCAGCAGCGTATTCCCGGCGGCGTGAACTCTCCGGTACGCGCCTTTCGTTCTGTCGGCGGCACGCCGGTGTTCTTCAAGCGCGGACTGGGGCCGCGGCTGTGGGATGAGGATGACAAGGCCTATATCGACTATGTGGGTTCCTGGGGGCCGGCGATCCTTGGCCATGCCCAGCCCGATGTGGTGCGCGCCGTGCAGGAAGCGGCGGCCAGCGGCCTGAGCTTTGGCGCACCCACGGCGAAGGAACTGGAGATCGCGGAACTGCTGTGCCAGCTGGTGCCCTCGATGGAGCAGGTTCGGCTGGTGAGCTCCGGTACCGAGGCCACCATGAGCGCGATCCGCCTGGCGCGCGGCTTTACCGGGCGCAGCAAGATCATCAAGTTCGAGGGCTGTTACCACGGCCATGCTGATTTCCTGCTGGTCAAGGCCGGCTCGGGCGCACTCACTTTCGGCAACCCCAGTTCCGCCGGGGTTCCTCCGGAAGTGGCGGCGCAGACCGTGGTGCTGGATTACAACGATGTGGCCGGCCTGACGCAGACCTTTCAGCAGATTGGCAGCGAAATCGCCGCAGTAATCGTCGAGCCGGTAGCGGGCAACATGAACCTGATCGTGCCCAGTCCCGAATTCCTCAAGGCGATGCGCGAGCTGTGCAGCCAGTACGGCAGCGTACTGATTTTCGACGAGGTCATGACCGGCTTCCGCGTTGGCTTGCACAGTGCGCAGGGCCTGTTCGGCATCAAGCCGGACCTCACCACGCTGGGCAAGGTGATCGGCGGCGGCATGCCGGTGGGCGCGTTTGGCGGGCGGCGCGACATCATGGAAAAACTGGCGCCGGTGGGTCCGGTTTATCAGGCTGGCACGCTATCCGGTAACCCGGTTGCAGTGGCTGCCGGACTTGCCACCTTGAAATTGCTGCAATCGCCCGGATTTTATGAAAACCTGACCCGCATGACGAAGAAGCTCACTGACGGCCTGACCGCCGTGGCGAAGGAGGCCGGTGTTGCTTTCTGCGCCCAGTCCGTGGGCGGCATGTTCGGTCTGTATTTCAGCGCCACGCCGCCGACCAGCTATGCCGAAGTGATGCAGTGCGACAAGGAAGCGTTCAATCGCTTCTTCCACGCCATGCTGGACGAAGGCGTGTATCTGGCGCCTTCCGCGTTTGAAGCCGGATTCGTGTCTGCTGCACATGGCGATGCTGAAATCGAGGCAACACTGGAGGCGGCGCGGCGCGTTTTCGCAAAATTGAAGTGAAGTAAGGAAAAAACATGCGCCCAGCGCAATTAATGACGATATTGGACCGCGAATTTACCAGCGCCGCTGAAGGCCACCACACGCCTGTCATGCTGTGGGGCCCGCCGGGCGTGGGCAAGTCGCAGATCATTGCCCAGGTGGCGGCACGTCATCAGGCGCCGGTGGTGGATATTCGTTTGTCGCAGATGGAGCCCTCCGACCTGCGCGGCATCCCGTTCCGCATCGAGGACCACGTGGAATGGGCGATACCGGCCATGCTGCCCGACGCCGAGCGTCATGGCCCGGTTGGCGTGCTGTTTCTCGATGAAATCACTTCCGCGCCGCCCAGTGTGTCTGCCGCCGCCTACCAGCTCATTCTTGACCGTCGCCTGGGCAATTACCGCGTACCCGATGGCTGGGCCATTTTCGCCGCCGGCAACCGCCAGGGCGACCGCGGCGTGACCTATACCATGCCAGCCCCGCTGGCGAACCGTTTTTCCCACTTCGAGGTGGAAGCGCATCTCGACGACTGGGTGGCGTGGGCTTACCACGTCGGCATCGACGAGCGCCTGATCGCATTCCTGCGTTTCCGCCCGGAATTGCTGTTCGATTTTGATCCGGCGCACAATCCGGTGGCCTTCCCCTCGCCCCGCTCCTGGGAGTTTGCGCATCGTGCGCTACAGAAGTTCGGCGATATGCCGGAATTGCTGCTCGGCTCGCTGCAGGCCTGTGTCGGGCCGGCTGCCGGCCTGGAATTGCATGCCTTCGTGGATAATCTCGGCAAGATGCCGGACATCGACGCTATCGTGCGCGGCGAAGCCACCGAGGTGCCGCATGAAGTGGATCTGCAATACGCGGTCGCTTCAGCGCTGGTTGGCCGCGCCATTCGCGTCAAGGACACGCCTGAAGCGGCAGCAGCGCATGGCCATATCCTCGATTACGCCACCCGTTTCCCGCTGCGCGAAATGGGCATCATGCTGGTGTCGGACATGCATCGCGCCATCGGCCAGCAGTTGTTCAAGGTGCCGCAGTTTTCGCAATGGGCCAATGCCGTGGCCGACATCATGCTGTATGAGATGTAGTTTCTTGCCGACAGGAAAAACCTTGAACCGCAAAGGGCGCAAAGGTACGCAAGGTAAATCAACACCGCGTTCCTGTTTTGGCTTTTCCTTCGCGCACCTTTGCGTCCTTCGTGGTTAAAACATGTTTGACACCTCGATCGAAACCAAGCTCGCTGCCGCCCGCACCCGGCTGATTCTCGACAAGCCCTTTCTGGGTGCGCTGGCGCTGCGACTGCCCATGGTCGCGGCGAATGCCAAATGGTGTCCCACTTCCGCCACCGACGCGCGCAAGTTCTACTACAACCCGGAATACATCGCCGCGCTGACGCTGGAAGAAACCCAGTTCGTGCTGGCGCACGAGGCGCTGCATTGCGCTCTGTCTCACTTCGCTCGTCGCCAGCATCGCGTCAAACACCGCTGGGACGTGGCCTGCGATCACGCCATCAATCCCCTGCTGGTGGCGGACGGCCTGAAACCGCCGCCGGGCGTGCTGTTGCTGGATGCCTACGAAGGCATGACGGCGGAGGAAATTTACCCTTGCATCGGCGACAACAACTCCGACCAGACCATGGACCAGCACCTTTACGATAACGAAGAGTCGGAAGGCGGGCAGGAGGGCGAGAACGATCAGGAGCCGCAGCAGGATGGCGGCGGAGGCAGCGGCAAGCAGCAGAAGGATGATAGCGATGGCAGCGGGGGCGGCCAGCAGCAGGACCAGCAGGATGGACAGGGCGGCGCAGCACAGCCGCCGCCCCTGAGCGCGAAGGAGCGCGACGAACTGGGCCGCCAGTGGCAGCAGCGCATGGCCGCCGCCGCCCAGCAGGCCATGGCCGCAGGCAAGATGGGCGGCGCCCTGGCGCGCATGGTGGATCATCTGCTGCAGCCGCAGTTGCCGTGGCGCATGCTGCTGGCGCGCTACATGACCCAGGCGGCGCGAGACGATTACAGCTATATGCGGCCCTCAAGAAGAGAAGGGCAGGTGATCTTTCCCTCCCTGCGCAGCGGTCAGGTGGATCTGGTGGTGGCGCTGGATACCAGCGGCTCGGTGGGCGAGCAGGAGCTCTCCCAGTTCCTTTCCGAAGTGAATGCGCTGAAGGGCCAGATGCGCGCCAAGGTCACCCTGCTGGCTTGCGATACCGCCGTGGCGGAGGATGCGCCGTGGGAGTTCGAGCCGTGGGAAGAATTGAGATTGCCGGCGCACATCAAGGGCGGTGGCGGCACCAGCTTTGTGCCGGTATTCGAATGGCTTTCCCGCCACGGCAGGCAGCCGGACCTGCTGCTTTATTTTACCGACGCCGAAGGTGATTTTCCCAAACAGGCGCCGGATTTCCCCACCCTCTGGCTGGTCAAGGGCAAGGCGCCGGTGCCGTGGGGGCAAAGGATACAGCTCAACTAATGGAATTCTCCAGCGAAGATGCCCTGCGCCTCAATGTCCTGCTGACACACGAATTGCAGGCGGTACGCATCGATGAAAATACTTCTACCCTGTACGCCCTGACTGAAAAAGGCGAGGCGCGTGTTGCGCTGCACCCGACCGGGCGCAAGGAGCAGTACCTGCGCCTGGTGCGCGAAATGCTGTCCGGCCATGCGCTCGGCTCACCCGGCGGTTATCCCCTGTTCATCCAGCGCTGGACGCGCATGGGTCAGAATTCCGGCGACAATATCGACAAGTTGCTGCTCCTGGGGGATGAGGAAGCGGTCGTTTCTGTCGCTTATTCACCCCGCCTCACGGATGAGCTGGCACGCCGGGCCTGGTGGTGTTCTAAGAGTGGAGACAATGCGCGGCGCATGCTGGAGCGGGAAGTGGTTTCGCGGGGAAGCATGGGGCCGGTGCTGGCAAACTATCTGGTGGAGCATTTGCCGTTTGAGACCAGCCCCCACGTGGTGATCGACACCATCCGCATCGTGCTCCAGCCGGGGCTGCTCGATGAACAAACTCAGTCGCGCCTGTGGAATCGGGCAAAAAGCGACAATGCCTACTATGTCGGCTTTCTCGCTGCCATGCCGGATACCTTGCCGGGGCAAGGCGCGGCAAGGGCCGATCAGGAAGAGCTGACTGCCCTGCTGGCCCCCCTGGTGCAGACCGGAAACCCTTATGCACGACAGTTGGTGCGGGTGCTGTCAGCTTCCGGCCAGACTTTTCTTGCTGCCTGCGATGATGTGTTGCGGCGCCCTGCGGATCAGGATGTGGCACGTGCCATGTTTTATGTCATGGGGGCTTATTTTGGCGCATTGCGGCATGAGGGAGGTGGGGAACTGGATCTTAAGGGCGCGATAGCGATGGCGCAGCAGCGACTGGATGCTCCAGACAGTGAACTGGCAGCCGTACTTGCCGTTGCACCCCAATGCCTGTCAGCGCTGCGAGCCTTGATGATCCTTGCCGAGATAGGCGAGTTCAGCGTGGCGCCAATTTTATCGCGCACGACCGCCATTGGCTCACTGATGCGGCGCAAACTTGAGCCGGTGAGTGAGCCTGTGATAGAACTGATTTCAGTCCTGCGCGGCCAGCACCCAGAGGCGGGTTAGAACCTATTTCGGCAGGTCGATGCGGGAGATGTAATCTGCCACCGCACTGATGTCGCTGGTGGAATAGCGTTTCACCACCTTGACCATCTTTGGATTGGCGTTGCGGCGATTGCCGTCGCGGATGGCCGTGACCTGGCGAACCAGGTAGCTGTAATGCTGGCCTTTGGTGACGGGATAGAATTTCACGGCATTGCCTTCGCCGCGTTCACCATGACAGGTGGCGCAATCCTTCTGATATAGCGCCTTGCCGCGCGCCAGGTCGCTTCCCGGGCCTTTGCCATTGTTGCCGGGTATCGGCAGACTGTTGAGGTAGGCGGCAATGTCGGCCACTTCCTGCGTGTCCATTACATGCTTGCCGGCAAAGGGGAACATTTTCGGATTATCGCGCCGCCCTTCACGTACATCGGAAATTTGCTTGATCAGCACTGTGAGGTGTTGTCCCGCCAGTTGCGGGTAAGCGCCATCCGGCAGACCCGAGGCATCGGGTTTGTGGCAGCCCTGGCAGCCCTGGTAGGCGATTTTGCCGCGACCCACATCTCCCTTCATTTTCAACAGAATCGCTTCCTCCCCCGAGTGCGCCTCCCAATCGTAACCGGGAGACTCTATCCCTGGGGCCTTCGGTTGCGAAGGAGGGGCAGCATGGACGGGCGAGAGGGCGGCCAGGCTCAGGGTCAGGCTAATCAGAAATGCTGTTTTCATGGTGCAAATCCTTCCATCAGTGGTTACTTCAGGCTGGCAACGTATTCAGCAACGGCTTTCATTTCCTGCTCGGTCATCCGTAGCGCCAGAGACTGCATGACCAAACCGCGATCATTGTCGCGCTCGCCGCTGGCGAAGCGTTTTAACTGCTGGTATACGTAACTGGCATGCTGGCCCGCCAGATGCGGGTAAGTGCTGGTGCCGCTTCCGTCCGGCTGGTGGCAGCCGGCACAGGCCGGTACGCCCAGGTCGGGGTTCCCATTGGCGAAGAATTTCTTGCCGAACTCGAGCAGTTCCGGATTGCTCACGATGCCGGGTTTGTTTTTCTGTTCTGAAAAAAAGATCGCCAGATTAGACATGTCATCCGGACTCAGATTGGCCACCATGGCAGACATGATGTCATTCTTGCGCTTGCCTGCCTTGAAGTCCTTGAGCTGCTTGAGCAGATATTCCGGTTGTTTTGCAGCGAGTTTTGGATAGTCCGGGTTGGGCGGGGAGATGCCGTTGCCGTCGGGACCGTGGCAGGCGATGCAAGCCCGGGTAGAGATGGCTTTGCCCTTGTTTGCATCACCCTTGACGGGAAGTGCAGCGTGGACAGAGCTCGCAGAAAAAAGGAACAGGATGGCAAAGAGAAAGCGGTTCATGATATTTCCTCAGTCTATAGGGTGCCGTATGAATGCAGCCCGGACAGGAACATGTTGACGCCAAGGAAGGCGAAGGCCGTTACAAATAGCCCGATCACCGCCCACCATGCCAGCAACGGGCCGCGCAGCCCCTTGACCAGACGCAGATGGAGCCAGGCGGCGTAATTCAGCCAGACGATCAGCGCCCAGGTTTCCTTGGGATCCCATGACCAGTAGCCGCCCCATGCTTCGGCTGCCCACATGGCGCCGAGGATGGTGGCGATGGTGAAGAAGGCAAAACCGATGGCGACTGATTTGTACATCAGGTCGTCAAGCAGGTCGAGGGCGGGCAGGCGGCTTGCCAGGATGCCCTTTCCGACCAGCAGATAGGCGAAGCCAACGCTCGCGGCCAGTGCAAAAGCGCCGTAGCCGATGAAGTTGGCCGGGACGTGAATTTTCATCCAGTAGGATTGCAGCGCCGGGACCAGCGGCTGAATTTCATGCGCCTGGCGATCGAAGGTATACCACAACAGGAAGCCCACAGCCGTGCTGATGACCGGCAGCACGAAGCTGCCCAGCTGGCGGTTCTGGTAGCGCTGCTCGTAATAGAGATACATCAGCGCGGTGAGAATGGCAAACAGGATGAAAACTTCGTACAGGTTGCTGAGCGGGATGTGGCCGACATCCGGGCCGATCAGGTAAGACTCGTACCAGCGTGTCATCAGGCCGACAAAGCCCATCACCACCGCACTCCAGGTGATGGCGCTGGCAACCCTGGCGGTAAAGGCGGAGCGGGTCAGCAGGGCGAACCAGTAGCTGGCGGTGGCGAGCACAAACAGGGCGCTCATCCACATGATGGCGGTCTGGCTGCCGAAGAAGAATTTCAGGAAGAAAGCCTGTTCCGCGCGCCCCAGTTGGCCGTGATACTGGCTGATGCCGAACAGGCTCAGGGCGGCCACCACCAGCAGCAGGACGCGGAATGGCTTCCAGAACCACCCCTGCCAGATCATGCCTGCGGCTGTCAGGAACAGGATGCCCTTTTCATAGGCATCCATGTAGTCGCCGTAAAGGCGGAAAGCGTAAATGCTGCCGCCTGCCAGCACCAGTGCATATAGCCAGTCAAACCACGAGAGGGATCTGAGGAGGGAGGGCCGGGCGTGATAGTCGAGTGTCTTGTCCGTCAAATCCATGCGTCATTCCTTTAGCAGTGCCGCCAGATGCGTCTTGTGGCGGCTGAATTCTTGCTCGAAGTCCATCGTCTTTCGATTGCTGGATGTTGCGAACAATACCGTTCCTAGTCGGGGTTGGACCAGCAGCCAGATACGGCGTTCCCTGATATAGAACATGAAAAATACACCCAGAATCAGCAAAACACAGCCGCCATAGACAATATTCTGGCCTGGGGAGCGGGTCAGTTGCAGGCCGCTCGCCATGACTTCCTCGAATTCCGCCAGCTGGAGATAGACCGGTGCGCCGTAGGCGAACAGGTCACTGGCGGTATTGAGGCTGTCACGCACAAAACGCCTGTTTTCATCGTCCATGGCGACAGGCTGGCCGGCACGCGTCTGGGCTGCATGCCAGGCCGAGAGTGTTGCGCTTTCGAGGATCTTGATATAAGTCTGGGCTGCTTTTTCCTGTTCGGCGGCGGGCACGCTTTGCTCGATGAATTTGGCCATGGCTTCAAATCCGCCACTGGCAAATACATTGAGCACTTTGGTTGTACTGTCTGCCAGTTTGGCCAGCAGTTTGGGGTCTATTGCTTCACCCTGCAAGGCAAATTCGGCGAAGCGGCGCGCGATTTCTGGGTGGGCCTGTTTGTCCAGCAGCACGGCGCGAAGGCGCATGAAGCCGTCAATCTTGCTTTGCCCATCCAGCGGGAAACGAATGTAGCGGAACGGCTCATTAGGCGCCATGCGCATGCCCGAGAGCAGGTACCAGTGATCTTCGAGCTGGATCGGCAGCATGTAGTTGAAATACTCCTGCGCCTGGCCCTGAGCGTCACGGATTTTGTACTGGAAACTGGGGCCAACGTTACGCAAGTCGTTTTTTTCGCGCTTGGCACTGCCGGTCTGGAAAAACTTGTTCAGATTATCCCAGGCGTTAGCGCCGCCATCCTCATGACTGAAGTTCTCGATATTAAATTTGCGGAACTCGCTAAATTCCACGGTGTAAGTGGCGTCGTTGTTGGAAAGCTGGCTGGATTCCTTGACCACGCCTTTCATGTCGAAAGGCTTGTGGCTCGGGCTGAACAGATTCCAGCCTTTCATGTTGAGGCGCGTGCCGCCATCACCGAAGCTGGCCTGATAAATCGCAATACCCTTGTAAATCAGCGGATGGTTGACGCTAATGGTGCGGGAAATATTTTCCTGGGTGGCTTTGTCGATCAGCGTGATGTCGCTCTCGAAGGATTTTGGCTGGCCGGTGGGATAATGCTCTACCCGGAATTTATTCAGCTTGATGTCGAAGGGCAGATCCTGAACCAGGTATCCGTCGGCGATATGGATGAAAACAACATCGGCGCCGGCACCTTCAGGGATGGTCACGCCGCCGCGGAAAGACAGATTGGCGGGCGACAGACGGCTAATGGCGGGTACCTCGCTCTGCGGAATATCCCGGGTTTCGATGGTTTTCCAGCCCAGCAATTGCTGTGCCTTGAGCGGAATGTTTCCGTCTATCAGCCCACCCAGGCAAATCACCACAATGCCGGCGTGCGTGAGTATGTAGCCGATGCGGTGGTAGCTGCCGGCCTTTGCGGCAATCAGGACATCCCCGGCTTCATTGGGCGCGCCCAGTTTGGCGCGAAAGCCCTGACCCTGAAGGTAATTGCCAAGACGGTGGGTTAATGTGGCCGCAGGCAGGCCTGTGGCATATTCAGCCCGATGGTGAAAGGCCCGTAGTGAGGTTTCTGTGGCGTGTTCGCGGAAGGTGCGCATCTCGCGCAGCATCAGCGGTGTATTGCGATAAATGCACAGGCTGGTGGAGAGGATCAGGAACGCCAGAATGAGGAGGAACCAGCTGGCGTGATAAACATCGTACAGTCCCAGCATTTCAAAAGTCTGAAACCAGAATTGGCCAAACTGCATGATGTAGTTCGGGTATGGCTCGTTTTGCTTGAGCACGGTGCCAATGACCGAAGCGATTGCCAGCACGGTGAGCAGGCTGATGGCAAAGCGCATCGAACTCAGCAGTTCATACAGGCCCTGAGCCAGATTGCGGTGTGATGGGTTTTGATGGGTCACGATATAAAAACTGGCGCGGACAAAAAAGGGTGACTTGCGCCACCCTTGTCTGTTTACGGTTGCCCGTGGATTGCTTTAGTTCAGGCCGGAGATGTATTCCGCCACAGCAGCCATTTCCTGATCTGTCATTTTGGAGACGATGACGCGCATCATTTTTGCAGCATCGTTGGAGCGCTCGCCGCTACGGAATTTCTTCAGCTCGGCCAAGGTGTACTCGCCATGCTGGCCGTGGAGTGCCGGGAACTGAACTGGAATGCCAGCACCGTTCGGGCCATGGCAGGAAGCGCAGGCGGGTACGCCGCTGGCTTGGTTGCCGCCCCTGTAGATTTTCTGTCCTAGCGCGATCAGATCCTTGTTCTGGGCGCTGCCGGGAGTAACCTTATTCTGGGCGAAGTAGGCGCCCAGGTTTTTCATGTCTTCCGGTGTCAGGGCGGCAACCATGCCTGCCATGATGGCGCTTTTGCGCTCACCGGATTTGAAGTCGGCCAATTGCTTGGTGATGTATTCGGGATGCTGCCCCGCCAGTTTTGGGTTGGCTGGCGCAGTGCTATTGCCATCGGCGTTGTGACAGGCAACGCAAACCGTCGTCGCGATCTCTTGAGCCTTGGCAGGATCGCCCTTGGCGGCAGTTTGTGCCAGTGCTGAAGATGCGGCCATTACACCCGCTATCGCCATCATCGCCATGGTTTGTTTCATTCTCCGACTCCCTTAGACAGTTCTTTTGAGATTTAAAAGTTGACAATTCTATACCAAGAGTAAGCTATCATGCCACTTTGATAGAAAAATTTTCCATGGCTTTACTTCAGCACGCACAGTTTCATATTTCCGCCAATGATTTGCACGATCTGCCCCCGCCGTTCGGGCGCGAGGTGGCTTTTGCCGGCCGCTCCAATTCGGGCAAATCGAGCGCAATCAATACGTTGTCCAACCGAAACCGGCTTGCTTTCGTCAGCAAAACGCCGGGGCGCACCCAGCTGATCAATTTTTTCAGCCTGGGTGAAGACCGCTATCTGGTGGATCTGCCGGGTTATGGTTACGCCAAGGTGCCGGAAAAAATGCGCCTGCATTGGCGTTCGGTGCTGAGTGCCTATTTGCAAACCCGGTCTTCGTTATGCGGTCTGGTGCTCATCATGGATGCACGCCGCCCTTTGACAGACCTGGATCGGCAGATGCTGGAGTGGTTCCAGCCGACCGGAAAACCGGTACATGTGCTGTTGACCAAATCGGACAAATTGACCCGCCAGCAGGCAACTGCCACGTTGCGCACGGTGGAGAAAGGTTTGCAGGAAGTTTACCCGGGCGCTACTGTTCAGTTGTTTTCCAGCCCCAAGCACCAGGGCATGGAAGAGGCGGAACGGGTGATTGGCAAGTGGCTCATGCCCGCCGACGATGCCCCGACATAAATGTCGGGCGGAATCCAGAGTTTGGGCTCGTACATATAGCACTGCCCTTGCGCCCGTAAGGTGAATTAGGGTTAAAATGCAAATTTCCCCGCCTTCTTTAAGGAAACATCATGCCTCAATATCGTATTGCGCCCAGCATCCTCTCGGCCAACTTTGCCAATCTCGGCCAGGACGTGGACAACGTGCTCGCCTCCGGCGCGGACATCGTTCACTTCGATGTGATGGACAACCATTATGTGCCCAACCTGACCATCGGACCGCTGGTGTGCGAAGCCCTGCGCAAGCACGGTGTGACCGCGCCAATCGACGTGCATCTGATGGTCAAGCCAGTGGACCGTATCATCCCCGACTTCGCCAAGGCGGGCGCCACTTATATCACTTTTCACCCAGAAGCTTCCGAGCATGTCGACCGCACCATCGGCTTGATCAAGGAAAGTGGCTGCAAGGCCGGCCTGGTATTCAACCCGGCCACGCCGCTGGACGTGCTGGAATACACCCTGGACAAACTCGACATGGTGCTGCTGATGTCGGTCAACCCCGGTTTCGGCGGTCAGAAATTCATTCCCTACGTGCTCGACAAAGCCCGCAAGGTTCGCCAGATGATCGATGCGCGCGGCCTGGATATCAGCCTGGAAATTGACGGCGGCGTTGGCCCCGGCAACATTCTGGAAGTCGCCCGCGCTGGTGTGGATACTTTTGTCGCCGGTTCTGCCGTATTCGGTGCCGCAAAAGACAGCGACCCGCATCGCTTTGACTCCATCATCGCCGCGATGCGTGCCGAACTGGCCAAGGTTTAATCGCCATCATGTTCAGGCGCGCCGTTTCACTCTTGCTGCTGGCCGCGGCGCTGCCGCTGGCGGGTTGCGAGATGCTGAGCGGCGGCGACAAAGGCAAGGACGGCGAATCCATCGGCTTTGCTTGTCGCCTGTCGGACAAACTGCCTGAAGACTGCATGAAGGAAAACAGCACCTATACGCCCACGTCTATTCTCACCGGCTGGAAACGTGCCGATACGGAAAAGAAAGAAGCTGTCCACGGCGCTGAAAAGCCGGCCGAAGAAGCAGCCGTCGAGGGCGAGACCAAGCCTGATGGCGACCAAGCTGCCGAGTCTGCAGCAGAACAACCTGCGAAACACTAAAATACATGACAAAACCCACTTTCCCCCTCCGCCTCAAGGCAATCGTCATCGATCTCGACGGCACCCTGCTCAACACCGCACCCGATCTGGCCGAGGCAGCTACGCGCATGGCGGCGGAACTTGCCCTGCCGCCGGTGGAGCTGGCGACTGTCACAAGCTACATCGGCAACGGCGTTTCCCGCCTGGTGAAGCGAGTGCTCACCCGCGAGATGGACGCAGAACCCGATGCGGACTTGTTCGCCAAGGCCTTGCCGATTTATGAAAAACACTACGCCGAGGTGGTCAGCCGCGATAGCCGGCCGTTTCCCGGCGTGGTGGAAGGCTTGCAGGCGATGAAGGCTGCGGGATACCGCCTTGCCTGCATCACCAACAAGGCGGAAAAATTCACTGTGCCGCTGCTGAAAGATACCGGCCTGTTCGATTATTTCGAATTGATCCTGTCCGGTGATTCGCTGCCCAAGCGCAAGCCGGATCCGCTGCCGCTGCAACACGCGTGCAAACATTTCGGCATCGAGCCGTCCGAACTGCTGCTGATTGGCGACTCTCTCAACGACACCCAGGCTGCACGTGCGGCAGGCAGCCATGTATTCTGTGTGCCCTATGGCTACAACCGTGGCCGCAGCGTGGAAGAACTGGACCTTGATGCCGTGGTGCCCAGCCTGCTGGAAGCCACAAAACTGATGGTGAAAATCTGATTCATGAATAATCGGCAAGTTGAACTGAAAGGCGTCGGGCTTTCCTGGCGATGGCGTGCCTGGCAATAAGCAGTGCCAGCCGTTCCCCATTTCAGTACAACTTACGGAATCACACCATGACCGAACAGGAATTCAACCGTCTCGCCGCAGAAGGCTACAACCGCATCCCGCTTACGCTGGAAACGCTGGCCGATCTCGACACCCCGCTTTCTCTTTACCTGAAGCTCGCCAACCAGCCCTATTCCTACCTGCTTGAATCAGTAGAAGGCGGCGAACGTTTTGGGCGCTATTCATTCATCGGCCTGCCCGCCAAAACCCGTATCGTGGTGCGCGGCAAACAGGTTACGGTTGAAAGCGGCCAGGCTGTTCTTGAAAGCACCGCCAGCGCTGACCCGCTGCAGTTCATCGAGTCCTACATGGCTCGCCTCAAGGTGGCTGAACGGCCAGGCCAGCCGCGCTTTTCCGGCGGACTGGCGGGATATTTCGGCTATGACACCATTCGCTATGTCGAAAAAAAGCTGGCTGGCACAACCAAGCCGGACGTCATAGGTGCGCCGGACATCCTGCTGCTGCTGTCCGACGAACTGGCGGTGATGGACAATCTTTCCGGCAAGATCTATCTCATCGTCTACGCCGACCCGGGTCAAGCGGATGCCTTCGCCCGTGGACAGGAAAGGCTTGTGGAACTGCGCAGCATGCTGCGTCGTCCGGTAGAAATACCCGAGTCTCGGGTTTCAGCGCCGCAGCAGGCTGACTCCGAATTCGGCGAGGATGCATTCAAGGCCGCCGTGGAAAAGGCCAAGCGCTACATTTTTGACGGCGACATCATGCAGGTGGTGCTGTCCCAGCGCATGAGCCAGCCCTACGCCGCCTCGCCGTTGTCCCTGTACCGGGCGCTGCGCACGCTGAACCCGTCACCCTACATGTTCTACTACGATATGGGCGATCATCATGTGGTCGGCGCCTCGCCGGAAATTCTGGTGCAGCTCGAATCCGATACCGTGACCGTGCGCCCGATCGCCGGTACCCGCCCGCGCGGCAAGACCCGCGAAGAGGACGAAGCGCTGGCGACCGATCTGCTGAATGATCCCAAGGAGCTGGCCGAGCATCTGATGCTGATGGACCTCGGACGCAACGACGTGGGCCGTGTCGCAGAAACGGGCACGGTGCAAGTGTCCGAGAAAATGGTCATCGAGCGCTATTCACATGTGATGCACATCGTTTCCAATGTCGAAGGCCGGCGCAAACCGGGTGTTTCTGCGCTGGATGTGTTGCGTGCAACCTTCCCTGCCGGCACGCTGTCCGGCGCCCCGAAAGTGCGCGCTATGGAAATCATCGACGAACTGGAGCCGACCAAACGCGGCATCTATGGCGGTGCTGTCGGCTATCTCGGCTACAACGGCGACATGGATCTGGCGATTGCGATTCGCACTGCCGTGATCAAGGACGGCACGCTGTTCGTGCAGGCCGGCGCCGGGGTGGTGGCCGATTCCGTCCCGCAAAGCGAGTGGGAAGAAACCCGCAACAAGGCGCGCGCCGTGCTGCGGGCCGCCGAACTGGCGCTGGGCGGACTTGGCGCGGAAGAAAAATGATCAGCCTGAGCCAGGTATGCAAACGTTATCCCGGTGGTTATGAAGCACTGAAAAACATCAGCTTCACCATCGAAAAAGGGGAGATGGTGTTCATTACCGGCCATTCCGGCGCGGGAAAAAGCACGCTGCTCAACCTGATTGCTGCCATCGAGCCACCCAGCAGCGGCAGCATTATCATCAACGGACAGAATCTGAGCCAGCTTCGTCGCGCGGCCGTGCCGTTCCTGCGGCGCAACTTCGGCCTGATGTTTCAGGACCACAAGCTGCTTTATGATCGCAGCGTTTTCGATAACGTCATGCTGCCGCTCGAGATCACGGGTTTTGATCGCAATGAAGCCGCCAAGCGCTCACGCGCCGCGCTCGACAAGGTCGGGCTGCTGGAGCGCGAAAAAACCATGCCCATCGCTCTCTCCGGTGGCGAGCAGCAGCGACTGTGCATCGCCCGTGCCATTGTCCACCGCCCCTCCATCCTGCTGGCGGACGAACCCACCGGCAATCTCGACAGCGCTTATGCCAGCGATATTCTGGAAATGTTCAAATCATTCAATCAGGTTGGCGTTACCGTGCTGATCGTCACCCACGACGAGCGCCTGATAGAGCGCTTCGGCGAACGCACCCTGCATCTGCAACACGGAACCCTTGCCGCATGAGCCGCCACTGGCGCACCCTGATGGGCACCTTGCGGCGGCTGGCCGGCACGCCGCTTGCCACGCTGGTGACGGTCAGCGTCATCGGCATCGCCCTCAGCCTGCCGGCCGGGCTCTACCTGCTGCTCTCCAATCTCAGCCAGGCTGGCGATACGATGGAAACCCAGCCGCAGATCAGCCTGTTTCTCAAACTTGATGCCGGTAAAGATACGCAGCGCCAGATTGAACAACAACTCAAGGGCCACGCCGCAATCAAGACATTCCGCTTTGTCGGCCGCGATCAGGCGCTCAAGGCACTTTCTGAAAGTAATGGCCTGGGCGACCTCACCGCCGGCCTGCCGAACAACCCCCTGCCTGACGCCTACGTCCTCACTGCCAAGGAAAGCGATGTAGCCCAGCTGGACAAGCTGCGTAGTGAGGTTTCGAAATGGCCAGGCGTGGAAACCGCGGAACTCGATTCAGCCTGGGTCAAACGCCTGAACGCCATGCTGGATCTGGGCCAGCAGCTTACCTTCATGCTGGCCATTCTGCTGGCTTTCGGCCTGATTGCCGGCATGGGCAACATCATCCGCTTGCAGATTCTCACACGGCAGGAAGAAATCGAGGTCAGCAAGCTGATCGGCGCCACCGACCGTTTCATCCGTCTGCCTTTTCTCTACCACGGCGCACTTCAGGGCCTGCTGGGCGGCCTGGCTGCCTGGGTCATCATCGCCATCAGCACCCAGCTGCTGAATGTCAGCGTAATCAGGCTTAGCAGCCTCTATGGATCAGCTTTCAGGCTGGAAGGGCTGGCCACGGGGGATGCCGTCGCGCTACTGGGATTTTCCGCCATCCTGGGCTGGGTTGGCGCCTATGTTGCTGTCAGCCATTTTCTGCGCCACTTTCACCTTTCCCACCACTAGATACTTAATACCGCTTTCACTGGCGGCGGTGCTGGCGTGTTAAAGCCTGGCACGGTCTGCGGTGTGAACGATAGATTAATTTCTGAATCAGCAAATCCGCGGCAACTGCTCTCCGCTCAGCCAGTCCACGATGCGCTTGCCGCCGAAGGATGTTTCCATCTGCACGAAGGCGTGGTTGTCCGCGACCACCTCGCCAATGATGGCGGCGTCGCGGCCGAGGGGGTGGTTTTTCATGGTTTCCAGCAGCCGTTCCGCCGATGCCGCCGGGCAAATCGCCACCAGCTTGCCTTCGTTGGCGACGTAAAGCGGGTCGAGGCCGAGAAATTCGCAGGTGGCGCTGACGGCTTCGCGCACCGGCAGGCTGGTTTCCTGGATGAGCATGCCCACGCCGGATTGCCGTGCCAGTTCGTTGAGCGTGGTGGCGACGCCGCCGCGGGTCGGGTCGCGCAGGCAGTGAATCTCGGGCACTGCGGCTACCATGGCCGCCACCAGCTCATGCAGGGCGGCTGAATCGGAGAGAATGGCCGAGCTGAAGGTGAGATTCTCGCGCTGCGACATGACTGCCACGCCATGGTCGCCCATGAAGCCGCTGAGCAGAATCCGGTCGCCCGGCTGGGCTCGTTCGCCGCTGATATGGATGCCCTCGGGCACGATACCGATGCCGGTGGTGTTGATGAACACGCCATCCGCCTTGCCGCGTTCCACCACCTTGGTGTCGCCGGTGACGATGGGCACGCCCGCTTCCCGGGATGCCGCGGCCATGGAATCGACGATGCGCTTCAGGTCGGCAAGCGGAAAGCCTTCTTCCAGAATGAATCCGGCGGAAAGATAAAGCGGTTTCGCGCCCGACATGGCGACGTCGTTGATAGTGCCGTGCACGGCCAGGGAGCCGATGTCGCCGCCGGGAAAGAACAGCGGCGTGACCACGTGGCTGTCGGTGGCCATCACCATGCGCCCGGCCGGGACGCTGAAGCTGGCCTGATCGTTGAGCTGGCGCAGGAACTCGTTATCGAAAGCGTCGAGAAAAAGCTCTTCGATCATTTGCGCCATGGCGCGCCCGCCGCTGCCGTGCGTCATGTCCACCCGGCCCTGTTCCAGGTCCAGTGAACGAATGTAACGCCTTCTGATTTTTGCCATCAAACCACATCCTCTTTGTAGCGTCCGTAACTGTAATACGCCGCGCAGGCGCCTTCCGATGAAACCATGCACGAGCCGATCGGATTTTCCGGCGTGCAGACGCCGCCGAACAGTTTGCAATCCAGTGGTTTCTTTACTCCGCGGATAATCGCGCTGCATTCGCAGGCCGGATTGTCGGCCACCTGCTGATAAGTCAGCCTGAAGCGCTTTTCCGCATCGAAATCCGCAAAACGCGGCCGGATGGCGAGGCCACTGTGCGGCACCACGCCCAGGCCGCGCCACTCGAATGCCTCGCGCACCTCGAAAACCTCTGCCACCAGCCGCTGTGCCTTGAGATTCCCCTCACGCGACACGGCGCGGGTGAATTCATTTTCCACCTCGGCGCGTCCCGTGTTCAATTGCCGCACCAGCATCAGGATGGCCTGCATCACGTCGAGCGGCTCGAATCCGGCAATCACCACCGGCAGGTGATATTGCGCGGCGAAGGGCTCGTAGGGCTGACTGCCGATCACGGTGGAAACATGCGCGGGGCCGATCACGCCATCTACATCGGGCTTCTCCGCTGCTCATGATGGCGGAAATCGCGGCCGGGGTGAGGACGTGGTTGGAGATCACGGAAAAATTTTTCAGCCCCTGCGCTTCGGCCTGCAGGATGGCCACGGCGGTGGGCGGCGTGGTGGTCTCGAAGCCGATGGCGAAAAACACCACTTCACGGTCCGGATGGTCCTGGGCGATTTTCAGGGCATCGGCGCTGGAGTAGATCATGCGGATGTCTGCGCCACCTGCCTTGGCCTTGAGCAGGCTCATGCCGCCCGAGCCCGGCACGCGCAGCATGTCGCCGTAGGTGCAGAGGATCACGCCGGGGATGCGGGTCAACTGGATGGCGTAATCCAGCCGCCCAATGGGGAGCACGCATACCGGGCAGCCCGGGCCATGGATCAGGTTGACATTGGGCGGCAGCAGGTTCTGCACGCCATAGCGGTAGACTGCGTGGGTGTGGCCGCCGCAGAACTCCATCAGGCCATAGCGGCGTTCCGGTTGCACCTCGCGCGCAATGTCCGCTGCCAGCTTGCGCGCCAGAGCGCCGTCGCGGAATTCGTCGATGTATTTCATTCGGGTGAGGCGTCGAGCGCCGCGCTGATTTCTGCAAACAGGGCCAGGGTTTTGGCGGCTTCTTCCGGGTCGAGCCGGTTGAGGGCGTAGCCCACATGAACGATCACATAATCGCCCACAGCCACGCCGTCCACCAGCGCCAGGGAAATGGTCTTGCGCACGCCGCCCACATCCACGACAGCCATGTCGTGTTCAAGAACTTCCGCCACCAGGGCGGGGATTGCCAGACACATTATTCCAGTCCTCTGTTGATTGCCACCCACGCCTGCCCGAGGCTCAGGCCGCCATCGTTGGGCGGTACCTGTCGGGCTTCGAGAACGCGTAATCCTGCTTCTGTCAGCGCATCGCGCAAATTCCGGCTGAGGATGGCATTGAGAAAACAGCCGCCACCCAATGCCACGATTTTAATGCCGCTTTGCTGCGCAGCCTGCATCACCCATTTCGTCAGCCCGTGCGCCAAGGTAGCATGAAACAGCGCCGCGCCGTAGGCAGGGTCGCGAGTGTCAGCCAGTGCGCCGAGCAGGGGAAGAAAATTTAGTGTGCCATCTGTGTTCAAGGTATAGCCATCGGGCAGCGGCGCAACTGTGCCATGCGTTTCCGCCAGCCCTTCCAGCAGCATGGCCGCCTGGCCTTCGAAGCTGGCCATATTCCTGATCCCCAGCAAACCCGCGGCGGCATCGAACAGGCGTCCACAGCTCGACGTGAGTGGCGTATTGACGCCCTTGTCCAGCATCTGGCGTAGCATATCGGCGGCGGGCAAGGCGAAGCGCTGGCTGATTTCATCGCCCCGGCCCAAGTGCGTGGAGCGCGCTGGCCGCCATGCGCCACGGCTCGCGTGCGGCGCGGTCGCCGCCCGGCAGTGGCAGGTTTGCCAGATGGCCGAGGCGTTCGCAGCGTCCATTTTCGAGGCGAAGCAGTTCGCCGCCCCAGGCCGAGCCATCGGTGCCCAGACCAACGCCATCCAGCGCCAGCCCCAGCGCGGGTTCGTCGCTGCCATGCTCGGCCAGAACGGCGGCGATGTGGGCATGGTGATGCTGTACGGCGATAGCCGGTATGCCGCGTTCAGCGGCGAATTCGGTTGCAAAGCGGCTGCTGTGAAAATCCGGATGCAGGTCATGGGCGACGATTTCGGGCCGGATTTCCAGCACGTTCATCAGGTGCGCCACCGTTTCTTCCAGCGCCTCGCGGGTCGGAGCGTTGTCGAGATCGCCCAGGTGCTGGGAAATGAATGCTTCGTTGCCGCGCGTCAGGCATATTGTGCTCTTGAACCAGCCGCCGCAGGCCAGCACGGAAGGGCCGGAGCGGGGCAAAAGAATGGCGCGCGGGGTGTAGCCACGGGCGCGGCGGATGAAGTGGAACGGGGAGTGAAGTGTGAAGTGTGAAGTGTGAAGTGTGGCAGCAGTGGCGTTTCTTACCACCGAGTCGTCGCAGCGCACTACGATATCGCGGTCGTGCAACACAAAGGCGTCGGCAATGCTGCCCAGCCGCGCCAGCGCTTCGTCGTTGCCAATCACCAGCGGTTCACCGCAGGGGTTGGCGCTGGTCATGACCAGCAGCAGTTCCTGTGGCTGGTCCAGCCAGGTTGTGCCGGACGGCCTGTTCGCCGCCTCGTGGAATAGCAGGTAATGCAGCGGGGTGTAGGGCAGCATTGCACCCAGCCAGGCGATGCCTGGCGCAATGCCGGGTAAAGCTTCATCGCAGCCCGGTTGCTTGCGCAGCAGCACGATGGGGCGCTCGCGTGCTTGCAGCAGGTCTGTTTCCGCTGCGCTCATGTTCACTATTTTCCCCAGCGACGCCGTATTGGCCGCCATCACTGCAAAGGGCTTTTCCTCGCGCTGCTTGCGCTCGCGCAGTGTGGCTAACGGCCCCGGCATTGCGCGCATCGCAGACAAGGTGAAAGCCGCCCAGCCCCTTGATGGCGAGGATTTTTCCTGCCTTGAGCATGGCTACGCGTTGTCGCGATGACATCCGGTGTTTCGATGACCTGCCCGACGGCATCGCGCAGGGAAAGCTGCGGGCCGCACACCGGACAGGCGTTGGGCTCTGCGTGGAAGCGGCGCGTTTCGGGGTTGCGGTATTCCTGGCTGCATGCCGGACACAGCGGAAAGCTGGCCATGCTGGTGTAAGGGCGGTCGTAGGGCAGGTGGCGGGTGATGGTGTAGCGCGGGCCGCAGTCGGTGCAGTTGATGAATGGGTAGCGGTAGCGGCGGTCGGTTGAGTTGAACAGTTCGGTCAGGCAGGCGGGGCAGGTGGCGGTATCGGGTGCGATGGCGGTGCGGGCAGGGCCGCCTTGACTTTCCTGTATGGAAAAATCCTGAAAAAGGGAGAGCAATATGTTTTCTTTTGCTTCCACCGACGTAACACGGGCCAAGGGCGGAGCGTCCGATTTCAGGCGGCGGAGCAGGTCGCTGATGGCGTGTTTCTCACCCTGCGCCGTGATTTCCACCCCCTCGCCATCGTTGCGCACCCAGCCGGCAATGCCGAGTTCCTTTGCTACACGATAAACAAAGGGACGGAAACCAACGCCCTGAACCTGGCCGCGTACGCGAATACTTGCAGTGACTGGAACAGCGTGGTCGCTACTGTTCACTAGCCTTGTACTCGTCCGGCTGCGGCTGGGTCGCTGGCAGCTGGTCTTTTTCTTTTTTTGCCGCTTCCCGCTCGGCTTGCTTGCGCTCGTTATAGCGCTGAACCAGTGCCCTGGATTCAGCCTGCGCTTTTTCTATGGCTTCGGGGGACGGTTCACCTACCGGCTTTTCCAGCTTTTTTACCGTTGTCAGGTTGGCTTTCTCGCAGGGCATTTCCTGGTAAATGGTTTTGCCGCCCGTATCCTGGCATCGGTAGACATCAGCCTGAGCCGTGAAAGCTATGGCCATCAATCCGATCAAGAGCAATGCTTTCATCTCTTCTTCCTCTCCTCTGAACGCTATCAATCCCTGATATTGTTACACCCCACGCGCGCGCAGCCAACCCAGCCATTCATCCATGCCCTCCCCGCTGGTGGCGGAAGTGAGAAGCACGCGGATGCGGGGGTTGACCCGTTTCGCATATTCGATACATTTTTGCACATCGAAGGACAGATGGGGTAACAGATCGATCTTGTTGAGCAGCATCAGGTCGGCGGCGGCAAACATGTCCGGATATTTGAGCGGTTTGTCCTCGCCTTCGGTGACCGACAGGATCACCACCTTGTGCGCTTCGCCCAGGTCAAAGCTGGCGGGGCATACCAGGTTGCCGACGTTCTCGATGAATAGCAGGCTGTGGTCATCCGGTTTCAGGTCTTCAAGGGCATGTTCGATCATGTGGGCATCGAGGTGGCAGCCCTTGCCGGTGTTGATCTGCACAGCGGAGACCCCGGTGGCGCGGATGCGCTCGGCATCGAAGCTGGTCTGCTGGTCGCCTTCGATCACTGCCACCGGCAGTTCGCCCTGCAACAGTTCGATGGTGCGGGTGAGCAGCGTGGTCTTGCCGGAGCCGGGGCTGGAGACCAGGTTCAGGGCAAAAATGCCATGCGCGGCGAAATGCTGGCGGTTGTGCTGTGCATAGGCGTTGTTCTTGGACAGGATGTCCAGCTCGACCTGGACCCGGCGCGAGGTTTCGCCGTGAGCGTGGTCATGCTCATGGCTGTGTTCATGGTTGGGATGGCGGAAGCGCAGCTCGCCCTGATCGTGGCCGTGCGTATGGGCCTTGCCGCCGATTTTCAGTTCGCCGCTACCGCAGCCGCAGGTTGTACACATTAAGTTCTCCATTTCCAGGAAAGGCCAGAACAAGTGTGCATGGTCTTTGCGAGCGCAGCGAAGCAATCTTGTATTTCAACGAGTTGCGAGATTGCTTCGTCATTGCATTCCTCGCAATGACCACTTGTTCAGGGGTTTCTGGGTTTACTCCATTTCCAGTTCCTTGACCCGCATTTCCGTGCCGCCGGTGACTTCCACCGGCATGTCGCACTCGGGACAAAGATCATAACGCTCGATCAGTTGAATCGAGCTTCCGCAGCTGAGACAGCGCCCCGTGCCCGGGGTTTCAATGATTTCCAGCCGGGCGCCATCTGCGATGCTGCCGCGCGTCACGGCGTCGAAGCAAAAGCGCATGGCTTCCACTTCGACGCCCGCGAGCTGGCCGATTTCCAGCCATACGGCGTGGACTTTCGCGCTGCCATGTTGCGCTGCGCTGTTTTCGATAATCTCCAGCACGCTCTCGGCGAGCGACATTTCATGCATCAGGCGTCAGCAGGCAAGGGCGTGCGGCGAGACATTCGTCGCGCAAGCAGGAAGCTGCCCGCCACCACGGCAATGACGAAAACCCCCATCATCATTTCCCGTCCTTCGCTCCACGCATCGACCGCGGGCGAGAAATACTTTGCGGCGCCGAAGGCCGCCACCAGCAGGCTCAGGGATGCGATCGACAGGCTCATGATGCGCGAAGCCAGGCAGGCCATCTGATTGCTGCGCCGGATGAGGCGGGAAATCCACAGGCCGTTGAGGCCGTCGGTCAGCATCATGCCGAGCATGAAGGTTGCGCCCATCAACAGGGAATATTTCCATCCACCCAGGGCGGCGGCAGTGACGGAAAACAGGGCGGCCTGACTCATGGTATCGAAAGACAGGGCAAACAGGGCGCCGACCAGCGCGACCAGCGCGGGGTGGCTGGCATGCTGGAGACGCCCGAACAGACGGCCCTTCAGCCCGATGGGCCGGACCACCTGGTCAGGCGCGGCTTTCAGTACAGCGAACAGGTTCATCGCGCCCAGCAGAGTCAGAAATATGATCGAGATCCAGGCGCCGGCATCCTCCAGCCAGGGCGGGGCTTTCCATTCCTGCGCCAGTACCCCGACGCTGATGGCCACCGCCATGACGATGACGCCATGGCCCAGCGAAAACAGGAAACCGCACCAGCGGGAAACGCGCCGCTCGGCGGCGGCGTTGAAGCGGGTCAGGCCGTCGATGGTGGCGAGATGGTCCGGGTCGAAGCCGTGCCGCATGCCGAGTGCGAAAACCAGTGCCAGCAGCGCGGAGAAATTGGCGGGGAGATGTTCCATGAATTTATTATCCCAGAAAAATCAGTTAACCACAGGGCGGCTCACGGGGCTGAGCACATTATGTTGCCTGCCGCGTTTTATGCGGCAGGTCCGCGTTGTCGGATGGGCTGGGCCTCTCATTCATAGTGCGTCCACATACGCAAGACGCGAACCGTTTTCTCTTTGGAAAAGACTTCATACACGATGCGGTGTTGAATATTGATGCGCCGGGAGTATGCGCCAGCAAGATCACCAACTAACTTTTCGAAAGGCGGTGGATTTTGGAATGGGTCGCTGGCAAGAACCGCGAGCAATTCTTGCACCTTTGATTTTAGGCCACTTGCAGCAAGCTTCTTTGCATCCTTCATTGCTTGCTTGGCATAAACAACTGCCCACCTCACCACTTAAGCTCCTTCGAGCTTTTTGCGAGGGGTTCGGCCATACCAGCCTTGATGGACTCGCGCATGCCAGGCACGGCCAATAGGTACAGGGTTTCTTGAATTGCGCTCCAATCTTCCGCGGAGAGCAGAACGGCGCTGCTGCGCTTGCCGGAAATTATGATCGGCTCGTGTGACTCCACTGTTTGGTCAATGAGCCGGTACAGATTGGCACGAGCTTCGCTGGCGGTAAGTGTGTTCATTTTGTGCTCCTTCAAAGAAGCCTAAATGGTACGCCATTACGTACGTCTGTCAAGCGACTATGCGATCGCTTCAAGAGGCCCAACGTCGTAGCTCAGGGACAGGACAAAAGCGCAGCTTTTGGCCTGTCCCACTGGAGCGCCCAGTTAGGTGAAACCTTTTATTGCCCAACTCGCAAACAAGGCGTTAATGAATTTGAACGGCTCGCCTATCGGGTATGCCGCTCAAGCGGCCATATTCCTTTGCGTCCTTCACGTGTGTTGTTCCGCTTTAGCAGAATACAACCACGGGGTAGACCCTTGCGATCTTTGCGGTTAACTGCTTTTTCAGGGTTTATATTACCTTGACCTGCACCAGTTCTTCACCTGTCGGGTCGACCACGTGCACGGCGCAGGCGATGCACGGGTCGAAGCTGTGGATGGTGCGCAGGATTTCGATCGGCTGTTTCGGGTCGTGCAGCTTGTGTCCCTTGAGCGCGGCCTCGTAGGGGCCGTCCTGCCCCGCCGTGTCGCGCGGTCCGGCATTCCAGGTCGATGGCACCACCGCCTGATAGTTGTCGATGATCTGGTCCTTGATGACGATCCAGTGCGCCAGCGCGCCGCGCGGCGCTTCGGTGTAGCCCACGCCCTTGGCCAGTTTCGGCCAGGAGGATGGCTCCCACAGGGTTTCGTTGAAGGTGCGCACGTCACCTGCCTTGATGTTGGCCAGCAGCTGGTCGTACCAGCCCTGCATGGCATCGACGATGATCTTGGTTTCCAGCGTGCGCGCAGCGGTGCGGCCGAGGGTGGAATACAGGGCGCTGACCGGCAGGTCGAGTTTTTTCAGCGTCATGCCGACCAGTTCGCGGGTCTGTTCGTGGCCCCTGGCATGCAGCATCAGCACCCGCGCCAGCGGGCCGACCTCGACCGCCTTGCCGCGCCAGCGCGGCGATTTCATCCAGGAATAGGAAGCGTCGGTATCCAGGTGCTGGTAGGGCGGCTTCGGCCCGGTGTAGTTGAGCCTGGTTTCGCCCTGGTAGGGATGCAGGCCTTTTTCCTTGCCGCCGCTGTAGTCGTACCATGAATGGGCGACGTATTCCTGGATCTGGTCTTCGGCATTGAGGTCCACCGGGTGAATCTTGCTCAGGTCGCGGTCGAGGATGACCCCGGACGGAATCAGGAAGCTGGCCGGGTCGTCCATGCCTTTTTCCGGGAAGTCGCCATAGGTCATGAAGTTGCCGATGCCCTCACCCTGAGTGAACCATTCCTTGTAGAAACCGGCGATGGCCAGCGTATCCGGCACATACACCTGATCGACGAAGTCGCGCATCTGGGCGATGAGATTCTTGACCTTTTCCAGCCCCACCATGTTGAGCGCGGTGGCGCCCGCCCCGCCGCGATAGTGCGGGCCCTTGCCGCGGCCTTTATGGCCCGGATGGACGCTGATGGCGCACGGCACGCCGCCCACCACGAAATTGGGGTGGGGGTTCTTGCCGCCGAAAATGGTATGCAGTTGCGCCACGTCGCGCTGCCAGACCAGCGCTTCGAAATAATGCGCGACCGCCATCAGGTTGGCTTCCGGCGGCAGCTTGTAGGCCGGGTGGCCCCAGTAGCCGTTGCTGAAAATGCCGAGCTGGCCGGATTCGACGAAGGTTTTGAGCTTCTTCTGCGTGTCGGCGAAATAGCCGGGCGAGGATTTGGCATAGCTCGACAGGCTTTGCGCCAGCTCGGAAGTCCGTTTCGGATCGGCCTGGAGCGCCGAAACCACGTCCACCCAGTCGAGCGCGTGCAGGTGGTAGAAGTGCATCACATGGTCGTGGACATACTGGGCCGCGATCATCAGGTTGCGGATCAGCTGGGCGTTGGGCGGAATCCTGTAATCGAGCGCATTTTCCACCGCGCGCACCGAGGCGATGCCATGCACCAGCGTGCACACGCCGCAGATGCGCTGTGCGAAGGCCCATGCATCGCGCGGGTCGCGGCCCCGGAGGATGATCTCGATGCCGCGCACCATGGTGCCGGCGCTGGAGGCGCGGGTGATTTCGCCCTGATCGTTGGTTTCCGCCTCGATGCGCAGGTGGCCCTCGATGCGGGTGATGGGGTCGACGACGATACGCTGGCTCATGATGCGTCTTCCTGTTTGAGATGTTCGGCCACCAGTTCGGTGATGCCGATCATTTTAGTGTCCATTTTGTAGTGCTCCAGGCCTTCCTCGAGCACATTGCGGCAGTTGGCGCAGGCGGTGACCATGGTGCCCGCACCCGTGCCCTCGATCTGGCGCTTCTTGATCCTGAACACCTTGAAGCGCAGTTCCTCGGCACCGGTGATCGCGGAGACGCCGCCCCCGCCGCCGCAGCACCAGTTGTACATGCCCGGGTCTTCCATTTCGCGGAAATCGCTGGCAACCATGTTGACCAGGTTGCGCGGCTCGGCCACGATGCCGCCGCGCCGCACGATCTGGCAGGGGTCGTGCAGGGTGAGCGCCTCATCGGTCTTGCCATCGGTTTTGAGCCGGCCATCCTTGCGCAACTGGTCGAGCAGTTCCAGTACATGCACCACTTCAAACTTGTATGGCCGGCCGATGAGATTCGGCCCCTCCCAGCGCAGGGCGGAGAAGGCGTGGCCGCATTCCGGGCTGATGACGTACTTCACGCCGAGTTTTTCCGCCGCATCGACCACGCGCGAGACGATTTGCCGGGCGATGTCGGAAACGCCGATCTGGATGCCGCTGTTGGTCGCCTCGAAGGCCTCGCTGGAGACCGTCCAGCTGATGCCTGCCTGCTTGAAGATGCGCGCCAGCGAGCCGAGATATTCCGGGTAGCCGAGGATTTCCATGGAGGACATGATCACCAGGTAATCCGTCGCCGGCCTTGTCCACCGGAATCTCGAGACCGGTTTCCTCTTCCTGCCCGTGCACCTGGGCCATGAACGCCTTGAGCTTGATGCCCATCGGGCTGCCCAGTTCAATGGTTCTGCGCGAGGCCTCGACCAGCCCTGCCGGCGCGTGCCCGGCCGCCGCCATGCCTTCGCGCATCTTGCGGATCATGTAGGTGATGTCGTTACCCACCGGGCACACCAGGGTGCAGCGGCCGCACAGGGTGCAGCTGTCGTACACCAGCGGGCTCCATTCCTCCAGCTCCGCGTCGCTGATGGTTTCGCCCAGTCCGACCAGCGAGGCCAGCTTGCCGAGCAGAGTGTATTCGCGCTTCCACAGCTTGCGCAGGGGTTCCAGCTTGTGGATCGGGGTGTATTTCGGATCGCCGGTCTCGGTGTGGAACAGGCAGGCATCGGCGCACAGGCCGCAATGCACGCAGCTGTTGAAGAAGCTGGCGATGGGCGCATCCATCACCTCGCGAAAGGCGTTAAGGCCGCGTTCCAGAGATGCACTCATAATGTTGCCTCCGAACTGTAGGGGGCATGCTCAATGCAGGGGTGTCGGCAGCCGAGATTACTCGCGGCCAGTCGCACCCATGCTTTGCACGGGCCCTGCTCCTTGCTCATAACGCTGCCTCCGTAAAGTACGTGACAGGTTTTGATGCCTGAGTGTCGGCAGCCGAGATTATTCGCAGCCAGTCGCACCCATGCTACGCACGGGCCCTGCTCCTTGCTCATAATCTCGCCCCTTTATGTCCCAGCGCATCGCCGTTGTACCAGCGGGAGATGAACAGCGACACGGTGTGAAAGAGTTTGGTGAAGGGCATGAAGACCAGCAGCAGTTCCACGCTCAGGATGTGTATGGCCAGCATCAGGGTGTAGGGCAGCAGCAGGTGGTGGACGGCCAGGTAGCCGCTCAGCAGTGGGGCCATGGTCAGCGCCCAGGATGCGTAATCGTCGAAAGTGGAGAGGAAGCGCTTGACCGGGTGGTAGAGGCGGTAGCCCAGCATCAGCAGCAGGGCCACGATGGAAAGAAGGGTCACGCCGTCCACCAGCGTGGTCGGTAATGCGGGCCAGCCCAGGCCGACCGTCTTGCGGAACAGTTCGATGTGGGGCGCAAAAAACAGCAGGGCGATGAAAAAGCCGATGTGGAAGGTGTAGCCCATGAGGTAGGTCGGGAAAGTCCGTTTCAGCAGGGTCCGGTCCGGCAGGGAGCGGCTGAAAATGGTTTTCCATCCGCTCCAGGCCTTGCCCGGACGCGGGGTGGAAAGGTCTTTCTTGCGCCCCAGGCTGAAGATTTCGAACAGCTTGAGCAGCATTCCGATAATGAAGACCGTCAGGGCGATTTGCAGGCCCGGACCGCGCGCCCAGAGCAGCAAGGCCATGTCGCTCATTTCGCTTCTCCGGAGGGTTTCTCCAGGTCGTCGATGGTCACGGTCTGGTGGGCGGTTTTGGCGGCTGCCTTGGTGTGGCGGTTGTGCATGGCGATGGCGGCTCCGCCCACGATGCCCGCTGCGGCGGCAACAGCGGCGGCGCGTCCCACGGGCGTGATCGGCGTGGAAAGGGCCTGGTAAAAGCTGCCTGCATCCCAGAAATCGGGTTCGGAACAGCCGAGACAGCCATGACCGGATTCGATCGGGAAGCTCGTGCCCTGGTTCCACTTGGTGGTGGCGCAGGCGTTGAAGGTGGTCGGCCCCTTGCAGCCCAGCTCGAACAGGCACCAGCCGTTGCGCGCGCCCTCGTCGTCGAAGGTTTTGGCGAACTTGCCCTGATCGTAGAAAGGGCGCCGGTAGCAGCGGTCGTGAATGGATTCGCCGTAGAAGGATTTGGGCCGCCCCAGGTCGTCCAGTTCGGGGATCGTGCCGAAAGTCAGGTAATGGACCAGCACGCCGGTGATTACCACCGGGATGGGCGGGCAGCCGGAAACATTGATGATCGGCTTGTCCTTGATGATGTCCGATACCGCCACTGCGCCGGTGGGGTTGGGGCTGGCATGGGGCAGGCCGCCGAAGGCCGCGCAAGTGCCGACTGCCACGATTGCCGCAGCGCCTTTGGCGGCTTCGTGCAGCATGTCGAGATTGCTGATGCCGGCGATGGTGGAATACACGCCGCCGTCTTTGGTGGGGATCGAGCCATCCACCACCAGCAGGTATTTGCCGAAGAACTGCTTCATCACGGCTTCGCGCGCGGCTTCCGCCGCTTCACCCGAGGCGGCTTGCAGGGTGTGGTGATAGTCCAGCGAAATGGCGTTGAGGATCAGGCTTTCCAGGGTAGGGGAGTGGGAGCGGGTCAGGGATTCGGTGCAGCCGGTGCATTCCTGGAACGAGAGCCAGATCACCGAGGGGCGCTGCGCTTTTTCCAGCGCGGCGGCAATGGCGGGAACCATGCTGCTGGGCAGGGCCATGAGCGAGGCCATGGCACCGCAGAATTTGAGGAAGCCGCGGCGGGAGATGCCCTGTTCGCGCAACAATTCGCCCAATGAATGCTCGTCAGCCATCGTGCTCTCCTTTCTTTGCCGCTCTCAAGCGCTCACGCAAGACCTGTGCGGCTTCCGTCACATCCTCCGCCGGGGTCTGCAGAATCGCCGGGCAGCGCGTGACCTCGATCGACTCGTCCACCACTTCCTGCTCACCATTGCGATGCGTGACCCACCATACGCCATGCAGCGCGGTTTCGCGAATCTGCGTCGGTCCCAGTGCCTGGAGTTCGGCGCTGATTTCGCCCTCGCCCAGCGCTTCCTGCAGGGCTTCGTAGTCGCCGGGCTGGAGCGGGAGCCCATGGAGCTGCACGTTGCCGCCCTCGCCGGTTCGCGCCAGCCTGTCCAGCAGTGTCGCGATCTCATGCAGCAGAGGTGGGGCGTTGGCGCTCATCCCCGCCAGTTCCGTATGAGCTCGCCGGCTTTCGCACAGGCCAGCGGCAGTGCGGCACTTACCGCTGCCGAGGGCGTTTCGCCCCAGTCGACAATTTCAGGCTGGATGCCGACCAGCGCCCGCTGTGCCGGCAGGCTGTCGGTCAGACAGGCAACGGCCAGCAGGTCCAGCAGACCAACTTCATGCACGCTGCGCTTGCGGTTATTGCCAAGGAAATGATCCATCTCGGCATCGCAAAATACGCCGACTGTGCCGGGTTCAGCTCCCAGCTCGGCAGCGTCGATGACCAGCAGGCACGCCGCTTCGCCAATCGGCCCAGCCAGGCTGAAACTTAAAGTACCGCCATCCACGAATTCGACGCCATCGTAGCCGGAAAACTCATTTTGCAGTTGGCGCATGGCATGAATCCCAGCGCCCTCGTCCTGCAGCAGGGTATTGCCGATGCCGAGCACCATGATGCAGCGGGAGGTGTTGAGCGGTCATGATTCACCAGAACCGGAGCGGACTGGCATGGGGCAGATGCAGCAAGTTGGCATGGAATATCTCCTTGCGCGGCGAGTGGTTCCAAACTAGCACCAGCGTCGTGAAAGATCAATGGGTTCGATCAATCGGGCTTGGCAGAAACAAAACGGGGCCAGCGTAGAAATACGCTGGCCCCGTTCCGGACAAAATGCGCGGGCAGGTTAGTCCTGCCCGAAAGGTCAGTTCTTCAAACAATCGCTCATAAATTTTTTGCGCTCGTCACCCTTGAGCGCTTTGTCGCCGGCTTCCTTGTTGCATAGTTTCATCTTGTTCTGCTGGGGTGTCTTTGCGCTGGCTGCTTCCGGCTCCTTGCCACTCAGGCAGCCGCTCATGAATTTTTTGCGCTCATCGCCCTTGAGTGCCTTGTCGCCAGCATCCTTGTTGCACTGCGCCATGCGGTTCTGCTGCGGCGTCTTGTCGCTGGGGGCTTCAGATGCCTTGCCGCTCAGGCAGTCACTCATGAAGGCTTTTCGCTCATCCCCCTTGAGATCCTGGGTTTTTGCAGTCGCGTTGCATTCTTTCATTCGTTCCTGCTGTGGACCGGCATAAGCCAGAGTGCTGGACAAGGCCAGTGCGATGGCGGCAATAATCAGTTTTTTCATGTGGTTCTCCCGCGGTATCCGTTAAATGAGGAAGTGCAATCCTAATCCAAACAGCTTAAACGTTAAACAGGAAATTCATGACATCGCCATCATGCACCACGTATTCCTTGCCTTCCGAGCGCATCTTGCCGGCTTCCTTGGCGCCCTGCTCACCTTTGCAGGCAACAAAGTCCTCGAAGGAGATAGTCTGGGCGCGGATGAAGCCGCGTTCGAAGTCGGTGTGGATCACGCCGGCCGCCTGTGGGCCGGTGTCGCCGATATGGATGGTCCAGGCGCGCACTTCCTTGACGCCGGCAGTGAAGTAGGTCTGCAGGCCGAGCAGCTTGTAGGCGGCGCGAATGACGCGGTTGAGGCCGGGTTCTTCGAGGCCCATGTCGGCGAGAAATTCCTTCTTGTCGGCCTCTTCAAGGTCGGCGATCTCGCCCTCGATGGCGGCGCAGATCGCTACCACCGGCGAGCCTTCGCGTGCGGCCAGTTCGGTCACACGATCAAGGTGCGGGTTGTTGCTGAAGCCGCCCTCGTCCACGTTGGCGATGTACATAGTAGGCTTCATGGTCATCAGGCACAGCGGCTTGAGCAGGGCTGCATCATCCTTGTCCAGATTAAGGCTGCGGGCAGGTTGTCCCTGGTCCAGCGTGGCGCGAACTTTCTCCAGCAGCGCCATCACTCGAACAGCTTCCTTGTCGCCGGACTTGGCCAGCTTGTTGTTGCGCAGGATGGCTTTCTCGACGGTCTCCATATCGGCCAGCGCGAGTTCAGTGTTGATCACTTCGATATCTGAAACCGGGTCGACCTTGCCGGATACATGCACCACGTCCACGTTCTCGAAGCAGCGCACCACATGAGCGATTGCATCGGTCTCGCGGATGTTGGCCAGGAATTTGTTGCCCAGCCCTTCGCCTTTGCTCGCCCCGGCAACCAGGCCGGCGATATCGACGAATTCCATAATCGCGTGCTGAACTTTCTGCGGCTTGACGATTTCCACCAGTTTTTCCACCCGTGGGTCCGGGATTTCCACAATGCCGATATTCGGTTCGATGGTGCAGAAGGGATAGTTTTCCGCCGCGATGCCGGCACTGGTGATGGCGTTGAACAGGGTGGACTTGCCGACATTGGGCAGGCCGACGATACCGCACTTGAGACTCATGAAAATCCTTTAAATATCAATATCCAGCGAATCCTGGGTGGATGTCGTGGAAATTCCGGCCTATTTACGGGAGCGTGGACCGGGCCGTCATTATAGCGCTCCCGGTAATTTGCTCCAAAGGCCTCTTAAAGTTTTCTGACCTCACCCCAGTCGAAGCTGGGGTTTTCTTCGGTATTGGGTTCTGGTGGGCGATTCGCGGCCATGAGGCGTTTGAACTCGGCGATGGAAATTTCCTCTACTTCCGGCATTCTGCGTTCCGCATTGCGTCGGCGCTCTTTCCATCCCGTGGGTGGCCCCTTGTCATTGTTGCGGCGGTCCTGATTTGATCTTGGTTTGTATTTGTCAGACATGAGTATGTTTCTTGTTCTTGCTTGTATTTGTGTGTAATTATCTGTTATAACGGAAGAATAATCTGAATCGTTGGCGTGTGGCAATTGCTTGAGGATTTGATGTGATGGTGAGAGGGGAAGCAAAATGGCTTTACCGCTCTTTGAAGATATGATTGCTGTACTACGCCAGGCAGGATTTTGCATGTTGGTTCAGTTTGTTATCTGAGGGCTGCTACAGCCTCCTGAATATAGGCTCGAAAATAAAAAACCCGGCAAAAGCCGGGTTTTTTGGGTGACATCGAGGTGCTGCAGTGAATACCCCGATAGCCTCAATTTAGGTACGGCATTCTGCAGGAACGTATTTTGCGTCACTGGGGTTGTTGCAATCCCATTCTACACCGCCGGTAGTTGCATTGACCGTGGGCACAAGATCAAAAGTGACTGTCACTCCGTTGATGCCGGTGTTGACAGAAGCGTCAATGGTGCCAGCGGTGCAGCCGATCGTGGTCAAGCCTGTGGTGCCTGTGCTGCACGCCGGAACAGTTGTCTGTGGCGCCATTGGCGAGATTCTCGGATACAGTGGCTTTGGCGGAGCTTGCAAGGCCAATGCCTTCAGTGACCTTTGCGCGGATCGTGTAATCCGTATAAGCGGGCAGTGCGACTGCAGCCAGAATGCCGATAATGGCAATCACGATCATCAGTTCGATCAGGGTAAAACCTTGTTGTACTTTTTTCATGTGAGTTCTCCTCAGTTTCGGTTTGGGTGACTTGAAAACACGGATTAGGTGTTTGGGATGTATTGAGCACGGTCCGTGCCAGCTGTGATCAGTTAAGTCATTCTGGCACGGAATTGTTTGTGTTAACTCATTGAAAAAACAAATATAAAAAATATGCTATTGGTTTTTGGTCGATGTGCTCATGCCATGGGAATTGTAAGTAAGACATGCTATCCAGTGAGCATGAGTCGAAAATGTATGTTGTGTAATGTCAGGATGTGACGTTTTGCGTCACATGGGCGGGCGCGGGGAAGTGGGTAGACTCGATCACCGCCGGGCATCTTTGTTGCCAGGTTTTACAGCAGAAATTAGGTTTTTACTTGCCGGTCAAGGCGGCGAGGTTGAAAATCTGTGGAATGCGTTGCAGCCAGGAATCATCCATTTGGAGCTTCTTCAGGCATGCGGCAAGGTGTCCGGGGTGGGCCATCATCGCGATGGCATTGTTAAAGGCTTTCCCCGCACTTTCGCCGTAGGCATTTCTGACCTTTTTCCATGCACTTTCAGGAATGGGGCCCCAGTTCTGGATCATGAGTGCCAAGTCGATAATGTCCCGGCTGGCGGTCGAGATGTCTGTATATCGATCGGTATTCGCCAGCAATTTCTCCGCGTACATGTCCGTCCGGCATAACACCGGGATGCCCCAGAGCGAATTCATTTCTCCTGATAAAGGGATGCGGTCTTCACGAATGATTTCAAATTTTATGGGTGTATTGTCAATTTCAACAAAGGTGCGAATGCCGTAACGGTCTGCCTTTAAATCACGGAGTTGTTTTGGCGCCTCCGTAAAGAAACCGGCCAGGCCCCGGTCATAGGCAATGTTTCTCAGGACGCGGTAACCCTCTGCTGATGCGCAGATCAGGTCAACATCAACAGACTCCCGATATTCATCGAGCAAAAGCACAATGGCCGTGCCGCCGCCAAAGTAGCACTCTGTTTGCTCAAGTAATGTGCCGTCGAGGGCCTGCATAAGCTTGAAAACACGCTGGTGATGCGCTCGCTTACACATTCAGGACGCCATGCCCATATTGCCGAATGAGGCGCTGCAGAAGTTGGCGCTCGGGCTCATCCATTTGTTCGGGGGCCACGAAGCGCCAGTTCGCTTCATAAAGTGCAAGCGCCTCTTGTTCTTCGACAAGATCATCCTCGCGGCGATTCCACGCGATAAGGTGCAGTTGAGGATAGTCGGCCAAGGCAATCATGGGCTAAATGTAAGGCGGTTTCCTTAAGGCGTCAATCGTGCGCCGCAAAGAGTACCCTCTTCCTGCCTTCCCATGTCGCCCGCAAGACCGCAGGGGGCTTCACCGTAGTTGTATTCCACTGAAGCGGAACAACGCACGCGAAGGAGTGTCCCCGCCGAGAGTGGCAGCAAGCTGCTCACTCTGGCGAGACAGGGGAGGGGTCACCCCCCTCGCCATGAGCGTTACGGGCCGAAAAACGCCTTGACCTTGTCCATCCACGATTTGGCGCGCGGATTGTGGCGGTCGCCGTCGGCCAGGTTGAGATCTTCCAGTTCGCGCAGCAATTCCTTCTGCCGTTCGGTCAGGCTGACTGGCGTTTCCACGATGACATGGCACATCAGGTCGCCGTGGTGCTGGCTGCGCACGCCCTTGATGCCCTTGCCGCGCAGGCGGAAGACCTTGCCGCTCTGGGTTTCGGCGGGGATCTTGATCTTGGCGTGGCCGTCCAGGGTGGGGATGTCGATTTCTCCGCCCAGCGCGGCAACGGTGAAGCTGATCGGCATTTCGCAGTGCAGGTCGTCGTGGTCGCGCTGGAACACGCCATGCGCCTTGATCTGGATGACGACGTAGAGGTCGCCTGGTGGGCCGCCGTTGACGCCGTCCTCGCCTTCGCCGGAGAGGCGGATGCGGTCGCCTTCGTCCACGCCGGATGGAATCTTGACCACCAGCGTCTTGTGCTGCTTGACGCGCCCGGAGCCCTGGCAGGTGCCGCAGGGGCTTTGCACCATCTTGCCGCTGCCGTGGCAGCGCGGGCAGGTTTGCTGGATGGAGAAGAAGCCCTGCTGCATCCTGACCTGGCCGTGGCCGCCGCAGGTGGTGCAGGTGGTCGGCTGGGTGCCGGGCTTGGCGCCGGTGCCATTGCAGGTGTCGCACTTTTCCATGGTGGGGATGCGGATCTTGGTTTCCGCGCCGCGTGCGGCGTCTTCCAGCGAGATTTCCAGGTTGTAGCGCAGGTCGGCGCCGCGATAGACGTTGGAACGCCCGCCGCGCCCGCCGCCACCGCCGAAGATGTCGCCGAAGATGTCGCCAAAGGCATCGGCAAATCCGCCCATGCCTGCACCGCCAGCGCCACCCATGCCGGCCTGCGGGTCCACCCCGGCATGGCCGTACTGGTCGTAAGCGCCGCGCTTGCCGCTGTCCGAGAGTATCTCGTAGGCTTCCTTGGCTTCCTTGAAGTGTTCTTCCGCCTTGGGATTGTCCGGATTGCGGTCCGGATGGTATTTCATCGCCAGCTTGCGGTAGGCTTTCTTGATCTCATCATCCGAGGCGTCGCGGTTGACGCCGAGGATTTCGTAATAGTCGCGTTTGCTCATTTTGAGTGTGAAGTGTGAAGTGTGAAATGTGAAATGTGGGACGTCATTCGCGTTCCTTTAGCGATTTCATGAGTGCGTGGGTCAGGGCTGAAACTTCATCAATCTTGAGTTGCAGAGTCGAAGTGTCCTGACAGTAGCCGATGTTTAGCGACAGTTCCAATTGTGTGTCAAGCTCGGCAAGTGAACCGCTTGCAATCACCAAAAAACGCAGCAAATCTTTGGTGCTCTGCCTTGCTGCACCTTCTGCAATATTGGATGGAACTGAAACTGCAGCTCGACGCATTTGGGAGGAAAGCCCATAGATTTCCTCCCTGGGAAAAGTGGAGGTGAGACGGTAAACCATTTCGACCAGTTGCATGGCTGATTGCCAGGCACGCAGATCCTTGTGGTTCCGTCTCACGCTTCACCTTTCACTTTTCACGCTTTACTTCTTCTCGTCTTTGACTTCTTCGAACTCGGCGTCCACCACGTTGTCGTCTTCAGGCTTGTGTTCGCCGCCTGCGGCCTGGCCCGGTTGCTGTTCGGCGTACATCTTTTCGGCCAGCTTGTGCGAGGCTTCGGCAAGCGCCTTGGTCTTGGCTTCGATGGTGTCCTTGTCGTTGCCTTTAAGCGCCTCTTCCGCATCCTTCAGGGCTGCTTCGATCGCGGCTTTCTCGTCGGCGCTGATTTTGTCGCCATATTCGCCCAGTGATTTCTTCACCGAGTGGATCATGGAGTCGCACTGGTTGCGGGTGTTGACCAGTTCCACGGTCTTGCGGTCGTCCTCGGCGTGGGCCTCGGCGTCCTGCTCCATGCGGCGGATTTCCTCATCGGAAAGGCCGGAGCTGGCCTGGATCTTGATCTTGTTTTCCTTGCCGGTGGCCTTGTCCTTGGCGGATACGTGCAGGATGCCGTTAGCGTCGATGTCGAAGGTGACTTCGATTTGCGGCATGCCGCGCGGTGCCGGCGGGATGTCGGAAAGGTTGAACTGGCCCAGGCTCTTGTTGCCGGAAGCTACATCGCGCTCGCCCTGCAGCACGTGGATGGTCACGGCATTCTGGTTGTCGTCGGCGGTGGAAAACACCTGCGAGGCCTTGGTCGGGATGGTGGTGTTTTTCTGGATCAGCTTGGTCATCACGCCGCCCATGGTCTCGATACCCAGAGACAGCGGGGTCACGTCGAGCAGCAGCACGTCCTTGACTTCGCCTTGCAGCACGCCGCCCTGGATGGATGCGCCAACGGCCACGGCTTCGTCCGGGTTTACGTCCTTGCGCGGCTCCTTGCCGAAGAATTCCTTGACCTTCTCCTGTACCAGCGGCATGCGGCTCTGGCCGCCGACCAGGATGATGTCCTCGATATCGGTGATCTTGACGCCGGCATCCTTGATGGCTTGTTTGCATGGGGCGATGGTGCGTTCGATCAGGTCTTCCACCAGCGATTCGAATTTGGCACGGGTGATTTTGACCACCAGATGCTTCGGCCCGCTCGCATCGGCGGTGATGTAAGGCAGGTTGACTTCGGTCTGCTGGCTGGAGGACAGCTCGATCTTGGCCTTTTCGGCGGCTTCCTTCAGGCGCTGCTTGGCCAGCAGGTCGTTGCGCAGGTCGATGCCCTGTTCTTTCTTGAATTCGTCGGCCAGGTAGTCGATGACGCGGTTGTCGAAATCTTCGCCGCCGAGGAAGGTGTCGCCGTTGGTGGAGAGCACTTCGAACTGGTGCTCGCCGTCGATTTCGGCGATCTCGATGATGGAGATGTCGAACGTGCCGCCGCCCAGGTCATACACCGCGATCTTGCGGTCGCCTTCCTTCTTGTCCATGCCGAAAGCCAGCGCGGCCGCAGTCGGCTCGTTGATGATGCGCTTGACTTCCAGACCGGCGATGCGGCCGGCGTCCTTGGTGGCCTGACGCTGGCTGTCGTTGAAGTAGGCCGGCACGGTGATGACGGCTTCGGTCACTTCCTCGCCCAGGTAATCTTCGGCGGTTTTCTTCATCTTGCGCAGCACTTGCGCGGAAACTTCCGGCGGGGCCATTTTCTTGCCGCGCACTTCCACCCAGGCGTCGCCGTTGTCGGCCTTGACGATGGAGTAGGGCATCAGGCCGATGTCCTTCTGCACTTCTTTCTCATCGAAGCGGCGGCCGATCAGGCGCTTGACCGCATACAGGGTGTTCTTGGGGTTGGTGACAGCCTGGCGCTTGGCGGGTGCGCCGGCCAGAATTTCGCCGTCTTCGGCGTAAGCCACGATAGAAGGCGTGGTGCGCGTGCCTTCGGAGTTTTCGATTACCTTGGGCTGGCCGCCTTCCATGACGGATACGCAGGAGTTGGTGGTGCCCAGGTCAATACCGATGATTTTTCCCATGATTATTCCTTAATTTAATCAAGCAAATTCAAAATTCGTTGTGGTGTGCTGCTGAGTCATTGCGAGCCACGCGAAGCAATCTCGCTTCTGTTTAAGTACAGATTGCTTCGTCGCTTCGCTCCTCGCAATGACCGTGTATCTGAAAAACCCTTGCAGCTAAAGTGGGGTTGAGTGTGCGGCTTTCAAGCGGCTCTGAAAACTTACGCGTCGCGGGCTTTTGCGACCATGACCAGCGCCGGGCGCAGGATGCGGTCGTGCAACTGGTAGCCTTTCTGCAATACTGTGACTACCGTATTGGGTTCGGCGTCGCTGTCCACCATGCTGATGGCCTGGTGCTTGTGTGGATCAAATTTTTCACCGGCCGGATTGAGCTCGGCGATGCTGGATTTTTCAAAGGCGGAGACCAGCTGCTTCAGGGTCAGTTCGACACCGCTCTTGAGACTCTCAATGGTGGCCGTTTCCACAGCTAACGCTGCTTCCAGGCTGTCCTTAACTGCCAATAATTCGCTGGAAAAGTTTTCCACCGCGTATTTGTGTGCATTGGCGACGTCGGTCTGGGCGCGTTTGCGGATGTTTTCGGCATCCGCCTTGGCGCGCAGCCAGGCATCGTGGTGCTCCTGCGCAGCCAGCTCGGCCTGCTTGAGCAGCTCTTCCGGGCTGGGCATGGTGTCGATCTTGCCATCTTCAGCCATGGGCACGGTTTGTGTGGTTTCTTCGTGTTGTTCCAGTGTGGGTTGCTCGTCTTGCATGAATCGCCTCCTAATCAACTGGAGGCAACATGGGCGCTGTTTTGCCCATTTCAAGCACATGGTTTTGAAAAATTGTGTTTCAGAGGCGAGGGGGGCGGGAAAATCCGGTCAATGCTTGAAGCTAGTGTAGTGCTTTAGAATTATTGGAGCTTATTCACTGAGCCTGTAGGTCGGTCTGAAGACCGACCTACAACACCAGATTCCACGCGGCGCTAAGTTCCAAACAGAATGGAGCACTACACTAGCAGCCTGTTTCAGACGGCGAGGTCAACCTGTTGTATGGTGCCGGCGGCGCCGTCCTCGCCAAGATAGATGCCGGTGGAGCGGATCTGGCCGTCGAGGCGGTTGCTGGCGTCCTTGATGCTGAATTCAGTCGAGGCATTGCCAAGGTACAGCGCACCCACACCGACTGCCTTCAGTGTCACGAACTGGTCATTGCCCTGGGCGTCCTTGCTCCATACCTTGAGTAGCGAAAATACGGCATCGTTCTCGTCGATCCACCGGTTGCCGTCCTGATCATAAGCCGCAAGCTCACTGAAACCGTTGCCGCTGGCCGGGCCGAACAGCTCGCTGCCGTTGTTGATCTTGCCATCCTGGTTCTTGTCGAGGGCGAGAAAGCCACTGCCGGGGACAACAAAGGAAATCTGCTCGGCGCTGCCGTCCGCATCGAGGTCGAAGCTGAACCTGGCGGCAGTCAATTGAGCAGCGCTGCCACTGAAGTTGATAACCAGAGGGTCTTTAGCCTGTTGCGCTGCATCGCCCAGGCGCAGGCTGACATCGCTTTGTTCCAGATACTCGCGGCTCATGGAGAGTTGCAGATCGAAGGTGATTTCCCTGCCATCGGCGGTTCTGACGATGCCCCGGGCATGAAAACGAGTTTGTTCGGCTTCGTAATGGGTTTCATGGCGCTCATATTCGACGCCATAACCGGCAGACTGCGCAGCAACCTGTTTCCCGGCGGTCTTGGGGTCCTGCAGGGGCGCCTGCGACGGTGCGCTGGTGACCTGCAAGTCTTTCATCGACAGGATGCGGATTTTCCTGCCGGTCATGGCTTCTACCATGCTGATGAGCAATTGCATGCGCGGGTCATTGTCCACGGCTTCCTGGGTATCCGAAACGGCATCGGATTTTTGTGCCGCCTGGCCCCGTTCGGAAATGGAAACCCGGTCCACGGCGGGGCGATTGGCAGCCCTGCCGCGCCCCTCGAAATCCGGGCGTTCCGTTCCAGCCCAGGCGCGCAATGATTCGCGCACCGAGTGTTTTTCCACGCTGCTATGCTGGCTGCTTAAAACGATGTCTGAACTGGCGATTTTCATGATCAATCCCTTGAAGAAAAATGCAAGTTTCCAGCGTTTTCTTGGGATTGTTGGGTGGGGAAGCTTGCCTTTTATTTAGCGGCAGCGTGGGCCGGAACTTTAACGTGAAACAGTTTTGTGAAGCGTGAAGTCACTCGCTGCGCTTTGTTTGTGAAGCGTGAAATGTAAAACACTCCCCGGAGTCTGCTCTTACATTTCACACTTCACAGCAAGGGCGCAGCCCAAGCGGCTTCACATTTCACTCATTTTTATGATTCCGGGCGGCAATCCGTTAATCCTTTGCCCCCATGGCAAGCGCGCGGGCCTTGCTTTCCTGGACGGTGGCGGGGTCGGGCGTCTCCTGCAGCCAGCCTTGCAGGTGGTTTAGGGTGATGTCGCACAAGGCGCGGATCCAGTCGTCACGCTCGTTGAGGCAGGGGATGTAATGAAATTCCTGACCGCCGGCATTGAGGAAATCCGCCTTGCATTCCATGGCGATTTCTTCCAGGGTTTCAAGGCAGTCAGCGGCAAAGCCGGGGCAGATTACGTCCACCCTTTTGACCCCTTTTTTGCCCAGCATTTGCAGGGTGGGGGCCGTGTAGGGCTGGATCCATTCGGCGCGACCGAAGCGCGACTGAAATGTGACCAGGAATCGATCGGGGGTGAGGCCCAGCGCTTCAGCCAGCAGACGCCCGGTTTTATGGCATTCGCAGTGATAGGGGTCGCCCTTGTCCAGCGTGTATCGGGGCACGCCGTGAAAGCTCATGATCAGCTGGTCCGGGCGGCCATGCTGCTGCCAGTGGTCGCGCACGCTGTTGGCCAGTGCGTCTATATAACCGGGGTGGTCGTGATAATGTTTTACTGTCCGCAGTTCCGGCATGTTGCGGCTCTCCAGCAGCGTCTGGAACACCGCATCCAGCGCCGATGCCGTGCTGCTCGCAGCGTATTGCGGATAAAGTGGCAAGGCGAGAATGCGTTCACAGCCCTGTTCCCGCAGCGACGCGATGGCCGAGGGCACGGACGGATTGCCATAACGCATGGCGAATTCGATCGCCAGTGGGGCCTTGGTTCGTTCCCCAAGGTAGCCTTGCAGCATCTTCGCCTGTTTGCGGGTGTGGGCGAACAGCGGGGAGCCTTCGCGGGTCCAGATCTGGGCGTACTTCTGCGCCGATTTGCCGGGGCGGGTGTTGAGAATGATGCCGTTAAGAATCAGCCACCACAGCAGACGTGGAATTTCGACCACGCGCGGGTCGCTCAGAAACTGCTTGAGATAGGGGCGCAGCGCCTGCCGGGTGGGTGCGTCCGGGGTGCCGAGATTGATCAGCAGGATGCCGGTTTTGTCTGGAATGCCGTGGGCGTGGGGGGGCTCTGGAAGATAGGGCATTTTTTCTCAGTGGTAGGAGAGTGCGCTGCCCAGCAGCTTGGCAGTGACGTCCACAATCGGGATGACGCGTTCGTAAGCCATGCGGGTCGGCCCGATGACACCCAGCGTGCCGACCACCTGGCCATCTATTTCATACGGGGCGGTAACGACGCTGCATTCGTCGAGCGGCACGTGGCCGGATTCGCCGCCGATGAATATCTGCACCCCCTGCGCGCCCTGGCTGACATCCAGCAGCTGGATCAGCGTGGTTTTCTGCTCGAAGGCATCGAACAGCTTGCGTAGCGAGGTCATGTTGGAAGACAGGTCGTCCACATGCAGCAGGTTTTTTTCGCCCGAAAGGACATAGCCTTCGCTGGGTTGCAGTGCCTGGCTGCTGGCCTCGAGGGCTGCGGACATGAGTGCGGTCATGTTGAGGTGCAGGCGTTTCAGTTCTTCCTGCATGCGGGTGCGTGCGTCTTCCAGCGTGCTGCCGGCGTAATTCTGGTTGAAAAAATTGGCAGCCTGGGTCAGTTCTGACGCGGAATAGGATTTGTCGGTCATGATGATGCGGTTTTGCACATTGTCGTCAGTAGTGACAATGATTAGCAGAATGCGTTTTTCCGAGAGCGGCAGGAATTCCAGATGGCTAAAGGCCGGCGAGTGACGTTTTGGCGTCATCACAATGCCCGCAAACTGGGTCAGGTCCGACAGCAGGCGGGAGGCGGAAGCGATAAGCTGCTGCTTGTCGGCCGGGTGGAGCTGATTTTCCAGTTGGTGGAGTTGAACTGCGTCCAGAGGCTGAATTTTGAGCAGGGTGTCGACGAAAAAACGATAGCCTCGCGGCGTCGGGATTCTTCCGGCGGAAGTGTGCGGGCTGATGATGAAGCCCATTTCCTCGAGGTCTGCCATGGCATTGCGGATGGTGGCAGCGGAGAGGTCGAGGCCGGAATATTTGGACAGCGTGCGCGAGCCAACCGGCTGTCCTTCAGCGATATAGCGTTCGACCAATGTTTTCAGCAGTAATTGTGAGCGTTCATTAAGCATCGTCCCATTTTACTGATTTGCATCTCTTGCGGGCAATAACTTGCGGTTATAATTCCTGCAATGAATACACCCTTCCAGACGGTTGCCCTGATTGGCAAATACAATAGCGCCGAGCTAGGCGAGCCTTTGTTGCGTCTGGCGGCTTTTCTCAGGCAGCGCAATCTGGAGGTATTGCTGGCGCAACAGACTGCAGAGCGCATCGGGCCGGTGCCTTATGCCGCAGTGAGCATGGCCGAAATCGGTGCGCGCGCTGATCTGGCCGTGGTCCTTGGCGGCGATGGCACGATGCTGAACATTGCGCGCGAGCTGATCGAATTCGATGTGCCACTCGTGGGCGTGAATCAGGGGCGGCTGGGTTTTCTGACTGATGTTTCCATAGAGCAAATGCTTGGAACCATGGAGGAAATACTTGAGGGCGAATACACCGCCGAGGAGCGTTTTCTGCTTCACACCGCCGTGCGCCGTCAGGGGCAGATTGTTTTTCAGGCCTATGCTTTTAATGATGTGGCGGTGAGCAAGGGGGTGTCAGGGCGCCTGATCGAGCTGGAGGTGTTCATCGATGGCCAGTTTGTCTATAGCCAGCGCTCCGATGGGTTGGTGGTGGCGACGCCTACTGGATCCACGGCTTATGCCTTGTCCGCCGGTGGCCCCATTCTGCATCCCACGCTGGAAGCGATGGTGCTGGTGCCGATTTGCCCGCATACCCTGAGCAATCGTCCGATTGCGGTCAATAGCCATAGCGTGGTGGAAATTCTCGTATTGCACGCGGTTGATGCCACTGCGCACTTCGATGGCCAGAGCCATATGGATCTGCAACAGAATGACTGGGTCGTGGCGCGTCGTTCAGAAAACAACATTCGCCTGATTCATCCGCTGGGTCACAGTTATTACGATACCTTGCGCCAGAAGTTGCATTGGGGTGAGAAGCTTTAAATGCTCCTTTCCTTAAGTATCCGGGATTTTGTCATTGTTGATCGGTTGGCGCTGGAGTTTGAGCCTGGCTTCACTGTGCTGACCGGTGAAACCGGCGCCGGCAAGTCGATCCTGATCGACGCCCTGGCCCTGGTGCTGGGTGAACGGGCCGATGCCGGCGTGGTGCGTGCCGGTTGCCAGCGGGCAGAAATTTCGGCTGAATTCGATAGCGCCAAAATCACGGTGCTCGAAACGTGGCTGGATGAAAACGGGCTGCTGGATGAGCCCGGTGTGTGCCTGATGCGACGAACCATTGATGAGAGTGGGCGCTCACGTTCATACATCAATGGCGCTGCCGTTACACTGCAACAGTTGCGCGAGGCGGGGGAGTGCCTGGTCGATATTCACGGCCAGCATGCGCACCAGTCCCTGCTCAAACCAGCGGCTCAGCGTGAACTTCTCGACGGTTATGCCGGGCTCGGGGCGTTGGCTCGCGAAGTGGCAGGGGATTACCGCAACTGGCAGACCTTGCTTGGCCGTTGCCTGGCGTGGGAGCAGGATTCCGCCGCTACTGCAGCCGAGCTGGCGCAGCTGGAGTGGCAAGTGCAAGAATTGCAGGCGCTGAACCTGGGGTCGGAAGAATGGGCGGAATTGCAGGCTGAGCACGCCCGTCTCGCGCATTCCGCGAGCCTGCTGGAAAATGCCCAATACGCAGTGGAATTGCTTGCCGAGGGCGAGCATGCCCTGCTGCCTCAGCTCAATGGCTTGATCGGGCGGATCAACAAGGTGCTGGAATTTGATCCCGCGCTGGGCGAGCCTTTGGGTATGCTCGATTCGGCTGCTGCCCAGATGCAGGAGGCGGCCTACGGCCTGCGTCATTATGTACAACGTCTGGACCTGGACCCTGATCGATTGCGCCAGATCGAGCAGCGGCTGGAGCAAGTCCATGACATGGCGCGTAAATACCGGATTGCGGCGGAGCAACTGCCGCAATTGTTGCAGGAGAGTCTCGTTCGGCTGGCTGAGTTGCAGCAGCTTGGCTCGGCAGAGGCATTGCGCAGCCAGGAAGCGGAAGCGCATGGGGTTTATATGGCCAGGGCCGGGGAATTGAGTTTGGCCCGGCAGCGTGCGGCGCAGGAACTGGGCTCAAAAGTAAGCGAGGTGATGCAGCATCTGGCGATGGCCGGCGGCTGCTTCGAAGTCGCGCTCCATGCGCTGGCAGAGGGGAATGCGCATGGCCTGGAGCAGGTGGATTTTCTGGTGAGTTCGCATTCCAGCCTGACGCCCAAGCCCCTGGCCAAGGTGGCCTCCGGTGGCGAGCTGTCGCGCATCAGCCTGGCGATTCAGGTGGTGACCAGCAAAGTGGCGGCAGTCCCCACCCTGATATTCGACGAGGTGGATGTAGGTATCGGCGGCGGCGTGGCGGAAGTGGTGGGCAAAATGTTGCAAGGGCTGGGAAGCGAGCGCCAGGTGCTTTGCATAACCCATCTGCCCCAGGTGGCGGCTTTGGGCCACCAGCACTGGCGGGTGAGCAAGATTACGCAGGACGGTCAGGTGGTGAGCCGGATTGAGGTGCTTGATCAGGCGCAGCGTATCGAGGAAGTGGCGCGCATGCTGGGTGGCGTGACCATTACGGATACGACCCGACAGCATGCGGCGGAGATGCTGGGGGCGCAGTAAAACTAGTGGTCTGCTTCGTAAATCAAGGAACATCATGAAAACGATGGATTCCGGTGTATGGCAAGGCGCGAACCGCAGCAATAGCCAAGGCTATTGCGAGGATGAGCAACGCCGCCATGGGCCGGAAGACGCGTTTTCATGTTCCGGCATTTGCGAAGCAGACCACTAGGCCTTGTGCGGGCAATCATCCTTGATGCAGTCGGCGTAGAGGTAAAGCGAGTGTTCCTGAATGCGGAAGCCGCGCTCCTTGGCGACCTGCTCCTGCCGACGTTCGATTTCCGGATCGTAAAACTCTTCTACCAGCCCGCATTGCAAACAGACCAGATGGTCGTGATGGTGACCCTCGTTGAGTTCGAATACCGCCTTGCCGCCCTCGAAGTGGTGGCGCACCAGCAGTCCCGCCGCCTCGAATTGGGTCAGGACGCGATAAACTGTCGCCAGACCTACATCCACGTCTTCCGCGAGCAGGATGCGATATACGTCCTCAGCGGTCAGATGGCGTACTTCGCTGGTCTCAAACAGGTTGAGAATTTTTAGCCGCGGCAGCGTGGCCTTGAGGCCGACATTTTTCAGGTCGTTGGGTTGGCTCATAATTGGCTGGCTCGAATGTACCCGGAGGAATAATTTAGGCTATCATAATATAACAAGCTGTTTAAACACAGGCTCGGGGTCTGTATTAAGCAGCTTGTTAACTTTCATGAACAACAAAAGCTCACCCATGCGCCTATCCATTATTGCTCTGGCTTTTCTCCTGCCAGCCTGTTCCTACATTCCCATGGCTCCGTCGGTGTACAAGATCGATATCCAGCAGGGTAACGTGGTGACGCAGGACATGCTGTCCCGCCTCAAGCCCGGCATGACCCGATCCCAAGTGCGCTTTATTCTGGGAACGCCGCTGGTGACCGATGTTTTTCATCCCAACCGCTGGGATTATGTCTATCGCTACCAGAAAGCCGGAAAATTGACGGAGCAGAGCCGTGTTACGGCGGTATTCGAAAACGATTTGCTGTTGCGCATCGAAGGTGACGTGGTTCCGGCCGCCAATGCCAGGCCTGAGGCTGGCGCGGCGCCCGTTGAGGCTCAGTCAGCGCCGAAAGCGGAATGAGTATGCTGAATATTGCAATTGCGGGCAGTTCTGGAAGAATGGGGCGGGCCCTGCTGGAGGCGGTGGCGCAAATGCCGGACATGCGTGTCCATGCCGCGCTGGAGCGTGCGGGTAGCCCCTATTTGGGCAAAGATTCGGGAGAATTGATTGGTTCGCCCAATGGTGTGCTGATTCGCGAGGACGTTGCTGTTGCGCTGCGTGGTTGCGATGTGCTGATCGATTTCACCCGCCCCGAGGCGACGCTGCAGCACATGGCGTTGTGCCGCGCGCAGGGTGTGAAAATGGTGGTCGGCACGACCGGCTTTACGCCCGAGCAGAAGGAAAAGATTTTTGATGTCAGCCGTGATTGCGGGATTGTTTTTGCGCCGAACATGAGCGTGGGCGTCAACCTGCTGTTCAAGTTGCTGGATACGGCGGCCCGGGTGCTGAACGAAGGTTACGATATCGAAGTTCTGGAGGCGCATCACCGCCACAAGGTGGATGCGCCCTCGGGCACGGCCCTGCGCCTGGGCGAGGTGGTGGCAGAGGCGCTGGGGCGCGATCTGGCCGAGTGTGCGGTGTATGGCCGAGAAGGGGTGACTGGCGAACGCTCGCCTTCGACTATCGGTTTCGCCACTGTGCGCGGCGGCGATATCGTGGGCGATCATACGGTTTTGTTTGCCGGCATCGGCGAGCGCGTGGAAATTACCCACAAGGCCAGCAGTCGAGCCACCTTTGCCCTCGGCGCTCTGCGCGCCGCGCGCTTCCTTGCCGGGCGGGGTGCGGGGCTGTATGACATGCAGGATGTGCTCGGGCTGCGTTGAATCAAGCCCGGTTTTACAGTATAATTTCACGCAGTTAGTGCAGGCGGGATGGGCGGAAAGCCTGTCCCGCTTTGCATGTCCGGGCCCGGTTCGGGCCCCTCGATACAGATTCGGAGAGTTCTTGTGCCGCAACACCAGCCAGCCATACTCGTGCTCGCAGATGGAACAGTGTTTCGCGGTATTTCCATTGGCGCGACAGGCCATTCCGTAGGCGAAGTAGTATTCAATACCGCCCTGACCGGCTACCAGGAAATTCTTAGCGATCCCTCTTACTGCCGTCAGATTGTTACCCTGACTTACCCCCATATCGGCAACACCGGCGCCAATCCTGAAGATGCCGAGTCCGGCGGGATTCATGCTGCCGGACTGGTGATTCGTGACCTGCCTCTACTGTCCAGCAACTGGCGTGAAACGGAAACTCTGCCGCAATACCTTCAACGCAATAATGTCGTTGCGATTGCCGATATCGATACCCGCAAGTTGACGCGAATTCTGCGCGACAAGGGCGCCCAGAGCGGTTGTCTGATGGCCGGAGAGGTGGATGAGGCCAAGGCGCTGGAGCTGGCGCGTGGCTTTGCCGGCCTGGCTGGCATGGATCTCGCCAAGGTGGTGACGCGCGCCCAGAGTGAGGTCTGGCTTGAAGGCGAGTGGAAGCTTGAAGGCGGATTTGGCCAGCAGGCTGCGCCTGAATTCCATGTCGTGGCCTACGATTTTGGCGTCAAGCGCAATATTTTGCGCATGCTCGCAGAACGCGGCTGCAAGGTGACCGTGCTGCCGGCGCAAACCCCGGTTGAAGAGGTGTTCAAGCTCAATCCGGATGGCGTGTTTTTGTCCAACGGCCCGGGTGATCCGGAGCCATGCGATTACGCCATCAATGCGATCCAGAAAGTGCTGGAGAAGAAAATTCCCACTTTTGGCATCTGTCTCGGTCACCAGTTGCTGGCGCTGGCCTCTGGCGCAAAAACCATGAAAATGAAATTCGGCCATCATGGCGCCAATCATCCGGTGCAGGATCTGGATAGCGGACGGGTGATGATTACCAGCCAGAACCACGGTTTTGCAGTGGACCCGGCCACACTGCCAGCCAATTTGCGCGTAACACATAAATCGCTGTTTGATGGCAGTAATCAGGGCATTGCCCGTACCGATGTGCCTGCATTCAGCTTCCAGGGCCACCCTGAAGCAAGCCCGGGACCACATGATGTGGCTTATCTGTTTGACCGCTTCATAAAATTAATGAGAGAAAGATCGTGAAGGGTGAAATGTGAAATGTGAATTTACGCCTGTCAAAATGGCGGCGATTTCACCCTTCACTCTTCACCCTTCACCCTTCACGCATTCATGCCAAAACGTACCGACATAAAATCCATCCTCATCATCGGCGCTGGCCCGATCGTCATCGGCCAGGCCTGTGAATTCGATTACTCCGGCGCCCAGGCGTGCAAGGCCCTGCGCGAGGAGGGTTACCGCGTCATTCTGGTGAACTCCAACCCTGCCACCATCATGACCGATCCGGGCATGGCAGATGCCACCTACATCGAGCCGATTACCTGGCAGGTGGTGGAAAAAATCATCGAGAAAGAGCGCCCTGACGTGCTGCTGCCGACCATGGGCGGTCAGACTGCGCTGAATTGCGCGCTGGATCTGGCCAAGCACGGTGTGCTGGAAAAGTACTCGGTAGAGATGATTGGTGCGACCCGCGAGGCGATCGACAAGGCAGAGGATCGGGAGAAATTCAAGAAGGCGATGGAGAAAATCGGCCTTGCCTGCCCGCGCGCCGCGATTGCCCACAGCCTGGAAGAAGCTTTCCAGGTGCAGGCCATGGTGGGCTATCCCACCATTATCCGCCCGTCCTTTACCATGGGCGGTTCCGGCGGCGGCATTGCCTACAACAAGGAAGAATTTGTCGCCATCTGCGAGCGTGGTCTGGAGGCGTCTCCTACCCGTGAGCTGCTGATCGAGGAATCGGTGATCGGCTGGAAAGAATACGAAATGGAGGTGGTGCGGGACAAGAAGGACAACTGCATCATCATCTGCTCGATCGAGAACTTCGACGCCATGGGCGTGCACACCGGCGACTCCATCACTGTTGCGCCGGCCCAGACCCTGACCGACCGCGAATACCAGATCATGCGCAATGCCTCGCTGGCAGTGCTGCGCGAAATCGGCGTGGAAACTGGCGGCTCCAACGTGCAGTTCGGCATCAACCCGAAAAATGGCCAGATGGTGGTGATCGAGATGAATCCGCGCGTGTCGCGTTCCTCGGCGCTGGCATCCAAGGCGACCGGATTCCCTATCGCCAAGGTGGCGGCCAAACTGGCAATCGGTTACACCTTGGACGAGTTGCAGAACGAAATTACTGGTGGTGCCACGCCAGCCTCGTTCGAGCCCAGCATCGATTACGTGGTGACCAAGATACCTCGTTTTGCCTTCGAAAAATTCCCCCAGGCCAATGATCGCCTGACCACCCAGATGAAATCGGTGGGTGAGGTGATGGCGATGGGACGTACTTTCCAGGAGTCATTGCAGAAGGCCCTGCGCGGCCTTGAAACCGGCAATGACGGGCTGGATGAAAAGACCACGGATACCGACGTACTGGAAACCGAACTGGGCGAACCCGGCCCGGAACGTATCTGGTATATCGCAGATGCCATGCGCTGCGGCATGACGCAGGAGCAGATTTACCAGCTGACCCATGTCGACCCCTGGTTCCTGGCACAAATGAAGGATCTGGTCGAGCAGGAACAGGCGCTCTCCGGGCGCAAGCTGGTCGATCTTTCCCGCGATGAGATGCGGCGCCTCAAGCGCAGCGGTTTCTCGGACCGTCGCCTTGGCAAACTGCTGGGCGTGACCCAACATGAAGTGCGCAGTGCCCGCCATGCGCTGAGCGTGCGCCCGGTATACAAGCGCGTGGATACCTGCGCTGCAGAATTTTCCACGCATACCGCTTACATGTATTCGAGTTACGAGGAAGAGTGCGAGTCCGTGCCCACGGGCAATAAAAAGATCATGGTGCTGGGCGGTGGTCCCAACCGGATCGGTCAGGGCATCGAATTCGACTACTGCTGCGTGCATGCGGCACTGGCGATGCGCGAAGATGGCTATGAGACCATCATGGTCAACTGCAATCCGGAAACCGTTTCCACCGACTATGACACTTCCGATCGCCTGTATTTCGAGCCATTGACGCTGGAAGACGTGCTGGAAATCGTTCACGTCGAGAAGCCTTACGGCGTGATCGTGCAGTATGGCGGCCAGACACCGCTCAAGCTGGCGCGCGACCTGGAGGCCAACGGGGTGCCCATCATCGGCACCACGCCGGACATGATCGACGCCGCCGAGGATCGCGAACGTTTCCAGAAGCTGTTGCACGACCTCAAGCTCAAACAGCCGCCCAACCGCACGGCACGGGCGCCGGAGGCTGCCATCAAGGCAGCCGAAGAGATCGGCTACCCTCTGGTGGTGCGCCCTTCCTACGTGCTCGGTGGCCGTGCCATGGAGATCGTGCACCAGCAGTCCGATCTTGAGCGCTACATGCGCGAGGCGGTCAAGGTTTCCAACGATTCTCCGGTGCTACTGGACCGTTTCCTCAATGATGCCACCGAAGTGGACGTGGATGCCATTTGCGACGGTACCGACGTGCTGATCGGCGGCATCATGGAGCACATTGAGGAAGCCGGCGTGCATTCCGGCGATTCGGCATGTTCCCTGCCGCCCTACAGCCTGTCGCAGGAGATCCAGGATGAGCTGCGGCGCCAGACCGTCGCCATGGCCAAGGGCCTGAATGTGGTTGGGTTGATGAACGTCCAGTTCGCCATTCAGGGCCAGACGGTCTATGTGCTGGAAGTCAATCCACGTGCTTCGCGTACCGTGCCCTTCGTTTCCAAGGCCACAGGCGTGCCGCTGGCCAAAGTCGCTGCGCGCTGCATGGTCGGCCAGACTCTGAAGCAGCAGGGTGTGACGCGCGAAGTGATTCCGCCTTTCTACTCGGTGAAGGAAGCAGTATTCCCCTTCATCAAGTTTCCCGGTGTGGACCCGATTCTCGGTCCGGAAATGAAATCCACCGGCGAAGTCATGGGCGTGGGCAATACCTTTGCGGAAGCCTTCCTGAAATCACAAATGGCCGCAAGTGTGAAGCTGCCCTCTGGTGGCAAGGCGCTGATCAGCGTCAAGGGTTCGGATAAGGAAAAGATGGTGGATATTGCCCGCAATCTGTCCGCTCTTGGCTTTGGTCTGTACGCCACGCGCGGAACGGCCGCGGCGATTCAGGAGGCTGGCATCCCGGTGACTGCTGTCAACAAGGTACATGAAGGCCGTCCGCATATTGTCGATTTGATCAAGAACGGAGAAATCAGCCTGATCATCAACACCGTGGAAGACAAGCGCGCTGTGCAGGATTCCTATGCCATCCGTCACGCCACTCTGCAGCAGCGGATTACCTACTACACGACCTTGTCCGGCGCGCGCGCAGCGTGCATCGGCATGCAACACATGAAGGAATTGCAGGTATATGGCCTGCAGGAGTTGCACCAGCGTCTAGGTTGAGCTGGGTGCAAGCTTGAATTGTGCGGATTGGGGCAACCCAATCCGCATTGTTATTTTATTTCAGGGAAATACAAGAGATGAACAAAGTGCCATTGACGGTGTTCGGAGCTGAATTGCTGCGCGCCGAACTACAAAATCTGAAAAACGTCGAAAGGCCCAGTGTGATCGCAGCCATTGCCGAAGCCCGCTCCCACGGCGACCTGTCGGAGAATGCCGAATATGATGCAGCCAAGGAGCGCCAGAGCTTTGTCGAAGGGCGCATCGCCGAAGTCGAAGGCAAGCTCTCCAATGCCCAGATCATTGATCCAACATTGCTGGATGCGGAAGGTCGCTGCGTATTTGGTGCGACAGTCGAACTGGAAGAACTGGAAAGCGGTGACAAGGCAATATATCAGATCGTGGGCGACGATGAGGCGGATATCAAGCAACGCAAGATATCAATCGGGTCACCCATTGCTCGCGCCCTGATCGGCAAGCAAGCCGGTGACGTGGCGGAAGTTCAGGCGCCGGGCGGTATTCGCGAATATGAAATTCTGGATGTAAAGTACATCTGATGAATCGGCTTGCTGACAAGCTGGCGCTGACTGCTATCACGCTGTGGGTGGGTGCCTTGTGGGCGATTGGCTATCTGGCCGCGCCGGTGCTGTTTTCGGCCCTGGCCGACAGAACCATGGCGGGCATGCTGGCGGGGAAAATGTTTACCCTCGTCGCCTACGTCGGCATGGTGTGCGGGATTTTCCTGGTGATTCATCGTCTCGCCGCTTATGGCGGCGGGGCGCTGAAACAGGGATTTTTCTGGGCTGCACTGGTGATGCTGTTGTTGGCAATTGCCAGCCACTTCGGCATTCAGCCGATTCTTGAAGGTCTCAAGAGCCAGGCCTTGCCAAAGGAAGTCATGGAGAGCATGTTCCGCGACCGGTTTGCGCGCTGGCACGGCGTCTCCAGTATTGTGTACATGATCCAGAGCCTGCTTGGGCTGGTGCTGGTACTGGCGCCGCGCCGGAGCTAGTTTTTCGGCAGGGCCAGTTTCGGCTTTTTGGCGGCTTTGTAGATGACCAGTGTTTTGCCGATATGCTGTGCTGGTGCGGCTTCCAGCGCGTTGCAGATTTCTGCCAGCATTTTTTCGCGCTGTGCGTGGTCGCCGCCGGCAACCTTGATTTTAATCAGTTCATGGCTGTTCAGGCTGCGCTCGATTTCCTTCATCACCGCTTCGGTCAACCCGGCATCGCCGATCAGAACCACGGGATTAAGCGAGTGAGCCTGAGCGCGCAGAAAACGGCGCTGACCGGGAGTTAGGTTCAACATGCTTTTAATGTTCCAAAAAATGCGACAGTTTACCCTATGAAACGAAGCCGAACCAGCAAGGCCTGGATGCGCGAGCATGTCAATGATCCCTATGTACTGCAGGCAGTCAAGGAAGGATACCGATCACGCGCCGTATACAAGCTGATGGAGATTGATGAACGCGACCATCTGCTCAGGCCTGGCATGTCCGTGGTTGATCTTGGGGCTGCGCCTGGTGGATGGACCCAGGTGGCGGCAAAGAAAATCGGTACATCTGGCGTGCTGGTTGCGTTCGATATCCTGCCCATGGATCCCGTACACGGGGCGCTTTTCATTCAGGGGGATTTTCGTGAGGATGCCGCACTGACCCAGCTCGACGATGCCTTGCGGGGAAGACCGGTAGATCTTGTGATTTCCGACATGGCCCCCAATATCAGTGGTGTCGGGATCGTGGATCAGGCGCGTAGCATGCACCTAGCGGAACTGGCGCTTGAATTTTCGCGCCAGCACCTGAAACCAGGGGCCAATTTTCTGGTCAAAGTTTTTCAGGGTGAAGGTTTTGAGGATTTTGTACGCGAAATGCGCACCTGTTTTTCCCAGGTTCTGGTGCGCAAACCCAAGGCATCCAGAGGCCGTAGTACTGAGGTCTACATGCTGGGCAAGGGCTTGCGCGAGACCGGGAAATAAATCTTACCGGCATTCAGGCAAAGCGTTTAAAATTAAACGAAATGATGCATTTTCCAAGGAAATAGCTTGAACAATCTGATGAAAAATATAGCCATCTGGCTGGTAATCGCCTTGGTGTTGATGACTGTGTTCAACCAGTTCGGTGCGAGGCAGGCAACGCAGAACCAGATCGAGTATTCCCAGTTTATCGATGAAGTGAAAAGCGGGAAAATCGCCAAGGTGACGATAGAAGGGCATGTTCTTAAAAGTGTGACCAGTGATGGCAAACGCTTCACAACCTATGCGCCTTCCGATCCCTGGCTGGTTTCCGACATGCTCAAGAGCGGTGTCGTGGTGGAGGCCAAGCCAGAGGAAGAATCATCCTTCCTGATGAACATTTTCATTTCCTGGTTCCCTATGCTGCTGTTGATCGGGGTGTGGGTGTTTTTCATGCGCCAGATGCAGGGCGGCGGCAAGGGTGGTGCTTTTTCCTTCGGCAAGAGCAAGGCTCGCCTGCTGGATGAGGCAACCAATACCGTGACTTTTGCTGATGTGGCGGGTTGCGATGAGGCCAAGGAAGAAGTTTCCGAACTGGTCGAATTCCTGCGCGACCCGAGCAAGTTCCAGAAATTGGGCGGCAGGATTCCGCGCGGTGTTCTGATGGTGGGTAATCCCGGCACGGGTAAAACGCTGCTGGCGAAGGCGATTGCCGGCGAGGCAAAAGTACCCTTCTTCAGCATTTCCGGTTCCGATTTTGTCGAAATGTTTGTGGGCGTTGGCGCAGCACGTGTACGCGACATGTTCGAACAGGCCAAGAAAAATTCTCCCTGCATTATCTTTATTGATGAAATCGATGCTGTTGGCCGCCAGCGCGGTGCTGGCCTGGGTGGCGGTAACGATGAGCGCGAACAGACACTGAACCAGTTGCTGGTGGAAATGGATGGCTTCGAAGGCACTTCGGGTGTCATCGTGGTTGCTGCGACTAACCGCCCTGATGTGCTGGATCCCGCGTTGCTGCGGCCAGGCCGCTTTGACCGTCAGGTCGTGGTGCCTTTGCCCGATATTCGTGGCCGCGAACAGATTCTTATGGTGCATATGCGCAAGGTGCCGATTGCTCCCGATGTGAAGGCTGATATCCTGGCTCGCGGCACACCCGGCATGTCCGGCGCGGATCTGGCTAACCTGGTGAACGAAGCGGCCCTGTTTGCCGCACGTTTCAACAAGCGCCTGGTGGACATGGATGACTTCGAAAAGGCCAAGGACAAGATCATCATGGGCGCCGAACGTCGCTCCATCGTGATGCCCGAGGAAGAGCGCAAAAATACCGCTTATCACGAGTCTGGCCATGCAGTGGTGGCGCGCCTGCTGCCCAAGACTGATCCTGTGCATAAAGTCACCATCATCCCTCGCGGACGTGCCTTGGGCGTGACCATGCAATTGCCGGTTGAAGATCGTTATAGCCTGAATAGTGAAGGCATCCTGCAGAACATCGCTGTACTGTTTGGCGGACGCATTGCCGAAGAAGTGTTCATGGGGCAGATGACCACCGGCGCCAGCAACGACTTTGAGCGTGCCACAGAAATGGCGCGGCGCATGGTGACCCAGTGGGGCATGAGCGATGCCTTGGGGCCGATGGTCTATGGCGAGAATGAAGGCGAAGTTTTCCTTGGCCGTTCAGTGACGACGCACAAGAATGTCTCCGAAGCCACCATGCAGCAGGTGGACAAGGAAATCCGCCGCATCATCGATCAACAGTACGCCCTGGCGCGCAAGCTGATCGAGGACAACCGCGACAAGATCGAGGCGATGACAAAAGCCCTGCTGGAATGGGAAACCATTGATGCCGAGCAGATCAGTGACATTATGGAAGGCAAGCCACCACGCCCGCCCAAGCCAAGTCAGGGCAGCGCACCCAAGCCACCCCAGGACAATACGCCCAGCGCACCGGCAACCAGCACCCATACCCCGGCACAGGAAGCATGATGATGAGTGAAGGGTGAAGCCACTCGGCATTGCCTCGTTGTGAAAAGTGAAAGGTAAAAGACATCTTCACTCTTCACCCTTCACTCTTCACCCTTCACGAACATGTTTCATTGCGGTCGCTTTACCCTCTCCCTGGATCGCCCTCTCGTCATGGGCATCGTCAATATCACGCCCGACTCCTTTTCGGACGGTGGTCGTTTTTATTCCCCGGAATTCGCTATCGAACATGCCAGGCAACTCATCGAACATGGGGCCGACCTGCTGGATATTGGTGGTGAATCGACCCGCCCTGGCGCGCAGCCGGTTGGTATAGAGGAAGAGCTGGAGCGCATCTTGCCTGTGCTCGATGCTTTAGGCGATTGCGGTGTGCCGCTTTCGGTGGATACATTAAAACCCGAAGTCATGCATGCGGCGATTCAGGCCGGTGCCGACATGATCAATGATGTAAATGCATTGCGCGCCGAGGGCGCCCTGAAGGTGGTGGCGGATTCCAGCGTCGCCGTTTGCCTGATGCACATGCAGGGCGAACCGCGCATGATGCAGCAGAGTCCCCGGTATCAGGATGTAGTCGCTGAAGTGAAAGCCTTTCTGAATGAACGCATCGCAGTGGCGGGGCGGGCCGGAATTCAGCGTAACCGCATAGTGATTGATCCCGGTTTCGGTTTTGGCAAGACGCTGGAGCATAATCTATCCCTGCTTCGGCAGCTGGATGCTTTCACCGACCTTGGTGTGCCGCTGCTGGCCGGTCTGTCGCGCAAATCGATGCTGGGCGTATTGACCGGTTTGCCGGTAGAAGAAAGAATGGTGCCCAGTGTTGCCGCAGCCGTGATTGCGGCCATGAAGGGTGCAAAAATTTTGCGGGTGCATGATGTGAAAGAAACCAGACAAGCACTGCAGATCGTCAGTGCATTGGGAGAGTGAAATGAGCAGGAAATATTTCGGTACGGACGGGATACGCGGCAAGGTGGGTGAGGCGCCCATCACACCCGATTTCGTCATGCGTCTGGGCTATGCGGCAGGGCGTGTTCTGGCGCAGGCAGGGCAGGGGGAGCGCACCAGCGTACTGATCGGCAAGGACACGCGTATTTCCGGCTACATGCTGGAGTCGGCGCTGGAAGCGGGTCTGTCTGCCGCCGGTGTGGATGTGCTGCTTCTTGGACCCATGCCGACACCTGGCGTGGCGTATCTTACCCGCGCCCTGCGCGCGCAGGCGGGGGTCGTTATTTCGGCATCGCATAATCCGTTTGAAGATAACGGCATCAAGTTTTTCTCTGCCAGCGGCAACAAGCTGTCGGATGCAATCGAACTGGCTATCGAGGCCGAACTTGATCAACCCATGCGTACCATGCCTTCGGCCCAATTGGGCAAGGTCAAGCGGATAAACGACGCCGCTGGGCGCTACATCGAGTTCTGCAAGAGCTCCTTCCCCAATGAACTCGATTTGCGTGGAATGAAAATCGTGGTGGATTGCGCCCATGGCGCAACTTACCATGTCGCGCCGCCGGTTTTTCATGAGCTGGGCGCAGAAGTGATCGCCGTGGGAAATCAGCCGGATGGCCTGAATATCAATCAGGATTGCGGCTCGACCAAGCCCGATGCGCTGCGGGCCGCGGTGTTGGAACATGGTGCTGATATCGGCATTGCACTGGATGGTGATGGCGACCGGGTCATGATGGCTGACCGTTCCGGGAAACTGTTCGACGGCGATCAGCTGGTGTATGCCATTGCAAAATTTCGCCAGGAGCAGGGTTTTCTCAAAGGCGGGGTGGTCGGAACATTGATGACCAATCTGGCCATGGAGCACGCTCTGGCAAAACTGGGCATTTCCTTTGCACGTGCCAAAGTGGGCGATCGCTATGTGCTGGAGCTTATGCAGGAGCGGGGCTGGTTTCTGGGCGGCGAGAATTCCGGGCACATCCTGTGTCTCGACCGTCATACCACCGGGGATGGCATCATTTCAGCCTTGCAGGTTCTGGAAGCGCTTAAACTGAGCGGCAAGAGCCTCTCCGATTTCACCCAGGAACTGGTGCTTTACCCACAGATTCTGATCAATGTGCGGGTCGAAAAGGGCTTCGATTTCAAATCCAGCGCGTTGCTTCAGCAAATGCTGGCGCAGGCCGAGCAAGCCCTGGATGGAGAAGGGCGGGTGCTGTTGCGGCCATCCGGCACCGAACCCCTGTTGCGGGTGATGGTGGAAGGCAAGGATGAGGCGAAAGTGCGCCACTGGGCGGAAGCGCTGGCTGCCAAGGTGCGAGAGGCGGCGGCCTGTTAGGATTGGAATTGAGCCACGCTGGTTTCGAAGTTGAGTGCAAGCGCCTTTAGCTTGTGAACAGCGCTGGAAAGACCGCTGATCGAGCGTGAATTGTCTTCTGCCATGCGTGAAATTCTTTCTACATTGCGGGCTATTTCCCGGCTTGAGCCTTGTTGTTCCTCTGTTGCGCTGGCAATTTCACCAATGCTTTGCGCGGTGCGTTTCGCCCCGGCATCAATCTCGCTTAGAGAATTTGTCGCCTGATGGGCTAGCGCCACCCCCTCTCCCACTCTGCCGCGGCTGTTTTCCATTACCGCCATGGAATCTCTGGTGTTGGACTGAATCGTGTTGATCATCCGGTTGATCTCGGCTGTTGCCTTGCCTGTACTTTCTGCCAGCTGCCGGATTTCATCGGCTACAACTGCAAATCCACGACCCTGCTCCCCTGCCCTGGCAGCCTCGATGGCAGCATTAAGCGCTAGCAGGTTAGTGCGGTCGGAGATGGCCTTGATGACCTCCGTAATCTTGCTGATTTCGCCAGAGCGTTGCTGAAGCGTATTGATCATCTGGGCCGATTCTGTCACCGCAGCTGAAATTTCGGACATTTCTGCTGCCGCCAGTGAAACCACGCTCTTGCCCTGCTCGCACAGATTGCTACCGATGTGCGAGATGGACAGCGATTCGCGTGCGTTTTGCGTCACCTGCTCGATGCTGACGGCAATCTGTTGGACGGCGGTAGCGGTTTCGGTCGCTGCCAGCGATTGCGCATGCGAGCTGGCTTCAATTTGAAGCATGGTGTCGGCCAGCAGTTTGGCCTCACCCGTTACGGTTTTGGCGGCCTCGCTCATGCTGGATACCATTCTGCGCAGGCTTTGCAGCGTGCTTTCCAGATGGCGGGCCATTTCGCCAAATTCATTGTGGTGATTGTATTCGACGCGGCTTTGCAGATCGCCCGAAGCTATTCGTGCCAGCGCCTGCAGAAGATATTTCGATCCCTGATCCATGCTGCGAACCATCAAGGCGGTCATGGTAGTGGATGCAATTGCAATTAAAGCACCTGCAATCAGGGTAATCAGCACCAGCAGGCGCATTTTCTCAGCAGACGCGACACTGGCTTCATGTTCCGCCCTGATTCTGTCATTTTGCAGTTGGACCAGTTGTTTAAGCGGATTCAGCACTCTTTCCTCGATTGGGGGCCAGTCCTCATCAAGGATGGAGCGTGCCATCATTTTGTCATGCGAGACATAGGCTGTTTCAAGCAACTGATAAAACGGCTCCAGGGTTTTGAGTTGAGCTTCGATAGTGGCTATCTGGCTCTGCTCCTCTTTGCTCAAACGGGCTTGTTTAGCCTTTCTGAAAGCCTGCCATAGCGATGGCAAATTCGCTTTGACTTCGGCGAGCTGGGTGCTGGCCTGCTCGAACGTTACCTTGTCAAACATTACGGCGGCCATGTTGAAACGGGTTTCCTTGAGCTTTCGGTCGATTTCCAGCAAAGAGGCAGAAGGGACGACGGATTCCTCGTATACGGCCTGCATGGCTGCGGCGCTGTTGCGCAATACAAGCAGGTTTTCGGCCGCCAGAATGCAAAGCATGACGGCTGTCAGCAGTGCGCCGGCAAACAGGCTGGATTTGATACCGGGTTTTTTCATATCGGGTTCAAGTCGGTTACAGAAAGATGACCGATTGTGACAGCGAGATATGACACATTTATGTCAGTGCAAATGAAAACGCCCGCCCCTGTAAAGGATGCGGGCGGTAACAATTAGTAAAGACTGATGTTCTAGCCAAATTTGCCGGTAATGTAATCTTCCGTCGCTTTCTGCTTGGGGGTGGTGAAGATGGTATCGGTATCGCCGAACTCGATCAGTTCGCCCAGATACATATAGGCGGTGTAATCGGATACGCGTGCGGCTTGCTGCATATTGTGGGTCACGATCACGATGGTGTAGTCTTCCTTGAGTTCGAAGATCAGCTCTTCGATGCGCGCGGTGGAGATCGGATCGAGTGCCGATGCAGGTTCGTCGAGCAGCACCACTTCCGGTTTGACCGCAATGCCGCGAGCGATGCACAGGCGCTGCTGCTGGCCACCGGAGAGACTGGTCCCGCTCTGGCCCAGCTTGTCCTTGACTTCGTCCCACAGCGCCGCCTTGCGCAGTGCCCACTCAACACGCTCCGCCAGATCGCGGCGGCTCAGGCTTTCATACAGCTTGACCCCGAAGGCCACGTTGTCAAAAATAGACATCGGGAATGGGGTCGGCTTCTGGAATACCATGCCCATTTTTGCGCGCAGGATGTTGAGATCCTGTTTGGCATCAAGAATATTCTTTCCGTCGAGCAGAATTTCGCCCTTGGCCTCCTGGCCCGGGTAAAGTTGATACATGCGGTTGAATACACGTAGCAGGGTCGATTTTCCGCAGCCGGAAGGCCCGATGAAGGCGGTCACTTTCTTTTCCGGGATGTCCAGGTTGATGTTTTTCAGGGCCTGGAACTTGCCATAGAAGAAATTCAGGTCACGCACGGTGACTTTTGGCGGTGTAACGTGAGAGTGGGGCATGCTTATCCCGGGTTCTAGTTAAACGATGATTTTTTGCGGAACATGACGCGAGCCACGATGTTCAGGCCCAGCACCCCGACGGTAATCAGGAGCGCGCCGGCCCAGGCAAGCTTTTGCCAGTCTTCATAGGGGCTCATGGCAAACTGGAAAATGACCACCGGCAGGTTGGCCATTGGTTTGTTCATGTCGGTGCTCCAGAACTGATTGTTGAGCGCCGTGAAAAGCAGCGGGGCGGTTTCGCCACTGATGCGTGCCACTGCCAGCAATACGCCGGTAACCATGCCGGCTTTGGAAGCGCGCCAGGTAACCAGGGTGACCACTTTCCACTGCGGTGCGCCGAGCGCGGCTGCCGCTTCGCGCAACCCGTTGGGTACCAGGCGCAGCATGTCCTCGGTGGTGCGCACTACCACCGGAATGACGATCAGGGATAGCGCCAGCGCGCCGGCCCAGCCGGAAAAATTGCCGACCTTGGCAACATAGACGGTGTAGATGAAGAGACCGATCACGATGGACGGTGCAGACAGGAGAATATCGTTGATAAAGCGGGTGGTCGGTGCGAGCCAGCCGCGCTGGCCGAATTCTGCCAGATAGGTGCCGGCCATGATGCCTATCGGTGTGCCGATCAGGGTGGCGAGCGTGGCCATTACAACGCTGCCGGCGATGGCATTGAGCAACCCGCCGGCACTGCCGGGCGGTGGCGTCATCTGGGTGAAAAGCGCGATGCTGATGCCGCCCAGGCCTTTTTGCAACAGGGTGAAAAGAATCCAGCTCAGCCAGAACAGGCCGAATGCCATGGCAAGCATGGAAGCGGCCAGGTTGAAGGCATTGATGATACGGCGTCGTGTGTAGATGGAAATCATGGGTTGTCTCTAAGTGACCTTGCCTTCACGTTTCTTGAGCTGGGCGAGCAATAATTTTGAACTGGCCAGCACAACGAAGGTGATGCAGAACAGGATCAGGCCAAGTTCGATCAGCGATGATGTGTAAAGCTCTCCATCCGCTTCGGTAAACTCGTTGGCCAGGGCGGAGGCAATACTGTTGCCGGGTTTGAACAGCGAGGCATGCAGCTGGTGCGCATTGCCGATCACGAAGGTGACCGCCATGGTTTCACCCAGCGCGCGTCCGAGGCCGAGCATGACGCCCCCGACCACGCCAATTTTGGTGTAGGGAAGCACCACGTTCCATACCACTTCCCAGGTCGTTGCGCCAAGCCCGTAGGCCGATTCCTTGAGCATGGGCGGGACGATTTCGAACACGTCGCGCATCACCGCGGCGATGAATGGAATCACCATGATGGCCAGAATTATCCCCGCAGTCAGCATGCCGATCCCCATCGGTGCGCCTTCAAACAGCAAGCCGATCATGGGTACGTCGCCGAAAGCGGTTTTGAGCCCGGGTTGCACATGCTGGGCAAAAACCGGCGCAAATACAAACAGGCCCCACATGCCGTAAATGATGCTGGGAATGCCGGCCAGCAGTTCTATTGCGGTGCCCAGTGGGCGGCGCAGCCATGGGGGCGACATTTCAGTCAGAAACAGGGCGATGCCGAAACTGACAGGGATGCCGATTGCAAGGGCGATAATGGAAGTGACCAGCGTGCCGACGATAGGAACCAGCGCGCCAAATTTTTCAGTGACCGGATTCCATTCAGCACTGACCAGGAAGCCCAGGCCGAATTCCTTGATCGCAGGCATGCTGCCAATGATGAGGGAAGTGATGATGCCGGCGAGCAGCGCGAAGACGAGAAAAGCAAAAAAAAGTGTTGTGTAGCGAAAAACCTGATCGAACAGATGGTGCCTGTTAAGGGGGGCTGTAGAGAGTGGTTTTGACATTTTCTGGCTTCGCTGAACTGAAGAAGGCGCTGCTTTGGGCAGCAAGCTGGTAATTATAACCAGTTTGAGCTGCGGGGCTAGCGGTTGCCTGGTAATTTGTTGAGCTCGCAAACATGGCTCTGAAGCATTTCCGGTGCTATTGCGGGTTGCCGGAAATGCTTCAGGGTCATGAACATGAAGCTGGCCGGGCGTGCTGCATTGCCCGGCCTGCTGCTCATGATGCCTGCCTAGTAAACGGCTTTGCCGTCCATTCCCTTGATGTTGGCTTTCCAGGAATTGTTGATCAGCTTGACGACATTGTCAGGCATGGGAATATAGTCCAGTTCCGTTGCCATCTTGTCACCATTTGCATAGGCCCATTCGAAGAACTTCAGTACTTGAGCGGCTTGAGCCGGATTGGCCTGCTGCTTGTGCATCAGAATGAAGGTTGCGCCAACTATCGGCCAGCTCTTCTTGCCTGGCTCGTTGGTCAGGATTTCATAGAAGCCGGGTGCTTTTTCCCATTCGGCATTGCCGGCCGCTGCCTTGATGCTGTCTTCATCGGCCATGACATATGCGCCGTCCTTGTTTTGCAACTGGGTTGCGGTCATTTTATTCTGTTTGGCGTAGGCAGCTTCAACATAGCCGATCGAACCCTTGATCTGCTTCACGAAATTGGCTACACCCTCGTTACCCTTGCCGCCCGTGCCGACTGGCCAGGCAACGGAAGCCTCGTTGCCAACCTTGTCTTTCCATTCGGGGCTGATCTTGGAGAGGTAGTTGGTGAAAATGAACGTGGTGCCTGATCCGTCAGCGCGGTGTACCACAGTGATTTCGCTGGCTGGCAGAGCAACGCCCTTGTTCAGGTTGGCGATGGCAGGATCATTCCATTTTTTGATCTTGCCCATGAAAATGTCCGCCAGAACGGTGCCGCTCAGTTTGATCTGGTTGTCCTTGATGCCGTCCAGATTCACAACTGGTACGACTGCCCCGGTTACGGTCGGGAACTGGGTCAGGCCGTCTTTTTCCAGATCTTCAGGTTTAAGGGGTTTGTCGGAGGCGCCGAAATCCACGGTCTTGGCTTTGATCTGTTTGATGCCGCCACCAGAGCCGATAGATTGGTAGTTCATGCCGATGCCGGTCTGAGCCTTGTAAGCCTCAGCCCATTTGGCGTAAATCGGGTAGGGGAAAGTCGCGCCGGCGCCGGTGATGTCGGAGGCGAAGGCAGAAGCGGAGGCGCTCAGGGAGAGCACCGCAGCGGCGATCAGGGTGCGGCCGAATTGCAGTTTCATGGATGACTCCTGTTGGTTAATGGTGACAGAATCAGAAAGTGCGTGCAGTTTATGGCGGGATTGTTACAGAATTATGAAATTGCTTTTTGCGGCTCTTGGCTTCGACACTTTGAGTCCGTTATCCCCCGGCTGGCTGGCGGAACGTTAGATATTTACACCTTGTCCGCCGCTTGCCATTCAAGCATGATGCCCGGCTCGTCCGGGTGTGCCTGGAATGGGCAGGCTATTCCGATGCCCAGTCCGGCGACCAGGTTTTCTCCACTGAAAAGCAATGGCAAGGTCTGGCGTTTCCAGGGCGGAATGCCCGCTTCCTGAAAGAGGTTTTTCAGGCTCCGTTGTGGTCGTTTGCAGTCGGGCTGCAGGCGCTCACCGCCTTGGCGCAGGCGCAGGGTAACCGGGGCCTGTTCCAGCCGTGCCCGGCTGATACCTTGGCCCTGAACCGGCCAGAATTTCAATGTGCCCCTCAGTGCGCCCAGTTCGATTTCGCTTTCGCCTTGCCAGGGGTAACTCAGATCGTGGTCGGGTTGTGGCAATGCAGGAATGATCCAGGCCCGATTGAGAAATCGACGCAGCTCGAATGATCCAAGCGGAATTCTGATTCGTGCATCCGGCTTTGCGCTCAGTAATTGATTCAGCATGTCTTCCAGGCGTATTGCGCTGGGCGCGGCAATGCCATGCAGTTTCAGGAAGTGGCGCAGCAGGTTTTTTGCGCGCGGCAGGGAAAGGCGAGCAAGCGCTGCTACGGAGAGTTTTTTTTCATGTATGGCACTGCTTGCATCCTGGGTAGCGAGTTCTTGCTGCAACAGCGCGCTTTCGGAAAAATTGCTGCTGGCGCGCAGAAGCGTTTCGCGATAGGCAGGGAAGCGTTCCGCCAGGACAGGCAGCACGCGGTGGCGCAGGAAGTTACGATCGAAACGGGTATCCAGATTGCTTTCGTCCTCCACCCAGTTCAAGCCTTGGCGGCGGGCATGCTGCTCAAGCTGGGCGCGGGATATTTGCAGGAGTGGCCGAAGCTGCCGTTCATGCTGCTCGCCCATGGCGCTGGCGCCCTCCACGCCGCAACCGCGCAGGAGTTGCAGCATCAGGGTTTCCACCTGATCGTCGAGATGGTGGGCCAGTACAATGAAATCCGTTGCGCAGCGTTGTAATGCTTCGTGCCGCACGCTGCGGGCGGCTGCCTCCAGGCTGTCGCCGGATTGGAATGGAACTTGGACCGCAATGGTAGTCAGCGGAACCGCATAAGTCTCACAAAGCGAGGCGCAAAAAGCGGCCCAGTCCCCTGCCTGGGGGCTGAGCTGGTGGTTGACGTGAGTGGCGGAAAGCTGGAACTGCAGGGGATGCCGCAGTTGCGCAAGGAGGTCAAGAAGAACGACGGAATCCAGGCCGCCTGATAGGCCCAGGGCGAGATGCTGGCCAGGGCGAACGCGCTGGCTTACTACTTGTGAGACATGGACGGCGAGATCATCAGGTGGTTTCTTTGAACTTGCCATAGCTCATCAGTCGCTGGTAACGGGCTTTCAGCAATTCGTCCAGGGAAGGGTTTTCCTGAATCTGGTTCATGCTTTCCTGCAGCGCTTTCTTGAGGGTCTGCATCATGGTGTCCGGGTCGCGGTGAGCGCCGCCGATGGGTTCGCTGACAATTTTGTCGATCAGCCCCAGAGATTTAAGGCGGTTGGCGGTGATGCCCAGGGTTTCGGCGGCCACAGGCGCCTTGTCCGCGCTTTTCCACAGGATCGATGCGCAGCCTTCAGGGGAAATCACTGAGTAGCTTGAAAATTGCAGCATCAGCGTGACATCGCCGACTCCGATTGCCAGGGCGCCACCGGAGCCGCCCTCGCCGATGATGGTGCAGATGATGGGGGTGCGCAGTTCTGACATGACGTAAAGGTTGCGTGCGATGGCTTCGGACTGTCCACGCTCTTCGGCGCCGATACCCGGGTAGGCGCCGGGCGTGTCGATAAAAGTCATAATCGGGATGCCGAATTTTTCTGCCATGCGCATCAGGCGTAGTGCCTTGCGGTAGCCTTCCGGGCGGGGCATGCCGAAATTGCGGTAAATCTTTTCCTTGGTGTCACGGCCTTTCTGGTGTCCGATTACCATGACTGACTGGCCATCGAAGCGCGCCAGACCACCGACGATGGCTGGATCATCGGCGTAGGCACGGTCGCCATGCAGTTCTTCAAAGTCGGTAAAGATATTCTGCAGGTAATCCAGCGTATAGGGACGCTGGGCGTGGCGTGCTACCTGGGAAATCTGCCAGGCGCCAAGCTTGCTGTAGATGTCCTTGGAGAGCGTCTGGCTTTTCTTGTTCAGGCGAGAAATTTCTTCCGAAATATCCAGATCAGAATCGTCGTGGACGCTTTGCAGTTCTTCGATCTTCGATTCTAGCTCGGCGATCGGCTGCTCAAAATCGAGAAAAATGGTTTTCATGGGCTGGAGGGTGTCTGGTTAACGAAATTCATAATACAGAGGTGACGAGCAAAAAAGAAGGGGCACAAAGCCCCTCTTTTGCGGCGCTCCTGCCTTACGCCAGGAGCGGGGTTCCGCTCTGCTCAAGGTTGAACGCCTTGTGCAGGACGCGCACCGCCAGTTCGAGGTATTTTTCGTCGATCACCACTGAAATCTTGATTTCTGAAGTGGAGATCATCTGGATGTTAATGCCTTCCTCGGCCAAAGTGCGGAACATGGCGCTGGCAATGCCAACGTGTGAACGCATGCCGACACCGACTACCGATACCTTGACAATTTTGTCGTCGCCACTGACTTCACGCGCGCCGATGTGAGCCTGAACATTGCGGAGGATTTCGATGGCTTTGGCGTATTCGTTACGGTGAACGGTAAAGGTAAAATCGGTGCTGCCATCCGCGCCAACGTTCTGGATGATCATGTCCACGTCGATATTGGCTTCAGCTACCGGGCCCAGAATCTGATAGGCGATGCCTGGTTTGTCAGGTGCGCCCAGCACGGTAATCTTGGCTTCGTCGCGATTGAATGCAATGCCCGAAATAATCGCTTTTTCCATGTTTTCGTCATCCTCAAATGTGATCAGCGTGCCGTTTCCGCCTTCTTCAAAGCTGGATAGCACGCGCAGTTTTACTTTGTATTTTCCGGCGAACTCGACCGAGCGGATCTGCAATACCTTGGAACCCAGGCTGGCCAGTTCTAGCATCTCTTCAAAAGTGATGGTTTCGAGGCGGCGCGCTTCCGGCACGATGCGCGGGTCGGTGGTGTAGACGCCATCCACATCGGTGTAGATCTGGCATTCGTCCGCCTTGAGTGCGGCTGCCAGCGCAACGCCCGTGGTGTCCGATCCGCCGCGGCCCAGCGTGGTGATGTTGCCGTTTTCGTCCACGCCCTGAAAGCCGGCGACCACCACCACATGTCCTTCGTTCAGATCATTGCGGATGCTGTTCTCGTCGATGGAGAGAATGCGCGCCTTGGTGTGTGCGTTGTCGGTCACGATGCGGACTTGCGCGCCGGTATAGCTTTTGGCCTTGAGCCCGATTTCCTTGAGCGACATGGCGAGAAGCGCGATGGTGACTTGCTCGCCGGTCGAGATCATGACGTCCAGCTCGCGCGGGTCGGGGTGAGTCTGAACCGATTTGGCCAGCGCGATGAGACGGTTGGTTTCGCCGCTCATGGCGGAAACTACCACCACGACCTGGTGTCCCATACTTTGAAAGCGTGCGACGCGACGGGCAACGTTTTTGATCCGCTCAGGGTCGCCAACCGAAGTGCCGCCGTATTTTTGAACAATCAGTGCCATTTTAAAGCTCTGCAAAAAATGGGTGATTTTAGCCTAATTGCTTAAGGAACACGAGGGGTTGATGTCCGGTTGGGGGAGGGTGATAGTAGATATGTACCATCCATATAATGAAAAATTTTATTCTGTCTATAGGGGAAACCCTTATTTTATGGTAATATTTTCATGTCATTATTCGGCATTTGTCCGAAGATAATATATAAATCATTTACTTATACAGGGGTGTAAAGTCATGAAACTTTTTGACAAGGTTGCCAATCCTCGCGAGATTCGCCGCAAACTGGGTATGAATCAGCAGGAATTCTGGACCAAGATCGGTGTGACACAGAGTGGCGGGTCCCGCTACGAGAGTGGTCGGGATATGCCCAAGCCGGTGCGTGAATTGTTGCGCCTGGTACATATGGAGCATGTCGATCTGACCAAGGTCAAGCGCGAAGACTTCGAGATCGTGGAATATATGAAACAGTCGCATGCCGATCTGTACAAAAGCATGAAGAAAGCCGTGCGTTCCACTCACAAGGCCGGTGAGGCGCATTAAAATTCTGCTTCGGCAGGTTTTGCCGGATTGGCGCTAAGCGCTGTTTTTTGTCTCCAGTCCCAGCGCCTTGATATCTGCGGCCAGGGCATCGACCCATGTTTGGGGCAGGGGCGTCAGTCGTGGCGCTTCGGCTTGCATGGACGGGCGGGCCAGGCCGTACAGCAATACGCCCCGTGGCGGGGCGCCGAAGTCCATGGCGCGTGACAGAAAGTCGAGGTAGGCCTTGCGCTCACTTGCGGCGGGCGGTTGGCCGTCGAGTGCGAAAAGCGCAGTCTGAATCCAGGTGGGGCACAAACTGGCCGCCGTACGCAGATTGGTCATGACAGTTTCAGGTTTCTGGCGGCTATGATTGATGCGCAACCGCCCTTCTGGTGTGGCGCTATCCAGTTTGAACCAGATTTCCCCATTCAGTCTTGCCATTTGCTTGAGTCCCCTGCGCACGTCTGGCCGGTGAATGAGGCTGCCATTCGTGATCAAGACCAGCTTGATCTGGCCGGTGAGACCGAATTCACCCATGATTTCCCCTACCAGCTCGATCACCTGTTCAAACTCAGCTGCGCTGGTGGGTTCGCCATTGCCGGAGAGCGCGATATCTTTCAGTTGCCGCGCTTCAGGGGGGGCATGCGCAGCCATGAAATCGCCGTGCAGCAATTCTTTCAGAAATACCCGCAGTTCATTTTCCAGTAAGGGCAAATCAACAGGTGGCGCACTACCACGTCGCAGATTTGGTACCTGGCAATAAATGCAGCGCCAGTTGCAGGCGTTGTTGGGGTTCAGATTGATACCCAGGGATATCCCCCCGGATCGGCGCGAGATGACCGGGTAAACATAGGTCAGTCCGGCGCTATCGCGGCTGTGGTCACGCGTGCTGAGTGGTGTTGGGCGCTGAGTCATGGGGCGATTGAACCACTGAACGCCGCCTCGGGCAAGAATGCTATAATCAGCAACCTTTTCGGAGCGCACTATTTCATGCTGATTACCCGCAGACTGGAGTTCGATGCCGGCCATCGCATCCCCAACCACAATAGCCAGTGCCGGCATCTTCATGGTCATCGTTATGCGATCGAGATCACGCTGTCGGGCCAGATTATTGACATCGAAGGCGTATCCGAGAAGGGGATGGTAATGGATTTCTCCGAGGTAAAAAGTATTGCGCAGGAGATCGTGGTTAACCAGTGGGATCACGCCTTTCTGGCTTACCGGGGAGACGCCGAGGTCGTGGACTTTCTTGCCGGACTGCCCGGGCACAAGACCGTGATTCTCGACGTGGTGCCCACTGCAGAAAATCTTGCCGCGACTGCGTTTCGCATGCTTGATGTGGCCTATGTCGATCGCTATGCCAACCAGCTTCGCCTGGAGCAAGTGCGCCTGTACGAAACCCCGAACAACTGGGCGGATGCGCGGCGCCAGGCTTGAGGCTTTCCCCGTGGACCTGGGTCCGCTCTTTATGATGGTCATGGCATCCGTGCTATCCTCAAGTCCAGTCAAGTCACCCTTTGCGCGTATCGCGCAGCAGCGCCAGGATGCAGGTATTTCATGATGCTCAAATCGATATTTCTTTTTTTCTCCCTGTGTCTGTTTTCTATGACGAATGCGGCAGCCGGTAGTGCGGATGATGAATTCCTCGCCGGACGCGATGCCTTTCGAAAGGGTGATGCTGCGCGCCTGAATGTGGCCATAAAGCGGCTGGAAAATCATGCCCTGGCTCCTTATCTGAATTATTACCAGCTGCTGATGCGCCTCAAGCTTGCCAGTGCGGCAGAAGTGCGGAGCTTTATTGCTGCTGATGCAGATTCCTATCTGGCCGGCCGGTTACGCGCAGACTGGCTGAAAATCTTGGGGCAGCAGCAGAACTGGGCGTTATTTCTGGAAGAGTATCCCCTGCTGAATGCTAACGATGATGCCGAGCTTGCCTGTTTTGCCTTGCAGGCGAAGCTGCAGCGTGGAGATGCGGATGTGTTTCAGGAAGGCCGGAAAAAATGGCTGAGCGGGACTGAAACTGCCGCCTCATGCAGGCCGGTGTTTGAGGCCATGATGGCTGCAGATGCGTTGACAATGGAGGATGTCTGGTCCCGCATCCGGCTTGCGCTGGAGTTGGGAAATATCAGCGTGGCACGGCAGGCGGCCGAGGATTTGCCCGGGGCGCAAAAATCTGGTTTCGGCGCAGTGGAAAAGGTGGCTGATAACCCACAGCGGTTTCTGGATGCGGCGGGCGCCACTCCTCAAGGCCGTGCCGAGCGGGAGCTGACGATGTTTGCCGTTTATCGCCTGGCACGCAGCCAGCCGATGGCTGCGCTGCCTTACTGGAATCGCTTGTTGCCTCAGTTTAGCCCGGAGGAGCAGCGTTATGTATGGGGGCAGATGGCTTTTCATGCTGCGCGCCGGCATGAGCCTGTCGCATTGCAGTGGTTTCGGGAGGCGGGTGATACGCCCTTGAATGAGCTTCAACTGACTTGGCGCGTTCGTGCCGCCTTGCGGGCAGCGGACTGGCCGCAGGTCTTGTCCGGTATTGCAGCAATGCCGGAAGCAATGCAGAGCCAGGGCGCCTGGCGTTACTGGAAGGCTCGCGGGCTCAAGGTCGGCGGCAAGACGGCGGCTGCTAATGCCATTCTGGCGCCCTTGTCGCTCGAGCATAATTTTTACGGTCAGATGGCGCTGGAAGAGTTGGGTGCGGTTGTCAGCAATCCGCATTCCCCTTATGAGCCCGGTGAGGCAGAAATGCGGGAAATCAGGGCTGTTCCGGGCATTCAGCGTGCGCTGGCGCTCTACCGGCTTGACCTGAGAACCGAGGCAAATCGTGAATGGTTATGGTCGAGCCGAAATTTCAGTGATGAGCAATTGCTGGCGGCAGCAGAGCTGGCAAAGCGCAACAACTGGCTTGATCGGGCGATCAATACCGCCGACAAAACCCGGAGCCTGCATGATTTCAGTCTGCGCTACCCTGCGCCGCATCGTGAATTGATGCAGGCTTATGCCCAGGAGCACGGGCTGGATGAGGCATGGGTATATGGCCTGATCCGGCAGGAAAGCCGTTTCGTGCAGCAGGCGCGCTCCAGTGTGGGCGCTTCCGGCCTGATGCAGCTGATGCCGGCAACAGCCAAATGGATTGCCAGTCGGATGGGCATGAAGCATTTTCGACAAAGCCTGGTCAATCAGATTGATACCAATATTTCCTTTGGTACCTATTATCTGAAATATGTACTTGACACCAATGACGGCCAGCCAGTGCTTGCCACGGCATCCTATAACGCAGGGCCGTCGCGTGCCCGGCGCTGGAAGGACGAGAAAGCACTTGAGGGTGCGATTTACGCCGAATCCATCCCGTTTACGGAAACCCGTGGCTATGTACAGAAGGTCATGAGCAATGCCAGTTATTACGCGAATCGCTTTGAGCGTCAGGTCATCACCCTGAGGCAGCGCCTGGGAACGATTGCGGGCAAGGGCGCCAATAACGAATGCCAGAACCCGGATGAACGGAGCCCCGCCTGCGATCCGTGACGAGGCAGTGGTAACAGACTAGAATCCTTATTCTATAAAGAAAGCGGTCATTATTTATGAACATCAAGAAAATCTGTGTCCTGGGTGGCGGCGGTTTTGTCGGCACCCATCTCGTGAACAAGCTGGAAATGGCGGGTTATGCGGTTCGTGTTCTAACCAGCAAGCGTGAGCATGCCAAGAATGTTTCCGTCCTGCCCAAGGTGGAAGTGGTCGAAGCCAATATTTTTGACCCTTCGGAGTTGAATCGCCATTTTGCTGGCATGGATGCCGTGATCAATCTGGTGGGCATGTTGCACGAGCATAAGGTCAGCCGGGTGGACAAACCTATGGCGCGGCGTGGGGATTTCCATGAGGTGCATGTGGAGTTGCCGCGCAAGATCGTTCATGCCTGTGCGGCGTCTGGAATCAAACGGTTGTTGCACATGAGCGCGCTCAATGCCGACCCCAACGGGCCGAGTGCCTATCTTCGTTCCAAGGGGCTGGGCGAGGCCATTGTGCGCGAATCCGGCATGCAGCACAGCGAGAATGAAAACTGGTATCTCAATGGACCAAAATTTGTGCATGGCTATGGGTTGGCTGTGACTGTGTTCCGGCCTTCGGTTATTTTCGGGCGCGAAGACAGCTTTATCAACATGTTCGCCGGCTTGCTGAAAATTTCGCCAGTGCTGCCGCTGGCCAGCCCGGAGGTGAAGTTTCAGCCGGTGCATGTCGATGACGTGGCTCAGGCTTTTGTGGCGAGCGTCAACAACCAGGCCACTTTCGGGCGAGTATACGATTTGTGTGGCCCCAGGGTTTATACATTGCGTGAGCTGGTCGATCTGGTTGCAAAACTGACGGGCCGTCAGCGCAAAATCATCAATCTTTGCCCGCAACTGTCTTACCTGATGGCACTGATGATGGAATGGATGCCGGGCCCCAAGCTGATGACGCGCGACAACTATTACTCGATGCAGGTCGATGCTGTTTGTGCTTGCGAATTCCCGAAGATTTTTGATATCAAGCCCAGTGCGCTGGAAGCCGTAGCGCCGGAATATCTCTCCCAAGCTCATTGCTATCAGGGCTTCCGCTCTGCGGCAGGTCGCTGATCCGCAATGCAGGTCTATCAGGTCGGCGGTGCGGTGCGCGACGAACTGCTTGGCCTGCCGGTGCAGGACCGGGATTATGTCGTGGTGGGCGCCACCCCAGCGGAAATGGAGAAGCTGGGATTCCGGCCGGTGGGCAAGGATTTTCCGGTTTTTCTTCACCCCCGGACCCATGAGGAATATGCACTAGCCCGTACCGAGCGCAAGACGGCCAAGGGTTACAAGGGTTTCCAGGTTCATGCCGAGCCGGAAGTGACCCTGGAGCAGGATCTTGCCCGGCGCGACCTCACGATCAATGCCATTGCCCGGGATGACGCGGGGTCGATCATCGATCCCTACAATGGCGTAAGCGATATCCAGGCGGGTATTCTGCGTCACGTCAGCCAGGCATTTGTCGAAGACCCCGTGCGGATTTTGCGCGTGGCGCGTTTTGCCGCGCGATTCGAACAATTCTCCATTGCGCCCGAAACACTCGAACTGATGCGGGAAATGGTCCGGAATGGCGAAGTCGATGCGCTGGTTCCTGAACGGGTGTGGCAGGAGCTCGCCAAGGGCTTGATGGAGCGCCAGCCATCGCGCATGTTCCATGTGCTGCGCGATTGCGGGGCTCTGGCGCGCATCCTGCCCGAACTCGACTGTTTGTTCGGGGTGCCCCAACCAGCCCAATATCATCCGGAAATTGATACCGGCGCCCATGTCATGATGGTGCTGGACTGTACGGCTTCCCGTGCTTATCCGCTGGAGGTTCGTTTTGCCGCGCTGACACATGACCTGGGTAAGGGTACGACGCCTCAGGCAGAATGGCCGCGCCATATTGCACATGAGCAGCGCAGCTTCACCCTGATCAAGCCGCTGTGCGAACGTCTGAGAGTGCCCAATGCGTGCCGTGACCTGGCGCTGGTGGTGGCACGCTTTCACGGTATCGTCCATCGTGCCCAGGAATTGCGGGCTGAAACGTTGTTGAAACTTCTTCACGATACCGATGCGCTGCGCCAGCCGCAGCGTTTCGAGCTTTTTCTACAGGCCTGCGAGGCTGATTTCTGTGGCCGGGCTGGCTTCGAACAGCTGGAGTTTTTACCGGCAGATTTGTTGCGTCACGGGCTTGAAGTTGTTTCTGCAGTGGACGCCGGGGCGGTGGCAAAGCAATGTGCGGACCCGAGCCAGATTAAGGACCATGTGTATCAGGCGCGCCTCACGGCACTCAGACAATGGCGACAGAAGTCTCACCCGAATTGAGCATAAACTCGTTAAAATGGAAGTGTTTTCGACTGAGCTTACCCTTTAATACGGAATTTTTTTGATCATGCAAACTCTAGGCCAATCTCCCTCCAAGCGCATGCGTCGTATGCGGCGTGATGATTTCTCCCGCCGCTTGATGCGCGAAAACCAGCTCAGCAGCGCCGACCTGATTTACCCGGTTTTCGTGCTGGACGGAAATGACCGAGTTGAAGCTGTTGCCTCCATGCCGGGCGTGGAGCGCAAGACGCTGGACCACCTGTTGCGCCAGGCAGAGCAGTGCCTTGAACTGGGTGTGCCGGCACTGGCGATCTTCCCCGTCATTGATGCCGGGCTGAAAAGTCTTGACGCGGCGGAAGCCTATAACCCGGACGGTCTTGTGCCGCGTGTGGTGCGGGCCCTGAAGCAGCGTTTCCCGGAATTGGGCGTGATTACCGATATCGCGCTGGACCCCTATACCAGCCACGGCCAGGACGGCCTGATTGATGCGCACGGTTATGTCCTGAACGATGAAACCGTGGCGGTTCTGGCGCGGCAGGCACTGGTTCACGCCGCCGCCGGCGCGGACGTGGTTGCGCCCTCAGATATGATGGATGGCCGTATCGGTGCAGTACGCGCGGCACTGGATGAGGGGAAATACATCCATACCCGGATTCTGGCCTATTCGGCCAAATATGCCTCCAGCTTTTACGGGCCGTTTCGCGATGCGGTGGGCTCGTCCGCCAATCTGGGCAGTGGCAACAAATACACTTACCAGATGGACCCAGCCAACAGCGATGAGGCCTTGTGGGAGGTGGGGCTCGATCTGGCAGAGGGGGCGGACATGGTGATGGTCAAGCCGGGCATGCCTTATCTGGATATCGTGCGGCGCTTGAAGGATGAGTTCAAGGCGCCTACTTTCGTCTATCAGGTCAGTGGTGAATATGCCATGCTCAAGGCCGCCGCGCAGAATGGCTGGCTGAATGAGAAAGCCTGCGTGCTGGAATCGTTGCTGGCGTTTAAACGCGCCGGGGCGGATGGGATCCTGACTTACTTTGCGCTGGATGCGGCGCGTTGGCTGAAAGAGGGCTGAACTTGCCTGGCTGTTGGGCTTATTGCGCAAGTATGGAACGGCGTTCGCGATCCAGTTTGATGATGTAGCGCTGGATCATTGCTTGCTGGCTTGAATGAAGGTTCATAAACATGCAGCCGGCACGGTGAATTTTAGAGCCGTTCTTCATCGTGATTTCCTGTTCGTTGCGAATCTCGATGTCTGTGGTGACCGTTCCCATGTCTGGCAAGATGATGCGGCAGGCACTGAAGCTATCGCCAATTTCAAGTTGCATCAACTCCCTGTAATGGGTGATCGCAATGCCCCCGAGACTGATGTCGGCAATGATGGCGTCAATTCTGCCCTTGTCCTGCTTGGCCATTGAGCATTTGATCGGGTTGATAACCGGTGTGGCAAGGCGGTAATACTCGCGCCGTTGCAGTTTCAGAAGTTCGCCTGGAAGGGATGCTCTGAAGGCTGGGCGACCAAAATGCTCGATCTGCTGCATGCGGCCGGCCACAAATTGCACCTTTACCCTGTCCTGAGTAGTGACCAAAATAATTTTGTCACTTTCCAGAATCCGTTTGTTGAGAAGTTCATTGGCGCCATAGTCGAAGATCACTGTGCCATTATCTGAATCAACATCGATAATGGAAGTCAGGAGAAAATCCTGCCCCTGGTTGAAATAAGCGGTAACAAGTTCATTCTTGTGCTGGAGCGCACGCAGGATGTAGATGATCTCCATCCGGGAATGAATCATGTAATTGCTGACATCAGGAACAGCTTCAGTTTTCAGTGGGGACTGGTTTGCCATCCGATTTTGTGTACGCTTGATTTGGGTTCAGGCGGATCTTGAACCCGTTTGTTTGAAATTCACTGTAAGGCCATCATTTTGCCTGATAATGTTTGTGCTTTCCAGCAAAGGCTCGTGATTAGAATCCCGGATCTGTAACTGCTGCAATTAGTGTTTCCACTTGCTTGATTTTTGCCCGTTCCAGAGGCTTGCCCTCTATCGTGCCATTCGCTGACTTGCGCAAATCCCCGCTTGCGAAAACTGCAAGCCTGATCTCTCCCGTTTCGCCCTGAAGCGTAAAGGATGGCACTGAAACGATGTCATCATTCAGTCTGAAGCGTTTTTCTCCCGTTTCATAAGGCATGTTGCGGTTGAGCAGGAATAACTCAACTTCCTTGGCGTTGTCGGTGAAGAGATGGAGGTTGATGTCTGAATGGCGTGTGGCGGTACCCGACAGTACGGAGCCGGTCAAGTATGGGTTGAACCGCTCCAGCAGGTGCATGACGTTCAGAGCCTCGGAACGCAGCTGCTTCAGTCGGAGTGCTTGTTCGTCTTTCTGATACAGGCCCTGGTGCAAGCGCAGCGCCTGCTGTACTTCAGCGTTGGAGGGAAGGTTGTGGGTATCTGCCGCACCTAACTGGCGTGCCGCCTTGCGTTTGGCCAGGGCAAAATCCTGAATGCCGTCCTCCGCGATCATGCGGGCTGCGGCTTGTGCGATTAACTCACGCATCTGGCGGGACTGGTGGGAGTGGTCCTTGAGCATGCTGAAATGATTGTTGTCGTTCGCCCGATGCTTGGGCGGCTAGAACAGTTGATCCTTGATTTCGTCGGTACTCTTGCCGCCCATGATGTTGCCGGATTCGTCGCCCCACGATTCCCACGCGCTCTGAGCGGGCGGAGTGAATTCCTGATAGAAAAACTCGGGTATGCCCGCATCGTCGATCTGGCCGTTTTGCTGGTTGATCTTGATGACGCTGATACCTTCCGGCACAGGGTAGTCGCTCTCTGGTGTGTTCTTTAATGCTTTCCCCATGTAGCTAACCCAGATTGGCAAGGCTGCATGGCCACCTGTTTCGTTGCCGCCCAGCGTGCGCGGACGATCAAATCCGATCCAGGCAACCGCGACCAGTTTGGAATTGAAGCCACAAAACCAGGCATCGATCTGATCGTTGGTCGTGCCGGTTTTTCCTGCAAGGTCGTGGCGACCCAGTTGCATGGCCTTGGTGGCAGTGCCCTGGCGAACCACGTCCTGCATCAGGCTGGTCATGACAAAGGCGTTGCGCGGGTCAATCACGCGCTCTGCCGATTCCCCTGCACGCACCGGCTTGCTCTGGGCGAGAATTTTTCCGCGGGCATCAACAATTCGGTCAATGAAATAGGGTTGGATGCGATAACCTCCATTGGCGAAAACCGAATAGCCAGAAACCATCTGTAATGGTGTGACGGAGCCGGCGCCCAGTGCCATGGTTAGGTAAGGCGGGTGCTGGGCGGCATCAAAGCCAAAACGGGTGATGTAGTCTTGGGCGTATTCCGGCGTGATGGATTGAAGAATGCGGATAGAAACCAGATTTTTGGATTTTGTCAGCGCGGTACGCAACCGGATAGGACCAGCATAAGCGCCATCGAAGTTTTTAGGCTCCCACGGCTCGCCAGCATTTCCGCCCGGCAGAGAAAGTGGCGCGTCGTTGATGATCGTGGCCGGGGTAAAGCCTTTTTCCAGTGCCGCAGAATAGACAAAGGGCTTGAAGCTGGACCCTGGCTGGCGCCACGCCTGCGTAACATGATTAAACTTGTTACGGGTGAAGTCGAAGCCGCCTGCCAGGGATCGGATGGCGCCATCTTGAGGGTCAACAGAAACCAGGGCGGCTTCCACTTGGGGAAGTTGTGCGATCTGCCACTGCCCTTTGTGGTCACGAATGGCGCGGATAATCGATCCGCGACGAATACGCTGCTTATTTTCCGGGTTGGTCGTTAGAGATTTTTGCGCAAAGCGCAGGCCTTCTTCGTTGATTTCTATTTTTTCCGCATCCTTGTTGTAGGCCAGGATTTTCTTGGGGCTTGCCGCAATCACAAGAGCCGGTTCCAGGCCGGCAACTACGTCAAGGTCGTCAAGCGCCTTCTCCGTAGCCTCTTCATTGGACCCTCCGTTTTTTTGAATCTCAAAGTAAGCTTCAGGGCCACGATAGCCATGACGTCGATCGTAATCCAGGATGCCCTGGCGCAGCGCTTGATTGGCGGCTTCCTGATCCGCGCGGCGCAGCGTGGTATAGACTTTTAAACCACTACTGTATATCTGATCCTGGTAGCGCTCGTACAGATTCTGACGAACCAGTTCGGCGATGTGGTCGGCGCTGATTTCTGTAACCTTGGTGTCGTGCCTTATACGTAGTGGCTGTTGCAATGCGGCCTGAAGTTCGCTGTCCTTGATAAAGCGCAAGTGATGCATGCGCTTCAGAACATATTGCTGCCGAATTTTGGCGCGCTTTGGATTGACCACCGGGTTGTAGCGCGATGGCGCTTTGGGTAGGCCAGCAAGCATGGCCGATTCAGCTACGCTAAGTTGAGCAAGAGGTTTCCCAAAATAAAGCTGGGACGCTGCGGCGAAACCATAAGCACGCTGTCCAAGATATATTTGGTTGATATAAAGCTCAAGAATTTGGTCTTTGGAGAGGTTGTGTTCGATTTTTATGGCCAGCATCACTTCACTCAACTTGCGAGTCAAAGTTTTTTCGCTGGAAAGGAAAAAATTACGCGCAACCTGCATGGTAATCGTACTTGCGCCTTCCCGTGCGCCGCCAGCAGTAAGGTTGGCTATAGCGGCACGAGCCACGCCCATATAATCAATACCGCCATGTTGATAAAATCGATCGTCTTCAGCGGCAAGAATCGCCTGGCGCATAGCATTGGGAACATCTTGAATTTTTATCAGCGCACGCCGTTCTTCCCCGAATTCGCCAATCAGGGCGCCATCGGCGGTATAAATTCGAAGCGGAATTTTTGGGCGGTAGTCGGTCAGAATTTCCAGCGAGGGTAACTGGGGGTAAATCAAACTGACAGTCAGTGCAGCCAGAGCTGTGACAAACAAACCACCTGCGAGCACTACAAAAAGGGCGTAGCGCCACCAACGGAAGATCATAATTAAAATATTCTATATATTGAGCGCAAAGCTAAGTATATTGATTATAGATGCTAATCCACAGAAAAAGAAAACTAGCGCAAAATTTGTTTACACTATCTAAAGTTGCTGATAGCATTTAATGTAAATTATACGTATCGCTTTATAACTGGGCTATGCGGAAGGGGAAATTTACTTGCGATTCGATTTTCTGGAAGCTAAGTCGCCGCCACTAATTGGGGTAGACATCAGTTCCTCTTCGGTCAAGATGGTCGAGCTTGCGGAAGCGGGTAAGGATCTTTATCGCGTTGAGCGTTATGCAATCGAGTTGCTTCCAAAGGATTCTGTTGTGGATGGCAATATCGTCAACCTGGAAGTGGTTGGTGAAACGGTCAGGCGCGCATGGAAGAAGATGGGAACGCGCATCAAAAATGTCGCCTTGGCTCTCCCTTCTGCAGCTGTTATTACCAAGAAGATTGTAGTTCAGGCTGGATTGCGCGATCAGGATCTCGAATTTCAGGTCGAAACTGAGGCAAACCAGTACATCCCTTTTGCGTTGGATGAGGTAAATCTGGATTTTCAGATTATTGGCCCGAACCCGAATAATCCAGAGGAGGTTGAGCTCCTGATTGCGGCTTCACGCAAGGAAAAGGTGGATGACCGGGTCGCAGCCGCAGAAGCGGCCGGGCTTAAACCGCTTGTGATGGATATCGAGTCCTATGCCACCCAGTTGGCGTATGACATGATTGCGCGGCAGCTTCCTGGGGGGGGGCGAGGGCAAACCGTTGCTATAGTTGATATCGGCGCGGCCATGACCCACATCAACGTTTTGCACGATAATCAGTCCGTGTATTTACGAGAGCAGAGCTTCGGTGGAAATCACCTGACCCAGGAAATTCAGCGCCGCTACAGCCTATCTGCAGAAGAAGCGGATATTGCAAAGCGCCAAGGTGGTTTGCCTGATACTTATGAGCCAGAAACGCTTCAGCCTTTCATGGATACGCTGGCTCTTGAAGTGGCGCGGGCTTTGCAGTTTTTCTTTTCATCTACCCAGTTCAACCGGGTAGATCACATCCTCCTTGCTGGTGGTTGCGCCATGATTCAGGGCTTGGATGAGATCGTTGCTAGCCGCACCCAGGTAAGCACTATGATTGCAAACCCTTTTGCAAATATGGCGCTATCCTCCCGCATTAAACCCAAACAACTGACTGCCGACGCACCTGCTTTGATGATCGCGTGCGGATTGGCTTTGCGGAGATTTGATTCATGACAGTCCGCATCAATCTTCTACCGCATCGCGAACAAAAACGTGCCGCTCGTCAGCAACAATTTATTTTACTGGCTGCCCTGACCTTGGGACTCGGTGTTGTAATTGCCGTGGCTGGGCATTCCTTTATTGGCGCCAAGATCTCCAATCAGGAAGGGCGTAATGCATTTCTAAAGACTGAAATTTCCAAGCTGGACAAGGAGATCGAGGAAATCAAGGTGCTCAAGGAGAAAACAACAGCGCTTCTGGAGCGCAAAAAGGTTGTTGAAACTCTGCAGGCAAACCGTTCTCAGGTGGTTCATCTCCTGGATCAGTTGGTTCGACAGTTGCCTGATGGCGTTTATTTGAAATCCATCGAGCAGAAAGATGATGTCGTCAAGTTGATCGGTTATGCCCAGTCTAATGCGCGAGTCGCTTCGCTAATGCGCAATCTGGATTCCTCGGATTGGTTGGAGGACCCTCGTTTAATTGAGACAAAAGCCGTTATGCTGAATAGTCTGAGGGTCAGTGAATTTTCCATGAGTATCAAGCTTTCGCAACCCAAGCCAGTTGAAGGTGTGGACAATCCAAAAGTATCGCCTTCAAAAAACAAGGATAAGAAGGCATGAACCTTGATGAACTGAAAACCCTGAATATTAAGGACGTGGGCGGGTGGCCTGTTCTGCCGAAGGTTGCCGCGCTGGCAGTGCTTTTGATTACAGTCGTGTTTGCAAGTTATTGGGTAGACTGGAGCGGGCAATTGGAGCAATTGGAGACGGTTCGCCAGGAAGAGTCAAAGTTACGCGAAACTTTTTTGGCTAAAAAGAAACAGGCGATTAATCTGGATACATACCGCCAACAGCTCAAGGAAATCGACCAGGCCTTTGGCGCTCTCTTGAAACAGTTGCCAAATAAATCCGAAATGGATGCCTTGCTGGTAGATATCAATCAAGCGGGTTTGGGAAGAGGGCTGGAGTTTGAGTTGTTCAAGCCAGCTGCGACTGAATCTGTTACCGAATTTTATGCGGAGCTCCCTGTTACGCTCAAGATAACGGGCGCTTATCACGATATCGGTAATTTTGCTAGCGACATTGCCCAGATGCCGAGAATTGTGACCTTGAACGATATAAAAATAAATGTGGCTAAGGATGGTCGGTTGGCGATGGATGGCGTTGCCAAAACATACCGATATCTGGATGAAGAGGAAGTGAGTGCCCAGAAAAAACCGGCAGCAGACGCTAAGAAGAAAAAGGTGGGGGGGGCGAAGAAATGAGATGGGTTGTCATAGCCGCCTTGACGGCAGGAATGTTTGGTTGTGGTGGTTCCCATGATGATCTCGAGCAGTTTGTCCGTGAGGGCGGTCAAGGTATGAGGGGCAAGGTTGAACCTCTGCCAGAGGTCAAACCGTATGAGCCATTTGCTTATGCGGCTTATGATTTTTCAGAACCGTTTAAGCCGCGGAAATTGAAGGCGTCGAATAATGTTGGTGGCGGTGGTGGATTGCAGCCAGATCTGAATCGCCGCAAGGAGCCTCTCGAGTCATATGAGTTGGAGAAGCTCAAGATGGTGGGCACATTACAGCAAAATAAAATGATGTATGCCTTGATTAAAGCGCCGGACAATAGCCTTCATCGTATAAAAACCGGGAATTATTTGGGTGTGAATTTCGGCAGGGTCACCAGTGTAAGCGAATCAGAAGTTTTACTGACTGAAGTTATTGAGGATAGCTCGGGCGAATGGAGCGAGAAGCAAAGCAGTGTCACCCTGGTCGAGGAATCGGCTACAGGTCAACAGCAGAAATAGAGGGCGCCATGACGACAGCAAAATTGATGATTAAACCCATGTTACGTATGGCCTGTGCTGTACTTTTTTCCATCTCTGCAGTGGTTGCTGGTGCTGATGATGCGGCAAAAGAGCCGACAATTGCTCAAAATAACATTAAAGATATTTCCTATTCAGCATTGCAAGGTGGCAAGGTTGAAGTCAAGGTAACTCTGAAACAGCCTTTGTTAACACTTCCTGCCGGTTTTACAACTAACAATCCCCCACGAATCGCTCTCGATTTTCCGGGAACGGCTAATGCTTTGGGAAAAAATTTAATAGATGTGGGTGAAGGTGCGCTTCGCACCATGAATATTGTTCAAGCAGGCAATCGAACACGGTTGGTGCTGAATTTGGCAAAACCAGTAGGCTATGAAACACGTACAGACGGCAATTTTCTGATTGTATCCCTGCAGGGATCTGCGACAGCTGTTTCTTCAACTACAAATGAAACCACGCGTTTTGCTGAGGCAGGGGTGACTAAGCAAAAGCATAAACTCCATGAAATAGATTTCCGCCGTGGGAGTAATGGAGAAGGCCGCGTAGTCGTAGGCCTTTCTGATTCAACGACAGGAATTGATATTCGCAAGCAGGGGAGAAGTCTGATAGTTGATTTCATCGATTCAGAAATACATCCCAGTCAAGAACGTAAACTAGACGTCGCTGATTTTGGAACGCCAGTTCGTATATTGTCCACCTCAAGCCAGGGTAAGAACGTGCGGATGGTAATTGAACCTCAGGGGCAATGGGAGTATTCTGCCTATCAGGCAGATAAGCAGTTTATTGTGGATGTTAAAAAAATAATTGAAGATCCAAATAAAATGGTGCCGGGAAGCAAGCAAGGGTATGGAGGAGAAAAGCTCTCGCTAAATTTTCAGAACGTGGAAGTGCGCACCGTCCTGCAAGTCATAGCAGATTTTACAAATCTGAATATTGTCACGAGCGATTCTGTCTCTGGCTCCCTAACACTTCGTCTGAAAGACGTTCCATGGGATCAAGCTCTCGATATTATTTTGAATGCTAAGGGATTGGATAAGCGGAAAAATGGTAATGTGGTTTGGATTGCGCCGCGTGATGAGCTGGCCGTTAAGGAAAAAGCGGAGCTTGAAGCCAAGCAACAGGTTTCAGAACTTGAGCCTCTACAGACAGAATACTATGCGCTAAATTATTTGCGTGCCGATACGGCAAGTCGAATGTTGATGGGTTTGGCCGGAATTTCTGCTGCAGATAAATCTCAAGACGTTAGTTGTGACACCAAAAAAATAAGCGAATATAAGCTGTCACAAACAAAGCCTCCGAGTGCTACTAATGCGAATGAAAAACAGCAAATTCTGTCAAAACGGGGAAGCGCAACTTTTGAGATAAAGACAAACATTCTAATTATCAACGATATACCTAGTAAGCATGAGGAGATCCGTCGTTTATTAGCGGTGATTGACGTTCCCGCCAAACAAGTAATGATTGAGGCGCGTGTTGTGCTGGCAATTGATACTTTTGGCAAGGAACTTGGGGTTCGTTTGGGCACGCAGTTGGGTGGTGGAGTTAGTGATAATATCCGTTACGGTGTATCTCAAAACCTTGAAAACTCTGGCGCCTCCGCTTACGGATTCCCTCAAATTGCGAGTAACTCAAGTTACACTTTGGATGCCACGGGGTTAACACGCAAAGACGCATACAGCGAAAGCCGTGCACTGGGAGGAGTTGGTAATTCCAATGTTAATTTGGGTGTCGATGTCGCAAAAGCGGCTGGAGCACTGGCGCTGACCCTCCTTAATTCAAAAACGGGGAATCTGGTTAGCTTGGAACTTTCAGCCATGGAGGCGGACGGGAAGGGTACTATTATTTCCAATCCAAGAGTCATGACTTCAAATCAACGCCCGGCATCCATTTTGCAGGGTGTACAAATACCCTATAGAACTTTGGATCAATATGGCCGGGTAATTACTGAATTTGAAAGTGCAGTTTTGTGCTTATTGGTAAATCCACAGATATTAAACAATGACTCAATTTTGTTAGATGTAGAAGTAAATAAGGATAGGCCAGGGGTGATATATGCAGATGGCGTTCAGATAGATGTTAACCGTCTTAAGACTCAAATTCTGATTAATAGTGGAGATACGGCCGTTCTTGGTGGTATTTTCCAGCAGGAAACTCAGAATGATGTAACGAAGGTTCCCTTGTTTGGTGATCTGCCAGTAATCGGAAATTTATTTAAAAATACGGCTAGGCGAGAAGAAAAGCGAGAACTTATGATTTTTATAACACCAAAAATCCTTAAGGAAAGCCTTAATATACAGTGAAGTTACGCTGTTAAGGGTGAGTTCAACCAACCGGTCATCGCACACATTCTGTTCTAATGTGAAGCAGGAGGTGTTGAGCTATGGCAAGAATGGGGCGTCCGGTCTATCAACTGGGCAGAAAGCTGATCTTTGGAGGCGCTGGCAACTGGGCCAGTTTTTGAATGATATTGGTCGAGCTCTTGTTAAGCATGCAGGTTCAATCCATGGGGTTGTTTCTTCAAAGGCGGAATTGTTCCCGCCCAACGGAATCGGTCACGGCTGTGGTTGACCTTGGCAGAACGTGAATCTATTTCAAGAGGCCTAGCCACCGGGATCTCCGTGAGAGAGATTGCCAAAATCTGGGGCGTTCACCCTCTACGATATGTCGGGAGGTTAGTCGTAATCAGGGGCCAGAACATTATTGGGCGTTTGCGACTGAAACCAAGGCATGGGGTCGTAGCCGGCAGGCTAAAGCCTGCCTTCTGTCGAACGACCCTGGGCTTTGCACGATGGTTGCCAGTAAACTACGTCTGGACTGGTCGCTAGAACAAATTTCTGGCGAGGGTGTTATAATTTTTGTGTAAACGGTCATTTGGCAGGAAACTGCCATCCTAATAGAAAGGAGCTGTAATGACCGTAAGAAACGAGTTGCCTCTGGCACTTCTAATGGGGGCAGGTCAGTTCAAGCGTGAATGCTCGGATGAATCAAGCATCTGTGTCTCTCATGAAGCCATTTTCGAAGTTTGTTTACGCCAGCTGATAAGCTAAATCACTGTGTTGCGATGACCGGTGAACTCACTCAACCGGCAGGCCTTGGTTAACTTCATTGATCTTTCGTTGCCTCTAGAGCGATTGCGTTTGCACCTGGGTAGTAACTGCTGGATTTTAGTGATTACGAGTCTGCGCGAAATTTCCTTCGGCTTCTTGGTCTGGAGTAAACCATGCCAATTTGGCTTGCAGGCTGACCACTTTGCCCACGATAATTAGCGTGGGTGGCTTAAGTTGCGCATCCGTGGCCAACTGAGGAAGTGAATTCAGAGTGCCTGTTATTACTTTCTGGCTGGGTGTTGTTCCTTGTTGCACTATTGCTGCGGGCGTATCTGGGGAGAGTCCGTGCGCAACCAATTGTTTACATAGAACTGGAAGCCCGAGTAAACCCATGTAAATCACAACGGTCTGGTTCGGTCTGGCCAGCATACCCCAATCCAGATTCATGGTGCCATCCTTGAGATGGCCGGTTACGAACACACAAGCCTGGGCATAATCACGATGCGTTAACGGTATCCCTGCATAAGAAGACACGCCTGACGCTGCTGTGATGCCAGGTACCACTTGAAATGGTATCTGATTCGCGGTTAGTGTTTCAATTTCTTCTCCTCCACGTCCAAAGATGAAGGGGTCGCCTCCCTTAAGGCGAAGTACCCGTTTGCCTTCTTTGGCTAATTTGACCAGTAACTCGTTAATTTCTTCCTGGCGCATGGCATGGTTAGCGCGCTGTTTTCCGACAAAGATCCGATCCGCATCGCGCCGCGTCATTTCAAGCACCGGTGGCGTGACCAAATTGTCGTAAACGATGACATCCGCTTGCTGCATCAAACGTAATGCTCTGAAATGTCAGAAGGTCTGGGTTGCCGGGACCGCCGCCAACAAGATAAACCTCACCCTGTGGTTGTGCATCAGCTAAATTGGAGGCAAGTGCTTTTGACAGTGCGGCGCTAGCTTGTTCTTCACGGCCAGCAAATACCATTTCAGCGATGGGGCCTTGAAAAATGTTTTCCCAGAAAATTCTTCTTTGACTGGGTTCGGTGAAGTGCTCTTTCACCTTTCCGCGGAATTTTTCAGCTAGTGTCGCGAGTCGGCCATAAGCCCCTGGAATCAGAGTTTCAAGTCGGGCGCGAAGCAGGCGTGCCAGTACAGGGGAGGCACCCGCCGGTGGACACTGCCACTATCACCGGAGAGCGGTCAATGACGGACGGCATGATGAAAGAGCAGTGATCCGGGTCATCCACGACATTGACTGGCAGGCGCAAGGCCTTGGCTGCTTCTGAAACCTGTATGTTGATCTGCTTGTCGTTGGTAGCGGCAATCACTAAGATTGCTTCTTGCAGATGTGCAGGAGAAAAACGTGATTGTATATGGTCTATCTCTCCGCTTTCGACCTGTCGCTTCAGGGTGGTGCACAGTTCTGGTGCTACCACTGTTACCTTTCCCCCCGAGTTTAATAGCATTGAAACCTTTCTGGCCGCTACGCTGCCACCGCCGATGACGGCGCATGGATTGCCTTTAATGTCTAAAAAAACCGGTAAAAATTCCATAAAAAATCCGTTATCAAATCGCTAAAAGCTGCCGACTAATTTGTTGAAGTAAGTGGTGCATTGGAAAGTTTGTGTTCAACTGCGAAGATTGCGGCTTCGACTCGCGAAGTCAAGTTGAGTTTTGAAAGAATGTGGCGTACGTGAAGTTTTACAGTATCGTGGCTGATATCCAGCTGCCGGGCAATGACTTTGTTGCTTTCTCCCAGAGCGAGGTGAGAAAGTATTTCGCGTTCGCGTTGAGTTAATAGGTCAAGCAGAGATGATGGCTGAGTTGTGGGTTGATTGTTCTGTAAAAGGCCTACCAGCTTCATAGTCATGGATGGCGCGACTACTGTTTCCCCTCTCGCGGCCCTGACTATGGCATCTACAACGTCATCCGGTTCCATGTCCTTGAGAAGATACCCACGCGCGCCTGCTCGCAATGCGTTGGCGAGGTCATCTTCGGCGTTGCTGACGGTCAAAACAAGAGTGGGGATAGTGTTGCCATCCTGCTGAAGTTGGCGTAGAAGGCTTATCCCATCTTCAGGTTGCATGTGAAGATCCGTCACCATGACATCCGGTTTTAGATCAACAAGTAACTTGCGCGCTTCCACCGCACTGCCTGCCACGCCAGCTACGCTGATCAGCTCATTTCGCTCCAGAAGCTCGGCAAGCCCTTTCCGAAATAGAGTGTGATCATCTACCAGCAGAACCCGTAGTGTCATTGAGAATTTTCCTTCCTGATGGCCGGAAAGGTCAGAAGTACTCGTGTGCCACGATCCTGAAGTTTCTCGACGGTTACATTCCCCTTCAGGCGCTGTGCACGCTCACGCATGATGCTCATGCCGAAATGCATATCCTTGTCTGGCACCTCTTTATTCGAGACGCCGACGCCATCATCTTCAACGCAGACCCAATATCGATTGTTGCCGTCAAGCCCAAGGGTAAGACTTACATCCTGAGCCTGGGAATGCTTCTGAATATTTGCCAGTGCTTCCTGAACAATATGAAAAACCTGAACCTCCTGATCTGGCGAAAGGTTTAGGTCGGGTGTCATGTTGGAAAAATTGATAAAAATCCCGGTCTTCTTGAAGAAGCTGTTTACCATATCCTGCAGTGCATGCAGCAAACCTCGCGGATCCATGCGATTGCGAAAATGGGTAAGTAATTCACGCAATCCTGAATAAGCCGTGTCCACGGCTTCACTAACATCATCCAGATATTTAGCGGAGCTTTCCGAGTCAGACTGGGCCATGGAGTCTTGTAGCAGGGCAAGTCTCATTTTCATATAAGCAAGCGTTTGGGCGAGTGAGTCGTGTAATTCATTCGCCAGCATCTGACGTTCATTCATTAGGGTAATGCGCATGTTCTCGCGGGTCAGACGGGCATTTTCCAACGCCATGCCCAGATGCTCGCTGATTGAATCAAACAATAACGCAACGTCTTCAGGTACTGGAGTGTCACTGGCCATGAACAAATTGTAGACGCCCAAAACCTTTCCCTGGTGGCGCAGAGGGACTGCAATAATATGCTTGCAGCGTGAGCCGAAATAGCTGTGGGATGTTCGCTCAGAACAGAAGTGCACATTGGCACTGTGGCGGTGAGAGCTCTTGCGTGTGGCTTCCCCGCACAAACCGCATTCCAGTTCGACGAACTGTTCATGTTCCACCAATTCCGCAGGCAAGCCAATCGAACCTACCAGGCGCAAATGTGAGCCATCAGCTGTCAATATCCGGACTGCACCTGCATCTGCGCCAGCGAGTTTGACCATGGTGCCAAGAAAACGCTCTAGCAAGCCTTCTAGATTATTTTCTGTAGAAAGGCTGGTGGCGATCTCGGACAGCACTCGCAAAGCTGGAATCTTATAGCTTCCAATCGCGGGTTCCAAATTAGAGGGTGAAAATGGAGCGGTATTCATCACCAAAAGATTTACGGATAAAGGTTGAATAACATAGTCGGCTATTTTAGCCCGGATATAATTTGAAGCAATTTTCTTACATAAACGGCGTGCACTAGAAATCGAGGGTGACGCAGCCTGGGCAAGTGATTCTGTTCACGAGGCCGGGCCACAACGACAATCAATTGTACATTAATCTGTGTTTCTTCAGAATGACGCATATTTTTAGCGTGATGCTAAAAAAGTACTAAAGCAGAATGGTTTGGCGATTCAACTTGACTTGTTATGCCATTCTGAGATTAAATGACGGCCTTCGCGTGGTCTCAATAATACACTTGGGGCTGTTAAGTGAAGGCCAAGTAGCTCAGTCGGTAGAGCAGAGGATTGAAAATCCTTGTGTCGGTGGTTCGATTCCGCCCTTGGCCACCAAGCATTTAAAAATGCCCTGCAAACGCGGGGCATTTTTTATTTTCAAGCTGTTGGATCGGGTTTGAAAGTGAGCGAATGACCTGCGCTGGAGTTGCTCATCAGGCTTCAAAAAATGAAGCGTTCTGAAGGAGGCGATCATTGCTGAATGTATTTAGTGGCGGAAGGTGTGAGATTCGAACTCACGGAAGCCTTTCGACTTCGCCGGTTTTCAAGACCGGTGCATTCAACCGCTCTGCCAACCTTCCGAAGGCGGTGCATTTTACCGGCTTGTCGGTATTTTTGCCATAGCTGGCATGCGGAATGTCGTCTTGTGAGAAGCGTTCAGTTCTTGCCTGCAAAACAAAACGAAAGTATTATTACGCGTTTTCTCTAATCTTTAACAGGTTTTTAAGGAGTTTTAATGGCAAACAGTGCCCAAGCTAGAAAGCGCGCACGTCAGAATGACAAGCAACGCATGCACAATGCCAGCCTGCGTTCCACCCTGCGCACCGCGATCAAAAAAGTGATCAAGTCGATCGAAGCTGGTGACAAGGCTGCGGCTCAGTCTGTATACCAGGAATCTGTTGCTGTCATTGACAGCATTGCGGACAAGAATATTATTCACAAGAATAAGGCTGCTCGACACAAGAGTCGCCTCTCTGGTGCTATCAAGGCCATGGCTGCCTGATTCTGGCCGGGCGTTCATTCGCCCGACTGCACTGGCTAAGTGCTGACGCTGCCTTTTTCGTGCACTTGTAGTCCGTTATCTTTTGCAAAATTGAGCAGGAACTCGAAAGCGCGTGCATCTACCTCCTGTAGCTTTCTTTCGATGACGACGGATTTGACTCCTTCATAGGTCAGAGGTTTAACATAGGGCGAATAGCTCATGCGGCGATCACCGCCAACGGTGGACATCACTCCTGACAGGCGCTCAGCCCAATCGCTTGGACGAAATGTCCGCCCATTCAGGGTGAGTCCTTGAATAATTATGGTTGCAGCCGGGATCATGTATCATCCTTGAGTCAGTTTTTCGGCAGTATTGCATAAATATTATTGATTTGCTCATCAGCTATTGCTTCTCCATGTTTCTTGGTGATTTACTCGCTTCAAGTCCTGGCCCGGAGAGGAAACTTTCTCTTGCGTGGTTTGGTGCTTTAGGCTAAATATATCGTTTTCCGTATCTCCCGCACACCGTAGCATTTGCTGCCGTGTGCATTTATTTTTCAGGTCATGCTCATGTCTTTCTTGATGAATACGTATGCCAGGCAGCCAGTCAGCTTTGCTAGAGGCGAAGGAGTTTGGCTGTGGGATGAAGCTGGCAGGAAATATCTTGATGCTGTAGCCGGGGTGGCTGTCAACGCGCTTGGCCATGCGCATCCACGCGTGGCGCAGGCTCTGTGTGATCAGGCCCACACCTTGATTCATACTTCCAACCTGTATCAAATTCCCAGGCAGGAGCAGTTGGCTGAACGCTTGTGTCACCTGGCAGGCATGGACAAGGTGTTTGTCTGTAATTCCGGCGCCGAAGCCAATGAGGCCGCCATCAAGCTGGCTCGCATGTATGGCCACGGCAAGGGTATTGAAATACCGACCATCATCGTGATGGAAAAAAGTTTTCATGGCCGCACCATGGCGACTTTGACCGCTACAGGCAACCGCAAGGTTCAGGCAGGCTTTGAGCCTCTGGTGAAAGGCTTCGTGCGCGTCCCTTATAATGATGTCGCTGCAGTGGCCCAGATTGCCGAGCATAACAAGAACGTGGTCGCCGTGCTGGTTGAGCCGGTACAGGGCGAGGGCGGTGTGCAGGTGCCCGCGCCAAATTATCTGCAGGAACTTCGCCGCTTGTGTGATACGCATGGCTGGCTGCTGATGCTGGATGAAATTCAGACTGGTATTGGCCGGACGGGCTCGTGGTTTGCCTTTCAGCAGGCAGGCATCGTGCCCGATGTGATGGCGCTGGCCAAAGGACTGGGTGGCAGGTATGCCGATTGGCGCGTGCCTGGCAAAGGGCGCGGCGGCAGAAGTGTTCAAGCCAGGCAATCATGGTTCGACTTTTGGCGGCAACCCTCTGGCTTGTGCCGCAGCGCTTGAGACGCTGGCAGTCGTTGAAGAGCAGGATTTGTGCCGTCATGCGGCTGAAATAGGCGAGTTTATTCGCGCTGGATTGAAAGCCCAGTTCAATGGTGTGGCGGGTGTCGTGGAAGTGCGTGGCGCCGGATTGATGATAGGCATCGAGCTGGATCGTCCCTGTGCCGAGCTGGTGCGGCGCGCTTTGGAGCAAGGGCTGCTGATCAATGTGACGGCGGATAGCGTGGTGCGTCTGCTGCCGCCTCTGGTGATGCAACGCGACGAAGCAGCTCAGCTAATCGAAATGTTAGGCAAACTGATCAAGGAGTTCCTGGCGGGCTAGCAGGGCGATACCGGCTGCTAGTTCTCCAGCCCCATTATGGAGATCAAACACTTTCTGCAGTTCAAGGATCTGAACCGCGACAGAGTTCGAATACCTGTTCGAGCGCACGCGCTGGATCAAATCCCAGTTCAAGCAATACATTCCTTACCACCCGCTGCATGATCGCACCCTGGTGATGATTTTCGAAAAGGCCAGCACGCGCACACGTCTCTCGTTCGAGGCGGGCATGCATCAACTTGGTGGCAGCGCCATTTACCTGAATACCCGCGATTCCCAGCTGGGGCGCGGCGAGCCGGTGGAAGATGCGGCGCAGGTGATTTCGCGCATGAGCGATCTGGTCATGATCCGCACCTTCGAGCAGGAAATCATCGAGCGTTTTGCGGCAAATTCCCGTGTGCCGGTGATCAATGGCCTGACCAATGAATATCACCCGTGCCAGATTCTGGCCGATATTTATACCTTTATCGAGCATCGCGGCCCGATCAAGGGCAAAACCGTGGCGTGGATCGGCGACTCCAACAATGTCTGCAACACCTGGCTGCAGGCAGCTGAAGTGCTGGATTTCAATGTCCACGTTTCGACGCCCGCCTGGCTATGAAGTCGAGCCGGAGCGTGCCGGTCTGTATGGGACCGATCATTACGAAGAATTTTCCGACCCCATGGAAGCGGCTCGTGACGCGGATCTGGTCACGACAGACGTATGGACCAGCATGGGCTTCGAAGCCGAAAACGAAGAGCGCCTGCGTGACTTCGAGGACTGGAAGGTCGATGCAGACATGATGAAACTTGCCAGGGCGGATGCGCTGTTCATGCACTGCCTGCCTGCGCATCGTGGAGAAGAAGTCGCTGCTGAAGTCATCGACGGCCCACACAGCGTTGTCTGGGATGAAGCGGAGAACCGCTTGCATGCCCAGAAGGCGCTGATGGAATACCTGATGCTGGGCAAGATCAATTAGGTGAGGGGTGAGGGGTGAGGCGTGAGGGGAAACCCTCGCATGGATCTGCCTCACGCCTCACCCCTCTCCCCTCACGGAGAAACAAATGAGCAACATCAACAAAGTCGTGCTTGCCTACTCTGGCGGGCTGGATACCTCGGTCATTCTGAAGTGGCTGCAGGACACCTACCAGTGCGAAGTGGTTACTTTTACCGCCGATGTCGGCCAGGGCGAGGAACTCGAACCGGCACGCGAAAAAGCCAAAAAATTCGGCATCAAGGAAATCTACATCGATGACCTGCGCGAGGAATTCGTGCGGGATTTCGTTTTCCCCATGTTCCGCGCCAATACGGTTTACGAAGGTGAATACCTGCTGGGCACCTCAATCGCACGTCCGCTGATCGCCAAACGCCTGATCGAGATTGCTCGTGAAACCGGTGCAGAGGCGATTTCTCACGGCGCTACCGGCAAGGGCAACGACCAGGTGCGCTTCGAACTGGGCGCCTACGCGCTCAACCCGGAAATCAAGATCATTGCGCCGTGGCGTGAGTGGGATCTGCTCTCGCGCGAAAAGCTGCTGGCTTATGCCGAGAAGCATGGCATTCCGGTTGAAATGAAGCACAAGCAGGGCGGCAGCCCTTACTCCATGGACGCCAACCTGCTGCACATCAGCTACGAAGGCCGTCACCTGGAAAACCCTGCTGCCGAGGCCGAAGAAGATATGTGGCGCTGGACCGTGTCGCCGGAGAAGGCGCCCGACCAGGCGGAATATCTGGATATCGAATATGCCAATGGCGATCCGGTTGCGCTCAATGGCAAGAAGCTCTCGCCGGCGGAAATGCTGGCCGAGCTCAATCGCCTGGGCGGCAAGCACGGCATCGGTCGCCTCGATCTGGTGGAAAACCGCTATGTCGGCATGAAGTCGCGCGGCTGCTATGAAACACCCGGCGGCACCATCATGCTCAAGGCCCATCGCGCCATCGAATCCATTACTCTGGACCGCGAAGTGGCGCACCTCAAGGACGACCTCATGCCGCGCTACGCCAGCCTGATCTACAACGGCTACTGGTGGGCGCCGGAGCGCAAGGCCTTGCAGGTGCTGATCGATCATACCCAGCGCAACGTCAATGGCTGGGTGCGCGTCAAGCTCTACAAGGGTAATGTCATCGTGGTGGGGCGCGACTCCAAGACCGACTCGCTGTTTGACTCAACCATCGCGACCTTTGAAGACGATGCCGGCGCCTACAACCAGGCCGATGCTGGCGGTTTCATCAAGCTGAACGCCCTGCGCATGCGCATCGCGGCCAAGGCCGGACGCAAGTAACAGGGCGATAGCATGTTCGGCGGGTGGACTGAAGAGCAGGTTTCCGAATTTGGCCTGACCTTCGGTATTGGTGCTTTCATGCTCTACATGCTGTTCATTATCGGCGAACTGGCGTGGAAATCGAAGGCGGGAAAAACCGGCACGTTCGTGCTTTTTTTCGTCCTTTCTTTCGGTATGCTGGGTTTTGTTGCCAAAGCCGTCATTCAAAAAATATGGGGAATCTGAAATGTCGCAGTTCGAGAATGTGTCCGTAGTCAAAAAAGCCAATGTCTATTTCGACGGCAAGTGCGTTTCCCATACCGTGCTGTTTCCTGATGGGACGAAAAAAACCGTGGGCGTGATTTTCCCGTCCAGTCTGGTATTCAATACCGGATTGCCGGAAATCATGGAAATCAACGGTGGCGTATGCAAGGTCCGCCTCAAGGGCGAAAACGAGTGGAAAACCTACCGGCCGGCGAACAGTTCAGCGTGCCGGGCAACAGCAGTTTCGACATTGAAACCGTGGAAATGCTGGATTACGTCTGCCACTTCGTTCAGGAATCGAGCTGCTGCGCCTGATTCAACTTAGAGCCTACTGAAATAGGCTCTTAATTCCAGGGAGCAAAAATGCCTTCATTTGATATCGTTTCCGAAGTAGACAAGCAGGAATTGCGCAATGCGGTGGACCAGGCCAACAAGGTCGTCAGCGGCCGCTTCGATTTCAAGGGCTCCGATTCGCGCGTCGAACAGGCGGAGTATGTGCTGACTCTTTTTGCCGACGATGACTTCAAGCTGGACCAGGTGTTCGACATCCTCAACCAGACTTTTGGCAAGCGCGGCATCGACGTGAGTTGCCTGGACAAGGGCAAGATCGAGAAAATCAGCGGCAACAAGGTCAAGCAGACCATCACCGTGAAAACCGGCGTGGAAACCGATCTGGCCAAGAAAATCGTCAAGCTGATCAAGGACAGCAAGCTCAAGGTCCAGGCCAGCATCCAGGGCGATGCGGTGCGCGTGACCGGCGCCAAGCGAGATCTTCTGCAGGACACCATTGCGCTGGTGAAAAAGTCCATTACCGATTTTCCTCTGCAGTACCAGAATTTCAGAGACTGATCGCTTAACCTTGTTTTTTCATTAGGGAGCACGAAATGCCTCAGGTCCTCATCCCTCTCGCCGCCGGCTGCGAAGAACTCGAAGCCGTCACCATCATCGACCTGTTGCGCCGTGCCGGAATTGACGTCGTGGTGGCAGGCTTGCAGCCGGGCATCGTCAAGGCCAGTCGGGGCACGCTGCTGGTGCCGGACTGTACGCTGGACGTTGCCCTGCAGGAAGATTTCGACATGGTGGTGTTGCCCGGCGGCATGCCGGGCATGACGAATCTCAAGGATGATCCGCGTATCATTCCTCTGCTGCAAAAGATGGCGCAAAGTGGAAAATATATCTGTGCGATTTGTGCCGCCCCGGTGGTGCTTGCCGAAGCGGGCCTGCTGAAGGACAAGGAGGCAACCAGCTATCCGGGGTTCCTGGATACGATGAGCTTGCCCGATACCACTTTCAGCGACTGCTCCGGTGGTTAAGGACGGCAAGGTAATCACTTCGCGCGGCCCCGGCACGGCGATGGATTTTGCTCTTGAATTGATCGAAACACTGGCTGGACGCGGGCGGCGCGATGAAGTGGAAGCCGGTCTGCAGCGTCCCGGCAAATACTGAAGAGACACCTCATGAATATCACCGTGCTGGACAATGCCCATTTGCCCGAAAACGTCCAGTTTCCCATGCTCAGGGCGGCCAAATATGGCTGGCAGGAATTTTCGCAACTGACACCTGCGCAGATCGGTGAAAATTGCTGGCGTACTCATGTCATCATCACTCTTGGAACCGCACTGCCTGCCGAATTGCTGGACAAGCTTCCCATGCTGAAACTGGTGATTGAGGCAAAAGAAGGGCTGGTTGATCTGGAGGCCGCCCTCGCGCGCGGCGTCGTCGTTAGCCGTACGCCAGAAAGCCTGAGCAGCAGCCATTTCTGTCAGGAAGCGGTCGACATCATTGATGATTTCATGGACGGCAAGCGCCGCCACTGCGTGATCTGAACACAATTCTCCCCTGCTCCGGGCTACAATAAAGCCATCCTCATCAAACCCGGAGAGATGCAATGAAAATCCAATTCCATGGTGCCAGCCGTGAGGTTACGGGCTCCTGTTATGTTCTGGAAGCTGACGGTCTGCGCTTTCTGGTGGACTGCGGCATGTTTCAAGGCGGACGCGAGGCACGCGACAAGAACCATGCCGCTTTCGAATTCAATCCCCGCGATATCGATTTTGTATTGCTCACTCATGCCCATATCGATCACTCCGGCATGCTGCCGCGTCTCGCCGCCGATGGTTTCAGCGGGCCGATCTATACCACGCATGCCACGGCGGAACTGCTTGAAATCATGTTGCGAGATTCGGCGCATATTCAGGAAAAAGAGGCGGAGTGGGGGCAGTATGCCAAGGGACGGAATTCGCGCAAGGCCAGAGATACAGAGGTAAAGCCACTGTATACCGTGGATGAGGCAAATGCCTGCCTTAAGCAATTGCATGCGGTTGCATACGATACCGATCTTTCGCCGCATGCTTCGGTGCGCTGCAAGTTCCGCGAAGCCGGACATATTCTCGGTTCCGCGATCATTGAAGTATGGGTGGACGAAGCAGGGCAGACGCAGAAGCTGGTTTTTTCTGGCGACCTGGGCAACGCCGGCCAGCCCATTCTGCAGGACCCTGCCATTATCGAATCCGCTGATGTGCTACTGATCGAATCCACTTATGGCAATCGCCTGCACAAGACGCTGGACGAGACCATGGACGAGCTGGTGCATGCCATCACCGACACGCTCAAGCACAAGGGTGGCAATGTCATCATCCCGGCCTTCACCGTGGGGCGTACCCAGGAAATCATTTACCTGCTCTACGACCTGACGCGTCAGGGGCGCCTGCATGATCTCGATATCTATGTCGACTCACCCATGGCAACCAGCGCCACGGCAATCACCATGAAGCACATCGAGCTCATGGATACCGAAGCGCACGGCCTGATGCAATGGATGAAGGCCGGGCATAAGGTGCCACGCATCCAGTTTACCGAAACCGTTCAGGATTCCATGGCGCTCAACCAGATCAAGGGCGGCGCCATCATCATTTCCGCCAGCGGCATGTGCGATGCCGGTCGTATCAAGCACCACCTGCGCTACAACCTGGGGCGGCCGGAGTGTTCGGTGCTGATCACGGGTTTCCAGGCAGGCGGCACACTGGGGCGGCGGCTGGTGGATGGAGCGAAGATCGTGCGCATTTTTGGTCAGGATATCCCGGTGCGTGCCGATCTCTACACCATCGGCGGACTTTCCGCCCACGCCGACCAGGCCGGCTTGCTGTCCTGGCTGGGGCATTTCAAGAAACCGCCGCATCATACCTTCATCGTCCATGGCGAAGAGAACGTTGCGTTTGGCTTTGCCGACCTGATTCGCGAAAACTGGAACTGGCATGTTGAAGTGCCGGGATATCGGGATGAGTTCGAGCTATGACATGGCTCCGCTGGAGCTTGCTGTTATGTTTTTCGCTATGGCTTGCGCCCGCGGTGGCAGATTCGTTACCCGCTCCAGTTCGGTCGGCCCTCAAGGCCGCCGGCTTGCCGCAGTCCAGTCTTGGCGTATGGGTCCAGGATACCCAGTCTAGGGCGCCGTTGCTGGAAGCGGGTGCCGAGCAAGCGATGAATCCTGCTTCCACCATGAAGTTGGTAACCACTTACGCCGCACTGGAGCAGCTAGGCCCGGCTTATCGCTGGAAAACCGAAACGTATGTCGCTGGTTCTCTGGCAGGCGAAACGCTGAATGGCGACCTGATCCTCAAGGGCTATGGCGACCCCAAGCTGACCCTGGAAAATTTCTGGCTGCTGCTGCGCGATCTGCGCCAGCGCGGTCTGCGCGATATCCGTGGCGGCGTGATCCTGGATCAGAGCTATTTCGAGCCCACCGCGCACGACCCTGCCGCGTTCGATAATGAGCCGCTGCGCGCCTACAATACTCTTCCCCAGGCCTTGCAGGTGAATTTCAACGCCATCCGGATACGCTTGCTGCCGCAGCCGGACAGCAAGGCGCTCCGGGTCGTCGCGGACCCCGCGCCACCTTCCCTGAAAGTGGTCAGTGATCTCGAAATGGATGCCGCCCCCTGCGGCGACTGGCGTGAAGGTTTTTCCACCGGGGTGACGACAGTGGGAGTGGAGCGAGTGCTGACTTTGCGCGGGCGCTTCTCTGCTGCTTGTGGAGAGAAGAGTTTCAATCTGAATCTGCTGGCGAATGGCAGCTATGTGGATAGCGTCTTCCGCCTGTTATGGGAAGAACTGGGCGGAACGCTGAACGGCAGTGTCCGGGCCGGTGAAGTGCCGCCGGGCGCGACACTGCTGGCAAGCTTTGATTCGCCCCCGCTGGGTGACACGATCCGCGATATCAACAAATTCAGCAACAATGTCATGGCGCGGCAATTGTTCCTGACCCTGGGCGCAGAACATTCCGGCCCACCCGCTACGCCGCGCAAAGGCGCGGAGGCGATCGAAAGCTGGCTGGCGTCCAGGGGGCTGGACTTTCCGGAACTGGTGCTGGAAAACGGATCCGGCCTGTCGCGTATCGAGCGCATCAGCCCACGGCATCTCGGGCTGCTGCTGGTGAGCGCCAGCAACAGCCCGGTATTCGGCGAATTCGAATCCTCCCTGCCCATCGTGGCAGTGGATGGCACCATGAAAAAGCGCCTGCAGGATCACGCGGTCGCCGGCCATGCCCATATCAAGACCGGTTCGCTGGAAGGCGTGCGCAGCGTGGCAGGGTATGTGTTCGATGCAAGGGGGCGGCGCATGGCCGTGGTGGCGATGGTCAACCATCCCCGAGCCAGCGCGTCGCGTCCGGTGCTGGATGCCTTGCTGCAATGGGTTTATGAGCGCCATTAGAACGCTGTTCAATTTGCCCTCGGCCGTATGGTTGCTGGGCCTGGTCAGCCTGCTCAACGACAGCGCCAGCGAACTGGTCTACCCGCTGCTGCCGCTCTATCTGGCTTCGGTACTGATGGCGGGTCCCAAGGCGCTGGGCATCATCGAGGGCATCGCCGAGGCTACAGGCAGCCTGCTCAAGCTCTTCGCCGGCGTCCTGTCAGACAAGCTGGGTTCCACCAAATACTGGGTAGTCGGCGGCTACAGCCTGGCCGCATTGGGGCGGCCATTGCTGGCGCTGGCGACTTCCTGGCCGATGGTGTTGACCTTGCGTTTCGCCGACCGGGTTGGCAAGGGGTTGCGTTCCTCGCCGCGCGATGCCCTGCTGGCCCTGAGCGTCGTGCCGGGGCAGCGCGGCCTGGCTTTTGGCGTGCACCGCGCCATGGATAATGCCGGTGCGGTGATCGGGCCGCTGCTGGCGGCCTGGCTGTTGTCGCGCGGCATGCCGATCCGCGATATTCTTCTTTGGACCCTGGTGCCGGGTGTATTGACCGTTGTTCTGGCACTCAGCATCCGCGAACCGCAGCGCGGCCTGCAGACACCCCGGCCATCCTTCAGCTGGAAGCTGGAAGGGTTCCCGCCGGTCTTCAAACGCTATCTGCTGGTGCTGGCGCTGTTCACCCTGGGCAATTCCTCCAACATGTTTCTGCTGTTGCGTGCCAGGGAAATGGGCGTGCCGGAATATCAGGTGCCGTTGCTGTGGGCGCTGGTGTCTCTGGTCGCCATGCTGTTTTCCGCCCCGCTTTCGGCGCTTTCCGATCGCCTGGGCCGGGTGCGGCTGATCGTTTCCGGTTGGGCGGTGTATGGCTTGTTCTATCTGCTGCTGGGGCTGAACGGCAATGTGTTATGGCTGCTGTGGCCCCTGTTCGCTTTTTACGGGTTGTTTCTCGCGGCCACCGAGGGTGCGGAAAAGGCGCTGGTCGCCGATCTTGCACCAAAGGAATTGCTGGGCACCGCTTACGGCTGGTTCAATCTTACTGCCGGCCTGCTGTTGCTGCCGGCGTCTTTTCTGTTTGGCTGGCTGTGGCAGGATATCAGCCCGGAAACGGCGTTTGGCTTTTCGGCATCGTGCGCGGTGCTGGCGGCGCTGCTTCTGAAATTCTGGGTGGCGCCGCGTGCGCCAGTAAATCGCGTTTCCTGACTGAGAGATGAAAATGAAATTTATAACGCACCTGCTGGCTTTCTTCACTGCACTAGGGGCTGGCGGGGCGGCTTTTGCCGTGACGCTCTCCGCGCATCCTGTGGCAGAAAATGTTTACGCCATCATCGGCGATACCGGCATGCGTACCTACCAGAACGAGGGGATGAATGCCAACAGCGGTTTTGTGGTGACCCCCGCCGGGGTGGTGGTGATCGACAGCGGCCCGACCTGGCTGGTGGCGAAGGAAATCCACCGCGTCATCAAAAAGGTAACCAAGCAACCGGTAAAATTTGTCGTCAATACCGGCGGGCAGGACCACCGCTGGCTGGGCAACGGCTACTTCAAATCCATCGGTGCCGAGATCATTGCGGCACAGCCCGCCCTGGCCGACATGCAGGCGCGTGGCGACATGCAGCTGGCGACCTTGCGCCAGGCCATTCGCAAGAAAGCAGCAGGCACGCGGCCAGTCTACCCCAATCGCTTTTTTGATCAGAACGAAACGCTCAAGCTGGGCGGGCTGGAAATTCAGCTGCTTTATTTTAACGGCGGCCACACGCCAGGCGACAGCGTGGTCTGGCTGCCGCAGCAAAGCGTGCTGTTCTCCGGTGATCTGGTCTATGTGGAGCGGATGCTCGGGGTGCTGCCCTTCAGCAGCTACCCGTGGCTGGTTGGCTTCCTTTGCCGCGATGGAAAAACTTGAACCGCGCACCATCGTTCCGGGCCATGGCCCGGTTTGCGATCTGGCCATGGCACAGCGGGATACGAGAGACTATCTGAACTTGCTGCGCGGCCACATGAAACAGGCGCTGGATCAAGGTGCCGACCTGCAAACAGCGATAAGCACACTCGATCAGAGTGCATTCAATTATCTACAGCATTTCGATCTGCTGAGCGGCGGCAATGCCAGCCGGACTTATCTTGAAATGGAAATGGAGTAAAGGCTGGTGTGTAGTTGTTTCCAGGCGGAAATCAATGCCTGTGCTGCCCGGCTGATCTCGATGGACGTGGTGTAAGTTCCGAGTGATAACCTGACGGCACCAGCGGCGCGTTCCTTGCTGGCGCCCATCGCCCCCAGTACCCCGCTGACTGTGTGTTCGCCGGAATGACAGGCGGAACCGGTGGAAGCGGCTACTTCACTGGCCGCAGCCCCAAGCAGGTCATGGCCGGTCACACCGGGGAAGGATACGTTCAGGGTGTTGGGCAGGCGCGCTTCCGCGTGGCCATTAAGTACAAGATGGGGGATTTCGGCAAGCAACTGCAAATGAAGCTGGTCGCGCAGCGCTTTCAATCGTATCTGTGTCTTGGGAAGATGGTCGTGTGCCACTCTGGCGGCGGAACCCAGAGCGACGATAAAGGGCACATTCTCCGTTCCGGGGCGCAGGCCGTGTTCATGGTCAGCGCCGGCCAGAACGGATGCAATCCGGGTGGCGTCACGCACAAACAGTGCGCCCACGCCCTTGGGCGCGTAAAACTTGTGTCCCGCCAGGGTCAGCAGGTCAACGCCGAGATGCGCCACGTTCACCTCTATCTTGCCCGCGGACTGGGCAGCATCGCTGTGCAGCAGGATGCCTCTTGGCTTGGTCAGCCGGGCGATTTCGGCGATAGGCTGGATCGTGCCCACCTCGTTGTTGGCGTGCATGATGGAAACCAGTGCTGTGTCCGGGCGCAAGGCACGTTCCACGGCGTGCGGGTCAACGCGGCCCGTGCTGTCCACGGGGATGATGCTTACCTCCCAGCCTTCATCGCGCAGCCTGAGAAAGGGCCACATCACCGAGGGATGCTCTATGGCGCTGGTAATGAGGTGTTTTTTTCTTGCCGCCCAGCGCCCGCGCCGCGCCCAGGATGGCCAGGTTGTTGGATTCGGTGGCGCAGCCGGTGAATATGATTTCCTCCGGCTGGGCGCCGATCAGCGTGGCAACTTCTCCCCGTGCCTTTTCCACCGCCAGTTTCGCCCGCTGCCCATAAATGTGGCTGGAAGACGGGTTGCCGAAGTGCTCGCGCAGGTAAGGCTCGATGGCGTCCGCGACTTCTGGCGCCACCGGGGTGGTGGCGTTGTAGTCGAGATAGACTGGGTTGGTTGCCATGTTTTTCCTTATGGATGTCAGAAAGTCAGGCTCATGTCACGCCTCACACTTCACATTAAAACAGGCGTTGATCTGCCCGGAAGGACGGGTGAAAAATTGCCTGGCAAGTTTGCCGAAACGGTAAATTCGCAGTTCTCCCGCTTCGAAAGGAATCCAGCCCGCATCCCCGGTCTGGGGCTCGGTGGCGATCATGGCGCTGGCGGCCTGATCATCCCCCTGTTCCAGATAATGGAGACGGTCGTGGCCGTAGGCGCTCAGCGCAGCGCCTGCTCCAGATCGGCAATCAGGTCGGCGGCATCCTCCAGCCCGACGGAAAGCCGGATCATGCTGTCGGAGATGCCGCGCCGCGCGCGCTCCGCCGGGGGCAGGCCGTGATGGGTGGTGGTCACCGGCATGGTGGCCAGGCTCTCCACCCCACCCAGGCTGGGGGCGATGGCGAACAGCTTGAGCCGGTCCACGACGCGCACCGCATCCTCGTAGCCGCCTTTCACTTCCAGCGTCAGCATGCCGCCAAATCCTTTCATCTGTTTTCGTGCCACGTCATGGCCGGGGAAACCGGGCAGGCCGGGATAAAGCACGCGCGCCACCTTGGGATGCTGCGCCATCGCCTCGGCCACGGCCTGCGCCGTGGCGTTCTGGCGCTCCACCCGCACCGTCAGGCTGCGAATGCTGCGCATCAGCAGCGAGGCGATTTCCGGGGCGATGGTGGTGCCCAGGTTCTTGCGCCAGGGCCACACCGAGGCCAGCAGATGGGTCGATCCCATCAGGGCGCCGGCGGTGAGATCGCTGTGGCCGCCGAGATACTTGGTGGCGCTGTGAAGCACGAAATCCGCACCGAGTTCGAGCGGGTTCTGGTTCACCGGCGAAGCGAAGGTGTTGTCCACCGCCACCAGCGCGCCGTATTCGTGGGCCGTGTCGCTGATGGCGGCAATATCCAGCACTTCCAGGGTGGGATTGGTGGGCGTTTCGAGGAACACCAGCCCTGCGCCTTGCTTCAGAAATGTTTTCAGCCCATCCAGTTCGCTGCCCAGCAGGAAATAGGTGGGGATGCCCAGCTCGGGCAACTGGCTGGCCAGCAGTTCCATGGTGCCACCGTAGGCATCGCCGATGCAGACGATGCCCTTGCGGCCATGGGTCAGGAACAGCGCGACTTCCGCCGCCATGCCGGAGCTGAAGGCCCAGGCCGCTTCCGCGCCCTCAAGGCTGGCGAGTTTCTCCTCCAGGGCACGGATGGTGGGGTTGAGGCCGTAGCGGGTATAGAGGCTGCCCGCCTTGCGCCCTTCCACCACGTCGAGCAGGTCGGCGGTGGAGTCGAATTTGAAAGTGGTGGTGGTGTAGATCGGCGTGTGCGGCGAGCCGTTGGCGTCATTTATCTCACCTGCATGGACGCAGCGGGTGGCAAGGCCTGCGTGTTTTTCGTTCATTCAAATCCCCTCGAGAAAATGTTCCTGAATGGCTTCCAGATGTGCCTCCAGATCCGGCACGGCGTTCCAGTCAAGTCCTGCGTCCGTCAGGCCCGGCACAGACATCCCGCGGCAACAGCACTTCGCCATTCGCGGGAACCAGCGCCACGCCCCTCACCAGCAAGGCTGGTGCAATCCGCCCCTGTACTGGATGGGGCGAGTGGAAGATGGCGGAAAAAGGCGTGCCGAGATGCTGGCCGATCTTCTCGGCATAGCGGAGATACAGGGTGCAGCGCTTGCCGGGCGGATTGTTGGCCTCGACATGAATAGTGTAGTTCATGACCGCTTCTCCTTACAGCCACGCTCTTGAGCAGAATGTAAGCTCGCCACGAACACCAGGAAGATCGCCGAAGCTGCGCTTCAGGGTCTCCTGCGAGAAGCGGTGCGCGATGCGCGTGCCGACAAAGCTGCCGGCCACCGTCACCGTGGTGAAGGCGGCCATGGTGGTCCAGTCCACCGGCACCGCGCCGACATAACCGGCGAACCCGGCATAGGACTTGGCGGCGACAATGACCAGCGAGGTGCCGATGGCGAGCTTCATCGGGATGCCGGACAGCAGCACCAGTGCCGGCACGATCAGGAACCCGCCGCCCACGCCCACCAGGCCGGTCAGTATGCCGACACCGACGCCGTGCGCGGCGATGTGGCCCATGTGCGCCGCAATGACTCTCATCTTCCGAGCAATGGCGGGCCACCAGCCGTGGCCAGTTGAGCTGGCAGGCTGCTTTTTGGGCTGCAGCATCTTCCAGGCTGCGGCATACATCACCAGCGCGAACAGGGTGAGCTGCACCTGCACCGGCGTGTAAACCCCGAGACGGGCGCCGCCATAGGTGCCGATCACGCCGAACAGGCCGAACCACATCGCCACCTTGAGATCGACATTGCCGCGCCGCCAGTTGTCCCAGCCCGAAATGGTGGCGGTGACGGCGACGATGCCCATGCTCATGGCGATGGCCGACTTGGCCTCCACATCGAGCAGGTACATCAGCGCCGGCATGGCGATGATGGAGCCGCCGCTGCCGAACAGGCCCAGAACGATGCCGGTGATCGCGCCGGAAATAATGGCCAGGAAAATCATGATTCAGTCCCCAAACAAAAGTATTCAAACGAATACTTAATTAACCTTAAATTTTTTAGAACGTGAGTACCTTGCCGGCCCATTCCGTCCACTCTGCCAGATGCTCCAGGGTGGAATGCTGCGCACCGGGAATCAATTCCTCATCCCGCAAACCGCGCGCTTCCATGCATACGCCACATACGCCAATCTGGCCGTTGCGTTTCAGAATGCTCTGGATGAAGAACTCGATGTTGTAGTAGCCCTGCGGAACTTTCTGTCCGGATTTGGCGCACAGGGCCGCATCGCCCAGCAGGAAGACGCGGATTTCATTGCCCTCGGCTTTGGACAAGGTACGCGCCAGGCGCAGGCCGTTGTAGCTGCGCTCGGTGCCATAAGGCGGGTCGTTGAGTATGAACAGGTAATTCATGGTTATTCTCCTTTCTTGCCGCTTTTCAGCGCGCGGCGATATGCGTTGAAGCCACCCTTGGCTTTCCATTCGCTGAATCCACCCTGCAGGATGCGCACGTTATCCAGTCCTGCGACTCGCAGGGCCAGGCCAGCCTGGGACGATAGCGTGCCGGCGTTGCAGTACAGCAGCACCATCCTGTCGCCCGGCAGTTCGGCACGGCGACCGAGCACCTGGCGCCAGTCGATGTTCACCGCGCCTGGGATGTGGGCCTTGTTGTACTGCTCGGCATCACGGGTGTCGATGACGTAAATCTTTTTCCAGTCCTCTGCCGGGATCTGCTCGGGCAGGATGGTGGCGCCGCCGTATTCGGAAAATTCAAAATAATCTTCCAGCACCTTCACCCCCGAACTGTCAGCGGCTACGGCGGGCAAGGTGCTGGCGTTGAAGAGCGTAACCACGAGGAAGATGGTGCGCAGAATAAACATGACAGCCCCTTAATTAACTATTCAAACGAATGCTTGAATATTGATGGGCAAGTGAGCAGATGTCAAGATTTTTTAATCCGGGAATTATAGATGCGCGTCCGATCGGGCGCGCTGCGGCCTTATTTTCCGTTGACCGGGCGTTGCTCGGCTTTCCATTCGGGGAAGCCGTCTTCCAGGCGGCGGGCGCGAAAGCCTTCCTCGCGCAGCTTTGCCACCGCGTCGAAGGCCAGCATGCAGTAGGGGCCGCGGCAGTAGGCGACGATCTCCTGGTCGCGCGGGAGCTGGTCGAGGCGATCTTTAAGCATGTTCAGCGGGATGTTGACTGCACCTTCGATGTGGCCGGCGGCATATTCGGCTGGGGGGCGAACGTCAATCACCATGGCGCCACCGGAGCGGACCTGCTCCAGCAGTTCCTCGCGCCGCAGGGGGGTGAGGTTGTCCTTGCTCTCGAAGTTGTCGCGCACGATGCGGTCCACTTCGGCCAGATGCGCTTCCGCCACCTGCTGCATGGCGGTGATGAGGCGCAGGACATCGTCGCCCGCCAGGCGGTAGATGACTTGCAGGCCTTCCTTGCGCGATTGCACCAGGCCGCCGTCGCGCAGGATCTGCAAGTGATGGGAGGTATTGGCAACCGACATGCCGCTGGCCTGAGACAGCGCATCCACGCCGCGCTCGCCCTGGGCCAGCGCTTCCAGCAGTTCCAGGCGGTTGGCGCTGGCAAGGGATTTCGCCACTCTGGCGAATTGCTCGAACAGGCGTTTCTTGGGGGAGAGTGGTTCGGTCATGGCTGAATTATAGCCCCAGTTCCTGCCACATCTCGTCCACCCTGCGTTTCACTGTTTCATCCATGACAATGGGCCGGCCCCATTCGCGGCTGGTCTCGCCCGGCCATTTGTTGGTGGCGTCCATGCCCATTTTCGAGCCCAGGCCGGAAACCGGGCTGGCGAAGTCGAGGTAGTCGATGGGCGTGTTCTCGATCAATAGCGTGTCGCGCGCCGGGTCCACGCGGGTGGTCATGGCCCAGATCACTTCCTTCCAGTCGCGGATGTTGACGTCCTCGTCGGTGACGATGATGAACTTGGTGTACATGAACTGGCGCAGGAAACTCCACACGCCGAACAGCACGCGCTTGGCGTGGCCCGGATACTGTTTCTTGATGCTGACGATGGCCATGCGGTAGGAGCAGCCTTCCGGCGGCAGGTAGAAGTCGGTGATTTCCGGATACTGCTTCTGCAGCAGTGGCACGAACACTTCGTTCAGCGCCACGCCGAGGATGGCCGGTTCGTCCGGCGGCTTGCCGGTGTAGGTGCTGTGGTAGATCGGGTTCTTGCGCAGGGTGATGCGCTCGATGGTGAACACCGGGAACTCGGCCACCTCGTTGTAGTAGCCGGTGTGGTCGCCGTAGGGACCTTCCGGCGCCATTTCGCCGGGGTGGATCACGCCTTCGAGCACGATCTCGGCGCTGGCCGGCACCTGCAGGTCGTTGCCCAGACACTTGACCAGTTCGGTTTTGGAGCCGCGCAGCAGGCCGGCGAACTGGTATTCGGAGAGCGAATCCGGCACCGGCGTCACCGCGCCGAGGATGGTGGCCGGGTCGGCACCCAGTGCCACGGAAACCGGGAAGGGCTGGCCCGGATTGGCCTCCTGAAAGTCGCGCAGGTCCAGCGCGCCGCCGCGATGGGCGAGCCAGCGCATGATCACCTTGTTGGGGGCGATCACCTGCTGGCGGTAGATGCCGAGGTTCTGGCGCTTCTTGTATGGCCCTCGGGTGATCACCAGTCCCCAGGTGATGAGCGGCGCCACGTCGCCCGGCCAGCAGGTCTGGATGGGAAGTTTGGCCAGATCCACGTCCTTGCCTTCCCACACCACATCCTGGCAGGGCGCGCTGGAAAGCTCCTTGGGTGCCATGTTGAGCACCTGCTTGAAGATCGGCAGCTTGTCCCAGGCTTCTTTCAGTCCCTTGGGCGGCTCGGGTTCCTTGAGAAAAGCCAGCAGCTTGCCGACTTCGCGCAGCGCTTCGACCGAATCCTCGCCCATGCCCATGGCGACCCGCCTGGGTGTGCCGAACAGGTTGGCCAGCACCGGAATGCTGTGGCCCCTGGGGTTTTCGAACAGGATGGCCGGGCCTTCCGCGCGCAGCACGCGGTCGCAGATTTCGGTCATTTCCAGGCAGGGGTCGACTTCGGCAGTGATACGCTTGAGTTCGCCCTGCTGTTCCAGTTGCGCGATGAAGTCGCGCAGATCCTTGTATTTCATCAGGTGGTGCTTTCGAATGGAGGAAGTTGGTGCAAAAGGGCTATAAGTTCTGGAATGTCGCGGCTTGCGGCAAACCAGATTTCATCTACATCCACGGTGTCGTAGGCATGAATCAGAATGTCGCGCATACCTGCCATCTTTCGCCAGGGAATGCCGGGATGGGTGGTCTTGAATTCCGGAGAAACGCGTTTTGTTGCCTCGCCGACAATTTCAAACTGGCGAATCACGGCAGACTGTGTTTTCAGGTCGCGGTGAAATGTGTCCTGATCAATGCCTTCGAGAAAAAATCGAATAAGTTCGGATGCTTTCAGGATGTCATCCAGGTGAGCGGCATCACGCTGCGGCATGGATGACCTCGGCCGATTCCAGAATGGCGCGCCGGCGAATCTGATTGCGGCTTTGTTCGACCGCATTGCGGGTGAGTAAATCCACCTTGCGCCCCAGCATGGCGGCCAGCTCGTCACGCATTTCCACATGATCGAACAGGCTCCAGCTTGCATCCGGAGAAAAGGTCACCAGTACATCAATGTCGCTGTCGGGGCGGAAATCATCGCGCAGCACCGAACCGAACAGAGCAAATTCGGCAATTTTCCACTGGCGGCAGAAGCGGGAAAGCTGATCCTGAGGCAGGAAGATTTTCGGCTGGGGCATATGGATTTCCTGATTGGCCAAGGGAAATATTCTACGCCGGATTCACTTCCTTGCCGTCATTGAGGCGTAGCCAGCCCTTCACGATGCGATAGATTATCCAGATGGCATCGGCGGCAAGAATGAACCACCCTATGATGAGAACGAAGGTTATTGCACCGATTACGCCCCACAGCAGGCCGAACCAGAAGGTGCGGATCTGCCAGCGAAAATGGGATTCAAGCCAGGTGCCCTTGATGTCGTCGATCTTCACGTAGTTGATGACAATGGCGACGATGGCGGTAATGCCGACGAAAAAGGATAAAACCTGGAGTGCGTAGACCACGGTGGTGATGGTCTTGGCGGAATCGAGGTCGGGGATGTTGGCGGGTGTGTTCATGGCAATATCACCTTAGCGGGTGCGGAAAGACATATGGCAGGCCACGCAGCTTGAAGTGAGCTGTTGCAGTGCGGCCAAGGTTTTGGCCTGATCGCCACCCTTCGCCACCTTGGCGAATTCGGTCGCGCTGTCGTGCATGTTCCAGCCCATCTGTTGCATGGTATTTGGCATGAAGCGGCCCGGCCCCTGTCCGCGCGCAATGGCGGCGTGCTTGCCCATGGTGCTCTGGCCCATGCGCTTTTCGGCGGTCTCCCCGGCTGCGGCGAGATTGTTTTCTGCCAGGTAGCCGATGATTTCGTTCAGCGCAGCAAGATGGTCCTGCATGTCGCTGCGCATCAGGCTGCGCGGCAAATCCGGCATATCGACCAGTTGACGATAATCTTGCGGCGGTGCGGGTGGCTGTGCCAGTGCCGGCAGGGCGGCCAGAAGCAGGACAGGAATCAGGATGTGACGCATGGGTTCTCCTAGTTGGGCTGGCGCAGGCTGGCGATGGATAGCCGCAACACGCTGACAGCGGATTTCAGGAACAATGCTGCAATGATGCCACCCACGATGATGTCTGGCCAGCGCGACTGGCTGTAGATCACCGCGATACCCGCCAGAATCACCCCGCCATTGGCGAACAGGTCGTTGCGCGAGCATAGCCACACCGAGCTCATGTTGAGATTGTCGGCGCGGTGGCGGTAGAGCAGCAGGAAGCACCAGGTATTGGCGGCCAGCGCAAGCAAGCCGATCAGGCCGATGGTTTCACCGTGCGGCAGGATGGGGTGCAGGGTTTTGTAAACCGCTTCCGCCGCCACGCCCAGGCCGAAGGCCAGCATGAACAGGCCCTTGAGCAAGGCGGCGCGGGCCTGCCAGATTTCGTCCCGGGTTAGCACATAAAGGCTGAAGCCATACACCAGAGAATCTCCCAGCATGTCGGCAGCATCTGCCAGCAATGAGGTGGAATGCGCAGCAAGGCCGGCCAGGGTTTCCACGGCAAACATGACGATGTTAACTGCCAGCACGATTTTCAGCACACGGCCTTGGCTGGCGCGCATGGCATCGAGTGTGCAGGATTTGTTTTCACAGCAGCCGGACATGAGGTGGCTTAGAAATAGCTTCGAAGCAGGAACGACGTTGCCGGCCAGTAGTTCAGCAGGATGCCGCCAAAGATCGCCGCGCCGAACCAGTTGTTGTGAATAAAGGCCTTGAAGCACTTGTCCCGGTCCCGGCCCTTGATCAGGGTGTAGTGGTAAACGGCGATACCCAGTGCCACGGCCAGGCCAAGGTAATAATACAGCCCGAGTTTGAGCATTGCGCCGACCCCGGCGAGGATGACCAGGGTCATTCCGTAGCAGGCCAGTACCGCCAGCACGTCGTACTGCCCGAAAGTGATGGCGGAGGTGCGGATGCCGATCTTGAGGTCGTCCTCGCGGTCCACCATGGCGTATTCGGTATCGTAGGCGACGGCCCAGAAAATATTGGCCAGCAGCATGAGCCAGGCGATAGTTGGCACTGTATCGGTTTGCGCTGCGAACGCCATGGGGATGCCGAAGCCGAAGGCGACGCCGAGATAAGCCTGGGGAATAGCGAAGAAGCGCTTGGTGAAAGGGTAGCTGCCGGCCAGGAAGAACGCGACAATGGACAGCAGGATGGTGAGTTTGTTGAGGCTCAGAATCAGCAGCAAGGCGCAGATAATGAGCGCGGCAAACAATGTCAATGCTTCCTTCTTGCTTACCAGTCCGGCGGCCATGGGACGGTGCCGGGTACGCTCGACATGCGGGTCGAAATTGCGGTCGGCGTAGTCGTTGATGACGCAGCCTGCCGATCTCATCAATATCGTACCGAGCATGAAAATCCACAAGATGATCCAGTTTGGTTGGCCAGCGGAGGAAATCCACAGCGCCCACAGTGTCGGCCATGCCAGCAGCAGAATGCCAATGGGCTTGTCAAGCCGCATCAGCCGTTCATAGAGGTCAAGTTTTTGTTTTAATTGAATGAAATCAATTTTCATGGTGCCAGCTCCAGTATTCCGGGCAGAAACACCTCGGTCACCAGGATGGGGTGACGGTGCAGCACAAACACCGAGCGGCGTGCCCAGAGGTGTGCCGGGCGCTCGCTCAGGATGCGGCAAGCGCGGCGATACAGCTCGTGACGCCGGTTGAGCTTCTTGAATTGAAGGGGCTCGCGCAGCACTCTTGGGTTGCTGAACAGCGTGGCCCCCAGCGGTTTGTTGCCCAGTTTGCTCAGCGCCTGCCATGGGCCGCGCAAGCCCGCGCGAGGGATGACGCTGTGTGCGAAAACCACCGGCGTCTCGCCGCAGTACAGGTGAACTTCGCGCAGCAAGGCGAATTTGCGTGGGTTGAGGTTGACACAAGCCGCTTCATCTCGTCCGGGCTTGCCCAGCACGAGACGCAATCCGCGCACGCTGAATGCATTGCAGCGCATCTGGATGCGGTGCGTCAGCGAACCCCGGTCGACCAGCCAGGGGCGGTACGGGCAATGCATGACGGGCGGGCGGGGTTGCCAGAACAGGGGCAGGTGGCGCATGGAAAAGGGTGCCTGATTGATGATTAGCCGAGTTTAATTTTTTTCCAGCCAGTCTTGCAGATCAAGATATTCTTGCTGATTGCCGGGCACAAAGCCTTTTACACCCAGTTTTTCCAGCAGCTTCTTGCCGTCCTCCGAGTTTTCCAGATTGATCAGCGCGGCCTGGATTTTCATGACTTCTTCCTTGCTCATGTCGGGTGCTGCAATCAGTGCCCAGAAGGGCATCTTGCGGCTTTCGAACAATACCCCGCCGCCCTTGGCGACCCAATTCCTGGCAACGATAGGCGATACCATGCCGACATCTGCAAACCCTTTTTCCACGATAAATTCGATCGCATCCTGGAATTTTGCCGCCTGGATCTGGTCTTTGGCCGGTGTCAGATTACGGTCGCGCAACTCGGCCATGCCGGCCCTTTCCATGAAAGTGCCCTTGGCCATGGCGATGCGTTTTCCCTTGATGTCTTCCGGTTTTTTCAGGGGGGAATTGGCGTTCACAATGAATTTGACCGTGAATTCACCTTTTGCCATGGCGACCAGCTGATATTTCTGATCGCGCATGGCCTTGGCTGTAACGTTGGCCGGCTTGGAAAAAAACAGGGCATAGCGGCCCTTGGCCAGATTGCTGCTCGAGCTTTTCAGGTTCTGCGAGGACTCCAGCTTGACAGGGTGATTGATGGTTCTGGAGAAGAAATCGGCCAGCGCCCTGTATTTGCTCTGCATGTCACCGAAATCCTTTTGCCCGGCCGTGCCTTCATTAATGCCGAACAGCAGGCTCTCCCTGGCCGCTTCGGGTTTGACGGCGGCCTGGGCAGAGAATGGGAAAATCAGGGCAATGGCCAGATAGGACAAAAAGTGTTTCATGTATTTTCCTGAACAGAGGTTTTTGATGTGGGCGAGCGAAGCCAATGTATATGCATGAACCAAGCTAAAAATTTTATCAGCATTTGAGCCATACAATGGATTTATGCCATCAATTTCTCGTATGACGCATGGCTTTACTGAGTTTCCTGTTCCAGCGTGAAGCATGCCCCTGCATCCTGCCCCAGCGTCTGCACCAAAAATGGCATGATTTCCGTCAGTGTTTTGTGCAGGGTCCATGGCGGGTTGATGATGAACATCCCGCTGCCATGCATGCCGATGCCGTCGGAGCTGGGCGTGTGGACGGTCAGGGAAACATTCAGCCAGCTTTTTACCGGCAGATGCTTGAGCTTGTCCGGCAGTTGCCGCGCTTCCGGTCGGGAAAGTTGCGGATACCAGATCGCATAGGTGCCGGTGGCAAAACGGGTCAGGCCATCCTTCAGCGCTGTGATGACATTCACGTAGTCGTCACGGGTTTCGTAGGACGGGTCAATCAGCACCAGTGCGCGGCGCGGCGGCGGGGGCAGCAGCGCTTTGAGCGCATCGAAACCGTTGGCGGCGGCGATGCTGACGCGTTTGGCCTGGGCGCTGAAATTTTCCTGCAGAATCCGGCTGTCGCTGCTGTGCAATTCGAACAGGCGCAAGCGGTCCTGCGGGCGCAGGGTTTGCAGCGCAAACCAGGGGGAGCCGGGATAAAAACGCAGCATGCCGTCCGGGTTGATGGCACGCACCAGATCCACATATCCGGCCAGTGCCGGGGGTAAATCCTGACGCGACCATAATTTGCCGATGCCGGTTTCAAATTCCTTCAGCTTGGTCGCATAGTCCGAATCCAGCGAATAAATCCCCGCGCCGGCATGCGTGTCGATGATCCAGAAGGGTTTGTCTTTCTGCCCCAGATAACGGCTCAGCTGCGATCAGCAGCAGATGTTTCAGCACGTCGGCGTGGTTGCCGGCATGAAAGGCGTGGCGGTAGCTCAGCATGGGAAAATCCGGTTAACAGGGCGAGGAAAGCATGGGGAATTACCAGGTCCGGATTATAACGCCTCGGCGCAAAATATGGCTGGCGTGACAATCCGGGTGCGTTCGATATTTCCGCGTTGCAGCAAGCCGGCACGACGGTCACCCGTTACCAGGTAATCCGCATCACCAGCCAGGGCCATGGCCAGCAGAAACGCGTCGTCCGGATCATCCGCTTCAGTCTCGATGATCAGGCGCTCCAGTACCACAGCACGCTGCAGGTTGTTCACCATGGCACCCACTTTGGCGGGCTGCAGGATGGACTGAAACTTGGAGTAGCGGCTTGCCCGGCGAATTTCATCAAGCTGCATGCGCGATGTCACCACTTCGAAGCGTGCCGAGCGCCAGGCGCGATAGATTACATCGGGAAAACCATGCGGTGAGATCAGTGCGCTGAACAGGATATTGGTATCCAGAACGACCCGCATCAGTTCTTGCGCACCCACTGGAGGGCTTCATCGACCATGGCGGTCAAATCCGCCTCGCTCACGCCTGCATTGGCGGCCTTGGCCTGTTCGGCTGTCAGTTCCAGAATGTGTGCCCGCACCGCCTCTTCAATAAAGCGTGACAGGTCGCCTTTCCTGCCGCCACCTTGGCTGGCGAGAAACATACGAAGGGATTGGTCGGTATCAGCAGAGACAGCAACATTCCAGCGAATTGTATTCATTAAGACCCCCGTTGATCGGTGTTTATGTGTTTATACGCCGATAGGTGGGGCTATGCAATGGCTGTTTTTTATCCCAGAATGTCCATTGGCGTGCACATTCATGAGGAGCGCCGCCCCGGTGCGAATGCGGTCACAATTCGCGGCGAGGGCGCCGCTCCTACAGCGGCTTTTGGCTCTAATGAACAATCCCGGTTTATGCTTTCAATAATTCCTGCTGCTGTCCCAGCCAGCGTTCTAGATGGCGCTCGGCGAGGTCGGGATGATCGGCCAGCATGCGCTCGGCAGTGTGCCGAGCAGCTTCGAGCAGTTTCTGATCACGTTCGAGATCGGCGAAGCGGAGCATGGGAACGCCGCTCTGGCGTGCGCCGAGAAATTCCCCCGGTCCGCGCAGGGTCAGGTCCTGGCGTGCCACTTCGAAACCGTCGGTGTTTTCGTAAATGATCCGGAGCCTTGCGCGGGCGGTTTCGGAAAGAGGCGACTGGAACAGCAGGATGCAGGTACTCTGGGCGGCACCGCGCCCTACCCGGCCACGTAACTGGTGCAACTGGGAAAGCCCGAAACGTTCGGCATGTTCGATCACCATGAGCGAGGCATTGGGCACGTCCACGCCGACCTCGATCACGGTGGTGGCGACCAGCAACTGGATTTCTCCCGTCTTGAAGCGGGCCATGGTGGCGGCTTTTTCCTGTGCCGGGAGGCGTCCGTGAACGAGGCCTATGCTGAGTTCGGGAAAGGTCTGACTGAGCAGCTCAAAAGTTTCGAGCGCGGTCTTGAGTTGCAGGGCTTCCAGCCCCTCTCCCCTGGCCCCTCTCCCGCTAGCGGGAGAGGGGAACGTTTGGCCCCTCTCCCGCTGGCGGGGGAGGGTTGGGGAGGGGGTTTCCTCAATCAGCGGGCATACCCAGTAAGCCTGCCGCCCCTGCATGCAGGCATCGCGGATGCGCGCGATGATTTCTTCGCGGCGTGCGCTGTCCACCAGCTTGGTGACGATCGGGGTACGGCCGGGCGGCAACTCGTCAATCACCGAGACATCCAGATCGGCGTAATAACTCATCGACAGGGTGCGCGGGATGGGCGTGGCGCTCATCATCAGCTGGTGAATTTCGCCGCCCTTTTGCCGCAGCGCCAGGCGCTGGTGCACGCCGAAGCGGTGCTGCTCGTCAATGATGGCCAGGCCCAGCTGGCGGAATTCCACCTGCTCCTGAAACAGGGCATGGGTGCCGATGGCAAGCTGTGCCTCGCCGCTGGCGGTGCGCTCCAGCGCAATGCGCTTGTCCTTCTTGCCCAGGCTGCCGCTGAGCCAGGCTATGGTGATGCCGAGGGGTTCCAGCCAGGCCGAAAGCTTGAGGTAATGCTGTTCGGCCAGAATTTCAGTCGGCGCCATGATGGCGGCCTGAAAACCGTTTTCGATGGCCTGGCAGGCGGCTAGTGCCGCCACCACGGTTTTTCCGCTGCCGACGTCGCCTTGCAGCAAACGCTGCATGGGGTGGGTGCGGGCCAGGTCGGCGCTGATTTCGGCACAGACGCGCTGCTGGGCCGCCGTGAGCGGGAAGGAAAGGCGCTCCAGCAGGGCAGCGCCAAGTTGCTGCCGGGGCGGCAGGGGCGGGGCGCCGCGAGCTCGCCGTTCCCGATAGTGCTGGCGCATGGAGAGCTGCTGCGCCAGCAGTTCATCAAAAATCACGCGCTGCCAGGCCGGGTGGTTTCTTTCATCCAGTGTCGCCGGAGCGACATCGGGCGGTGGCTGGTGCAATAGCGTGATGCTGGTCGCAAAATCCGGCAGATTGAGCGAGATGCGCAATGCATCCGGCAGCGTGTCATGCAAGTCTGTACCAGTCAGTGCCTGACCGATCAGCTTGCGCAGCGTGGCCTGGCCGAGTCCCTGAGTGGTGGGATATACCGGCGTGAGCGCCTCGGCCAGCGGCTCGTCTTCCTTTACGATGCGATACTGGGGGTGGACCATTTCTGCGCCAAAAAAGCCGTGGCGCAGTTCGCCCAAAACGCGCACTTTGACGCCGGGCGTCAGCGTTGCGGCCTGGCTGGGGTAAAAATGCAGGAAGCGCAGCTGCAGTGCGCCGCTGCCATCCTGCAACTTGACGGTCAGCATCTTGCGGGGCTTGTAGGTGACGCTGGCGTGTGTAACGAGGCCTTCGAGTTGCACCACCTGGCCGATGGGCGCATCCGCAACCGGGTATAGGTGCGTCTCGTCCTGATAGCGCAGCGGCAGATGGAGCAGCAGGCCAAACGCATTATGAATGCCCAGCTTGGCCAGCCTGCCCCGCGCGGCTGCGCCGATTTTCTGGAACATTACTCGCCCAGGTGCAGTACCGCGTCCATTTCCACCAGCGCGCCGCGCGGCAGGGCCGAAACGCCAACAGCGGCGCGGGCGGGGTAGGGCTGGTCGAAGTATCTGGCCATGATTTCATTGACCTTGGCGAAGTGGGTCAGGTCGGTTAGGTAGACGTTGAGCTTGGCCGTGGCATTAAGCCCTGCGTCAGCTGCATTGGCCACAGCGCCGAGGTTGAGAAAAACCTGATTGATCTGAGCTTCGATGCCTTCGGCCATTTGCATGGTCTGAGGATCGAGGCCGATCTGGCCGGAGAGGTAAACCGTGTCGCCGACGCGGATGCCCTGTGAGTAGGTGCCGATGGCTGCGGGTGCGTTGGGCGTGCTCAATACTTGTCTGGTCATATTCGTTTCCCGTTAATTTAGAATCAAATGCTGATAGCTGATGAGCTGATGGCTGATAGCTGAATTAGCCTTTCATCCGGTTGATCCTGACCACTTCCTGCAATTGGCGCAGGCCGCGCATGACGCGGGCGAGGTGCATGCGGTTTTCCACCTGCAAGGTGAAATACATGGTGGTGTAAGCGCTGCCGTCTTCCTCTTCCATGCTGACATTGTCGATATTGGAGTCGGCATCGGCGATGGTGGCTGCTACCTTGGCCAGCACCCCGCGCTGGTTGGCCACCACCAGTTTGATCGAGACGTCGAAAAATTTCTTGGTGTCCGGATCCCACTCCACATCCACCCACTTGTCCGGATCGTTGCGGTAATGCGCGATAGTGGGGCAGTCGTGGGTGTGAATGATAAGTCCCTTGCCCTTGTTGATGAAGCCCAGGATAGGGTCGCCGGGAATGGGGCGGCAGCAGCTGGCAAGTTGCACCGCCATGCCTTCGGTGCCGCGTATGGTGATGGCGCTCTGTGGCCGGCTTTCGTCCGCCGGCGTTTCGCCCAGTGTTGCCAGTTGCCGTGCCACGACTATGTTGAGCCGCTTGCCCAGGCCGATATCGGCAAGGATTTCGCTTCGGGTTTTTCCGGCATTTTCGCGCAGCAGTTTTTCCCAGGGGCCATCGCCGATACTCGCCGGAGCGATCTGCAGGGCACGCAGCGCCTGCTCCAGCAGGCGTTCGCCAAGCGCGACAGATTCCTCGTAGTGCAGGGTCTTGAGGAAATGGCGGATATGGGAGCGCGCCTTGCCGGTGGCGACGTAATTCAGCCAGGCCGGATTGGGGTTGGCGTGGGTGGCGGTAATGATTTCCACATGGTCGCCGTTGCGTGAGCTCGGTGCGCAAGGGGGCGTGTTCGTGATTGATTTTGACCGTCACGGCCCGGTTGCCGACATCGGTATGCACTGCATAGGCAAAATCCACGGCCGTGGCCCCGCGCGGCAAGGCCATGATCTTGCCTTTGGGGGTGAAGACATAGACTTCGTCCGGGAACAGATCGACCTTGATGTGTTCCAGAAATTCGGCAGCGTCGCGGCTCTCGTTCTGGATTTCGAGCAGGTTTTGCAGCCACTGGTGGGTTTTCTGCTGCATGTCGCTGATGCCTGTTTCGCCGCTCTTGTAAAGCCAGTGCGAGGCCACGCCCGCCTCGGCGATCTGGTGCATTTCCTGGCTGCGGATCTGGATTTCGATGGGCGTGCCGAAAGGGCCAAACAGCGTGGTGTGCAGCGACTGGTAGCCATTCGCCTTGGGGATGGCGATGTAATCCTTGAATTTTCCCGGAATCGGCTTGTACAGGCTGTGCAGGGAGCCCAGGGCGAGATAGCAGGTCGGTACGTCCTTGACGGTGACGCGGAAACCGTAGATGTCGAATACCTCGGAAAAGGCCAGGTTTTTTTCCTGCATCTTGCTGTAAATGCTGTAGAGATGCTTTTCGCGTCCGGTGACGCTGGCTTCGATATTGCAGCTGGCTAGTTTGTTCTTGATTGCTTCCAGCACCTTGCTGACGACTTCGCGGCGGTTGCCGCGCGCGGCTTTGACGGCCTTGGAGAGAACGGTGTAGCGGTTGGGATAGGCGAAGTGAAAGCCGAGATCTTCCAGTTCGCGGTACACATTGTTGAGCCCGAGGCGGTTGGCGATGGGTGCGTAGATTTCCAGGGTTTCGTGTGAAATGCGCTGCTGCTTGGCGGCTTGCATCGACTCCAGCGTGCGCATGTTGTGCAAGCCGGTCGGCCAGTTTGATCAGGATCACGCGCACATCGCGCGCCATGGCGAGCAGCATCTTGCGGAAATTTTCCGCCTGGGCATGGGCTTCGGACTGGAATTCGATCTTGTCCAGCTTGGAAACCCCATCTACCAGTTCGGCAACCTGCTTGCCGAACTGCGCGCCGATTTCCTCGCTGGTGGTTGCAGTGTCTTCCACCACGTCATGCAGCAGCGCGGCCATGATGGCCTGGGCGTCAAGGCGCCATTCGGCCAGGATGGTGGCAACAGCGAGCGGGTGGGAAATGTAGGCTTCGCCGCTTTTGCGCATTTGCCCGTGATGGGCTGCTTCGGCAACGCGAAAAGCTTCCTCGACCTGGGTAATGTCCTCAGGTTTGAGGTAAGCGGAGAGAATCTCGGTGAGCTGGGACGGGTTGGGCATGGAGCGGTGAAAGGTGAAGAGTGAACTGTGAAGCATGAGGAGGCGTAGGACTGAAACCTTTCACTGCTTCACCTTTCACGCTTCACGAGATCACGCCTGTCCGCGGTTGAGGATTTCCCTGCCTACTTTTTCCATGGCGATTTCTTTCAGCGCGACCACGGTCGGTTTGTCGCGGCCGGCCTCAACCAGAGGTGTGGCACCATTGGCCAGTTGCCGGGCGCGGTAAGTGGCGGCCAGGGTCAGTTCAAAGCGGTTGCTGAAATTTTTCAAACAGTCGTCGACGGTAATGCGTGCCATGTTTAAGTGCTCCTAATGGGGTTTCAGGTGTTTTTCAGGTCAGACGGGTGATGAGTTCACCATGCCGTGCCAACTGGGTTGCGATAGTCAGTCGCTGTGCCCGGACCACTGCCAGCAGATCTTGCTGCGCGGTGTCGAAATCGTCGTTGATAATAACATAATCGAATTCACCGACATGGCTGATGTCCTCGCGTGCGGCCGCGACACGGCGCTGAATCACTTCTTCTGCATCCTGGCCCCGACCCTGCAGACGCTGCTGCAGCGCCTCTACAGACGGCGGCAGGATGAAAATGCTGATTGCGTCCGGAATCAGCTTGCGTACCTGGGCTGCGCCCTGCCAGTCGATTTCCAGCAGGATGTCCGTGCCTGTCTTGCGTGAGGCCTCAATCCAGGGCTGCGAGGTGCCGTAGAAATTGCCATAGACTTCCGCGCTTTCGAGAAAATCACCGCGTTCCAGCATCTGCATGAAGGTTTCACGGTTGATGAAGTGATAGTGCTGGCCTTCCACTTCGCCTGGGCGCGGCGCACGCGTGGTGTAGGAGATGGATAGCTGGATACCCGTATCAGCGGCAAGCAACTTTTTTACCATGCTGGTTTTTCCCGCACCCGAGGGCGCGGCAACAATAAACAGGTTTCCGGTGGTCATGATGGTATGCTCTTTCGAAGAAATGCTAAATTTCGCTAACGATACCAGATTTATATTTTGCGCTAAATGCCCCATGAATTCTGCTTAAGCTTGGCACGGCGAGCAAAATTGCGTTTATCATTTATGCTTCTATCCTGTTTACCTGCACCCTTGGTTTTTTTGTGGAATCTGGCACTCCAAAACGTTCCATACTCAGACGCCTGATCCGGTTTCTTGCGCTTGGCTTCTCAGCCATTTTTTTGATCGCGCTGATCGCGCTGGGTGCGCTGGCCTATTATGAAGGCCAGACTTCTACGTTTCAGGCCGAATATCTGGCGCAGCTAGGCAAGTCGCTGAATTTTGAGCTTAAAAGCGGACCCAATCCAGCGTTTAATGTGATTCAGGCCGGTCCTTATGATGAGCGCATGGGTTATAGCCGAATCAGGGACTGGACGCCGCGTCTGCGCGAGCAGGGTTTTCAGGTCAGTCATCAGGCGCGAATTTCAACCCAGATGCAGGACCTGATCGATCGTGGCCTGTTTGCGCCCTATCGAGAGAAAAACCAGGCTGGGCTAAATGTTTTCGATCAGCATGGCGAACCTCAGTATGGCAGCCTGTTTCCCACGCGCGTTTACCGGAATTTTGATGCGGTTCCATCCCTGGTGCGCGATACCCTGCTGTTTATCGAAAATCGCGAATTGCTTGATCAAGCCAATCCAAAAAAGAATCCGGCGGTGGAGTGGGAGCGACTTGGTCGCGCCGTGCTGGACAAGGGTATCCAGGCCGTCAGGCCGGAACACGATGTACCGGGTGGCAGCACGCTGGCCACGCAGATTGAAAAATATCGCCATACACCCAACGGCCTGACGCTGACCGCCGAGGACAAGCTGCAGCAGATGGCATCCGCTTCGGTGCGCGCCTATCTGGATGGGGAAAATACCCTGCCATGGCGCAAGTCTATCGTGGTGAATTATCTCAATACCGTGCCGCTTGCGGCCGTTAGCGGATTTGGTGAAGTCAATGGCATGGGTGACGGGCTGTGGGCCTGGTACGGTCTGGATTTCGAGCGCGTTAATCAGATTTTGCGTGCCTGGTCCGGCTCCCCGGCCGAAGTCGAGGCCGTGGCGCAGGTCTACAAGCATGTGTTGAGCCTGATGATCGCGCAGCGCCGTCCATCGGGTTATCTTGGCGGCGGTCACGAGGCCCTGGATGCCCTGACCAACAGCCATCTGCGTGTGCTGGCGGCTGAAGGGGTGATTCCTGCCAGTTTGCGCGATGCCGCGATTCGGGTGAAATTGCAGTTCCGCAAAGCGTCAATCATTGAGGATAATGGCGCTTATTCCACGCGTAAGGCAGTGAATGCGGTGCGCGTGCGACTCGCCACACTGCTCGGGATGGATCGCCTGTATGAGCTGGATCGTCTCGACCTGGCGGTAAAAACCACGCTTAACAAGGATCTCCAGCAGAAGGTCACCACTATTCTGCGCCAGCTAGGGCAGCCGGAATACGCTCGTGCTGCCGGCCTTTATGGTGAACGCTTGCTGGGTGCCGCTGATCCAGGTCGCGTCATCTACAGCCTGAATATTCACGAACTGACGCCTGAAGGCGCCAAGCTGCGCATCCAGGCCGACAACTTTGATCAGCCCTTCGACATCAATCAGGGTTCAAAACTGGATCTGGGCTCCACTGCCAAGTTGCGCACGCTGGTGAACTATCTTGAAATCATCGAGAAATTGCACCTGCGCTATTCCGCCACGCCGATTGACGAGTTGCACAAGGTTGAAAGCGCGCCCATGGATGTCCTGACGCGCTGGTCGGTCGATTATCTGCTTGAGCATGAAGATAAAAATCTGGCGGATATGCTGGATGCCGCTCTGGAGCGGCGTTATTCCGCCAGCCCCGGCGAAGCTTTTTTTACCGGCGGTGGGGTGCACTATTTTCATAACTTCAAGCGTGAAGACGATGGCCAGGTGCTGAGCGTGCGCGAAGCTACGCGTAACTCGGTCAATCTGGTATTCATTCGCATCATGCGGGATATCGAACGTTACTACATGTTCAATATGCCGAATTCGTCGGCCAATATCCTCAAAGATGCCAAGGACCCCAACCGCAAGATTTATCTGCAACGCTTCGCTGATAAGGAAGGCAAGGAGTTCATCGGTCGCTTTTATCAGAAATACCGCAATAAAAAGCCTCAGGAAGTCAGTGAAATCTTCTTTTCCGGCGTCAAGCCCACCCGGCGGCGATTGGCGGCGGCCCATCGCTATATATATCCCGAGGCTTCGCAGGCCGAATTTGTTGCTTTTATGGATGCGCGCCTTCCCGGTTTCAGGAATGAAAAGGCTCGTGCTATCGCTGCCCTGTATGAAGAGCTTTCACCCGGCCAGCTATCGCTTGCGGATCAGGGGTATACGGTTCGTGTTCACCCGCTTGATCTGTGGTTGGCAGCTTTTTTGGTGCAGCATCCAGGTGCGCTTTACAAGGATGCCATCGAGGCCAGCGCTGCGGAACGCATCGAAGTGTATAGCTGGCTTATCAATACCAGCCGCAAGAACGCCCAGGACAGCCGTATCCGCAACCTGCTGGAAGTGGAGGCCTTCCTGGAAATCCATCGCGACTGGAAGCGCCTGGGCTACCCCTTCGACTATCTGGTGCCTTCGCTCGCCACCGCGATCGGCAGCTCGGCCGACCGGCCCGCTGCGCTGGCGGATCTGATGGGCATCATTCTCAACAATGGCGTGCGCCCCCCCGCCAATCTGATTGAGGAACTGCATTTTGCTGCTGCCACGCCATTCGAGACGGTCTACAAGCGTGCGCCAGCAAAAGGGGTGCGAATGTTCTCCCCTGAACTTGCTTCCGCCGTGCGCGGCGCGCTGATCAACGTGGTGCAGCATGGCACTGCTTCCCGTCTGGCAAATGCCATCGTCAAGGATAATGGCGAGCACATCGCCATTGGCGGCAAGACAGGCACCGGTGATCATCGTTATGTCACGTTTTCGTCTGCTGGCGTGATCAAGGAGTCGCGTGCAGTGAATCGTTCGGCTACCTTTGTCTTCTTTATCGGTGATCGTTTTTACGGCACGCTTACCGCCTTCGTGCCGGGTGTGGCTGCTGCCGATTACAAATTTACTTCGTCACTTTCTGCTCAGGTCCTGAAGCATCTGCTGCCTACCCTGAAGCCACTTACTGACACCGCTCAGCCCTTGCCGGAACAGCGCGTACCAGGGAAAAAAGAAATGTCTCGTGGCGCTTCTGAAAATTCCACGCCTCGCCAGGATGAGTTGGTTGATTCAACGGCAAAGGAAGAGGCAGGGGAGGCCGAGTAGCTCGTGCTGGAATGTCAAATCTAGTCCCAAAGAGCTAATCACTTTGCTGTATTGAATATCCCTACCATTTTCATGGCATAATTACAATCAGGCGATCACCTTAAAATGCATTAGGTAATCGCTGAGTATTAAGTGCAAATTGTGACAAAGATGTTGCGGATATTCTGATCCGGTAATATCCTATCAACAATATTGATCTGAACATAAGTATAAGCTATGATTCGGTCATGACGGCGTCACAAATAATATGGGGAACCAGTGAAAACTTGTTGGTCTGAATGGATGCGCACTTTGCTGCTGGCCTGCCTGAGCGTTGTCTCGGTGGGTATTTTAGGCTGCGCGACAGAGGCGCCAAAGAAGAAGGATTATGGCGACCTGATGTGGCCCAGCCCGCCGGAGCAGCCGCGCATTCGTTTTGTCGCCGAGTATTCTGGCCAGAGCGATCTGGCAGTGAGAGATGAATTGAAGGCGGCTTTGCTGGGCGAAGAGCGGGCTGGGTTGGCCCTTCAGAAGCCCTATGGCGTCACGGCTACCGCTGACGGCAAGCTGATCTACGTAACTGACACCAAGCTGCGCGCCGTTGTGGTGTTCGACCTTGAGAAGAAAGAAGTGCGCGCGCTCCAGACCGATGCGCAAGGGGGGATGTACAATCCGCTGGAAATTCGCCTTGACAGCCGGGGGCGGATATATGTAACGGACTCCGAACGCAAGGAAGTGCTGGTGCTGAGTGCTGAGGGCAAAACGCTGATGGCCCTGGGCAAGAAAGAGGAAATAGGGCGTCCGACCGGCTTGGCGCTGGATGAGACGCGGAACCGGATGTATGTCGCTGACACTTCCAAGCACCGGGTGCTGGTATACGACATGGAGGGCAAGTATTTATCTGTCTTCGGCGAGCGGGGTTCGGAGCCAGGGCAATTGAATTATCCGGTAAATCTGGCAGTGGATCGGCATGGCAAATTGCTGGTGTCCGATACGGGCAATTTCCGGGTTCAGGCATTCGATGGCGAGGGGAAATTCCTTAATGCCTTTGGCCAGCTAGGGGATTCATACGGCAGTTTCAGTCGTCCTAAAGGTATCGCGCTGGATTCCGATGACAATGTTTATGTGCTGGATGCGGCATTCAATAACTTCCAGATTTTTAACCGTGAAGGAAAGATTCTGCTCTTTGTGGGCACCATGGGTCGGGAGCCGGGCATGTTCTGGTTGCCAGCGGGGATATTTGTGGATGGCGCTGACAAAATCTATGTGGCCGACTCGATCAATGGGCGCATACAGGTATTCCAGTATCTGAAGGAGAAAGGAGTCGCTATTGTTAAATAATGCAGTAAAAGGTATTGCCGTAAGTTGAAGTGACGGAAGATAAAACTAATGAAAGCCGGGTGATAATCCTGGGGTGTTGCAGGCAGTATGCGGTTGGTAATATTGGCTGTTGCCAAAAAATCAAGATTAATTTGGAGGAGTAATATCATGAAACAAACATCAATAAAACGGGTCTGGATGGCGGGGCTGGTTCTTGCCCTGACAGGCGTTTTTTCCGGAGGGGCGATGGCGGGCATAGCGCTAACCAAGCATAACCTCTCTACATCGAAACCAGCTAGCGCAACAATTTATTCGTCGGACCAGACGGAAATCTGTATCTTCTGTCACACCCCGCACGATGCGATCAAAAACAACAATATTCCTCTATGGAATCACACGCTTTCAACGACTGCTTCATATGGTGTTTACACCAGCCCGACTTATCAGGCGACGGATACTGCTGATGTGGGGGGGGTAAACGCATCAACGGCGGCGGTCAGCAACCTGTGCTTGTCATGCCATGACGGCACGGTGGCAATCAATTCCTTCAATAACCCATCCAACCTGAATCCGACTACCACTATGGTGGGCACGACTGGCGGGATGTTGCCTTCCGGAAATAGTAACTTGGGCACAGATCTGACCAATGATCACCCGGTCAATTTTACTTACAACACAACACTTGCTACAGCCGATGGCTCACTGGTCAATCCTGTGGACGCAACGGGTAGTGGTTTGACAAATGGCGTCAAGCTCTACAGTGGTAAAGTACAGTGCGCTTCCTGTCACGATCCACATACCAGCACTCAAGGCGCTTTCCTGCGTACTGCAATGACAGGCAGTCAGTTGTGTTTCTCCTGCCATAGCAAGTAACGTCTGGGTGTGGCTAAGGAAGGTGGTCGATGCGGCTCCGGGAGGGCCGGGGGTGCGTTCGTCGCACTTCTGCTCCTGATCCCGGGGTCAGCCCTGGCAGTCAGAGCTTCGGAACCGCAAAGCGGTGCGGGTCGGCTAACTTTCTACGGTTCAGTGGGTGTGGAGGCGGAAGACTACCAGTATGAGTCGGACTATGGAACGCGTGACCGCACCAGGTTTCGCACGCGTTTTGATCTAAATGGGCGCGGATTTATCTGGGATCCGCGCTTTGCAACGTTCGATGCAGGAGTCACCCTGCAAAGAGAAAGCGTGCAAACTAACGAGAATGATACTGGTGGAGATACCAGTTACAACATGCTCGGCTATCGCCTCAATACGACCTGGTTTGCCAACAAGCCTTACCCCCTCACGCTTTATGCCAATCGCAGCCAGAGTACCGTTTCGGACTTCTGGAGTCCTTCTTACGAGTTGACTACAAATAACCTCGGCGCACGCTGGGGACTGGAAAATCGATGGCTGGGGCGAAGTAATTTTTATCTGGACCGGACCAGCTCTGAATCGTCCAGTTCTCTGGTACCCCGCTCCGAACAGCAGCTTTCGCTGGGCCTGGACTCGAGCCAGAAGCTGCGACCCAAGCAATGGGGCGAGTCTGATCTCTCTTATGGCTATCGCTATACTGCCTGGGAGGAACAGGTGTATGGAGGCAAGCAGCGTCAGAATTATCTTTACCTCAACGACCGTTCTCTTTTTGGGGACAAGGCTAACCTGACGGCAAATCTGACCTACTATGATCGTAGCGACGAGTGGGGAGGGACGGGCTTGGACAATAATTCCATAGAGTCAAGATTTCTCGGTTTCAACAGCATGTACACCATACAGCAGACGGATAATTTCCGTCATTTCTACGGGCTGGGTTTGGGGATGAATGACGCCGGAAGTTCGCAGAATACTTCACACAATATTTCAGGTGGCGCGAACTATCGTTTTAATGCGCAGTGGCAAGTCACAGGTATGCTGGGCTTGAGCGGCTCCAGGTCAGAGACGCCTGTATCGGGCCTGAATGAGGCCAGTCAGCAGCAGGAAACCACCTCGCTGACCGGCAACGTAGCGGCAATGTACACCGATACGTATTTCGGGAACTATCTTGTTAATGGCGGTTACACCCTTGGGCTGATGCGGACAGAGAGCACGGCAACCTATGGGGTGCCCGCGCAAGAGAACACTGTTCATACCGTCAATCTGGGCTACACGCGCATGAATTCCCCGATGTTTGCCGATTCGCTGCAACTGCGCATGAGCCAGACTGTGGGTGAGCCCAGTGGCAGCGAATCCAATATCCGTTACAGTGTTACCAGCATGCTGACGCAGAGCGACATGCTGCAGGGGATCGTTGAATTCCGTCGCTATCAACAGGAGTACACGATCTGGACGAATGATACAGTCACGTCCGACTACTATTATTACGGCACAAATTCACAAAGCACACGCATGGATTTCGGCTGGTCGCACCGTTTCGCTGATGCTGGCAGCCTGATGCTTTCTGCCGGTGCCACTCGCGGGGATAGTCAGGGCATCGCCTTTGATACGCGCTATATGCAGGCGCGCGCCACCATGCGTCTGCGCAGTGCGCTTGACTGGACAGCCTTGGCGCGCTTGGAACAAATCGAAGGGTCTGAATATATCGCAGGCCGGAAGGTGACACTCGAGTCGGACCTGAATTACCGTATTGGCAAATGGCAGGCGACCGCGCGCTACCGATACAGAGATGCTCAGCAGGAGTTTGCTCCGTTCAAGGAACACTCGATCAACTTGTTGCTGAAGCGGGATTATGGCTTCCGTCTGTAACTTCCTTTGTGCGACTCTTTTTGCGGCCCTCGTGGTATGCCAGTCGACAGCGCGGGCAGACAACTGGCCAATGCTTGGCGGCGGTCCATTGCATACCTCTCAGAGCTCAGACGCACTGCCTGCCAGAGATGTGATTCAGCAGTGGGAGGTTGCAACCGGTGGTCAGGTTTTTGCCGGGCCCGTTTCTGCTGCCGGCATGGTGTATGTCGCCAGCAGTAACAGGCGGTTGAACGCGCTGGACGCAAGAAATGGGCGAATTCTATGGCGTTTTGAAGCGGGTGGGCCTATTTTGGCTGAGCCAGCGATTGCCGATGGAATGGTCTTTGTCGTCGCCAGAAATGGCGAGGTAACGGCATTGTCTGCCTATGACGGCAAACGGCGCTGGCAGGTGAAAAATGTGGGTGGCGGGGTCGTTGCTTCACCGATTGTGCGGGACGGAAAATTATATCTGGGTAGCGTTGACCAGTTCCTGTATGCGCTGGATGCGAAAACCGGCAAGGAACTCTGGCGTTACCACGCGGTGGATTACAAGTATGGTGGCATCTATGCTTCACCTGCGGCTGATTCCTCAAGAGTTTATGTTGGCGCAAAGAATGGGAAATTGCACGCTGTCCTTGGTGATACAGGAAGGCTGGCCTGGCAGGCTGATCTGGGCTCATCGCTCTATGGTGCACCGGCTTTGATTGAAGGCAAGATTTTTCAGGGTTCTTACGATCGTTTTGTCTATGCGCTTCAGTCTGATGATGGAAAAATTCTATGGCGTACTGAACTTGATGATTGGCCGCAAGGAACGCCAGCGCTGGCTGGTAACATGTTATATGTATGCAGCCGTAGTGGCGTTCTTTACGGTCTGAATAAGGATGATGGCCGCATTGTGTGGCAGATGCCGCTGGGTGGGGAGGTTCGGCATTCCCCCAGCATTGGGCGCAATCACATCGGTATTGTGGCGACAATGGATGGTATTCTGGTTGGCGTTGATCTGGAGCGGCGGCGGGTGGCATGGGAGCAGAAATTGAAAGGAAGCGTTTTTGGAGGCCCTGCGATCAACGATGGCAACGTGCTGGTAACGACTCAGGAGGGTGTGGTGAGCGCATGGCGTTAGCGGGTGTTGGCGCTTGAGACCACTGACAACATGAAACATCACCGTAGGTCGGGTTTTAACCCGACATCTCGGGCTGAAGCCCGGCCTACAGGGGTTGTGGACGTGCGGTGGTGGGTTTGCTTGTTGTTGATGCTTATGTCATTCCCTTTGAGCGCTGCGCCTCAGGAGGGCGCAAAGCCGAAAAAAGAATGGGATGAAAAAGGCCTGTTTGACCAGGTCGACGAAATTCCTCAACTGTTGCGCAAGGGAATAATTGGTGCGGAGCAGATACCCGATCCACACTGGCGCGATGACGGCAAGGGGTGTCAATCCTGCCATCAAGGCACGCCGCAGGGTAATGACGCGAAGTTGCGCACAAAGGACATCAACGCCATGTGCAACAATTGCCATGACACGGTTTCAGTGCACAACTATATTCATGCGGTAGGTATGGAGCCTTCTGCCGAGAAGCGCGACCGGATGTCGGATAACTTTCGGCAGGCGGTTAAGCGCGGCGGTGGTGTGCTGACTTGCATCGCTTGCCATGATCTGCCAATGCAGTGCAAGAAGGAGCGTTTCGAGGAAAAAGGGCTCAACCCGAGATTCTTTCGGGGCGGACCTTACTCAGCCCGCACAGATCTTTGCTTCAACTGCCACAACCCAACGCACTATGAGCGCCTAAATCCGCATGACCAGATCAGCGACAAGGGAGAACTGAATACCCAGCGCTGCCTGGTGTGTCATAGCGTGACGCCCAATCGGCGCGACGCAAAAAGCATAAATGATGTCAGTTTTAACGTGACGGACGACCTGACCAAACTGTGCACTGGTTGCCACCCGTGGCGGCCTCATCCTGGCGGGGGGTGGGCGACATTCGCGACAAACTCGACCCGGGAGGGCCCGAACCATCTGGTCAAGCCACCCGAAGCAATTTTGAAACGGATCAAGGAGTCCGAGGAAAAGCAGAACGTTGTACTCCCGCTGGACCCTTCTACCGGGCGGGTGTTTTGTGCAACCTGCCATAATCCACACGAGCGCGGGGTACAGCGGCATGCACGTGCCGACAAGGGTGCCGATGGGTACAAGCGCTTGCGCTTAACAGCTGAAGTGGCGATTTGTAACAACTGCCACAACAAGTGACGGGAAAAAACTGAGCTCAGACTGTTGTGTTGGCGATGAAAGACTGAGGTTTAAACAGCTTTCTTTTGCCAACGCTTAAATCGGTAGTGCCATGACCTTAACGCTCTCTCCGAGCGTTGCGCAAGAGTGATGGCAGGTAAAACTCTTTGTACTGCTTGATGATGTTGGCCCCCTCGCCAAATGTCAGGCGCTGCGCCTGTTGCGGTGAATACATTAGTTGTACGAAATCGAGAGGTCCATTTTCTCTGTGACACTCGTCACAAAAAATGGGCTTTGGCGAAAATTCCTTGTGAATGTCGGTGTTAAGAAGCATCTTGCGCTGCTGAATGTCTCCCCCGCGGTCCTTGGTCGCTGATTCATCCAGAAGTTGTTGCGCTTCCTGATTTTCGTCCAGTCGTCTGGTCATGCCTTTTTCTGTTTTGAATGGAACAATTGTTCCGCCATACTCCCCCGGTTGTCCTTTCAGGCTGGCCAGAGGGATATCTGTGCCGCGTTGAATCCACTTGTACTCGAATCGTTCGCCATCCTTTGGTGCAATGTGACAAACTTCGCAAGCCATGAAAAACGAGTGGGCATTTAGCATGCCGCGTACTTCTTTTGATTTTGAATGAGATAGATCTTCATGGCATTTCATGCACCAGGATTTTGATTTGCTGCCCGCAAGCACTGAGTCATCTATGCCGTGAAAAGATTCGTAAATCATTTCCTGGCGCGGGACGGCTTTTTTCGCAAGGGTTTCGCCCGAACTGTTTATTCCCTTGAAATAGGTCAGATAAATCAGCCAAAAGGAGAAAATAATCAACAGCAGGCCCGTGGTCAGCATGACAAGATGCACAAGGAGACGTTTTGGTGTGCTGGCACCACTGTGGTTATGCATGGCCACGCCCTCCTTCAGCTGGATTGGTGGGTTTGGTTGCTTCTTCCGCCATGAGCTGGTCATGCCAAAGGGCATGCTCTTCTTTCACCAGGGCTTCAGAAATCTTTCCGTCAATAAATGCTCTGTTCATAGGGTAGACATGCGGGTTGAAATGGACGGCAAAAATATGACCTACGATAATCGCAAGAGCGGCCAGAGTGGCTTCCCCTAAATGCAGAGCATCTGCCACGTCCAGGTAGAATTTTGGCCAGTAGGATTGAGTCCACATCATGGCGCCAGTGCTGATGACAATGAACATGCCGAAATAAACGGAAAAATATTCGAGTTTTTCTAGATAAGTAAAACGGTCCAGTTTTGGCCGTTCTTTCCTGAATCCAATCATATACATGACGTTCTGGTATGCATCGACACCATCTTTCAGTCTTGGCAGCATGGCACGAATCCAGCTTTTGCCATCGGTCTTGAACAAAACGTAATAGAGGTGGTAGAAGCACACGGCAGTCACTGCCACGGCAGCGATGCGGTGAACGATTCCGCGCCAGTAAAAGATCTCTTTTCCCGTTGAACCGAACAGTTTGCCGGCCCATTCTTCGCCCATCAGCATGAAGCCCGTGATGATCAGCAATGTCGTGGAAACAAAAAGAACGACATGCTGAATTCTCTCGCTCTTCGTGAGTCGGACGAATGTTTTTTCGTTACTGCCATGCCCGCTCATTTCAATGCCCTCCTTTTTTGCTGTCGCGATACGTCGCATAAAGATCCAGCAGTCTGTGGCCGCCAAGCCCAAGCACTACCAATGCGATAAGGATTTGGTAAAACAGGTTGATCCAGTACAACACCTTGGCCTGGAATGCCTCGTCCTGCAGTTCCGGGTCGATGGCAGAGCTTTGTTCTTTTGTCAGGGTGGCTGATTTGATCTGGGACTGATGTGCCTTGCTGCCCGTGGCAAACTCATTGGTTGCCGCTGCGTGGCAGCCTGCCTGAGCGCAGGTTTCACGCTTGTTTTCGGCGTTGACCGGCGAATGGTCTTGTTTTTGCGAAGCTATTCGATGCGGAGAAAACCCCAATGTATAAGGCGCATGGCAGTTCAGACAGTTCGCCACTTCTTCGTCGCCATACTGAATAGCCTTGCCGTGATAAGTGTCCTGAAATCCCGCCACCACATCCAGTTCATGCCGCGCCATCATATTCGGGTTCGCATGGCATTTGCTACAAAGCCTGACCACTTCCGATGACGGCCTCCGCATCGAAAGGCGGTAGTTGATGTGATTCAGAAAGCGATCGATCCACACTTTCTCTTCGTGGCATTGATGACAAATTTCCAAGGATGTTTTGGATTTTATCTGCTGCTGAACACTGAGCAGATATGGTTTGTTGGTATGGCAATCTCGGCATGCCGGTAGGTCTGCCTGGTGTTCGGTGCCAGAGCCTTTTGCTCCATGGGCGCTTTTCTCCAGATCTTCGACGATATCTTTGTGAGAAAACTTTTTGCCCGTTGATGGCTCGTTGAGGTGGCAGGTTTTGCCGCAATCGACTTTCTTTGCATCCGTATGGGGAATCTTGTCCACCCCATCATGACAATCCGAGCAGTTGAACCTGCCGTGATACGAGGCTTTGTGGACATCTTCATTCACATAAAAAACTCGTTTCACAATTCGGTTTCTTGCATCTTTGTCGTACCGGCCAAGACCCGGATATTTATGGCACAAAAGGCATCCATCCTGCCCTTTTGGGACAGTTGCCTGGTTTGCCGTGGCCGCTATATCCATCAGTTCCGGTGTCGCAAGTGCTGTTGCGGGACTAATGGATGTTAATGCGGAAAAAATGATGGCGAACAGGCATGTCCACATGTTTTCCCGTTTGAGAGGATTTTTGGTGGGCTGATGTCGTGACCGCATATCGATCTGCGTATTGTTTGTATTCATTTGAACTTGCTCACTTTCTGTCTTGCTATATCTCGTGCATTTATCAGATGGTCATCTGGGTGGTACAGCAGAATAACGAAAAGAAGATCGCGATATCCAGAATATGTAAAGGTATGATACTCATTTTTTTTGGATAATTAAATTGCTTTAAATAGGGGTTCGATCTTGTTTAATTGCCAAGGCTATAAACTGAAATTTTGTTGCGCAGTATCTCGGCGGTGTAGAGTCGATTGTCGCTGCCAATCGTGATCCCACCCGCAGACACGAAGCGCTGCGGTTTCCCGTTGTGTCCAAGTACGTGCAAAAAACGCCCTTCATTGTCATAAACCTGGATTACGTCCATGTAGCTGTCGCTGATGTAAATATTTAGTTTGCCATCAATAGCCACGCCTTTGGGGCGGAATAACTGTCCAGGGAGCGCCCCCCAGGTTCCAACCTGAATAAGTAATGTGCCTTCCGGATCGAACCCCTGCACGCGGGAGTTAAGTGCGTCTGCGATATACACATCACCTTCCGTGGATACCGTGAGTGATGCCGGGTAGCGGAATAACCCGCTACTCTCGCCGTTTCCACCCCACTGGCGCACAAATTTTCCCGATGCTGTGAAAGCCATTATTTTATGGTTGTTGTTTCCGCTGATATAAATATTGGAACCCGTTGCGTCTGCCGCCACATCTATGGGGCGTATGGCCAGGCCTCCATCGGCAACGGGAAATGCAAATTGAAAGCGCCCATCGCTGCTGAATATTTGAACACGATGGTTGCCAGTGTCAGCTACATATACTCGACCCTTTCCGTCGGTGCCAACGCCGACTGGATCCTTGAATTGACCTTCGCCCGATCCCTTGCTGCCGATAGTGAAGAGGTACTTGCCATTGCGATCATAGGAGACGATGCGGTGGTTGCCGCCATCGACCACATATATACGGCCGTCACTGCTGACAGCCACGTCGGTGGGGAGCGAAAACCCGCCTGCACCCTGACCGGTGATGTCGAACAAATGACGGACGCCCACGGTGGGGATGCCAGCAGCAGAAGCAGCGGTTAGCCAACCTGCAAGCAGTGTTGTTATGCCAGCAAGTAATAGTTGATGGCATTTGAAATGGATTGTTTTTGTCCTGGTTGCGCACATATGTTTAGTACCCATGCCCAAAACAAGGGCGTATAAATTATTGGTCGGCCAGGCCATGGCAATTCCGGAAATCACGTGTTATTGCGTGGACCCCGCCATCTATGTGAACGGTCCGGCGCCCATTGGCTGGCGAATAAAATGACTGGATCGAGTCTTTCCATATTATATATTAACAATCAACGTAATTAATGTTGTAGATCAATAAAACTAATAGTTATACAATTACGAATTAATTTGATGGCTACTGATGGGCTTTGTCTACGAAAGTTCGATTTTGCACAAGGCGCGTTCAGATGCGGGGGCGAAAAAGTGATTTTCGGATCTGGGCTGTAGGCAAGTGGAAATTGGCCGTGGAGCATCACTTCTGGTGGCGCTTGCATGTTTGGTGAGTGCGTATTTTTTTGGGAACGGCGAAACGTTTCATCTTGTTCTTGTGGTCGTGGTTCTGCCACTTGGCTGCATCTGGTATGGACATGAAATTGGCGGATTTGTAGACATATCCGCAAATGAAGCGGGCGATGCTAGCAATATTGCTGGTGCGGTTATTGTGGTTGTTGGCTGGGGTGCACTTTTGGCTTTGCTGGCAACCATTGTTTTGTTTGCGCTTGGTCGAGGATAAGTAAAGGTCCCGGGTTTGGTTGTTTGCACAGGGCAAGGGTGCTTATAATATTTGGATAATGTGATCTTGTGATCCTGTAGCTAGAATAGTTGATCTATGTCAATTATTTCGGGTGTTGCCCAATTTAAACTTGTTTCGTGTTTTGTCGCGCGAAAGTCGTGGGTGGCCAGCGATTTGCTAAGTGTGGGGTAATAGTGGCTGGGTTGTATGGGCGAGAATCGGTTGCGGGCTTTAACTGGCCACGCATGAAATATGTAGTGCGGGTTCGACTAAATTAAGAGTCAAAATTAAAGGTCAGGTCTATGGGTAAGTCATCCTTCAAAACGCGCGTCATTCTGTTTTTCGTGGCGCTACTTCTTTGCGGTATCGGAGGGGTGGCCAGTGCCGAGGACGAATTGAACTGTGTTCTATGTCATAAACATCGAGGCCTGAGCCGTATTGATGAGAACGGCAATTTTCGGTTGTTTTACATTAATGAAGCCCTGTTTGAGGAAGGGCCTCACGTCAGGGTGAAGTGCATGGACTGCCACAGGGATATCAATAAAGTCCCGCACGATCCAGCCAAGAAAGTGGATTGCACAACCGAGTGCCATCTGACAGAACCCTCTGGCCAGAAAAAATTCTCGCACAAATCGGTATCGGACATGCTGGACAAAAGTGTTCACGGCAAGCTTGATGCCGAAGGCAAGCCCAAGGAACACCAGAAAGACTATCCTGGCTGCAAGGATTGTCATGAAGAGCCGCTATACCGCCCGTTATCCTTCTTCAAGGGTAAATCCCATGGCGTTTCCGAACGCGGGTTAAGCCGCTGCAAGACCTGCCACACCACGGGCAATTTCGCAGAGTCCTTCTACAAACACGTTACTTCTCGCCTGCAAAAGACGCGCAAGCCGTCAGAAATTGTCGGTATTTGCGCCAAGTGCCATGGGGACAAGGAGTTCCAGGAGAGGCACAAACTCGACGACGTGGTGACCTCCTACAAGGAAACTTACCACTGGAAAGCAATTCGCTTTGGGTCCGAGGAAACGCCAGACTGCGTGGATTGCCACGTTGTTAAGGGTGAGGGCGTGCATTTTATCGAAAGCAAGGACTCTCCGACATCCGCAAGCAACAAGAAAAATGTTCCAACAACCTGTCGTACTTCGGAATGCCATGAAAAAGCAGGCGAAAAATTGGCTGGCTTTCAGGTCCATGTTACCTATGACAAAGATAAATACCCGATGCAGCACTACATGCTGAAATTCTTCACGGCGCTTATGGCGGGGGTGATGTATTTCTTCCTGGTTCTCATCATTCTGGAACTGGTGAGAAGACTCTTCCCGAATTTCTCCTTCAGAAAGTCGCCGGATGATCATCACTCCTCCAAATAACAAGTCAGGAACATATACAGATTGAGGTTTGTTTTATGAAGAAATATCCAAAAATAGTCGAACGAAACGGGAAGCGGTATTTTTTCCGGTTTTCGCTGCATCAGCGTCTGCAGCACGTGGTGTTGTTTACCACGGTAATCTTGCTGTCGTTTACCGGGTTTCCACTGAAATATCACGATCAGCCCTGGGCAGAGCCTATCTATAGTGTGTTCGGCGGGATAGGTGTTGCGCCGATGATTCACCGTATCGTTGGCTCAATTCTGCTGGGGCTGTTTGTCTATCACACTATTTACTGGATGTATCTGTTTTACACCCGGCGTGTCTTGCGTCTGAAAAAGGAAGGCCGTCTTACTGCCGGAAATGTTGGAAGAGAATTCCTGGCTCAGGAGATGGTCCCGAACAAGAAGGACTTCTTCGACCTGATCGATATGTTCAAGTACCTCTTGTACTTCACAAATCGTCCGCCGCGCTATGACCGCATGTCCTGGAAGGAAAAATTCGATTATTACGCACCATACTGGGGTATTCCCATCCTGGGGCCGGCCGGTTTTATTCTCTGGTGGCGTGACGAATTCAGTCACTTCATTCCCGGAATCATGATGAATGCCTTTTACATCATGCATACCGACGAAGCGTTGCTGGCGGCGCTGTTTTTGTTCTTTGTTCACTGGTACAACGTGCATTATTCGCCCGAGAAATTCCCTTTGGGTACGGTGTTTATCACTGGGTATCTCACAGAAGATGACATGATTCATGAGCACTATGCGGAATACGTACGGACCTTGACAGAAGAAGGCCTCGAAGAGTCGATCAAACCTCAGCACCACTAAGGGCCGGAGAGAAAAATGTTTATCCGATTGAAGAAATTGTTGGGCAAGCTCTATGCTATCGCCCTGATTGTATTTGCTGTTTGGTACGGTAATTTTATTTACCCGATCATCTTCAGCCATGCAGACCACCATGAAGAGCCGGCGCAGCAGCAGGAGGTGTTCGGCACAATGGTAAATAAAGCCGACACCACGACTTTTGAAGAAAAAGCATTGCAGAATGTCATGAAGGAGCAGAAGGCAACGGCAACCACCGACCTTGGCTATACCGTTGTAAAAGAACAGTACGTAAAAGGCCACTTTCACCATATCGGCATGACGGTGGAGTCGGATGAAACCAACGTGTGTGTGCGTTGCCATGGCGCGGTACCGCATGACAAATCGAAAACCATCCGCGCCTTCCTGAATATGCACGCGTTTTTTGTTGCCTGTGAAACCTGTCATATCCAGCAGAAACCGGACCAGGGACCATGGGCTTTCCGTTGGTACAACAAGGAAAATGGCAAGGTAACCGCTAACCCGCCAGATCTGGTTGCAACGGAAAAAGAAAAATACGGCAATTATGGAACCAAGTTTGCGCCGGGGACGTTGGGTCCCGATGGCAGCTTCCGCTTCCTGAATGATGACCGTGAAAGAGCGTTCGTGGCCGATTACCTCAAAAACAAGGATGGCCTCAGTTCCACTGCACAGTCGAAGATGAAAAAAGTGATTCACCGGATGGTGGATGAGAAGCCGCTTCAGTGTGACGGGTGCCACACTTCTTCTAAGACGCCTTATATCCCGTTCGCCGACTTGGGTTATCCGCCGCGCCGGATACAGCAATTGACCAATACCGAAGTGGTGGGGATGGTGCAGAAATACCGCGAATTCTATATCCCGAAATTCCTGCTGCCAGGTACCGGCGCTGCATGGACGGAGGGGCAAGGGCAAAATCCGGGCCAGCAGGAGGCTCCAAAAGTCGAGCAGGCTGAGGCGCCAAAAGCCAAATAACATTCAGATTCCCATCTCGATATAAACGAATGGTATTATTGCTGCGCCCATTTGTTTTTTTGATGGGTGTTGGGGTTGGGCCTATTAAAAAAATGGCTGAGGCACGGGATTGAGGTGGGGTTAAGAGGAAGTTTACCGGGGTGGAGAGGGCTGAGATTTTTGCGCCGCTGTTTTTTTGAGGGGTTTGTTGAGGGGGGCGCTGTAGCTTAAGTCTTTTCGGGCCTGATGTTGACAATCCATGCCGCTTCGAGAAAGATGCCCGTCCCGCGCGTTAGGCCAGGGTTCTCTCAATGGTGAGTGGCAGGGGCTTTGTGCGGCGGATAGATAAAACACATTATTAATGTTTGTTTTATGCCCGAGTTCCCTGAAATGGCGAAAATGTCGATTCGGCGCCATTCGCCTTCTAAAGGCAGCTCGGATCTATCTCCCAAAGGTATTACGTTTAACCGGGCTTATTAGGTTGTCTGATTGAGCGGTGCTGGACCAAGGTTACAGAAAAATAAAAGGATAAAGAGGATGGAGACACTGATCAGATGGTGCGTTGCGGGCATGCTTTCCCTGCTGGTGGGATATGCAGGGCCGGCATTGGCTTTTGAGGACGATGAGGCCTGCCTGATGTGCCACAAATATCCGAAAATGGGGCGCATCACCGAGGATGGGCAGCAAAAGACCTATTACGTGATGCCGCATGTTTTCTCCAAAACAGTGCACCGCAATGTCCCCTGCCGCGACTGTCACAGCTACATCAAGGAGCTGCCTCACAAGCCGGTGACTGAAGGGGTGACCTGTAACGCGGAATGCCATTCGATCAAGAACCCTGCTACAGGCAAGCCGTTCAGCCACAAGCCCATCTATGACGTATTCAAGAAAAGCGTACATGGTCGGGAGAAGATTGCCAGCGGCGGCGATGCTGACAAGCCTTATTGCATTAACTGCCACACCAACCCGCTCTACAATGCCAAGGAAGAAGAGCCGCCCAAGCATATTGTTGATCGTTGCGTGGTCTGTCACGAGGACGTCAAATTTGCCGAGAAGTGGTACAACCATACCAGTCGCCGTATTCGCGAAGTCAAGCGCTCATCCCAGGAAATTGTTGCGATGTGCTCTTCGTGCCATTCCGACAAGCAGATGCTGGATCGCCACCAGCAGGCAGCCAAGGAAGAGGGGCGCGAGCTGGGCCGGAAGTTCCCATTCGCGATCGAATCCTACGAGGAAAGTTTTCACGGCAAGGTGACCAAATATGGCAACACCAAAGCGGCCAACTGCCTGGATTGTCATGCCAACACCGTGAATTACTATCTCAGTGTCCATGAATTGCTTCCTTCTCGCGACCCGCGTTCGCCGGTAAGCGCTGAAAACAGGGTGGAAACCTGTAAGCAGTGTCACACAAGAGCTGACCAGAACTATGCGGCGCTCGATCCGCATCCCACCAGCAAGCGGGAAGATAATCCCTTCAAGCATTATGCCGAACTGATCTACACCATCGTGGGCGATAGCGTGCTGGTGCTGCTGGTGGGCTTGGCCGCATTCGAAACATGGGGGCGTTTACGTAATGGCGTAAGCTGGCGCTTCCGAGATGGATCATCGTGGTGGCGGCGTACCCGGCGCAATAGCAATCGCATTTCCTGATAGTGCTGGCTTTGCAGCTCGGGATTCAGCTCGAAATGGAGAGAAGAATCCCGAGCTGTCAGTGATTTCAGAATAGTGCAGCATTTTTTAAGAGTTGAAGCATAAGGACACGCTGAACATGAAACTATCACAAGAAGCACGCAAGGTACTGGATACCGCCAAGCGACTCAACAGGGTGAATCCGGAGGAGGATCGTGAAATTGAGGAAGTGGTCGCCCTGTTGCCGGATGACCGTTCAATGCTGTACAAAAATGTGGATTCAAACCCGGTAGGCGATTTCTACCGTTACAACATCCATATCCGTATTCAGCACTTGCTGATTTTCAGCACTTTCCTGTTGCTGGCTTTTACCGGGCTGCCCATTCACTACCACACTGCTTTCTGGGCGGAGCCATTCAACTCGGTTCTGGGTGGACTGGAGGTCACCCGAATAATCCACCGTACGCTTGCGGCGGCCATGATTTTTGCCATGTTGTATCACTTTTTGACCATCGGCCTCGGCACAATGCTCAAAATGCGCGCCCGGATTTTCGAACTGGGGCGCACTATCCTGCCAGTCTGGAAAGATATTAGTGACTTCAAGGAAGATATGCAGTTCTTCGCCGGCAAGCGCGCGGAGCGTCCGGAGATGGATAAGTTCATGTACAAGCAGAAGATTCACTATTTTGCCGCTGGTTTCGGTAACACGGTGATGGTGATTTCCGGCTCTACTTTCCTGTTCCCAGATGTCTGGGCCAGTATTCTGCCTGTCAGCATGGCCTCGCATTTCCAGGAAATGATGCGGCTGTCCCACCCCCACGAAGCTTTGCTGGCTCTGCTGGTGATTGCTTTCTGGCACTGGTACAACGTCCATCTGGCGCCAGGTCGCTTCCCCATGCAATGGACTTTTCTCACGGGCAAAATCACTCGAGAACACCAGATCGAGGAACACTTCCTCGAATATCTGCGCTGCATTGTGACCATGCCGGAAGAGCGCACTTACCTCAAAGACCTCATCGAGCGCAAGAAATTGTGGGGGACGCGCACGGATGTTTGACTCGACACTTGAAAGTAATAACGTTGGACATTGCTATTCATGAGAACCGAACTTAAGCCCTGGCAGAAAGTTTTGGCTTACGGCTCACTGGTGTTTGTGCTGGCGTGGACTGCCTTCGGGCTGTACGCGATCTGGCTGATGTTGACCCAGGGCTGACGATAATATTAAGGACTGACCATGCATCATACCGTTGAACTTGATAGCTATTTTATTGCGCTGGCAGTGGTGATGTTTCTGCTCTTCGCCATTGCGCTACTGATCATCATCGATCACAAGGCGCGCATCCCGGGCGAATTCAAACGCGACCTGTTCAGTATTTCAGGCCTGCGTCGCAACCACCCTGTCTGGGCGTGGATGGTGTCCTTTTTGTTGTGGATCATCATCGCCGTCTTGCTTGCATCTTCCGTCTATTCCATGATGGGCGGCGGTCACGAAAAAGAACCCGAGGCACCCAAGCTTCTGGAAAGGCTGGATATCGAGCGGCAGAAAGAAAAAATCAGGCACTTCCACAATCTTCCCAAAGAAGATCCGCTTACCCTGGGGAAACGACCGATTTGCTATACCTGCCACAGCGAATATCCACATGCGAAAAAGCCAATGATTCGCACCCTGCTCAATATGCACACGCAGTTTATTGGTTGCATGACCTGCCATACCGACGATCGCAAAGTATCGGAAAGCACCATGACGCTGCGCTGGCTCAATTATTCCGGGATTGAAGTCAAGGGTAAGCCATATGGCGTGGACATTGATCCCGCTACAGGCTTCTTACTTGAGACGGACGACTTTTACTCCAAAATCGTGGCCTACACCAATCTCAATGGCCGGGAGGCTTTGCTGGAAATCACCGAAGATGCACCGGAAGCACAGGAGTTCATCAAATTGCGCGGCCAGCTCTCCGATCAGGATATGGGCTCGATCAAGAAGGCATTCCACAGCCAGGTTAATCCGGTTGGCCGCTTCTGTACCCGTTGCCATACTTCCGAAAACGAGAGTTACGTGCCGTTCCGCGCACTTGGGTTCTCTGAACGGCGTATCACTGCGCTGACCAATGTAAACATTGTGGGTATCGTCCAGAAATACAGGGAATTCTATATCCCCAGATCGTCGGGCTCAACTGGAAGGACGACAAGCCAGACGCCCTGCAGATGCTGCGCCAGTTCGGTAACCCCTACCATGTGGTGGCCTTCGACGAGGACGGCCGTGTGGGTATCGACTGGGGCGTCTACGGGGCCCCGGAGACCTTCGTCATCGACCGCAAGGGGATCATCCGCTACAAGCAGATCGGGCCCATCGACCAGGCGGTGTGGCAAGAGACGCTGCGCCCCATCGTTGACCAGCTCAAGGCAGAAAGTTGATGAGATTGAAGATGTTGTCCGCCGCGTTCCTAGCCGGCGCGTTGGCCTTGCCCCTTGCGACCGGGACCGCCCAGGCCTACACCCTGGAGGAGTTCACCTTCGACGACCCAGCCAAGCAGGCCGAGTTTCGCGGCCTCATCGATGAGCTGCGCTGCCTGGTCTGCCAGAACGAGTCGCTGTCCGCCTCCCAGGCGGAGCTCGCCCAGGACCTGCGTCGTGAGGTCTACGAGATGATGCGCGCCGGCAAGTCCAAGGCCGAGGTCGTGGATTTCCTGGTCGCCCGTTACGGGGACTTCGTCCTCTACTCCCCGCCGATCAGACCCTCCACCTATGTGCTGTGGTTCGGGCCCCTGGCCCTGGGGCTTTTGGGGGCCGTGGTCGTGTTGCGTACCATCCGCGCCAAGGCCAAGGGGCAGGACGCAGACCTCACCGAGGCCGAGCGCAAGCGCCTCGCGGGCCTCTTGGACCAGGGAGGGGGACCCTCGCCCCGGCCCCAGGGAGACCGGTCATGATCATCTTCTGGACGCTCGCCGCCGGGCTCGCAATCCTCGCCCTGGCCTTCGTGCTGGTGCCCCTGCTCCGGCGCGACACCGGGACCCCGGACCTGGACAGCAACGCCCTCAACCTGGCGGTGTTCCGCCAGCAAACTGCCGAGCTGGATGCGGACCTCGCCCTGGGGAAACTGGACCAGTCGCAGTACGCCGCTGCCCGTCACGACTTGGAGCGCGAGCTGATCCACGACATTGACCCTAACGGCGTCGCCAAGCCGGCCGCAGTCGCCGGCGGGCGTTGGGCGGCCCCGATCCTGGCATTGGCCGTCCCCGCTGCAGCGGTGGGTCTGTATCTCGCCATCGGCACCAGCGGCATCATCCCGAAGCTCGAAGCGGCCGGGAGCGCCCCTGCGGTTCAGGCGCCGGCTGGCCATAGCACGACGCGCCCCGACGGCAGCGCCATGCCGTCCCTAGACGTCCTGGCCCAACAGCTCGCCGAGCGCCTGGAGAAGAACCCGCAGAACGCGAGCGGATGGCTGATGCTGTCGCGCACCTGGTCCACCCTGAATCAAACCGACAAGGCGATGGCCGCCATCGAGCGGGCCTACAAGATCGCCCCGCGTGATCCAGCCGTGCTGCTCGCCTATGCCGAGGCGCTGGCGGCGGCAAACGGGCGCCAGCTCGCCGGACGCCCAGCCGAGCTTCTGGACACGCTCATGGAGGTCGAGCCAGCCAACCCCAACGGCCTCTGGCTGCGGGGTATGGCGGCATTCCAGGCCAGCGACTATCCCGGCGCCCTGGCCCGATGGGAGCCCCTCCTCGCCCTCCTCGACCCCGCCGGGAGCGACGCGGCAGAGGTGTCCAAGCTGATGGACGAGGCCCGTTCCCGGGCGGGACTGGTCCCCGCTGCGTCCGGGCCAGAGGCCGCTCCAACCCAGATCGCCGAGGCTGGCCCGCCGGCGACGGCCCGGCCGGCGGCGCCGGCCCTAGCGGATGCGCCGACGCCGGTTGCGTCGCCGGTGGAGGCGAAGACGGCCGCCCCCAAGACTGCGCCGGCTGCGGCGAAGCTGACGGTCACCGTTGCCCTCGACCCGGCCCTGGCGGCTCAGGTCCCGGGGGACGCCTCGGTCTTCATCTACGCCAAGGCCGTCGCCGGCCCGCCCATGCCCTTGGCTGCCCAGCGTGTGCGCGCCGCGGAGCTTCCGGTCACCCTGACCTTGGACGACGCCATGGCCATGATGCCCCAGATGCGGCTCTCGGCCTTCCCGCAGGTCACGGTCGGGGCCCGCATCTCCCGCAGCGGCCAGGCCATGGCCCAGAGCGGGGACCTGGAGGGTGAGGTCAGCCCGGTCCCCTCCAGCCAGGCCGAGCCCGTGTCTGTGACCATCTCCAGGGTCAGGCCCTAGAAGCACCTAGGCGCCCGGAGGTGAGGGGCGTTCGCCGGGCGGCAAGAGCCCCCGCAGCCTGTCCCCAGAGGCAGCCGACTGCACCGCGAGCGATCGGCCTCCGGCAGGCGCTGGGCGCTAGGTGCGGCCTATCCGGCTGCGGACAGGGCCTGCTCCACATCGGCGATGATGTCGTCGACGTGCTCGATGCCGATGGAGAGCCGCACCAGATCCTCGGAGACCCCGGCCCGCGCCAGCTCTGCGGGCGAGAGCTGGCGGTGGGTGGTGGTGGCGGGGTGGCAGGCTAGGGTCTTGGCGTCGCCGATGTTGACCAGCCGCACCGCGAGCTTCAGGGCGTCGATGAAGCGCGCACCGGCCTCGCGCCCGCCGCTTGATCCCAAAGGACAGGATGGAGCTGGCCTTGGCCCCGTCCATGTATTTCTGCACCAGGGGGTAGTCCGGGCTGTCCGGCAGCCCGGCATAGCGGACCCATTCGACCTTGGGGTGGCCCTTGAGGTATTGCGCGACCGTTGATCGCGTTCTCGCAGTGGCGGTCCATGCGCACCGCCAGTGTCTCGACCCCCTGCAGGATCAGGAAGCTGTTAAAGGGCGAGATGGCCGCGCCCATGTTGCGCAGCGGCACTACCCGGCAGCGCCCGATGTAGGCCGCCGGCCCCAGGGCCTCCGTGTAGACGACGCCGTGATAGGAGACGTCTGGCTCGTTGAGCATGGGGAAGCGCTCGGCGTGCTCGGCCCAGGGGAACTTGCCGCTGTCCACCACGATGCCGCCGATGGTGGTCCCGTGTCCGCCCATGTACTTGGTCAGGGCGTGGACCACGATGTCGCAACCGTGTTCGAAGGGGCGGCAGAGGTAGGGGCTGGGGACCGTGTTATCGACGATCACCGGGAGCCCCTGTGCATGGGCCAGGTCGGAGATGGCGCGCAGATCCGCGACGTTGCCCGCCGGATTACCGATGGACTCGCAGAAGATCGCCTTGGTCTTGCCGTCGATCTGGCGGGCCATGCCGTCGATGTCGTTTGGCGCGGCGAAGCGCACCTGAATGCCGAGCCGCGGCAAGGTGTGGGCAAACAGGTTATAGGTCCCGCCATAGAGGGTCGAGACCGAGACGATATTGTCCCCCGCCTGGGCGATGGTGAAGATCGAGTAGGTCACCGCTGCCATGCCCGAGGCCAGGGCCAGGGCCCCAACCCCGCCCTCCAGGGCCGCGACGCGCTGCTCCAGGACGCTGGAGGTGGGGTTCATGATGCGCGTGTAGATGTTGCCGGCCACCTTGAGGTCGAACAGGTCCGCTCCGTGCTGGGTGTCGTCGAAGGCGTAGGAAGTGGTCTGGTAGATGGGCGTGGCCACCGCCTTGGTCGTCGGGTCCGGGGCATAGCCGGCGTGGATGAGTTGGGTCTCGATCTTCATTGGGCGATTCCTTGTGGTGGTTGTCGTTGTGGTGAGGTCCCCGCTACGGCTTTTGGCGGCAGCGGGCGGGCCTGAATGGTAATGGCCGCCCACCCACCTGTCGATGCGCCGCGTCGGCGACCGGCCGCGCGGATTTCTGTTCGATTTAAGTCACACCAGGGGAAACGCCACGCTGGCAGCGTTTCTGGGAGAGGGACAACGCGTTGAAGGTAGCACGCCGCACGCCAGACCGCGCGGCGGGCAGGCGGATCGGGGCGGCCGGCAGCGTCTCAATAGGGAGGACACAGACATGATCGAGATCAAACATAGAAGGACCGGAGAGGTCATCGAGGTCGTGGACGCCGACACGCTCGTGGGGGCGGACCTGCGCGACATGCGCTTGGACGGGGCAGACTTTCGCGGCGCCGACCTGAGCGGTGCCAACTTGGAGTTTAGCGACCTCAATCAGGCCGACCTCAGCGAGGCCAAGCCTGCGACAACACCCTGCTGTTCCGCGTCCATCTCAACGGCGCCGACCTCCACGGTGCAGACCTCACCGGTGCCCGCATGGGCTCGGAGCACCCCTCCCGCGCCGCCATCCTCACCTCGGCCAACTTGAGCCACGCCGTTCTGCGGGTGCGGACCTGCGCAATGCCGAGGTCCGCAACGCCAACCTCCAGGGGGTCGATCTCACGGGGGCGGACCTGCGCGGGGCGGATTTCAGCAACAGCAACCTGTGCCACGTGGTCGCCCGCAAGGCCCTGTTCATCCGCGCCAACCTGCGCGAGGCCAACCTGTGCGGTGCGGACCTGCGCGACTGCCACCTCAACGACGCCAACATGGCCAAGGCGAGCATGCACGACGCCGACCTCTCGAGCCTCAACCCAGGCGGCTTCACGGTCATTAACCTGGCCAACATGGAGGGCGCAGACCTCAGCCGCGCCAACCTGCGCAACGTCTCGGCGCAGGACACCAACCTGCGCAACGCCAACCTGACGGACGCAGACTTGACCGGCGCGGTGCTGGGGGGAGCCATACTGCGCCGTGCCGACGTGACCAATGCCAACTTCGAGGGCGTCGAGCTGGCCAGCGTGACCATGGAGTTCGCCAACTTCTCCAAGGCCCGCAACGCCGCCATCCCAAACTACAAGAAGAACTTGCGCTAGCCGCTGCCGCCCAGTCGCAGCCCATCGCCGACAGGGCTCAAGCCCGCCCTCGTCAGAGGACGGCCGTGGGCGTGCTGCGGGCAGCAGCCCCGCACGACGCTTAGTGTCCGGCCTGGGTGTCCCTATCCATCTGCGCAATCATCCGGCCGCAATCCGCCTCGCTGCCGACCCACGGGACATTCGGATCGGAGGCGAGCGGGGTCCTGGCCTTGATCTTACCGACGGTGTCCCTGATGAGGGTGTCCACCTGCCCGGAGGACAGGATGCCCTTGTCGCGAGCGGTTTGCAGCGCCAGGCAGGCACCGGCCGGGAACCAACGACGAGCCCCCCGCCCGCCCCCATACCAGCCCCCAAACGGACTCCAAGAAAGCCGCCGATTACGCCGCCAATCAGCAGAAAGACGATCGCAAGGATCGCTGTCTTCATCGTATTTCTCCCACTCGAGCCGATGCCCGACGGCGAGCCGCCGGACCCGAACCTAGGCCGCGGAGCGGCCTACTTCAGCGACTGGTAGTAGTCCATGAGGATCTTGGCGACCTCCGGCCGGGAGAACTCCGGCGGCGGCGCGATGCCGCTGCCGAGCATCTCGCGGACCTTGGTCCCGGACAGGAGGACGAAGTCCTCCTTGGTGTGGTCCGGGGCCTCGCACATCATGACCACCTTGTTGAGCTTCTTGGAGTAGGCGGTGTGGTCCGCCTTGAAGATCTCGATGGCCAGGGCGCCCTCGGGCACCTCGTCGTCGAAGATGGTCTGGGCGTCGAAGGCGCCGTAGTAGTCGCCCACGCCGGCGTGGTCGCGCCCGATGATGAAGTGGGTCGCGCCCATGTTCTGGCGGAAGTAGGCGTGCAGGACGGCCTCGCGGGGGCCGGCATAGAGCATGTCGAAACCGTAGCCGGTGACCATGGCGCTGTTGGGCGGGAAGTAGAGCTCGACCATCTTGCGGATGGCCGCGTCGCGCACCGGGGCCGGGATGTCGCCGGGCTTGAGCTTGCCGAGCAGCATGTGGATCACCAGGCCGTCGCAGTTGAGGCGCTGCATGGCCATGTGGCACAGCTCCTCGTGGGCGAGGTGCATGGGGTTGCGGGTCTGGAAGGCCACGACCCGTCTCCAGCCACGCTCGGCGATCTCGTTGCGGATCTCCACCGCGGTACGGAAGGTATCCGGGAAGTCGTCCTGGAAGTAGGAGAAGTGCAGGACCTGGATGGGCCCGGAGACGGCGAACCGCCCCTGCGAATTGAAGGTGGCCACGCCCGGGTGTTCGGGATCGCTGGTGCGGTAGACCCTCTCGGTCATGAGCGCCATCTGGGCATCGCTGACCTCCTCGATGGCCTCCACGTCCATGACCGCCAGGATCGGAGTCCCCTCCATGTTGGGATCGCGAAGCGCAATGCGCTTGGCGCCGCGTATGGCGGAGACGTCCGGAAGCAGACACAGGACCGGCACCGGGAAGAACATCCCGCTGGTGGTCTTCATGGTCTCGGCAATGCTGACGGCGTCCGCCACGTTCATGAAGCCCGGCAGGGGGCTGAAGTAACCTCCGCCCATCATCACCGCATTGCCGGCGCTCTGAGAGCTGATGACGACCGAGGGCAGGTCCTCAGCCTCGTGCATCAGCTGGTGGTGCTTGTCCGGGTCGTAGACAAACAGGGGTTTGAGCTCGTCGGAACCGACTGGTTTGATCATCTCTTGCCTCTCCGTTTGGCCCAATCCGGCACCCCGAGCCCCACGCCCGCGGCCTGGATGAGCCATGTTTTCAGTCACTGGTGCCCATGCGCCGGGTGGTCGCGCCCCTGGAGGCTGACGCTGCGAGGCGGCACAGGCCGGGCCCCTGACCTTATCACGACATGGTATTGCGGCCCCCAAGGTAATGTTTATGGCGGCAACAGATTTTGCGGGCGGCCGGAGTCCCTCGCGTGGACTGCGCGTCATGGCCGGCAGGGACGAACCTTTAGCCACTCGGGGGCGGATCAGATCGCGGACCGGACGTCGGGCAGACGGACGGAGTTACCGTGTCCGCGGCTTTCCGATAGAATCCGGCGAGGGGCAGTCGGCATAGGGCTGACCGGCATGCCGGCTGGGCACCCTGACGGTGCCGATGCGGTCGAGCATCATGCCATGACGGCCGCCCCGGGTTCCTTCAAGTCTTTCGAGCGGGTGCACCACGACATGCCTTACTTTGTCTACCGAATCTCCAACCCGTTGAGGCTGACCCACATGGATACCAAGGAGCGCTACCAGGACGCCAGGGCGCTCGTGCGGTCCCTACGGGAGACGCAGAACCGAGGAGGCGGGTGACCAGTACCGCATGGTGTTCGCCAAGCACCAGGCCGAGGCAGAGAAGCTCTTGTCGACCCCTCGTGACGAACGAGTCATCGGGGAAGACTAGGCGCGACCGCGGCACGTCGTCCAGAGCCATGGCGGACTCAAGGATCTTGGGGGGCGCAATCCACTCTCGTTTCGGGACCCACCTCGAGCAGTGCCGCGACCTGGTCTCGGCTTTCGTCAGCGCCCGCTTCCCGGATCTCTTCGACCAGGCGAACACGGCGCTCCTCGAGTTTTGCGGAGCGCGCTGAAAGCAATGCCGTACAGGGGCGCTTCTTCGAGGCCATGCGGCAGTTGCAGCGACGCCGCACCGACGTCGAGTTCGTCTTTCACGAGGAGCTGAACGCGGGGTTCCAGAACTTCGGCGCAGTCGACGCCACCAGCCCCGGACAGCGGTCAAGACCTTGACCTCACGGCGGGCATCGAGCTGTCCCTGGTGGAGCCAGACGACATGGAAGAGTCCGTGGCGACGGAGAACCTGATCTCCCGCGCAAACGCCAACTTTTTTCCCGATCTCTACGCCCTCAGTCAGCGTTTGTCGGTCGTCGTTGGCGGCCGCAAGCTCAAGGACCACGACATCCCGGCCGCGCCGCTATCACTTCGTGCACTCCTTCCAGCGGGCCATGGACGGACTGGACGTCGAGATCAAGGTCAAGGTCGTTCTCTATGCGCTGTTCGACAAGGTGATCATCAGGCAGTGCGGGAGCGTCTACGACGCAGTACAACGCGATCCTGAAGTCCGCGGGCATCCTGCCGAAACTCAAGCCCGCCTACGTCCGATCGAAACAGGCACGGTCGAAGGCGGCGGAACAGGCCGCGGAACAGGCGGCAGAACAATCGACGGAACAGGCAGCGGAAGTCTGCCCGACACGGCCGAGCGACCAGGACCCATCCGTCGCCGACGGCGCCCGACGGCGGCGCGCCAGCCGATCTGGCGAGCGAGCTGTTCGACTCGATTCTCGATCTCATGGCCGCGCGCCGTCCCGCCGGACAGGGCGGGGGAGCGGCGGCGTCCGATGAGCCCGAGCGGCGGGCGCCGCAACCATTACCCGGCCACGACCGAGGTCGCGGCCGCCGCGAAGGCCGAGATTCTGGCTGCCCTCAGCCCAGGCCCAGGCCCGCACCGCGGCGGAAGTGAGGGCGCGCGTCGGCCTCGGCGTGTCCGGTGCAGCAACGGCCAGGTGCGGCGCCAGCGGCAGCTCGGAACTCGCGGGCTATGCCGACATCGAGATCGACGCCGCCGCCCTGGACCGCGTCCGACAGGCCCTAACCCAGGACCGGCAGCAGATCCTGGAGACGATCAAGAGGCGAGGACCTGTCGTCGGTCGATGCCAACCTCATCGATCTCATCGGCATGCTTTTCGAGTACATGCTCAACGATCCGGTCCTGCCGAACGCGGCCAAGGCCCTATTGAGCCACCTGCACACGCCCTACCTCAAGGTCGCCCTGATCGACCGCCGGCTGTTGGAGGACAGCGGGCACCCGGCGCGCCGCCTGCTCGACGAGATGGTCGAGGCGGGGAGCCTGTTGATCGACGAGGCCAGCCCGACCAAGGGCATCTTCCCGGTCATGCAGCAGACCGTCGAGTCGCGTCCTGCAGGAATTTACCGACGACGTCGCACTCTTCGAGGAATTACTACAGAGCTTCAGGCAGGCCGCGCAGGACCAGCTTCGCCGCACCGACACCGTGGAGCAGCGTGCCCGGGCGGCGGCACGCGGACGCGAGAAGCTGCAGTTGGCCAAGGAGCACGCCTCGCGGCATATCGACGCCCTAACCGCGCGTCACCCGATGCCCGAAGCCCTCGCGAGCTTCCTCCGCACGACATGGGTGGATCAGTTGGTCTTCATCCTGCTGCGGGAGAGCGAAGGAGAGGCCTCCGCCGCTTGGCGCAGCGCGCTGGAGACGGCGGAGGAGCTGGTCGCCCTGTTCGACCCCAGCGCGACCCCGGCCGACCGCCGCGCCCGCTTCGATCGCATCCCCAAATTGCGCGACTACCTCCTGCGCGAGATCCAGCGCATGGGCAGCTTCAGCCGCACCAATGTCGATGCCTTGGGCGAGTTGCTGAAGAACCCCCAGGCGTGGAAGCCAGCGGCGGAGTCGCCGTCGCGCAACCGGAGCCAGGGCGACCGGTGCCAAGCCGGGCGAAAAGGCACCTGGGACACCACCAGAGCGGCCCCCGGCCGATGCGAGCACCGGCACGCCGCTGTCCGGGCCACAAAAAGAGATGATCGAGCGATTGCGTCAGTTACGCGTCGGCACTTGGTTCGAGTTCGCCCCCCAGCAGGGCAACACAGTGCGACGTATCAAGTTGTCCTGGATGAGTCCTCTGACGTCCACCTGTATGTTCGTCGATCGCTCCGGAACGCAGGCCGAGGTCAAGACCCTAAGAGAATTGGCAGACGAGGTACAGTCGGGACGCGCCAAGGTCATTCCGCGCCCGAAGCACCCCTTTATCGAGCGCGCGCTACTCTCCATCCGCAAGCTCTTGCAGGGCGACAGTGAGGATGGAAAGGAGCCCGTTGCCGGCTGACACCGGACGCGGGCAGAAGTACGCCCCTGGACGATGCGGCTAGCGTACCTGGTTCATCGCCACGGGGGACTGCTCGGCCCAGAGGAACTGCAGGACCTTGCGCACGTACTGCTGGGTCTCCGGATACGGTGGGATCTGTCTGTCGTATTTGATGACGGCGTTCTCCCCGGCGTTGTATCCCGCCAAGGCCAGGCGCAGATCCTGATCGAACATATCCAGCAGATCTCTCAAGTAGGCTGCCCCGCCGCGCACATTCGCCACCGGGTCCCAAATGTCGCCCACCTTATAACGTGCCGCGGTCCCCGGCATGAGCTGCATCAGACCGATGGCACCGGCGGATGACACGGCCGAGGGGTCATAACCGGATTCCGTGCGTATCACCGCATGCAGCAACTCGGGGATCAACTGATATTGGCGTGCGGTGGCGCTGATCAGGCCAGAGAAGCGGTTTCGCTGCTTCGCCACGGTCTTGGTCGGGACCTGC
>CAVUID010000019.1:0-5002 GCA_963741495.1 uncultured Gammaproteobacteria bacterium
CACGCATCCGGGCGCCGAACAGGTTCAGCAGGGGAAGCAGCAGCAGCAAGGGCGTCAGGGCTGCGCCTAGACCGAACATCAGGCCGTAGCCCGCGCCGGACAAAGTGCCGCCTGAGATGGCGCAGACAGCCAGGAGCGAGGCCAGCGGGGCGCAGGGGGTGAGGCTGAGCGAGAAACCGAGCAGAAAAGGCGGCGTGCCGGCGCCCCGTCTAGCCGCGCTGCATGGACTTGTGCGCCGCGACGGCAGGAACAGCCATACCCCGGCGGCAATGCTGGCGGCACCGATAAAGGCATTGCCGATGCCGCTGGAGAGCGCCTGGGTCAGCCACATCCCGAGCGCGCCGGCCAGGCCGCCAAGCAGGCTGTAGGCCGTCACCCGGCCCAGCAGGAACACGCCGGTATCGACCAGCGTCTCGCGGTTGCTGCCGCCGCGCCCCAGCACCCAGGTGCCCATGAACGGCAGGCAGGTGACGGTGCAGGCGGTCAGGCCCATGGAAACACCGAGCAGCCAGACCGAAAACATGCCGATGGTTTCGGGCAAGGGCACGCCTCCGCCCGGCATGATGGTATCAAGCATTGTCTTCGGCTCCGCCCGCAAGTTTGCGCGGCGCAGCGACGATCTTGATGGTGCCGTCCGGCATTTCGCCCTTCATGCGCTGCTTGTAGTACTCGCGGCTGGACTTGAACAGCGGGATCGGCCCCCATTTCATCTGGATCACGTCGTCATCCGGGCAAAACTCGACACAGCGCCCGCACAGGGTGCAATCCTCGTGTAATGCCTTGCTGCCGTGTTCGCGGGCAATCTCGTGGATGTCCATCGGGCAGGCCTTGGCGCAGATGCCGCACTTGTCGCACTTGTCGTGCTGCTTCTTCACCAGCCGCATCGGCGAGAGGCGCTGGAACACGGCATTGAACGACAGCAGCGGACAGATGCGGCAGAACGGCTGGCGCACCGCGAAACGCGGCGATCAGGATGAAGCCGGCCATGGTATTGGCGATGGCGCCGAGGGTGAAGGCAATGCCGTCGCCGGTGCGCAGGGCCAGTCTGCTCGGTGTTGCCGGTGAGCAGGGTGGTGGCGATACGCGAGGGGCAGACATCGCAGAACGGGTTGCCCAGGCTGTGCGGCGTGACGCCCAGGCCGGTCAGAAGCGGCAATGCCAGCACCAGAACCAGCAGCATCAGCCATTTCACCGGTCGCACCTTGCTGACGTTGCCGTTCTCGAAACGGCGTAGCGGCAGGTTGAGCTTGCGCCCAAGCTTGTTGATCAGCTCCTGGATCGTGCCCAGCGGACAGATCCAGCCGCAGAAGGCCTTGCTCAGCACAAAAAAGAAGGTGAAGAAGGTGAGCAGCGTGAACAGCAGCGGCAGAACCATCTGGAAGGTAAGTTGCTGTGCCTTGACCATGGCCTCACCGATGCGATGGTGCAACTGATGCTGGGTCGGGATCAGCACGCAATAGGCGCCGTTCTGCTGATCGTAGGCGCAGGACAGCGCAGGCAGCGCATTGGAGATCTTCTCCGCCATGTAAAAACCGACCACGTTGGATCCGTACACCGTCAGCAGCAGCATGGCGATCTGAACGAACAGCCGGAAGCGGCCAAGTGTGGGAAATATCGCCTTAAGCATCATGCCTCCTTCGTGCTTTTGTTATTTTCGACCTTCTTGCGGCGTAACAGCGGGGCGGCCAGCAGCATGCCAAAGACACCGAAGCCCAACCCGGTCAGCAGATCCCGTTTGCGATCGGCATCGGCGGAATAGGTGTGATTAAAGGCCGTCAGGTAGTGCTTCCCTCCATCGTCATGTTCAGTCGCGAGCACGAATTTGGCGCGGCGCGGGCCGTGGCTGTGGCCGCCCTGACCCGGTTTTTTTTCGGCTGGCTTGAAGTCTCGCGGGAACAGCACCGTGACCATGCCTTTTTCATCGCTGGTGAAAGCCATTTTGCTGCCAAACTCGGTCTCCATCCGCAACGCCTTGTTCGCCAGCGGCTGGCCGTTGAAACGCAGCAGGAAGCGCCATTTCTCGCTTTCGCGCCAGGAGCCGTGTTCGCGCGGCAAGGGCTGGGGGATAATTTCAAGCTCGTATTTTTGCTCCAGCAGCATCCGGGTTGGTGCCGGGCCGGGTTCACCGAAATAGTAGGGGGTGGAGGCTACAGTGACCTTGCCATCCTTTTCCTGCCGGGCAGTCACCCAGTAATAATTGCCGAGCTTGGGCAGCGCCTTGATCACAGTGCCTTCCGCTTCGACAGGAACCTTGCGCCGCGCATCGGCAACGCTGGAGTCCGGGGCAAAGACTTCGAAGGACTCCGTTTCGATGTTTTTTTCCGTCAGCCCCGTGCTCATCCGGTCGCGCTCTCCCTTGCGCATCACCGGGGCGATCAGAGGGTACTGGGTCCAGTCGCGTGCTTGCCTTTTGCCCTGCCCGGGCCCCAGACGGCGCCTGCTTTCTACGCCAGCGCCAGGCTCGTGATGCTGGTGTTCGGCAGCCATGCTGGAAAGGCTCTGGGCTGGCTGGCCTGTTCCAGGTTTTTCTTCGGCTAGCGCCATACCCTGCGCAGCCATCAGAAATGCTGCCAGGAAAATGCCTACATGAATATGCATGATTTCTCCACTGGACATTTAGAAGGTTGCGGATACGCCAGCAATCCAGGTGCGTGGCTTGCCTACAATGATCGACAGGTCGTCGGCATTGTAGACACTGTCGTAATGGCCAGTCAGGTAATCGGATGCATCGTTCGTGCCCCGGGCAGTAGACCAGTATTTGTGGTCGAACAGGTTATTTACCCTTGCGAACAGCGACCACTTGGCGCCCAGCGGACCTTTGTCCCGGATATCATAGTTGGCATGCAGATGGAACAGTGTGCGCCCCGGCAGCTTTTCCTGATTGATTTCGTCGGCCCAGGACCAGGTTTTTGCATCCATTTCCAGCGCCAGGCGGAAGCGCTCATTCGGTTGCCAGCCTGCTGTCGTATTCAGGCTGTGGCGCGGCACACGAGGTACGGCATTGCCGGTATTGTTATAGTGGACCATAACCGGGCTGGCGACATAGGGGCTACCCAGGGTTTGATAATAATTTTCGTAGTCGGTGAAAACTGCGTGGATATAGCTGTAGGCCAAGTCCAGGGTGTATTCACGCTTGCGGTCACTTTTAAGGGATAACTCGAAGCCGCGATTGCGCACGCCACCGATGTTGTCATACATTTCCTGGACTGCCGTGCTGGAGGCGCTGTACTGGCCGACCGTGCTCATGATGTAGTCCTTGCGGTCAACCTGATAGATGGCCGCCTCGACCTCGTATGGAACACCAAACAGGCTGGTTCTCGTTCGCGCACCCAGTTCCATGTTGATCGCCTGTTCGGGACGGAGATTTTCGTTGTTGGCCACCTTGGTGCTGGTCGGCGAGATGCTGCCGTTATAGAGCTGTTCTGCAGTGGGGGCGCGGAAGCCCGTGGACACATTGCCGAAAACATCCATGTCGTTGCTGACGGCATAGTTTGCACCACCGCGCCATGAGGTCACATTGAAAGACTTGCTGCGGGTGAAGGGTGTGGCGATCTCCCGGGTTTGATTCGTTGCGTAATCCAGGACAAGATGGTCATATCGACCATTCGCTGTCAGCGTCCAGCGCGGGGCCGGCACGAACTTCAATTCGCCGTATATGGCATTGACGGCTTCGTCTGTGACGCTGTCGGTAAATACTTCCCCGGCGCGTACCAGATTGGTCGGCGAGCAGGTATAAGGCGGAACGGTAGTCCAGCCCGGCCACAGTAATCCACCCGGGCGGTATTGTAAGTTTTCATAGGTGTTGCGCCGCAGGTCCAGTCCCGTCAGCCATCCCACGCTGCCTGATGACGCCCGCCATTCACCCTTCGCCCCACGCTGGATCTGATGGTAGTCGTTGTTGGTGGTATAGAGCTCCTGCGCGCCCGGACTGGAATCGCTGATTGCCTGACCGTTCGCGGCCACCCGCTGGGGTGAGGACCAATACATGGTGTGGTCACGATATTCATAGGCCGTTGCCAGGATGTTGCTGTTCGCGGACAGGTCTTTGGAATAGGTCATGTTGAGCTTCTGGAGCTCGACATCGTATTTGCGGGTATAGTCCCGGCCGATAGTTCCCTGTCGGATCGAGATTCGCCTGAGTCGCACCCTTTACCGAGCCATGCTTGTCCTTGAGTCGGTCGGATTTTTCGAAGCCGAAGGTCAGGTCCGAAGTGTCTGAAAGAAACATGCGCATATTGCCGTCGATATAGCTGGTCTTGTAGCCCGACTGCCAGTAGTAATCATCGCCTTCCCGCTCGGTCACCTGAATGTGGCCACTGCCCCAGTCGTTGGCAAACCCGGCACGCACCAGTTTGCCGGTTGTAGTCGTACGAACCCACGTCAGCCGCAACGGTGACGCCCTTGTATTTTGCGCCGCGCTTGGTGGTGATGATTACCGCGCCGATCAGGGCGTCTTCACCGAACAGGTAGGAAGCGCCGCCCTTGATGACCCGGATCGATTCGATGTTGTCGAGATCGACGTTGACCTTGCCGGTGCGTTCGAACACCGGCACGCCGTCGATCACGATTGCCACGCCCGGCTTCTCGCCCATGTAGCGCTGGTTCTCGACGCCGCGCAGCTTGATCTTGATTTCGTCGCCGCTGGAAATATCTGCAGTGACGCCTGGAATGGATTGAAGAAGCTCAATCATGTTTTCCGGCCGTTGCGCATCTACCGTCTGGCCGCTGATGACATGAACACTGGACGGCTCGTCGCGCTTGGAAGCGAAACGGTCGTCGATGGTGGTCGAGGTGACAAGCACTTCGTCCATTTTCTGCGTGGTGACAGGAACCGAGTCGGCAAAGGCGCTGCCCATGGCTCCGGCACAAATGACCGCGACAATGCGGCTGATCGGCTTGACAGTAAATAACATTTTCCCTCCCCGGAAAGTAAGCAATGACATTCGGATATGTTTATCCTGAATAATTTCAGAGCATGTTAAAGGGAAAAGTTCCAGGAAAA
>CAVUID010000020.1:0-17169 GCA_963741495.1 uncultured Gammaproteobacteria bacterium
ACCGGGCTCTCACCGTCTACGGCAGACCATCCCAGGCCACTTCGGTTAACACACACTTTTATCACTGTTGCCCACGCCGGCAGACGTGAGAAGACGAACCCCACAACACCGCACACACAACCCCTGCCGGGTATCACATGCACACGGTTTAGCCATCCTCCGCTTTCGCTCGCCACTACTCACGGAATCACAATTGTTTTCTCTTCCTACGGGTACTGAGATGTTTCACTTCCCCGCGTTCCCCCCCGCACCCTATGTATTCAGGTACGGGTAACACGACATCACTCGTGCTGGGTTTCCCCATTCGGACATCCTCGGATCAACGCTCGGTTGGCAGCTCCCCGAGGCTTATCGCAGCCTCCTACGTCCTTCATCGGCTCTCAGTGCCAAGGCATCCACCATGCGCCCTTAAACACTTACAACACAAAAACCATTTATCAGAAAAATTACACCACAACAAACCAACACCAGAATGAGCCCCGACACCTCCCTCCGAAAGGAACGCTCCGCGACCCAACTCATGCCAGCTTGATGCTCGCAACCACTATCCACAAATCAAACACCACACCCCACCACCAAGTGGAGCGGAAACAAACTCACTCACCGAACCGCCGTTCCCAGCGGGGGTGCACCCATCCCGGTTTCCCCACCCAAACAGGGGGGACGAAGGACAAGCGGGCCTGTTGCCTCAAAGCCCAATAGTGTGTCTGGCAGCCGGCCCCTCCCCGAAAGTCGGGAACCGCGAAAAGTTTGTTGAGTGCACCAGAACCTGAAACCCACTACAGGCCAGGTCCATCCAACGAATCGTCTGAAACTCGGTGATCCGCGATATGCGGGCCGGCCCAGATCTCGTGGTGCTCCTTAGAAAGGAGGTGATCCAGCCGCACCTTCCGGTACGGCTACCTTGTTACGACTTCGTCCCAATCGCCGATCCCACCTTCGACAGCTCCCTCCCACAAGGGGTTAGGCCACTGGCTTCGGGTGTTACCGACTTTCATGACGTGACGGGCGGTGTGTACAAGGCCCGGGAACGTATTCACCGCAGCGTTGCTGATCTGCGATTACTAGCGACTCCGACTTCACGGGGTCGAGTTGCAGACCCCGATCCGAACTGAGACCGGCTTTAAAGGATTCGCTCCACCTCACGGCTATCGCAGCCCTTTGTACCGGCCATTGTAGCATGTGTGAAGCCCTGGACATAAGGGGCATGATGACTTGACGTCATCCCCACCTTCCTCCGAGTTGACCCCGGCAGTCTCTTACGAGTCCCCACCATTACGTGCTGGCAACATAGGACAAGGGTTGCGCTCGTTGCGGGACTTAACCCAACATCTCACGACACGAGCTGACGACAGCCATGCACCACCTGCACACAGACCACAAGGGTGATCACGTGCATGTAGTCGGTGTCTTTTGCAGAGCAACCGGCTTCATAGGGTGGGCGACCCTTTTCGATGCCGCCAACATAGCGCTCGGTACAGAAGGAGTTGGTGAAGGACCAGCCGTCGGAACCCAGCTTACCGGCATCAGACAAGTCCTGGCTGTACGGCGGCAATTCGAGCGAGAAGGATTCTTTTGGATCCAGCTTGCCTTCCTTGCGGTCGAATTTCCAGTAGGTTACGCCGCCACGGTATTCTTCATTGAAGCGCTCCAGCGGAACAAACTTCTTGTTCGCCAGCGGAGTTGCATATTGAGCCGCTTCAATTACATATTCGGTGTTCTGGGTAACGAAAGCGCCGCCGTGCTCCGATTTGTAAATCGGGTTGACTACGATCTGCTTGGTTTCGAAGTCACGCAGGTCGATCACTGCCAGACGCGGATTGGCCTTGTCGTTGATGAACAGAAACTGTCCGTCATACTTGCCGTTGGTCTCGGACATGGCCGGGTGGTGCGTGTCACCCCAGGTAATGTCTTTGCCGTCGATACGGCCGCCAGCCAGCACTTTCTTCGAGCTTTCATCGAAGCCGTAGCCCTGCCATGGTTCAGGTGTGAACACGCCGATATATTTCAGGATGCGCATGGACGGGATGCCGTATACGATGACCTGACCAGACTGGCCGCCGGAACTGAAAGCGATGAAATCATCACGTTTGCCGGTGGGGACGTAGGTCTTGGATGCAGCGAGCAGATCCTGTTGTGACAGGCCACGGCGCTTCATTACATCCTGCAACGATTCGGCGGCCCAGGTGCTGCTGGCAGCTCCCAGCCCCAATCCTGCCGCGATCAGCAGCGAGATTGTTCGCTTATTGCTTGGTTTCATCATTAGGCTCCTTATATTTACCATGTTGAACTTCTTATTAATTCTGTCATCGAAACGTGCATGCGACAATTTGTCACAGCATTATGTTCGCCATTAAACACCCACTCCTTGATTCAGGTCAAGAAATGATCCGAATTGGGCGAAATTTTCGAGAGAGTCGGGTTTATTGCGTCTGGCAATAAGGCAGGAGCGGTTGCCGCAGTGTTTCCGGTAGTGGAGAGGCTGCATTGATGCGGGGGTCGAGATAAACATGCACGGTGCGTACTCTTGCGAGCAGGCCGGCTGTTGAGTGCAGGGAATAAACTACGGTAAATGAGGTTTCACCCAGAGCTTCGATTTCCAGGCTGACGGTGATCTGCTCTCCGTGGTGCAGTGGCTGAAAGTAGTCTGCACTGGCATGCACGACCGGCAGCCGCTCGCCGGTGCAGATCATGGCGCAGAGATCCAGGCCCAGATGGGCCATGAAAGCTTCGTAGGCGTCGTGTGCATGGACAAACAGGCGCGCAAAGAACATCACGCCGGCGTGATCCACGTCGTGCAGGCGTACCTCAAAAACATGGTTGTAGTTCATCTCAATATTTCCGGGTCAGGAATAAAACCAAGGCCGGGTCGTTCGCCTACTCTCAGCGCCCCCCCTTCGGGGTGTGGCGCATAGCCGACATCCTGTGCCAGCCAGGCCGAAGTGGCAAGGCCGTGATGCAGCCCGTTGTTCAGGGCGGCGGCGAGGTGCAGTGCGGCAAGCGTGCCGACGGCGCTATCCACGCTGGTAGTCACCACGCAGGCCATCCCTGCAGTGCTCGCCCGTAGCGCGGTCTCCAACGCAATTTGTAATCCCCCCGCGACCATGGGCTTAAGCACCAGACGCTGCACGGGTGTAGCAGCCAATACCCGCTCCAGACCCAGTTCGGGCAGGGATTCGTCCAGCGCCAGCGGCACATTGGTCTGGGCTTGCAGTTTTTCCAGTTCCTTATAACCGGGCTGAGCCAGCGGCTCTTCCAGCATCTCCAGCGGTAAATCTCTCGTGCCTGCAATAAAGCGCTGCGCATCATCCATGTTCCAGGCACGATTGGCATCCAGCCGCAGTGCGATGTCCGGCGGAAGGGTGTCGGCCAACCGCCGTAGCAAGGCCAGTTCCTGTGCGACAGGTTTGAGTCCGACTTTGAGCTTGAGCACTTCGAAACCTGCAGCAATGGCGGCTTGAGCGCGTTGCGGCGCGCTCTCGTCGAGTGCGCCCAGCGCGGCATTGCAGCGCACCTGTGGCGCGGCATCGTGAGTGAGCCAGCGCGCCAGCGGCAGTCCGGCCTGCTGTGCGGCAAGGTCGCAGAGCGCCACATCGGCGGCGCAACGCACTGCCGGGTGGAGCCGGGCAGAATGCAGCCATTGCCGGGCAGTCTCCGGGTTTAGACCTGCCAAGGCCTGAGCCAGCGCCTTCAGTTCTTCTGCTGCATCGAACTCGGGCAGGGGGGCGCAATCACCCCAGCCGGTCAGACCCGCGTCCGTTTCCAGTTGCAGCAGCCAGCCATGCCGCGCGGCAAAGCGGGCTTGTGCGCTGACCCATGCGGCCCGCAGCGGCAGATGATAGGGGATGATCCGGTTAGCGCGTATCTGCACCGGGTTGCCCTGCGCTGGCAAGCGCCGCCTGTAGCGCTTTTTCCAGTCGTGCGGCACTCATCGGCCCGCGCCGGGTGTCAATAATATTGCCCTGCGCGTCGAGCACCAGGGTAAAGGGCAGACCCGCCGCCTGGTTACCCAGCTTCTGCATCAGGGCGATGCCCTGCTCCTTGCCAGTCACCAGGGGATAGTTGATGTTGTAAGTGCGGGCAAAATCCTGCACTAGCGAATGATTGTCATCCACCGCAATTCCGATGAAAGCCACGTTGTGCTCACGATATTTTTCCTGGGCCTCGATCAGGTCCGGAATTTCCTTGCGGCAGGGCGGGCACCAGGTCGCCCAGAAATTGACCACCGCCACCTTGCCTCTGAGTTGCTCCAGTGCAAGTGGCTGGCCCGCCAGGTCGTAGAAGGACGCCTGATAAATCGGAGCCGCTGAAATCTCGTCCGCCGCATGAACGCCCTGCGTCATGCACAGCGCCAGCAGTAGTAAAGCCATGTGTTTCATAACATCATCCCCGTGCTTAACAGAACCCCAAACAGCAACTGCAACTGCGCCGTCTGGGCCAGAATCTGGTTGAATGCCGGGCCCACCGGTTCGGTGGTGAAGCGCTGCAGCAAGCGCATGGCCCAGGGCAGGGAAAGGAAGGGCAAGGCTGCACCCCATTGCATCCCGGTCATGCCGGACAGCACCGGCAGCAGCAAATAGGGCAGGAACAGCAGCAGTCCATATTCGATCTGGCTGCGTCTGCGTCCCAGGCGGACGGCCAGGGTGTTTTTGCCGATTTCACGATCCTTGTCGAGGTCGCGGTAATTGTTGACCACGATGACTGCTGCCGCCAGCATCCCGATCATGGAGGCGGCGATGAAAGCAGCCCAGCCGAGCCGGAAGGTTTGCAGATAGAAGCTCCCCATCACCGCACCGAGCCCGAAAAAGAGGTAAACAAATACCTCGCCCAGGCCGGTATAGGCCAGCGGGCGGGGGCCGCCGGTGTAGGCCCAGCCGGAGGCCAGCGCCGCCAGTCCAAGCAGCACGATCGGCCAGCCGCCATGCCAGACCAGATAAATCCCGCAGCAAAAAGCCAGGGCAAAGCAGCCGATCGCCGCCATTTCAGCCTGGCGTGCGGAAAGCCAGCCGGACGCCACTGCGCGCGCCGGTCCGAGCCGCTCCGGGGTGTCCGCGCCGCGCACGAAATCCGCCGCGTCGTTGTGCAGATTGGTACCGATCTGGATCAGCAGCGCGGCGACCAGTGCCACCGTCGCGGGCAGCCACAGTACCGTCGAAGTTTCCAGCCAGGCAAGCGTGGTGCCGACCAGGACCGGTGAAAGGGAAACCGAGAGGGTTTTTGGACGTGCGGCCAGCAGCCAGGCGTGAAGGGCCGAGGGGCGGAGAGCGATGGCGGGACGATTCATGGACGGCGCGGGAATTTTCCGAAATCCGGCGGGCGTTTTTCCAGCCAGGCATTGCGCCCTTCCTGGCCTTCCGGGGTCATGTAGTAGAGCGCGGTGGCATTGCCTGCCAGTTCCTGGATGCCGGCCAGGCCGTCGGTATCGGCGTTGAAGGCGGCTTTCAGCATGCGTAGGGCGGTGGGTGAGAGCTGCAGCATCTCCTTGCACCATCTGACGGTTTCGGTCTCCAGTTCGGCCAGCGGCACGACTGTGTTCACCAGGCCCATTTCCAGCGCTTGCGCGGCATCGTACTGGCGGCACAGGAACCAGATTTCCTTGGCTTTCTTCAAGCCGACTGCGCGCGCCAGCAGACCGGCGCCGAAGCCTGCATCGAAGCTGCCTACACGCGGGCCGGTCTGGCCAAAGCGGGCGTTGTCGGCGGCAATGGTCAGGTCGCATATCAGATGCAGCACGTGGCCGCCGCCGATGGCATAGCCCGCCACCATCGCTACCACGGGTTTGGGCAGGCGGCGGATCTGCATCTGCAGGTCCAGCACGTTGAGATGTGGCGTTCCCTGTGCGTCGTGGTAGCCGCCATCGTCGCCGCGCACCTTCTGGTCGCCACCGGAGCAGAATGCCTTGTCGCCCGCGCCGGTGAGGATGATGACGCCGGTTTCCGGGTCGAGATGCGCCTGCTGGAAAGCCTGCATCAGTTCATTCACCGTCTGGGGGCGGAAGGCATTGCGCACCTCGGGGCGGTTGATGGTGATGCGCGCGATGCCTTCCGCCTTGTGGTAGAGGATGTCCTGAAAAGAGCCGGCCGTTTGCCAATTCATGTTGATGCCCAGAAGCTTGTCGAAAGTGGAAATTATGTCACAAAGCATGGGTTGTTACGGTACCACGCGCTAACCCCTCCCACCCTCCCCTTGTCAGGGGAGGAGCCGAATGGGGAGGTGCAGATCGGGGAAAGGCAGGCCGCCCCCCTGTCTCGCCAGAGTGAGCAGCTTTGCTGCCACTCGCGGCGGGGATACTCCTTGCGGGTGACAAGGGGGGATGGGGGATTAAGAGGCTCACGCAAGCTTCGCGTCAGCGCGTCAGCTGCGCATACAGCATCGGCAGTTCGCGCGGCAGTTCTTCCGGTTTGCGGATCACCACGTAGCCGTTGACGCCGAACAGGTGGGGCAGGTAGCTGCTGCCTTTTTCGTCGATGGTCACGCAGAAGGGGCGCAGGCCCATCTGGCGCGCTTCGTGGATGGCGACGCGGGTGTCTTCCACGCCGTAGCGGCCTTCGTACTGGTCGAGATCGTTGGGCTTGCCGTCAGTGAGAATCATCAGGAGCCGCTGCGTTGCCGCCTGTTTGGCAAGCAACTGGCTGGAATGGCGAATGGCAGCGCCCATGCGGGTGTAGAAGCCGGGCTTGATGGCCTGGATGCGGCCGCGCACTTCGGCGTTGTATTTGCGTTCGAATTCCTTGAGCACATGGAAGCGGATGTTTTCGCGCTTGAGGGAAGAGAAGCCATACAGCGCGAAGCGGTCGCCGGTGGCCGAGAGCGCTTCGGAAAACAGGAACAGGGTGTCGCGGATAACATCGATGACGCGGGCGTTGTTGCTGACGTGGGCGTCGGTAGAGAGCGACAGGTCGGCCAGCAGCAGGCAGGCGAGATCGCGGTCGCGGTACTGGTGGGCCTTGTACAACCCCTGTTCGCGGGCTTGCAGGCCGCCGATGCGGTCGGCGCTGAATTGTATGCAGGCGTCAAGATCGAGCTCGCTGCCGTCGAACTGACCCTTGAGCCACACCTTGGCCGGGGCCAGCGCTTCGAACTGGCTGCGCAGGCGGCGTGCGGTAGCCGAAAGATGTTCAGGCAGCGGCAGCAGCTGGGCATCACGTGCCACCATGAGTTGCAAACGGCAGTGGCCGGGCTGCAGTTTCTGTTTTTTGTAATGCCATTCCGGCAGCAGAATGCCACTACCAAGCGGCAGATCGTCCGCTTCTGCAGAAGGCAGATCCAGATCGAAGCGCAGGCGTGAGGCGGTAGTCTTGCCGTCCTGTGCCACGCTCAGGCGGTCCAGATCTTCGGCCGGGCGCTCGTCGGGCGCGTCGTCATCCTCGGTGGGGCGGTTGACCTTGATGTATTCGGCCCAGCTGAAAATACTCTCTGCGCGGAAAAACATCATGAAGCCGTCCTTGCCATCCGGCATATCGACGCGTTCTGCCTTATAGCGCTTGTCCTTCTCGCTTTTCTTGCTCTCGCCACCTTCGTGGTTTTCCGGTTCGCTGCGGTTGCTGGCGCTGGCAGGCTCGCTGGCCGGGGGGGTGGGATGCAGCCACAGATAAACTGGCTGGGGCGGGCGCTTGGCACGGGACATGCGCTCAATGCTGCCTGGATGCTGCAGCGCAGCGCGGATGGCTTCTTCCTGTTCGCGTTCTCCCTGTGGCAGCCGCGCGGGCTGTGGGCGCAGAGCCAGCACAGCATCTACCAGCCGGTGGTAGCGCGGCGTCAGTCCTGGGAAGCGCGCCAGCACGTCCAGCGTGGCCTGCTGGTTGCGCCGTATCCAGGGCTGAGAAGGGTCGGATTCGGTGGCCGCCAGGGCGATCAGCCAGAGGTACAGGTCGCGGTTTAGCCCGCGCTCGGGGAAGAGATCGATTGCCGTGGGCAGATTGAGCGTTTCCCCGTCCAGCCAGGTCAGCTCGGTTTTCGTGCTGCTGCCGGCAATGCGCTGCAGCAGGCTGCGCCGGGCTCCATGTTCGGTCGCACAGGCGGATTTGACCGCCAGCCCGCTGTCGCCGCCCCAGGCGCGGAACACGATGCCGGCGGTCTTGCTGATCTGTTCCAGCGAAACCGCCTCTTTGGGGTAGCGTTTATCCGCCGCGCCGGTAATGAGCTTGTGCCACAGGGCACCGACCTGTTCTTCCATTTGTTCAGGCAATCATGTTAGAGGATGGGGTAGTTTAGCGAATCCAGAGCGAAGTGCCTTGCTTTGAATCAAGGGGCGGCCAGAGTTTGATCTTGCGGGGTTACTCGCATGAATCATGCAGGATACCTGGATGTGAAGCAACGCAAGTTTTTTCGCTTGCAGCGGGAGGGAGGAAACCCACTCGGGTAGCGTTCCATATGCCACAATATTCCATACCCTTGGCATGGGACTGACGCGGTGGCTGCAGGGTAATTTCTACGGATGGAGCGAAATATGGAAGCCTGGCTGGAATTGTTCTCGGTGTTGCACGCGTATATTCCTGCTCTGGTAGCGGCAATGGTGGTGGCGTTGCTGCTCTGGGGCCTGGACTGGCTGTTGCTCGACCGCCGTCCGGAAATGGGGGCGGAACTGCGTCTGCCGCGCCAGCTCATCATGCTCCTGCTGACCATGGCCGGCGTGCTGTTTGTGCTCCTGCTGATCCCGATGTCGGATACGACACGCGGCCAGGTCTTGAGTCTGCTTGGCCTGATTGCGACCGGCGTAATCGCGCTTTCTTCGACCACCTTTGTGGCGAATGCCATGGCGGGCCTGATGCTGCGCGCGGTGGGCAGTTTTCGTTCAGGTGATTTTGTTCGTGTCGGTGAACAGTTCGGCCGGGTCACGGAAAGAGGGCTGTTCCATACCGAGATCCAGACTGAAGAGCGCGAACTCTGTACCTTGCCGAATCTATTCCTGATCAACAACCCGGTCACGGTGGTGCGTACCTCGGGCACCATTATTTCCGCCACGCTGTCGCTCGGCTATGACATCTCCCGCAAACGCATTGAAGCGCTGCTTAAAAAAGCGGCGCAAGAGGCTGGCCTGGAAGAGCCCTTTGTTCAGGTCAAAAATCTGGGGGATTTCTCTGTTTCTTACCGGGTTGCGGGTTTTCTGGCCGAGGTCAAGCAACTCCTTACAGCGCGGTCCAACCTGCAAAAAAGCATACTCGATGTGCTGCACGATGATGGCGTCGAAATCGTTTCCCCCTCGTTCATGAACCAGAGACAGTTGCCGGAAGTGCGCAAAGTGATTCCGGAGGCGGAGACTGCCGGGGAAGTACCCAGGGAAACGGTGGCGGAGGAAGAACCGGAGGCGCTGATTTTCGACAAGGCCGAAGAAGCGGAGAAGCTGGAGTTGGCGCGCAAGGAATGTGCGGATCTCAAACAGCATCTTGAGGAACTCGAGGCACGCAAGGATGCGGCGGCGGAAGCCGAACATGCCCGGATCGAAGCTGAAATCGAAGCGACCGGGCAGCGACTGGAAAAGCTTTCGAACCAACAGGAAAACAGGCCACAAAAATAAAGATACCTAGGCCCCGGCCCGGGAAATTCGCTATCGCGCTGCCTGAATTTGCCCCGGCTCAACCTGTAGATGTACGGTGGAAGTCGGGAAGGCGATTTCGGCGCCATTCTTTTCGATAATCCGGCCAACTTTCAGCAGTACATCCTGCTTGACCTCATGGAAATCCACCCAGACGGTGGTTTTAGTAAAAGTGTAAATGAAAAAATCCAGAGAACTCGCGCCGAAGCGGTTGAAGTTGACCATGAGTGTGAGGCTGCTGTCGATCTCGGGATGGGCCACCAGCATGGCTTTGACTTCCTGCGTGATGCGCTCCATGGTATTGAAGTCCGCATAACGGATGCCGATGGTTTCATGAATGCGGCGGTTGGTCATGCGTGAGGGGTTCTCGATGGTGATGGTCGAAAACACGGAGTTCGGCACGTAAATCGGGCGTTTGTCGAAAGTGCGGATGACTGTCATGCGCCAGCCGATACCCTCTACTGTGCCTTCGATTTCCCGGTCCGGGCTGCGTATCCAGTCGCCGATCTGGAAGGGGCGGTCGAGGAAAATGATCAGGCTGCCGAACAGGTTGGCCAGCATGTCCTTGGCGGCAAAACCGATGGCAATACCGCCGATACCGCCGAAAGCCAGCACGCCAGAAATGCTGTATCCCATGGACTGCATGCCGACCAGAATGCCGGTAATGACTACCGAGAGCTTGCCCAGGTTGCTGATGGCGGTCAGCGTGGTGCGGTCCAGTGCGCCTTCCTGTGATGCCTGCGTCCGTATGTAGTTGGCTTCCGCTTCCTTGATGCTGCGCATCAGGAACCAGACAGCAATTGCCACGATGCCAATCCGGCGTGCCGGGGCGATGAGGTCAAATAGGGTCGCGCTGCTTTGCTGGCCCGCAATGTCGGCAGCGAAAGCGATGCCCAGCAGCCAGATCAGCGCGCTGAGCGGTCTTTGCGCGGATGCCAGTAGGGCGTTATCCCATGCGGTGCTGGTCTTGTCAGCTTTGTTGCGCAGCTTGTTGAGCAGGTAGTTGGCGATGAAGTTGATGCTGACGGTGGCCAGCACCAGCAGAAATACCTGGGCGATCCACCATTGATCATTGTTCAAAAACCCGACGAGTTGTGTGATGCTGTTTTCCATGGGTGTCGACTATATTTGAGTATGTGCGATAGTTATTCGAAATCGTCCGCGGTGCTGACGTCAAGTTTTTCGCGGTAGAACTGCTCCGTCTCTTCCTCGAAAAAGAATTCTTCCTCGCCGAAAGCCGGCTTGAGTTCATCTAGTGATGCGCACAGAAGCCACACCGTAAAAACATATTTTGCACAAAACAATAGAAAACGATAATAACATATCCGCTTGACGGAGGTCATTTTATTGGCGTAACTGATTGTTTATTAAGCTAATAATCTGCCGCTGTATTTGTCCCGTGCGGCGAGCTGAATCTCTATCCCGGAGCCGATTATGACGCGGCGTAAATCCATCTTGCCTGACATATACCTCAACCTGAATGTGCGGGGGCTGAAGCAGTCCGCGACACTGGCCATCCACGAGGGTAGCGCGCAATTGCAGCGCGAGGCAGTGGCGGCCTATCACCGGCGCCTGCACGGCATCGAGCGCGCTACGGCGGGTGTCCTGATCGGTCCAGGCTCCAAGGAGCTGATGTTCATCCTGCAACTGGTTTACTACGGAGATCTGGTGATTCCTACCCCGAGCTGGGCGTCTTAATGCACCCCAGGCACAGATCGTGGGCCGCCAGATCCGCTGGGTGCCGACCCGGCCGGAGAATGACTGGCGCCTGATGCCCGAGGAACTGGACCCGCTCTGCAAGGACGATCCGAGCCGGCCACGCATCGTGATTCTCAACTACCCATCCAATCCTACCGGCGACAGTTATACCCTGGATGAGCTCAAAGCACTGGTGAAGGTGGCCAGAAAAAGCAAGGTACTCCTGATTTCAGACGAAATTTACGGTGAATTGCATCATCGCGGCCAGCATGTCTCCATCGCCCGTTTCTACCCGGAGGGCACGATCATCATGAGCAAGTGGTGCGGTGCCGGCGGCTGGCGCCTGGGCACGTTTGTGTTCCCGCAGTCCCTGCACTGGCTGCTGGACGCCATGGCCGTGGTGGCGAGCGAAACCTTCCCCTCGCCAGTGCCCCCATCCAGTACGCCGCTGTGCACGCCTTTCAGGGCAGCATGGAGATGGAGCAGTACCTCAGCCAATCACGCCGCATTTTGCGCCACCTCGGTCGGTATGTCTGGAAACAGTTGAAAGGGGTGGGGGCAATCGTTTCCAAACCGGTCGGCGGCTTCTACCTGTTCCCGGATTTCGGCCCGTTGCGCGCTGCTCTGGCGGCGCGTGGTATCAGTGATAGAGCAACTTTGTGCGAAAAACTGCTGGACGAAACCGGGGTGGTCATTTTGCCCGACGTGGAGCTTGGCCGGCCGCGCGAGGAACTGACCCTGCGCCTGGCCTATGTGTATTTCGACGGCGCCCGCACCCTGGTCGCAGCGCAACAGATAGCGCATGGCAGGGAGCTCGATGGGGATTTTCTAGAGCATTATTGCCCCAATGTCGTGAATGCAATCGGCGCAATGTGTCAGTGGATAAAGGGGGCGGGAAAGAGAGGCTGATATCGGCTGCAGTTTGGCTCTTCCAGCCTGATGAGGCGTTTTCAAGGATTCGCATTTGAGATTGCGTATTGCCTGAAAGTTTCAGGTAGAGAGCTTGGTGGGTATATCTGGCCATGTTTCATGGCTACAGCCATGCCTATGGCCGCCTAAATGTCAGGACTATATCCACTTAATTAACAGCAACATGCCGTAATTATGTTGACCCAAGTCAATATAATATATGAGTTCCTCTTGACTTGGGTCAACGATCGAGTTTTAATCCCTCCCCATAAAAAACGCGACAAATTGTCGCAAGTAATTAAAAATTGGCCGATAAATTACGGGGTAATGGATTTGGTTTTTCTGGCCTGATTTTGCATGAAATTAAGTTGGCAGTCGGGGTGACTGCTTTAGAAATCGGTTATTGTGCTTATAGGGTGAAGGAGGAGAATCATGAAAGATCCTAAAAAATTAGATAGTGGCGCGCCTGTTGATTCTGATCGTCGTAGCTTCCTGAATAAGGCTGCATTTGTCGGGTTGGCCGGTGCCGGTCTGTCAGTTGGACTGGCTTCCTGCAAGAAAGGTGACGAGGCTGCCAAAGTGGTTGGGGATGCAGGAAAAGCAGCGCCCGCTGCGAGTGCGCACATTTCGGCTGAAGTGCCCCCGGGCAAGCTGGACGATTACTACATGTTCTCCAGTGGCGGCCATGCTGGTGATATCCGGATTTACGGTTTGCCATCCGGGCGCACGCTGAAGCAGATCCCGGTTTTCAATATGGACTGCATGGCAGGCTGGGGCGTCACCAACGAATCCAAGGCAATCATCGGCACCAAGTCCGACGGCAACGTAAAGTACAACACTGGCGACACCCACCATGTGCATGGTTCCTATACCGATGGCACCTATAATGGCAAGTACCTTTGGGTGAACGACAAGATTCACGGCCGGATTGCACGTGTTCGCATGGACACCATGGAAACTGACAAGATTACCGAGTTGCCCAATATCCAGGGTTTCCACGGTATTTTTGCGGACAAGCGCGATCCGGTTGATGACGCAATCAACCACACAACACGTGTGTTTTGCGGCAGTGAGTTCCATATCCCTCACCCGAACGATGGGCGCGACCTGAACGATCCGACGAAGTACGGCTGTCTGTTCTCCTGTGTCGATGCGGAAACAATGGAAGTACGCTGGCAGTGCAAGGTTGATGGCAACATGGATCTGGTGGCAACCTCATATGATGGAAAGCTGGCCTGTTCCAATCAGTACAATACTGAAAACGGTGCGCATTACGAAGATATGATGTCAGCCGAGCGTGATGCTTGCGTGTTTTTCAATGTGGCGCGCATCGAAGCGGCGATCAAGGCAGGCAAGTCCTACACCATTGGTGATTCCAAGGTGCCGGTGGTGGATGGCATGTCCGCTTCCAACAAGGATCCGAAAACTGCATTGACCTGCTATGTGCCGGTACCTAAAAACCCCCACGGCGTGAACATCAACCCGGACGGCAAGTACTATGCCTGTTCCGGCAAACTGTCGCCCACCGCAACCCTGATTGAGCATGCTCTGGTACTGAAGTGGTTCGATGGTGAACTGAAAGAGCCGCGCGATGCCGTGGTGGCTGAGCCGGAAATTGGTCTGGGCCCTCTCCATACCGGCTTTGACGGCCGTGGCAATGCGTACACGACGCTGTTCCTGGATAGTCAGATCGTCAAGTGGAATCTCGATGCCGCTATCAAGTCATTCAAGGGCGACAAGTCTGCCAAGCCGGTGGTGGATCGTATCGATGTCACTTATCAGCCTGGGCATGGCTTTACCTCCATGGGCGAAACCAAGGAAGCCGACGGCAAATTCTTCCTTTCGGATAACAAGTTTTCCAAGGATCGCTTCCTTCCGGTAGGTCCATTGCATCCGGAAAGCGCCCAGCTGATCGATATCAGTGGCGACAAAATGGTGCTGCTGGCGGATCATACGACGTATTCCGAGCCGCATGACGCGATTATCGTCAGGCGCGATCTGGTGAAAACGCGGCAAGTCTACAATATGGACGAATTCCCACTTGCCGTCAGGGATGCCAAAGACTGCCGCGTTGAGCGCAAGGGCAACAAGGTAACCGTGTTCCTTACTTCCCAGGCCCCCGTTATCGGCTTGCGTGAGTTTACGGTCAAGCGTGGCGATGAGGTCACCATCATCCTGACCAACCTTGATAAGGTGGAAGATTTGACCCACGGTTTTGCGATCCCGAAATACAACATCAATTTCATCGTAAACCCGCAGGAAACCAAGTCGGTTACCTTCAAGGCAGATAAGCCTGGCGTTTACTGGTGTTATTGCACGCACTTCTGTCATGCGTTGCACCTGGAAATGCGGAGCCGCATGCTGGTTGAGAAATGATTCAGTAGTTTTCCTGTCGCGAGCAGGACGGGGGGGGGATTTCGTATCCCCCCTTTTTTTTCTTTTGCATTAACAAAGTGGCATTGTTTTTAATTTTGATCAAACTGGAGTTGTTGCCGGTTGGCATATAAACGCTTATTGGGATATCTTAAAGTTGTGAAAATTCCTGCCTTGAATTTCAAGTTTAGTCCGGTCGAATGGCTCGGTTGTCTCTTGTTGGTACTCGTGCAGTTCGGATCGATTTCCGCCATGGCTGAAAGCGGGGCCTATGATGCGCCTCTGCCGGTTCAGATCTCCACGGATCCCGACCTGTGTACCTATGTCCCATGTCAGGCCGTGATGCCCGGCGCTGACAGTTTTTCCGATCGCAAGGGCAAACCTGCTTATGTCGAGGCCTACCAGACCAAGGCGGGCGACAAGAAGTTGATCGGTTATGTGTTCTTGTCCACCGATATCGTGGATATTCCTGCCTATTCCGGCAAGCCGGTCGTCACCCTGATCGGCATGGATGTTAAAGGCATCATTACCGGCGCAAAAGTTCTGCGTCATAGCGAGCCGATCCTCCTGCTGGGAATACCGGAGGAAGAACTGACCAAATTCATCAAACAGTACTTGGGCAAATTCGTCGGCAGCAAGATCGAAATCGGCAAGCCCCGCGAGGGGAAAGAATATATCGGCCTGGACGCCATTACTGGCGCGACGGTGACGGTCATTGCACAAAACCAGGTGATGCTGCGTTGTGGCATGGAGATTGCCAAGCAAGTGGGAATCATCAAGCCGACCATCAGGCCGCAGGCAAAATATACAGCCGTTACGGACAAACTGAGTTGGGGCGAGTTATTGAAGGAAGGCGCGGTCCAGCGACTGACCGTGTTTCCGGATGACGTTGGCGTGAAGGCGGAAGGGCCTTACATCGACATGTATTTCGGTTATCTCAATAACCCCGCAGTGGGCAAGAGCGTGCTGGGTGAATATGGTTTCAACAGTTTGATGTCGCGCCTGAAGCCGGACGAACATGCGATTTTTATCATCGCCAACGGCATGGAATCCTTCAAGGGCTCCGGCTTTGTGCGAGGCGGCATCTATGACCGTATTCAGGTGTCGCAGGAAATGGACTCCTTCACCTTCCGTGATCTGGATTATCTCAACCTGTACGGCATCGAGGCGGTTGGTGCCCCTGAATACCGCGAGTCCGGTATTTTTATTATCCGTGGCCAAGGTTTCAGCGGTGCCTATCCATGGAGCCTGACATTGCTGGCCAATAAAATTGACAAGCAAACTGGCACCAAGACTTTTACCAGTTTCGACAAGGAGTACTGGTTGCCAGCCCGCTATCTGGAAGGCGGACGGCCCAAGGTGGAACGTCCAGATCCGACCTGGCTGAGGGTGTGGAAGCAAAAGCAGGTCGAAATTGCATTGTTTGTTCTGCTTCTGACAGCCGCTGCCACGGTCTATGCATTGCGCGACAAATTGGTGCGGCGCGCCAAGCGAAAGGATAAGCGCTGGGTAAGTATTCCCAAATACCTATTCTGGGCCAGCAGTGTCGGTTTCGTCGGTTTCTACCTGATGGCGCAACCGAGCATTACACAAATCATGACCTGGTTCCACGCGGTGTTGTACCACTGGCGATGGGAGTTATTTCTCTCCGACCCGTTTATCTTTATTTTCTGGTGGTTCATCATCATCACGGTATTTATCTGGGGGCGCGGGCTGTTCTGTGGCTGGTTGTGCCCGTATGGTTCCCTGTCGGAACTGACCTACAAGTTTGGTCAGCTGATCGGCCTGAAGCGCTTCCAGTTCTTCCTGCCCAAGCCTGCTACATGACAAGTTGAAGTGGCTCAAGTATGGGGTGTTTTGTCGCTTTACTGGCCGTTTCCTTTTATTCAATGGGAATGGCTGAAAAAATGGCCGAAGTTGAACCGTTCAAGACCACCTTTCTGGTCGGCGTATGGAACCGGTCCTGGCCGTTTACGTTCTGTTCTGGGGGGCCTGTGTTCGGCGCTTCGATGTTTACCGAGCGGCCATTCTGCAAATATCTTTGCCCGCTGGGCGCGGGACTGGCGATTCCTTCGCACTTCCGCCTGTTTGGGCTGAAACGCAAAACGAATGTGAGATCCTGTAAGGCCTGTGCCGTTGGTTGTGGTTCGCTTGCTATCGACCAGCGGGGAAAAATTGATCAGCGCGAGTGCCTGTTGTGTCTGGATTGCATGGTTATGTATTATGAACCGCATGCCTGCCCGCCCCTGTCACAGGAACGCCGGCGCCGTGAGAAAACCAACCAGCCTCTAACGCCCATTTCGCCACAGGGATATTTCATTCCTGTGGAGGAAATACAGCGAAAGGCTTAACTGTTGCAAGCAACATACATTAACCAGGAGGATTGGTCATGGTGGAACAGCACGATTCAGACATCAACGTTTCCTTGCCGCCTGACGACAAGGAAACGGGGGGCTCCAGTGGTTATGGGTGGAGGCAAAATACCACCTGTTTCCTTGGGGGGCGGGATTTCTGGCGCAGAAGCCTGCCATTGTCGCCGCAAGCATTGGCCTGGCCCTGGCGGTCACAGTGGCGTGGATGCTGGTCGCTACGGGGCGTGCTGCGCCAGCCGTAGTCATTGCGTGGTGGGCGGGTTGGTGCATATACGAATGCGC
>CAVUID010000021.1:0-4801 GCA_963741495.1 uncultured Gammaproteobacteria bacterium
GGGCGTAGACGTGGTTGGTGCAGATCAGGTGCCTTTGAACCTCTTGTAAAATTTGATCTTCTTGCAACGGTGGGATCTGGTTGGGAGTCGGTGAGATGTATTCGTGCCTGAGTGGAGGATTCGCCTCAACAATGCGAATCAGTTGGACAAATTTGTGGCCGTCATTAGACGCGCCACCGACGGTCAATCCCGCTGCGGTTTCTTCGACAGCTGGTCGAGGCTGCTGCCTGTGGCGATGGCCTGGGTTATTTCGGTTAACTCGCCCACGCGCGGAAGCAGTGCTGCATTTTTTGCATCGGCGCTTTCGCTGTCGAAGACGCTGCTATCCAGGGTCAGCGTTTCCTTTTCACGCAGCAGAAAGGTCGGCCCCTGATCGAAGGCCAGTTCGACTTTGCTTCCTTCCCTGGTGATGATCACTTCACCTTCATACACGGCATCACCGAGCTTGAGCTGGCGCTCTGAACCGTCAGAACTGCGCGCAAAAGCCTGGCCTTCAAGGAGGGCGACTTTGCCGACGATGTTGGTTTGCTGTGCCATGATAAAAATTCCGTGCGAAATGAATGATGGTCGCTACTTTAGTGCGATTATCGCAGGATAGGTATTGGACTGAGGTACAACCCGGCGAATGGGCCGTCAGGCAGGTGTTTGGCCGTTGACGCGGAGAGCGATTTGCAGGCGGTCGCGAAGGTTTAGTTTTTCCAGAATGGCGCCGACGTGCGCTTTTACGGTGCGCTCTGTTATGCCTAGCTCACGTGCGATTTCCTTGTTGCTGGCACCGCGGGCAATGTGATGGGCGGTTTCACGTTCGCGTTCGGTCAGATCTTCTTCCCAGCCATGATTTTTTGTCTGATCCTGTCGTGAAGTGACCCGCGCTGTCGACGCAATGACGCGCTGCATCAGCGATTCGCCAATCCACAGGCCGCCCTGCTGAACTACGCTTGCGACCTGCTTCAATACTGCCGGATCTGCATGGGTGTTGCAGTAGCCACGGGCATTTGTGCTGAATGCAGCTAATGCCTGCTCGTCACTCGGATGGTCGCTCAGTACGACACATGCCACGGGTCCTAGATGTTTGCGGATGATCTCCATCTCCTGTGTGACTGGCTCCCCGGCAGCGATGCGTAACCAGGCAATGTCACATTTTCTGTTATGGAGTGCATTGCCCGTTTTGCTTCCTGTGGCATTTGGAAATGCTTCTAGCCAGCGCGGTAATATTTCGCCATCGGATGAAATAAAGAGACTTTGGGTTTCCATGCTTGTCTTTATCAACGCTCGGTCAATGCGGCCTGTTTGGCTTTGATGACCGGCTTCAGCAGGTAGGAGAGAATGCTTTTCTGGCCCGTGATAATGTCTACTTCAGCCACCATCCCTGGAATGACGGGAAGATTCTCTCCCAATCTGGATTTGAGGGTGCGCACACGTACGATATAGAAAGTGTTGCCACGCTCGTCTGTCAGTGAATCTGCTCCAATATGTTCCAGCGTGGCTTCCAGTCCACCATAGACGGAAAAATCATAGGCGGTGAATTTGACCAGCGCTCTCTGTCCAGGGCGAAGGAAGGCGATGTCCTTGGGCATGACCTTGGCTTCGAGCAGCAGGTTGTCCTCCAGAGGGACGATTTCAACCGCATCTTTTCCGGGCTGAATCACGCCACCCACGGTGTTGACCAGAAGGCGCTTGATGGTGCCTCGAACCGGTGAGCGCAAGTCTGAATGCTTGACTCTGTCTGCCAGGCCAACACTGCTTTCTGACAGGGCGTTGAGCTTGGCCATGGTTTCGGAAAGTTCGGTGCCCTGCTCCTTGCGAAATGCGAGTTCGATTTCCTGAATTTTGCGTGTAGCCTCGGCGATGGCCGCATGGATGCGAGCTATCTGGCTGGCTGCCATATCGCGTTCGCCGCGGAAGCGCGTCACATCGCGTTCCAGACGCAGGAGTTCCACTACGGAAATGGCACCGGTTTTGAGCAGCGGTTTGGTGGCGGTAAGTTCCTTGAACGTAAGTTCATAGGCCTGTGATGCCTGCTCGTGGCGCGCACGTGCTTCCGCGAGCTCCTGCTGGCGCTGTGCGACTTGCTGGCGGGCGATCGAGATCTGGGCTTCCAGATTGGAAGTGGCGGTTTCATATAGCCGTTGTTCTTCCTCAACCGTCCGGGGATCTTCCTTGAGGCTTTCCTCCGGGGGGATAAATGGCTTGCCTTCAGTCAGCGCGCGCTGGCGTGCCGCCTTGGCCAGGAGGGAAGAATACTGGGACTGGCTTTCTCGCACGGTGGAGACGAAGCGGGTGGCATCGATGCTGAGTAGCAAGTCGCCCGGGTTGACGATCTGGCCTTCGCGCACCTTGATCTCGGATACGATGCCGCCATCCAGGCTTTGCAATACCTGCAACTGCTGGGAGGGCACAACTTTGCCTTCGCCGCGGGTGATCTCATCCACCTGGGCCAGGGCTGCCCACATAGTGAAGATCAGAAACACCACGGCCAGGCTGCGGATCAGGACCCGGGCGCGTAGCGGTTCCTGCTGGACGATGTAGTAGTCGGCATCGGCGACGAAATCCGGCTCTGGCAGATCCGGGTCGGTTTTCCACGAGCTGAGCCAGCGATCCATATCCGGCTGGACCTTGAGGCGGATGTATTCCAGCACGGCCCGGATGCCTTTTGCTGCTAGATCAGGCGCTTTTTCATGAAACGCTCCCGACGCGTCCGGATTGCAGATCGCTGATTACTTTGTCACGCGGGCCATCTGCTACGATGCGTCCTTCATCGATGACGATGATGCGGGTCGCCAGGTCAAGCAGGCTGTTGCGGTGCGTGACGATGATCAGGGTCTTGTTCTGCGCAAAAGCGCGCAGCCGCTCCTTGAATTGCGATTCGGAGGTGAAGTCCATCGAACTGGTGGGCTCGTCCAGCAACATGATCGGCGGGTCGAGCAGCGCGGCGCGAGCAATGGCGACCCCCTGGCGCTGACCACCGGAAAGTGATTCGCCGCGTTCCCCGATAGTCATATCGAATCCCTGGGGGTGGCGGTTAACGAATTCGGACAGTCCACCGACATCGGCTGCGGCAATAATGGTACGGTCATCGGCATAGGGTGCGCCGATGGCGATGTTTTCGCGCAAAGAGCCATAGAGCAGGATAGTGTCCTGTTCGACGTAACCAATGTTGCGGCGCACATCGGCAGGGTCGAGCTGGCGCAGATCCACCCCGTCGATCCGGACCGTGCCTTTGCTCGGGGGGTAGAGACCCAGCATCAGTTTTTGCAGGGTTGTCTTGCCGGATCCGACACGCCCGATCACGACGGTATGCTCACCGGGCCTGATTTTGAACGACACGCCGCGTAGTGCGGGTTCGCTGTGGCCGGGGTAGGTGGACTGCACGTTACTGAATTCGATTTCTCCATGGATTTCAGGGCGATGAATGAAGGTGGTTTCTTCAGAGCGTTCTGTCGCCTGCGACATGGTCTGTTCCAGCGACTTGAGTGCGGTTTCGGCATTCTGGAACTGCAACAGCAGGCCGAGATCTGCCCCAGTGGTGCCATGGCGCGAGAGGCCAGCATGGTGCAGGCAATCAGGCCGCCCATGGTGAGCATGCCGGCATGAATCAGGTACACCCCGCCCACAATCACGCTCATGTTCACGAGTTGTTGAAAGTCATGACGCCATTGATGGCAGAGGATGAGAGCAGACGCATCTGGGCGTTCATGCGCGCGAGGAAGGCAGCGGTCTTCTCCCATTTTGCCTGCATCACGCCTTCGGCACCGTGGGCCTTGATGGTCTCGAGTGCGGTCAGGCTTTCTACCAAGGTGGCATTACGCAATGCAGCGGAACGGAAAGTGCTCTCGGATAGTTCGTGCATTTTGTGCTGAATGACATAACTGTAAATTACCACCGCAATGACGCCCAGTATCGGGATAAAGACCAGCGGCCAGGATATCCATGCCAGGACGAGAAAGAATAGCAGGGCGAAGGGCAGGTCGATCAGCGCAGTCACGGTGGCAGAAGCGATGAAATCCCTTACCGACTCAAAGGACCTCAGCGTGGCTGCGTAGGAGCCGACGGAGGCGGGACGATTGCTCAGGCGCATGCCCAGCACCTGTTCCATGATCAGCTTGGAGAGCTTCAGGTCGATGCGAACACTGGCAAGATCAATAAAGTGACCACGCAACAGCCGCAACACATGATCAATCCCTAGCACCAACACCAGTCCGGCAGCCAGCATCCACAAGGTCTCGACGGCGAAGTTGGGTACCACGCGGTCATATACATTCATGGTGAAAAGTGGCATGGCCAGCGCAAACAGGTTGATCAGCATGGCTGCTGCCAGAATGTCGCGGTAAACCGGCAGCTGTTCGAGAAAAGCGCCCCAAAACCAGTGTTTTTGCGGCAGGCTGCCTATTTCCGGGGTGCGCTGGTCAAAGCGGAAATGGGGGCGTGCAAAGATGGCGATGTCGGTGTAGCGGGCAGCCAGTTCCTCGCGCGGCAGGGTGACCGAGCCTTGAGAAGTGTCCGGGAACAGTAAGCGTGCGGTTTGGCCTGCATCATCCCACCCCAATAGCAGGCAGGCCTCATTCCCGTTTAGCAGAAGAATCACGGGGAGTAGCGCTGGGTCGATTTTTTCAAGTTTTCTGCGCACTACCTTGCTGGAAAAGCCGGCACGTGCCGCCGGGCGAGCAAAGAGGGAAGGCGTGAGGCCTTCTTTTGGCAGGGGCAGGCCTGCCGACAAGGCAGCCCTTGTGCTGGGGCGGCCATGGATGCGCGTGAGCTCAACCAGGCAGAGCAATACGCGACTCGTCGAAGGTATGCATAA
>CAVUID010000022.1:0-23910 GCA_963741495.1 uncultured Gammaproteobacteria bacterium
GAGAGTTACTTTCTGCAGAAGAGCTGGAATTGCTGAATATCAGGGATACAGACTATGCTGAGGCATATAATGAGATGCTCGGCGAGCTGCTTTCCGGCAAGAATCCTGAGATCATCGGAGAGTATACCATGATGGAGCATAACACCTACAGGGGAAAAGGGCTGGTCACATATTATGGCAATTCTCTGATGCTTGACATTTTTACTGACACCACCGAACGTTCTCCGACATTCATGCTGCCACCCTTCAGGAAATATGACGACACAGTGTCTCCGCCCTCATGGGCTTTTGTCAGGAATCCTCTTCTGCCGACAACTGAAGCCTGGGCAAATGTCCTGGGGCGGCCTCCGAGATGCCTTGAGTGGGACAGGGAACTTTACAGGAAAATGGACGCCCCGCAGGCTCTCATATCAAACCCGCCTCTGCTGGACATATCACAAATCCTCAAATTTCAGATTGGAAACGAGGAGGATAATTCGCGAACTTCAAAGACCCCAAATGTTGCCGTTAATGTAATCAGCCGCACTGAAATATCAGGGCCGGAATATGCCAGTTATACGGAGGCCTTCAAAACGGCTGCGGAAAAGTTTCAGCGCAGGTCAGTCATGATAATAGGTACGTGCGATGAGGTTGCCGATTATAAGATCATATGCTCACCACAAAATTCGGTGTTCAATCTTATCGACCGGCTCGCTGTCAAGATTGTCCTTAATACGGTTTCGACCGGAACTATGGTACTGATGGGTAGAGTTCTGGGCAACTGGATGAGCTGGGTTGACGTCACTAACAAGAAATTGAAGGACAGGGGCATAAGACTCATTTCCGACATCTGCGGAATAAACTACAAGGATGCCTGTTATGCCCTGCATGAGTCATTGGAGGAACTGAAATCATTTGATGTTTCTACAGGCGAAAAGCCTTCACCCGTGCAGTATACAATAATGAGAATAAATCTTCGTGGAAAGCCCTGAAAGCGGAATCGTCGATAAAATTGGTAACTTGTAATACAACTTTAAGATAAATTAGTATCTTGGCTCAAAGAATGGGAACATTTTACTCTACCATATATATAACCCAATCAATACTATTTAACCCTAAATCCAATCACATGAGAACAAAACTATTAATGTTGTTTGCGGTTTTGGGACTGATGCTTTCGCAAAGCATTTATGCTCAGTCTAAAATCGTGACAGGGACTGTCACAGACGCCTCGACGGGAGAAACGTTGCCAGGCGTCAACGTGATAATCAAGAACACAACCACAGGTACGAGTACCGACCCGTTCGGAAACTACTCGATCACTGCAGCTCCCGGGCAGGTGTTGGTATTCAGCTCTCTGGGATACGCCAACTATGAAGTGACAATAGGGGCGGGGAACAGAATCAGCGTGGGACTTACCCCGGATGTTACGATGATAGAGGATGTGATTATCACTTCCGAATTCGGCATGAAGCGCGTCTCGCGTTCTGTGGGTTCCTCCGTTCAGAATGTCAAGGCTTCCGATATAATGGAATCGGGGCGTGACAACTTCATCACGGCCCTTCAGGGACGTGTTGCAGGTATGACGGTGGGAACAACCAGTGGTGCTCCGGGTTCATCCACATCTGTTGTGCTCAGAACCGTAACCTCGATATCGGGAAACAACCAGCCTCTGTATGTCATTGACGGTATTCCGATGAACAACTCAACATTCGACCCGCTGTCGATGGCTGACAACGGAACAAACTACTCTGTCCGTAACCTTGACTTTTCATCGAGAGGCAACGACTTCAACCCGGATGACATTGAGTCGATGACCGTGCTCAAGGGCGCTGCCGCTGCAGCTCTCTACGGTTCGGATGCATCAAACGGCGCCATCATCATTACCACCAAGAAGGGAGCCCCCGGCAGGGGAAAAGTTTCCTACAGCAACTCATTCAGGTGGGATGATGCCTATGGGCTTCCAGAGCTTCAGGACAAGTATACCAACGGTTACTACGGAACAACCAACTACTTTTACATTACCCGTTTCGGCGGCGAGTACGTCCCGGGCATGACCCTTTACGACAATATTGACGCCATCCTGCAGACCGGTTTCACAATGAGGCACAACGTCTCCGTTGAAGGCGGATCAGACAAGGTCACTCTGCGCGCTGCAGCATCAACACTTGATCAGCAGGGTATCATCAAGACCTCTGACTTTTCAAGGTTCAACCTCTCGCTCTCAGGAAGAGCAGAAGTCACCAAGTGGCTGACGGTTGAATCTACAATGCAATATGTCGGAACTGAAAACAACAAGGTTCCGCTGGGAACGGACGGACCCCTCTACAGGGCAATGCGCTGGCCACTTGTTGATGACATGTCTGTATGGCTCGATCCGGATGGCTCGCACATGAGCACTCCTGATTATTATCTTGACGGTGACCTGATCAATCCTCTGTTCGGTCTTTACAAGAACAAACTGTATGACGAATCTGACCGTTTCATATCCAACGTATCGGCCACCCTGGTACCGATTGAGCACACTTTCGTCCGTGCACAGGTTGGCTGGGATACAGGTACTCAGACCTTCATTGCAACCCGCCACCCCTATTATGACACCTATCAGGACGGTACAGGGGTTTACAATATCTCCAAGTCAAATTTCTCCGATCCTTCGCTGAACGTTCTGGCAGGGTACACAAATGACTTCCTTGATGACAAACTTTCGGTATCTGCACAGGTTGGTTATCACCAGCTGGAGAACGGGGTTACCCGTCTCAGTTCGTACGGATCAAAATTTGCCGTTGTCGACTTCCAGTCGATCAACAACTGCGACCCGCTTTCGATAAGCTCATCACAGCGCCATACCAAGAGAAGGATACAGGCTATATCCGGTCAGGTTGAGCTGGGTTACAACCAGATGGTCTACCTGACTCTGCGGGCAAGAAACGACTGGTCATCAACACTCCCTGTTGAGAACAACCAGTATTTTTATCCGGCAGCAGAGGGATCATTCATTTTTACCGAACTGCCTTTCATCAAGGGTAACAAATACCTTAACTATTTCAAGATACGCGGTTCCATCGCACAGGTCGGAAAGGATGCCGGTCCGCTTGAGATTGATCCGCAGCTTGAACCCACACTCCTTACAGGCGGCGGGTACAAGTATGGTTTTACAGGCCCGAACAAGAACCTGAGACCTGAGATTACAACCTCACAGGAGATCGGTTTCGAAGGCCGTTTCCTGGATGACAGGATCACTGCTGACTTCACCTATTTCTGGACCCATTGCGATGACCAGATCGTAAAGGGCTTCCGTCTCAGCTACGGAACCGGATTTGTGCTCAACAACATGAACGTAGGTACTTTCGAGACATGGGGATGGGAAGGACTTCTGGCAGCTGATGTGGTACGCCTGGGCAACGGTCTCCGCTGGAACGTAGGTTTAACTGCATCGCAGACTGACTCCGAGGTTATTTACCTGCCTGCAAACGTGACTGAGTATTATAACCCATACACATGGAACTCCGGCAACATCCGCAACGGTATCATGGTGGGCTATCCTGTCACAACCATCACAGGCCGGGCATTCCTCCGCAATGATGCAGGCGACGTGCTTATCAGCCCGACATCGGGTCTGCCGGTGGTCAGCAGCACATGGAGCGTGCTCGGTAACCGCGAACCAAAACTGCGTTATGGCATAACCACCGCACTCAGCTACAAGGGCATTCGTCTCTCAGCAATGCTGTCCGGCCGCTACAAGGCAACAGTTGTAAACGGAACCAAGCGTTACATGATGCAGGAAGGCCTTAGCTGGGAGTCGTCTGATCTTCGTGAAAGCCGGCCTCAGGTGTTTGACGGCGTGCTGCAGGATGGAAATGAAAACACAGCCAATCCTACCAAGAACAACATAGCAGTTGATTACAACCTCTTCCCGACAATTTATACCGGGAATGATGAGGACTGGATTGAAGAGGATATCAACTACCTGCGTCTGCAGGAGCTTCGCCTCTCTTACAACCTGCCTTCGAAGTGGCTTGCAAAGACCGCTATCCTTTCACAGGCCAATGTCTTCATAACAGGCAATGACCTGGCAGTATGGACGAATTACTCGGGTATTGATGCCGTTGGAAATACAGTGTCTGCAGCTGCCGGCGGTACCGGTGGTGAGGGTATCGATGTCTGGTCACTTCCCAACCCGAGAGGTTACTCTATCGGACTGAGCGTGACGTTCAAATAACTGATAACACAAAAAAAACGAAACAATGATAAAAAAGATATCAATTTCCGTTCTTTTGCTGGCATCATTCATGTTCATGACTACAAGTTGTGAAGACTACCTCGATGTCAACAAAAACGTAGATGCTCCCGATTACGTGGAAGCCTACCTGTATCTTGCAGGTATCACGCAGCAATATCAGGGCATGTACTGGGATATCCGGGCCACCGGACCTCTTACCCAGATGATGGGTACCTCTTCATACACGACATTTGCCACTCATTATTACTCCGCAGGCAGTGATGCCGCAGGTGAGATATGGCGCGTCGTTTACTGGCTGCAGGGCATGAACCTGGAGAACCTGATAAATCAGTCTGTTGAAGCCGAAAACTGGACTCTTGCAGGGATAGGCTATGCTATGAAGGCATTTTCATGGGACCAGATTACCAAGTATCACGGTGAGCTGATCCTTAAGGATGCTTTTGTCCCGGGACTGCTTTCGCACAGATATGACTACCAGGACACTATCTACAAAGCGGTTCGCGACTGGGCATACCTGGCCATTGAATATCTCAGTAAACCGGATGCCACCGTCTATGGCACCAAGCTCAGCGCCAACGATTATATCTACGGAGGTGATCCGGAGAGCCAATCCCCATCCCTATCTGCTGGCGATTCGCCAGATATTTCCGAGATGTGCGACATGGGGTGTGCACCGCACTGTGCGGCCGGGTATTCTAAGCGCACATCGCGGGCGGGGTTGTACCCTCCTACTCCTGCTCCTATCTATCGTACTCGTACTCCTGCTCGTACTCGTGCTCGTGCTCGTACTCCTGCTCGGACTCATGCTCGGACACCGCTACGTACGCGATGTCAGGGGCCCACGACTGCGACTACGAGGTACGATTACGAGGTACGATTGCGAGGTACGATTACGAGTACGAGTACGAGTACGGAGTACGAGCAGGATGCGAGACGAGGCAGGGGGGGGCGAGAACGAGAACGATGGGGAGCTTCGGGCTACGGTCGCGAAACGCGAAGGTGGTTCAGCAGGTTGTCCACGTAAGACCGCATGCGCGGTGGAACGTTCGATGATTCGCGCGGCAGGGCCGCAATTCTCTCGCGCACGTCCGTGGGCAGATCGCTCATGGCATCCAGTGCATTGAGTGCGGCAATGGCCGTGAAGACGCCCGCGATGTTCACATTGGATTCGACCAGCAGAACGTCCAGGGCCTGAGATCGAAGATTGTCGGGAGCGAACTGTCCGAGGGCCCGCGCGGCTGCCACGCACGTCGGGAGCGGGATCCCGTAGAGCTTGCTGCAATCCGGACAGGTGGGTCGCCACGGCCGATTTTCCGCGGATCAAGAGTCCCACGGCAGCCCAATATCGGACTGCGCTGTCGGGATCCTGCAGCGCCCTGGCCAGCTCTGCGGCCTGCTCCGCCTCCTCGCCCCGCTCGGCGCCCGCTCGGCGGCCAGTTCGGCCATGTTCAGAATGCGCTCGAGTGGGTATCGGTTCGAGTCCTGACCCATTTCATACGGGGCAAGCGATCCGCTCCGGGAATGCAAATCGTTTTCGGGGAGGAAGCCGAGATCGCGGACCTCCAAGGTGTGCTGCTTCAACGCGGTTTTCAGCCGGAGCAGAACCGCTTCGCTGGCCGGGTCTGCGGCCAAGTTCTGCACTTCATCCCGGATGGAATTGCACCCAGTCCTGGCGGAAAATCGGATGATCCGGGTGATACGCGGGCACTCGCACGCCGGACGCGGCATCGACAGCCCGGTGCGGCCGCGCACAGATATCGGCTTTCATGGCTGACCGTGGTATTGAACACCGCGAAGAAGGGTTGGCCCGGAAAGCGATGGCGCCGATGCGGGGTTTGGCGCTCGACTAGTCCGCCAATACTGAGCTGCAGGAGGTGCTTGAGAGAAGGGAATAAAATGACTGCTGCTGCCACCAGGTGGTGCAACATAAAGCGGATTGAGCGGGAGCTGCTCTTGGCGAGGAGAAATCTGCGGAGATTGCAGCAGAAGCAGCGGCTGCACCGCGTCGGACAGTACAATCGCGCTGTCCTGACGATACTCCTGCACCATCCCGATAGCCGGAGATTCATCGCCATGCGCGCCAGTTACGTGAGTCTGTGCTGCATGCAGATCACCGGAATGCAGCTTGGACACTTCGTAAAGATGCACCCCCCCACCCTGACCAACCCCAAATGTATGGGCGTGCAGTAAGGGCGCAAAGCACTGCAGCAGCGTCAGCAGAAGGATAAGAACAAAACTGTTCCGGTTTGGCGTCATGGCCGGATATTAAACTTGATCTAAATTTTTGGCAAGGTCACGCCGACCTGCCCCTGATACTTGCCGCCACGGTCCTTGTATGAGGTTTCGCACACCTCGTCGGACTCGAAGAACAGCACCTGAGCCACGCCCTCGTTGGCGTAGATCTTCGCCGGCAGCGGCGTGGTGTTGGAAAACTCCAGCGTCACATAACCTTCCCATTCCGGCTCGAAAGGCGTGACATTGACGATGATGCCGCAGCGGGCATAGGTCGATTTGCCCAGGCAGATGGTCAGCACGTTGCGCGGAATGCGGAAATACTCGACGGTGCGCGCCAGGGCGAAGGAATTGGGCGGGATGATGCAGAAATCGGCATTCACCTCGACAAAGGAATTGGGGTCGAAATTTTTCGGATCGACGATAGTGCTGTTGATATTGGTGAACAGCTTGAACTCGTTGGAACAGCGAATATCGTAGCCATAGCTGGAAGTGCCGTAGGAAACGATCTTGCGGCCGTCCTGCTCACGCACCTGGCCCGGCTCGAACGGCTCGATCATGCCGTCTGTTCCGCCATGCGGCGTATCCACTTGTCCGATTTGATGCTCATTTAGCAGACCTTCTTCAGATAAAAAAATGGCCAGCACACTGGCTGGCCATATTCTACTTCGATTTTACGTATTTTGAATCACGATATTCGGGAAACGTGCGCTGAAATCCTGCGCCTGTTCCGCCACACGGATCGCCACTCTACGGGCGATGTCGCGGTAGATCATGGAAATGCGCGAATCCGGCTCGGCCACCACGGTCGGATTGCCGGAATCGGTTTCCTCGCGGATGCGGATATCCAGCGGCAGCGAACCGAGGAATTCCACTTCGTAGTCCTTGCACATTTTCTCGCCGCCGCCCGTGCCGAAGATGCGCTCTTCGTGACCGCAGTTGGAGCAGATATGCAGGCTCATGTTTTCCACGATACCGAGGATGGGGATGCCGACTTTTTCGAACATTTTCAGACCCTTGCGCGCATCGATCAGGGCGATGTCCTGCGGCGTGGTGACGATCACGGCGCCGGTCACCGGCACGCGCTGCGCCAGGGTCAGCTGAATGTCGCCGGTGCCAGGCGGCAGATCGACCACCAGGTAGTCGAGGTCTTTCCACTTGGTATCGTTCAGCAATTGTTCCAGCGCCTGGGTGACCATCGGGCCGCGCCATACCATGGGCTGCTCGACATCGACCAGAAAGCCGATGGACATGGCCTGAATGCCGTGGCCCATCATTGGCTCCATGCTCTGTCCGTCGGTGGAATCAGGGCGACCGGTGATGCCCAGCATGGTGGGCTGTGATGGGCCGTAGATGTCCGCATCCATGATGCCAACCGATGCGCCTTCAGCCGCCAGCGCCAGCGCCAGGTTGACGGCGGTGGTGGATTTGCCCACGCCGCCCTTGCCGGAAGCCACGGCGATGACGTTCTTGACGCCGGGAATCAGCTTGACGCCCTTCTGCACGGCGTGGGAAACAATTTTCTGGCTCATGTTGACTGTCACGTCGCCGACGCCGGCAATGGTTTTCAGCTTGTCGCTCACCAGTTTCTGGATGTCGGCCATCACGCTCTTGGCGGGGTAGCCCAGCACGACGTCCACCGTCACGTTATCGCCGTCCATCTTGATGTTCTTGGCGGATTTGCTGGACATGAAATCCTTCTTGGTATGAGGATCGATCAATTCCTTGAGTGCGGTTTGCACTTGCTGTTCAGAAACGGCCATGCTTGCTCCTAATAAATAATTCGGGCTACTGATAAAATAGCGAAGTTTAAACAATAAAAAGTGGCACGCTACTATCCACGCGGCCGACTTTGTTACAATTTCAGTTTTTCTGTTCCGAGCTTCCCATGACACGCAAAATCCTGGTCACGTCCGCCCTGCCCTATGCCAACGGCAGCATCCACCTCGGCCACCTGGTTGAATACATCCAGACCGATATCTGGGTACGGTTTCAGAAAATGCAAGCGGACACGCATTGTTCTCTACGTCTGCGCCGACGACACCCATGGCACGCCCATCATGCTGCGCGCGGAAAAGGAAGGCATCACCCCGGAAGCCCTGATCGACCGGGTGTGGGACGAGCACACGCGCGACTTCAGCGGCTTCAACATCGAATTCGACAATTACTACTCGACCAATTCGGACGAAAACCGCGACTGGCCAGTCGACATTTACCGCAAGCTGCAGAGAAGCCGGCCTGATCGACATCCAAAACCATCGAGCAGCTCTACGACCCGGAAAAGGAAATGTTCCTGCCGGACCGCTTCATCAAGGGCGAATGCCCCAAGTGCGATGCCAAGGATCAGTACGGCGATACCTGCGAAGCCTGCGGCGCGACCTATTCGCCCACCGAACTGAACAACCCGGTTTCGGCCGTTTCCGGCGCCACACCGGTGCACAAGGAATCCGAGCACTACTTCTTCAAGCTCGGCGGACATGCGAAGACTTTCTGCGCGAGTGGACCAACCGGCCACCTGCAGGCCGAAGCCGCCAACAAGATGCAGGAATGGTTCGCGTCCGGCCTGCAACAACTGGGACATCTCCCGCGACGCGCCCTACTTCGGCTTCGAAATTCCCGGTGCGCCGGGCAAGTATTTCTATGTCTGGCTGGATGCGCCGGTCGGCTACATGGCCAGCTTCAAGAACCTGTGCGCAAAAAAACGGCCTGGATTTCGACGCCTTCTGGAAACCGGATTCCAAAACCGAGCTGTAGCATTTCATCGGCAAGGACATCCTGTATTTCCACGCCCTGTTCTGGCCGGCCATGCTGAAATACTCCGGCCACCGCACGCCGAGCAGCGGTTTACGCGCACGGCTTTCTGACCGTGAACGGACAGAAAATGTCCAAGTCGCGCGGCACCTTCATCACCGCCGACAGCTATCTGCCGCAGGGCCTCAACCCGGAATGGCTGCGCTATTACTACGCCGCCAAGCTCAACGGCACGATGGAAGACATCGACCTCAACCTGGACGATTTCATCGCGCGGGTGAACTCGGATCTGGTCGGCAAATTCGTCAACATCGCCAGCCGCACCGCCGGCTTCATCCACAAGCAGATTCGACGGCCGCCTGATCGCGCCGACCGAACGCCGCCAACCGGAGGCAGACGAACTCGAAATGATCCTGCTCGGCTCGGACGAACTGATCGCCGCGCCTACGAAGCACGCGATTACGCCAAGGCGCTGCGCGAGATCATGGCGCTGGCCGATCGCGCCAACCAGTATGTGTCGACCGAACAAACCCTGGGAACTGGCCAAGAAACCCGAGCAGGTGACCGCCTGCATGAAGTCTGCACGGTCGCGCTAAATGCTTCCGTCTGCTAACCATTTATCTCAAGCCGGTGCTGCCCAGACTGGCCGCACAGGTCGAAGCTTTTCTCAACATGCGAACCGCTGACCTGGGACGACGCGCAAAACCTGCTCCTGCCGCCACCGCATCAACGAGTACAGCATCTCATGACCCGCATCGACCCGAAACAGGTCGAAGCCATGGTCGACGCCAACAAAGCAGAATCCTCGGCCGCCAGCCGCATGCGCCAGCACGCCACACCGACACGCCATGCCGAAGCAACCAGGTCAACGCAGTCGCATCCCGTTGCCGAAACCATCAGCATCGACGATTTCAGCAAGATCGACCTGCGCATCGCCAGCATCGTCAACGCCGAGCATGTCGAAGGCGCCGACAAACTGCTGCGGCTGACGCTCGATCTCGGCGAAGGCAAAACCCGCAAGGTGTTCGCCGGCATCAAGTCGGCCTACGCGCCCGGAGAAGCTGATCGGCCGCCATCACCGTCATGGTCGCCAACCTCGCTCCGCGCAAGATGAAATTCGGCCTGTCGGAAGGCATGGTGCTGGCCGCTTCCGGCGACGAGCCGGGCCTGTTCATCCTCAGCCCGGACGAGGCGCGCAAGCGGGCATGCGGGTCAAGTAGAGCCGGTGATCCATATTCGCCCCGTGCTCTTTTACTTCTCGCATTCAGCCCTTGCCTGGCTCAGGCAATTATTCTGTCGGAACAGGATATCAACGTGCATACCGAACGTGATGGCGACACGCTCCACGTCACGGTGGACATGCAGGTGGCGGTAAAACCCAGACGCGCCTGGGATGTCATGACCGATTTTGACCGTATGGCGGGATTTGTTCCCAATCTATCCAGCAGCAAGATCATGGAACGCAAGGGGAACCGTCTCAAGGTAGCGCAGAAAGGAACTTACAGCCTGGGGGTGTGGAGTTTCCCTTTCGAGTCCATGCGCGACGTGGAGCTGTTTCCCTATGCGAAAGTCACTTCCCACGCGACCAGCGGCAGCATGAAAAGCATGGACAGCGTCACCTACCTCGAAGCCGACGGTCAGAATACCCGGGTCAACTATAACGCGACCCTTATCCCATCCATATCGATTCCACCGCTTGCTCGGAACAAGCCTGGTCAGCAGCGAAGTTCGCGAACAGTTCCAGGGCATGCGCGACGAGATGGTGCGGCGCGAACAACTCGCCCGGCAATCGAGCCAGCGTATGACGGCGATGCGGAAGAAGACACAGCGACGCGTATAAGCTGCTGAATTTCTCAAGTCAGCAGCGGGTGCATCCACACGAACATGGCCTGCCCCTGCGAATCGGCCAACCGGGCCAGCTCTGAGAGCTCTTCCACCAGGGACTGAACCTCTTCGGCGGGCCAGCCGCTCATCTCGAATTCCTCGGTGGCAGCCAGTTCCTCTCCCACTCGCTCAATCGCCTCTTCATCGAGGCCGGCAAGCTTCTCCATGATTTCGTCCGGAATCCGCAGGACAATAGGGCCTTCATCGCCAGCCACATAAACCGGCTCGTAAGTATAAAAGGCATCCTCCAGCCCATCACCGGTCAGGAGGCAGTGCAGAGTTACGATTTTTGCCGTATCGACATCTCGAGCCTCGATGCCGCTCCACTCGACGACAGGATGCTGCGACTCGCCGATGGCCTCGACTTCTTCCTCGTCTGCACAAACAATATTTACCAGAATTCCCATTACCTGCTCTCGTGCTTGCGTGATAAAAGGAAATATTACCTTCTTCAGCTCGGGTGTGTAAGGCTGCGGATCAAATAGCAGGAAGCTATAATAAAAACCTGATACCCTTTCAGAAAACAAGGGGAATGCCGAATGGATGAAGCACAGGACACGCAAAGCCAGGCTTTATCACTTTCAATCACGGAAGACAGCCGCAAGCTGCTGGCAAACTTTACGCCGGCTGAAAACCTGACGCCTATCGATGTGGACTGGCTGCAGCAAAAAATTGCTGCGGCAGGCTTTGCGCAACTCTTTCTCTTTGAGCCAGCCATGGCTCAGCTGATCAAGCAATATGCCACGGCCACCGCACCGTTCAGCCTTGAAATCGGCGAAGTACGCGATGCCAGCGCGGCTATCGAAATTGCAGCCGACAAAATGTCGGCCTGGATCACCGTAACACCCCCCTGCGGCGGCATAGCTTTGACACGGGAGCAGGTTGACCTTGCGCTGTCGGAAAAGGCCATCACTGCCGGCATTCTGGATGAAGAAATTGACCATCTGCTGGCCAGCGGTTCGGCGGAAAAAACGCTGATCGCGCAAGGGCGCGAGGTCGTGCACGGCGAAGACGGACGCCTGCAATGCCTGATTCCCATGGTCAAGGATCGCCACCCCCATCTCGATGAGAATGACATCGCCGATTACCGGGATCTGGGCGGCATTGTCACGATTCGCCAGGGTGAGCGCCTGATGCAGAAACACCCGCCCACTCCGGGTGAATCTGGTGAAAATGTGCTGGGTCAGCTTATTCCGGCCAATCCCGGCAAGGAAGTTCTCTTTGCCCCCCAGCTAAAAGGTGCAATGGTTGATCCGGAAGACCCTGCTTTCCTGATTGCGGAGACTTCAGGACAACCAGTGGAAATCAGCCACGGCATGATAGTGGAATCGACAGTTACGCTACAGTCGGTCGACTTGTCTACCGGCAATATAGATTTCGATGGCACCATCGAAATTACTGGCGATGTGCATGTCGGCATGAGCATTCGCGCCACCGGTGACATCCATGTCGGCGGCACGGTCGAAGCCGCCACGCTCGACGCGGGAGGAGACATCATTGTCAAGGGCGGCATCATCGGCCACGGCGAGGTCCATGAACACCCGGACAAAAAGCAGAAACAAGGCATTGCCCGCATACGCTGCGATGGCTCCTGCTCGGCCCACTTCATCGAAAATGCCAGCGTTGAAACCGGCGACAGCATACTGGTGGCCAATCTGGTGATGCAAAGTGAACTGGCGGCCATCAACCAGATCATGGTCGGCACACCGGGAACGGGTACTGGCCGCATCATTGGCGGCCTGACCGAAGCCACCCTGCTGGTTCAGGCCGCTTCGATAGGATCGGCATCCGGCGTCAAGACCCGGGTGATGGTTGGCACCAATCCCTATCTGCATGACAAATTGAAACGCACGACACAAAATCTGGACACAAAAGCCACAGCAATGATTGAAGTCGTCAAACTGCTGGATTTTATAAAAAAACATCCGGAGCGCGCGCCGGCTGGGGTGCTCAGCAAGGCAGAAAACACGCAAATGGCCCTGATGCTGGATATCGAAACCCTGCAGGAAGAAAAAGAACAATTCGAGTTCGAGCTAGTGCTTTCCGTGGACGCCAAGGTGGTGGTGGAAAAAGCCGTGTTCAGTGGCGTCCAGATCGAGATTGCTGGAAAAATCCACCTTGTCAACACTCAAACCAGTGGCGGCACTTTTACCCTTGGCGAAGAAGGAATCACGTTCCAGTGATCCCTGAAACCGGCTGAAAATATTCAGCCAGCTATAATGACTGATCCGAGAAAGGCTTATCGGCGAATCTATTGTCATCGATTTGCAGTTGTTTAATCACTTCTTCCAGGGAGCTATCGAGCAGCCGAATGGTTTCTTCCGGTAGCGCGTTCAATGCCTCCGGCAACATGCCTTCAGCCGGGCCTGGCGCATTCCTGATCAATTCGCCCGCTTCTTCGGTGAGACGCAATCCAACCCTGCGTTGATCTTCCTTGCTGCGCTCCTTGATGATCAGTTTGCGAGCCACCAGTTTTTCAACCAGCTGGCTACAAGTCGATTGATGGATAGACAAGCGCTCCGCCAGATCCGAAACACCAATCCCGGATGAATGCGAAATTTCCTGCATGACCCACAGCTGCGACCCGGTCACACCACAGGTCTGCTCAATCACCCGAAAATGCTGACGCATCGAGCCGTAAATGACCCGGAATTTTTTCAACACCTGAAGCGAACGCTGTTTTTCATTGTGATGATTCAAGTTGCATCTCTCCCTCGTGTTCCGGCACCTTCTGGTTGAATCCTCAAGCAAGAAAGCCCGGACTCTTCATCAGGCGGGCCGGTGAACATCTCGGGTTTCAAGTTTGCTTTATCAGTTTACATCAATTATATTCATACCAATTTATTTTGTACGAATCATTATGACAAAGCTCCGCTCATTCGTGCAAAAATCAACTCGTCCACTTGTTTTCCGGCACCCTGCAGAAGATTGTGACATCTGCAAGCCGGCCATACAGAGAGAAAACCCAAGTCAATGACACAGCAAACTCTTCCCGGATCATCCGCGCTGCATCCTGCCAGCCAACAGAACACCATCGTGCTGTTTGGCGAAGTGCTGGCGGACATGTTTCCCGACCGAACCGTCTTGGGCGGCGCGCCGTTCAATGTGGCGTGCCATCTCAAGGCGTTCGGGCAAAACCCAGTCTTGATCACACGCCTGGGCGATGATGCGTTGCGCGACAAGGTGCTGAACGTGATGTCTGAAAATGGCATGGAAACCCTCGGCGTCCAGCTCGACAAGAAACATCCGACCGGGCAGGTGCAAGTACATATCGAAAATGGCAGCCACCGTTTCGAGATTCTGCCCATGCAGGCCTACGATTTCATTCACCCGGCTGTGGTGCGCATGACTTCGCTTTCTGTCAATCCCGCGCTGGTCTATTTCGGCACCCTGGCGCAGCGACATGAAGTTTCCCGGCAGGCGTTGAAGACCTTGTTGCGCAGCACCGATGCGGCAAGATTTCTGGATATCAATCTGCGCGCACCCTGGTATGACGAAAAGACGCTGCGCCACTCCCTGCAGAACGCGGATATCGTGAAGTTGAACATTGAAGAAGTGGATATATTGGCCGAGATGCTTGTATTATCAGGAAGCAATTCACAGGATCAGGCCAGGGAATTGATGGACCAATTCGATCTTGAACAGGTACTGGTCACCTGCGGGGATGCGGGCGCCTGGCAGATGAATCGGGACGGCAAAATTGCCGAGACTGGCAAGAAAAAAAGGGCCATCACCCTGGTTGATACGGTCGGCGCCGGCGACGGGTTTGCCTCGGTTTTCATCTTGGGACGCTGCTGGGCTGGCCTATGGCCACAACGCTGGAACGGGCCAATGCATTTGCCGCTGCGATTTGCGAGATTCGCGGCGCGGTTCCTGACCATGCTGATTTTTATGAGCCATTCAAAGAGGCATGGGGCGAATGAAGAACGCAGTCCGGGAGCCCAAAAAACCTTTGTATATCGTATTGATCAGCGTGCATGGCCTGATTCGCGGCCACGATCTTGAATTGGGGCGCGATGCGGATACCGGCGGCCAGACCAAGTACGTCGTGGAACTTGCCCGTGCGCTGGGCGAACGTGACGATGTCGAAAAAGTGATGCTGCTGACGCGGCGCGTCATCGACAACCAGGTCGGCCCCGACTACGCGGAACCCTTCGAGGCCCTGTCGGAAAAAGTGGGCATCGTGCGCATCGAGTGCGGCGAGCAAAAATATCTGCCCAAGGAAATGTTGTGGGATTCGCTGGAGAGCTTTTCCGACAACGCCCTGGCTTACCTCAAGAACCAGGCGCGCCTGCCGGATGTCATCCACAGCCATTATGCCGATGCCGGTTATGTCGGTTCGCAGCTGTCGCACCAACTGGGCGTTCCGCTGGTGCATACCGGCCACTCACTGGGGCGCACCAAGCGCAAGCAATTGCTGGCCAGCGGCATCAAGCGCAGCGAGATCGAGACGGCCTACAACATCTTCGCGCCGCATCGAAGCGGAAGAAACCACGCTGGGCGTCGCCGAGCGCGTCATCACCAGCACGCAGCAGGAGATCGAGCAGCAATACGGCCTGTACGATTTCTATCAGCCCGACCGCATGCGGGTGATCCCGCCCGGCACGGATATGGAGAAGTTCTTTCCGCCGCAGGGGAATGAAAAAGACAGTGATATCGCACACGAGCTCAAGCGCTTTCTGACGCATCCCAGACAAGCCGATCATTCTGGCGCTGTCGCGCCCCGACCCGAAAAAGAACATTGTTTCCCTGATCGAGGCCTATGGTGAATCGCCCCAGTTGCAGCAGGCCGCCAATCTGGTGATCGTGGCAGGCAATCGCGACGATATCCAGGACATGGAAAGCGGTTCGAGAACCGTGCTGAATGACATCCTGCTGGCCATCGACAATACGACCTGTACGGCAAGGTCGCGTATCCCAAGCATCACAAGCCGGACGAGGTCGCGCTCTTGTATCGTCTTGCGGCCGCTTCCCGTGGCGTGTTCGTCAATCCGGCGCTGACCGAACCATTCGGCCTGACGCTGATCGAGGCGGCCGCCTGCTGGCCTGCCGATCGTGGCCACCGAGGACGGCGGGCCGATCGACATCATCAAGAACTGCCAGAACGGTTATCTGATCAATCCGCTGGACAAGCCGGCGATGGCGGAAATCATTCTTCAGACCTTGTCGGACAAGCAGGCATGGCGCCGTCTGGCCAAGAACGGCATTCAAGGCGTGCGGCATCATTATTCGTGGCAGGCGCACGTGGAAAAATATCTGTCGGTTATCCGCCCACTGGTGGAAAAAACGGAGCCGATCGCCCGCATGAACCTGAGCCGGCGCCCGGGCGTGTTCCGTGACCGGGCCATTTTCACCAGCCTCGATCTGAACCTGATTGGCGATCGTGAATCGCTGGCGCTGCTTCTGCAGCGCATGCAGGCGCATCGCAAGTCGACCATCTTCGGCATCGCGACCGGCCGCCGTCTGGACGATGCGCTGGATACCCTGCGCAAATACAACATTCCCGAGCCCGGCGTGTTGATCTCCAGTCAGGGCACCGAGATCCACTATGCACCGAATCTGACCCAGGACACGGTCTGGGCGCGCCATATCAATTATCTGTGGAACCCGCAGGCCGTGCGCGACATCCTCAAGGAGATCCCCGGGCTTGAGATGCAGCCCAAACACCATCAAAGCGCGTTCAAGATCAGCTATTACATCGATCCGAAAGTGGCGGACGTCCATGAAATCCGGCAGACCCTGCTGCGCAACGAACAGACGGTGAATATCGTTTTTTCCTTCGGCCAATTTCTGGATGTGCTGCCCATCCGGGCGTCCAAGGGACTGGCCCTTCGCTGGTGCGCCGACCAGCTGGGCTTCCCGCTGAAAAACACGCTGGTCGCCGGTGTCACCGGTGACGATGCGGACATGCTGCGCGGCAACACGCTGGGAACCGTCGTGGATAACCGGCATCTCGCCGAGTTGTCCGAACTGGCCAACGTCGAGAACATTTACTTTTCGAAGAAGCTCGAACGCCGCCGGTATTCTCGAGGCATGGACCATTACCAGTTTCTTATGCGGACGAGGATGGAAGCGCCGCTGCATGAAGCCATTGTCTGCTGTGCACCGATCTCGACCGGACCCTGATCCCGAATGGCCCCCAGCCCGAGTCGCCGGCGGCGATGGACCGATTCCGGCGGCTGGTGAGCTGCAAGGACGTTACGCTGGCCTATGTGACCGGCCGGCATCGTGCCCTCATCGAACAGGCCATTGAGGAATTACGGCCTGCCGCAACCGGATTTCGCCATCGCTGATGTGGGCTCGACCCTCTATCAGGTGGATTCGACGCGGCTGGCAACAGTGGGACGAATGGGACGAGCAGATCGCACCGGATTGGCGTGGCTTGAGCCATGACCAGCTTCACGCATTATTGAGCGGTTTTCCTGCGCTGAGCATTGCAGGAACAGGAAAAGCAGAATCGCCACAAGCTGAGCTTCTATGTGCCGCTGGAACACCGATGCTCAAAAATTGATCGGGGACATGAACGTGCAATTGCAGCAGGCCGGGATCAAGGCGAACCTGATCTGGAGCATCGACGAACTGGCCGGAATCGGCTTGCTGGATATCCTGCCCGCCAGCGCCAACAAGTTGCACGCCATTCACTTCCTGATGCAGCAACAAGGCTTCGGTCACGAGAACACGGTCTTTGCCGGCGACAGCGGCAATGACCTGGATGTGTTGCTGAGCGACATTCCTGCCGTGCTGGTCGCCAATGCCGATGACGAAGTGAAAAGCCAGGCGGCAAAGGCGCATCAGGAAACCCTTTATCTCGCCCGGGGCGGCTACCTCGGCATGAACGGCAATTACAGCGCCGGCATTCTTGAGGGGGTCGCGCATTATCGGCCGGATATCGACGCATGGCTGCGCGAGCAGAACTGAGTGAGTTGAGCCAAACGGGGCCGACCCAAACAAAATCGAATTAGAGATTAAACATGTACGAACAAGCCTCGCACGCCCTGCTGAACGAAATTCTGTACAAGCTGAAACCGGAGATCGGGAATCTTCGCCTGCGTCATTTCTACACCCGCCTCGGGGCGAATTTTTACGCCATCCATTCCCTGTTCCACCTGCTGTATGGCGAGCGTCCCGATTTCAAGGAACAGATGGTCAGCCTGGTCGAGACACTCGCGCTTCGCTACATCGATCGGGTGCCCCACTTGCGGAAATCGGACCTGGCGCGTGAGCGGGACTACAACTGGTTCCTGAGCCAGAAATGGGTCGGCATGGCGCTGTATTGCGATCGCTTTGCCGGCGACCTGAAGGGCTTGCGCGCCAAGCTGCCCTACCTGCAGGAACTGGGCGTGAACATGCTGCATGTCATGCCCATGCTCGATTGCCCGCCGGACAACAGCGATGGCGGTTATGCCGTGCGCGACTTCTGCAAAATCGATTCCCGCTTCGGGACGACGGCAGATGTTGCCGCACTGGCTGCCACGCTCAAGAAGCGCGACATGCTGCTGGTCCTCGATGTCGTGGTCAACCACACCTCGAACGAACATGAATGGGCGCAGCGGGCACGCAAGGGCGAAAAGCAGTATCAGGATTACTACTACGTCTTCGATGACCGTGAGATTCCTGACATCTACGAAGAAACCATGCCGGAGATATTTCCGGTCACCGCGCCCGGCAACTTCACCTGGGATGAGGAAATGGGCAAGTGGGTGATGACGGTATTCAACAATTACCAGTGGGATCTGAACTACCGCAACCCGGCGGTGCTGATCGAAATGATCGACATCATCCTGTTCTGGGCCAACCAGGGCGCGGACATTCTGCGCCTGGATGCGGTGGCGTTCTTGTGGAAGAAAATGGGCAGCGCATGCCAGAACGAGCGCGAAGCCCACCTGCTGCTGCAACTGATGAAGGACTGCTGCCAGGTGACCGCGCCGGGCGTGCTGTTCATCGCGGAGGCCATCGTCGCACCCGCCGAGATCGCCAAGTATTTCGGCGAGGACGCGATCAACGCCAAGGAATGCGAGATCGCCTACAACGCCACATTCATGACCCTGCTCTGGGATGCGGTCGCGACCAAGAACGCGGCGCTGCTCAACCAGGGGATCAAAAGCCTTCCGACCAAACTGGAACGGGCGACCTGGCTCAACTATGTGCGCTGCCACGACGATATCGGCCTGGGTTTCGACGACAACGATGCCCGGATGGCGGGCTATGATCCGGTGCAGCACCGGCGCTTTCTGGTCGATTACTTTACCGGCAAATTTCCGGGCTCGCCTGCCAGGGGCCTGCCGTTCGGCGAAAACCCCAAGACAGGCGACGCCCGCATCTCCGGCTCACTCGCCTCACTGGTCGGACTGGAGAGCCGCGCTCGAAAGCCAGAACGAAGCAGGCCATCGAGGCTGCGATCAAGACCATCCTGCTGCTGCACAGCATGATCCTGTCGTTCGGCGGGATCCCCCTGCTTTACTACGGCGATGCGATCGGCATGCTCAACAGCCTGGAATATCTCGCCGACCCCTCCAAGCGCGATGACAATCGCTGGATGCATCGCTCGCACTTCGACTGGGACAAGGCGGAAAAAGCGTCATCAGACCGGCACGGTGGAGCACCGGATATTCAGCGCGCTGAAAAAAATCATCGCGCTGCGCAAGGAAACGCTGGCATTCGCGGACTTCGACAACCGCCAGTTGCTGACGGTGGACAACCCCAACCTGCTGGTCTTTTCCCGCAGCCGACCCGCAAAACATCCGCAACCGGGTGCTGGTGGTCGGCAACTTCAACGTCGAGGACACAGACGCTTTCAGTCGATGCATTAAGAATGCACGGCTTTTTTCAGAAGGACGGCATGAAAGACCTTTTGTCGGGCACGCGCATGGAGCTGGACAACGATGCGATCGTCCTGCCCCCGCTGTCCTGGTACTGGCTCACCGACTGATACGCGGGGGAAAGTGATAAGCATGAAATGCTGCTTCCCCCCGGGCGTTTCATTCCCCTGCCAGAATTTTCCGCTTTAACCCTGCACCACCGGAATCCGGCCTATCCTGCCCCGCCATTCGGCCGGGCCGGTGGTGTGCACGGATGTGCCGCCCGCATCCACTGCCACCGTCACCGGCATGTCCTGCACCACGAATTCGTAGATCGCCTCCATGCCCAGATCGTCGAAGGCGATGACCCTGGCTGACTTGATCGCCTTGGCGACCAGGTAGGCAGCGCCGCCGACCGCCATGAGGTAGACCGCCTTGTGCCGGCGGATGCTCTCGATGGCCTCCGGTCCACGCTCGGCCTTGCCGATCATGCCGATCAGGCCGGTTTTATCCAGCATCATGTCGGTGAATTTGTCCATGCGCGTCGCCGTGGTGGGACCGGCGGGGCCGACCACTTCGTCGCGCACCGGGTCGACCGGGCCGACGTAGTAGATGAAGCGGTTGGTGAAATCCACGCCGGCCGGCAGCCCCTCGCCTTTGGCAGAACAGTTCGGCGATGCGCTTGTGGGCGGCGTCGCGCCCGGTGAGCAGCTTGCCCGACAGGAGCAGGGCTTCGCCCGGCTTCCAGCTGGCGATTTCCTCGCGCGTGACGGTGTCGAGATTGACGCGCCGCGCATCGGCGAGAGGCTGCCAGTCCACTTTCGGCCATTCGTCGAGGGAGGGCGGCGTCAGTACTGCCGGGCCGCTGCCGTCGAGCGTGAAATGAATGTGGCGGGTGGCGGCGCAGTTGGGAATCATGCCTACCGGCAGGCCGGCGGCATGGGTCGGGTAGTCCCTGATTTTGATGTCCACCACGGTGGTGAGGCCGCCCAGTCCCTGCGCGCCGATGCCCAGCGCGTTGACCTTTTCGTACAGTTCCAGACGCAGTTCCTCGACCCGGTTATTGCGGGCCGCGTGCCTGCAGTTCGTGGATGTCCACCGGCTCCATCAGGGCTTCCTTGGCCAGCAGCATGGCTTTCTCCGCCGTGCCGCCGAGGCCGATGCCCAAGATTCCCGGCGGGCACCAGCCCGCGCCCATGGTGGGCACGGTTTTCAGCACCCAGTCCACCAGGCTGTCCGACGGGTTGAGTATCGCGAATTTGGATTTGTTCTCCGAGCCGCCGCCCTTGGCCGCAAGGGTGATTTCCACCTTGTCGCCGGGAACGATCTCGTAATGGATCACCGCCGGGGTGTTGTCGCGCGTGTTCCTGCGCGCCCCGGCCGGGTCAGCCAGCACGGAGGCGCGCAGCATGTTGTCCGGGTTCGTGTAGGCGCGACGCACCCCCTCGTTGACCATGTCGCTGACGCCCATATCGGCTTCCCAGCGCACCTCCATGCCCACCTTGACGAAGGCCACCACGATGCCGGTGTCCTGGCAGATGGGGCGGCGCCCTTGCGCGCTCATGCGCGAGTTGGTAAGTATCTGGGCGATGGCATCTCTTGCGGCGGGAGACTGCTCACGCTCGTAGGCTTCGCCCAGCGCCTGGATGTAATCGAGCGGGTGGTAATAGGAAATGTATTGCAGTGCGTCTGCAATGCTGGAGATGAAATCTTCCTGTTTGATAATGGTCATGATTCGCTCTTATTGCTGTTCCAACATACGCCGGACCACGGTATTGAAAGGCTCGATCCACTCAGGAGCAAACTGCTTGTCACACGCATTCACTTCGGCAATGGCCCTCAATATGGAGCGCTTGTGGCCACGTACATTATGCTTGAGGGTAACCGCTTCGAACGCGTCCACAATGGCAAGAATTTTGGCTCCGCCACAGATTTTATCGCCCATGCTGCCATTCGGATAACCCGCGCCGTCCGGCATTTCGTGATGCTGCAGTACCATTTCCGCCGCCGCCTTCCAGCCTTGCATACGCTCGACCAGACCGGCAGCCAAGCCAGGATGCGCCTGCAGAGCATGGCGCTCTTCCTCGCTGACCTTCCCCGTTTTGAGCCAGATTGATTCCGGCAGGAACATCATCCCGACATCGTGCATGTAAACCGCGGCTTCCAGTTGCGTTGCATCCACCGGGGACCCCGCCGCCCGGTTGGTCTCCATCGCCAGTTCCAGAATGCGCCCGGTCCGCCCCTGGAGCAATGGCGAACGCGCTTCATATTGAAAGGCCAGGGAGCGGAAAAAATGCAAATCGGGGACAACATGATCCTGCGCCATGGGCTGTGCCGACGATTTTCCAATTTTTGCCTTGAGCGTTTCCTGCGGTCGAAACCCAGTCACGCTCTGAATCACCTGCGCTGCAAGGCGATCCAATTCCGACTGTTGCGCCAGGCACAATTTTTCAAGCCCTTCCACCAGCTCGACCAGTTTCAGATGACTCAGCGGCTTCCTCGCCACCAGAGCCTCGGTAGCCAGTTCCAGGCGGTCCACAGCCAGCAGGATAGCTTCCCCCATCATCCTTGAATAACGCAATTCACCGGAACGCAGGCGCGTGAGCAGCGACTCGATCGGATGGGCAATCAGGGCTGCCATTTCCACCTTGCACATGGCAGCATCGCCCTTGATGTTATGCATGGCACGAAAAATATCAGCGATCACCACCCGGTCCGTCGGCGCCTGCGCCAGGCGCGCCATATCGCGCTCGATATCCGGCGCCCGGTCGGTCAGCGCTTCGGCAAATTCGAGCAGTGCTTCGCTATCCGGCACCCGCGGATTAATAAGAGCCTGAATGTTTACCATGCTGTTATCTTTCTTGTTAATAATTCAGCCACTTTGCACTGCAGCGCCTGCAAGGTCAACACACACTGAGCTGGACAGGCACTCCCCCGTTTGCTAGCGTCACAGCATCCCGAATCTGGAATACCCTCATGAACACCGAATATCAGGATTTTGATCATGGCATTACGGCCATCGATTCGCGCTTCGTGCGTCCGCAGCTGGCTGCCATTCACCTGATCGTGGAACGAGGCCAGGCCGCCATCATCGACACCGGCACCAATTATTCCTTTCCTTACCTACTGGAAACGTTAAACAGCAAGGGGCTCTCACCACATGACGTGGCCTATGTCATCGTCACCCATGTGCATCTGGATCATGCCGGGGCTGCCGGCCTGATGATGCAGCAGTTCCCCAATGCGCGGCTGGTGGTGCATCCGCGCGGCGCACGCCACATGATCGACCCCACAAATCTGGTGGCGGGTGCTTCTGCTGTGTATGGCGAGGCTACGGTCAGACAGACCTATGGAGAGATCATTCCGGTAACGCCGGAGCGCGTGATAAAGGCCCCTGATAACTTCGAGCTTGATTTCAACGGCCGCAAACTGATTTTCCTCGACACCCCAGGCCATGCACGCCACCACTTCTGCATCTGGGACGAGTGCAGCCATTCGGTCTTCAGTGGCGATACTTTCGGGATTTCCTACCGGGAATTCGACGTCGATGGGCGTGAATTCATCTTCCCGACGTGTACGCCGGTACAGTTCGAGCCCGATGCGGCGCACGCTTCGATAGACCGCATCATGGCCCTGGAACCCGCTCAGATCTATCTTACCCACTACAGTCGCATCACCCAGCTGGAGCGGCTTGCAGCTGATCTGCATCACATGCTGGAGGCTTACGTGGAACTGGGAATCCGGCTACATAAAGCGGGAGAAAAACGCCACGAGCGCCTCAAGGCAGGCGTGGAAGAAATCATGCTTGAGGCATTGCAGGCCCATGGCTGCAATTTACCGCTGGAAGAAATCAGCAGGCTGCTGGGCATGGATTTTGAGCTCAACGCTCAGGGTATCGGCGTATGGCTGGATAAATCTTCAGGGAGCCAGCGCCCGTAACAACCCCTTCGCCTTGGCCCGCGTTTCCGCCAGTTCGCGCTCCGGTTCGGAGTCCGCAACGATACCCGCCCCTGCCTTGAAACC
>CAVUID010000023.1:0-95063 GCA_963741495.1 uncultured Gammaproteobacteria bacterium
GGCATGGAACTGGCGTTCGAGCTCGGCGAAGCGGGTATCCCGATGATGCTCTACCCGATGCCGATCCTCGGCGCGACCAGCCCGGTCACGCCGGCAGGGACGGCGGTCGTGGGCGCGGCGGAGATCCTCGCCGCGGTCACCGCCATCCAGCTGGGCTGCCCCGGCGCCCGCGTGGTGCACGCCGGCGGCCCGACCGCCCTGTTCATGCGCACGGGCTCGTACTTCGCCAACGTGCCGGAGGCCCTGCTCCTGCGCGCCCTGCAGGGCCAGATGGCCCGCTACTGGGGCATGCCGGCAGGGCTCGGCTGGGGCGGCACCAAGGCCAAGCAGCCGGAGGCGCAGAGCGCCTACGAGAACACGCTCGGCCTGGTGCTGGAGATGATGGCCGGCGCGGACGTCGTCTTCGGCGCCGGCCTCCTCGACAGCGTGCAGCAGATGAGCCTCGAGGAGCTCGTGATCGCCGACGAGACGTTCGGCATGATCACGCGCCTGCTGCGCGGCGTGACGGTCGGCCGCGAGACCCTGGCGGTCGACCTCATCAAGAAGCTCGGCTTTCGCGGCGACTACCTCTTCGAGCAGCACACGCGCGAGCACGTGCGCGAGCTCTGGCAGGCGCGCCTCGGCGAGACCGGCACCTACGACGGCTGGAAGAGCGCGGGCAGCCCGCGTCTGGAAGACAAGGCGCGGGCCGTCGCCGACGGCATCCTCGCCTCCCCCGCACCCGAGTTCCCCGCGGAGCTCGGGCGCGAGTTCGACGACATCATCGCCGCGGTCGAGTCCGGCCGCTTCTGAGAACCGAAGGAGTCCCTCGATGGCATACGCAGACAAGTGCTACGTCGGCAAGCGCGTCAAGCTGAACCTCCTCGATGAGGGCGAGGTCCGGCAGATCCACGAGGCCACGCTCGACGTGATCGAGAGCGTGGGCGTCAAGTTCCACAGCCAGAAGGCGCTCGACATCCTCGAGGCCAACGGCGCGACCGTCGACCGCGAGTACGACTGTGGCGAGGATCCCGGCCGCCGTCGTCGAGCGGGCCATGAGCACCGCGCCGCACGAGTACACGCTCGGCGCGCGCAACCCCGAGTACGACCTGCCGCTGGACGGCGAGCACGTCTACATCAGCTCCGACGGCTGCGGCGTCTTCGCCCGCGACCCGAAGACGGGCGAGGTCAGGAGCTCCGTCAAGCAGGACCTCGCCGACTGCGCCAAGGTCGTGCAGGCGCTCGACAACGTCAGCGCCACGAGCGCCGTCGTCAGCGCCCAGGACTGCCCGCCCGAGACGCGCGTGCTGCACGAGTTCGACGCCTGCGTGCGCAACTCCGAGAAGCACAGCATCGTCGTGAGCATCAAGGAGGACTGGGAGGCCCGCAGCCTGATCAAGATGGCCGAGGCCATGGCCGGCGGCGCGGAGGAGCTCAGGAAACGCCCGATGTTCACGACCATCATCTGCACCGTGAGCCCGCTCCACCAGGAGCGCTACGGCATGGACCTCGCGCTCACGCTCGCCGAGGCCGGGATCCCCGTGAGCTTCTATCCCATGCCGATCCTGGGCGCGACGGGCCCGGTCACCATCGCCGGCTCCGCCGTGGTGAACAACGCCGAGTTCCTGAGCGGCGCCACGCTGGTCCAGCTCGCCCACCCCGGCGCCCCTGTGATGCACGGCGGCGGCCCGACGGCCATGTACATGAACTCCGGCGCCTACGCCAGCAACTCGCCGGAGGCCCTGCTGATCCGCTCGGTCCAGGGTCACATGGCCGACTTCTACGGCGTCCCCGCCTGGTACGGCGCCGGCGCGACGACCGCCAAGGAGCCCGGCATCCAGAGCGCCTACGAGAACGCCCTCGCCATGTTCATGGCCTACAGCAACGGCGCCGACGTCACCTTCGGCACCGGCCTGCTGGACGGCTCGCGCATCCTCTGCCTCGAGAACATGGTCGTCGACGACGAGATCATCGGCATGGTCAAGCGCATCCTCAGCGGCATCGAGGTGAGCGAGGAGACTCTGGCCGTCGACCTCATCAAGAAGATGGGCTTCAACGGCAACTACCTCTTCGACAACCACACCCGCGCGCACGTGCGCGAGCTGTGGCAGGCGAGGCTGGGCGAGACCGGCAACTACGACAGCTGGAAGAACGCCGGCGCGAAGAGCACGACCGAGAAGGCGCAGGAGAAGGTCGCCGAGATCCTCGCGGCCCCGGCGGCCGAGTTCCCGGCCGACCTGGGCGCCGAGTTCGACGCGATCATCGCCGCGGCGGCGAAGGAGGCGGCCGCCGTCTAGCTGTTCGCCGCGCGACGAGGCCGGCGCGGGGACGCAGCGACCCCGCGCCGGCCGGCGGCCCTCCCGGGGCCGGCCCTGCGCACGTCCCCCATCCCCCGATGGTGTGCGCAGGGCCGGCCCCGGCGTCGTTCCCCGCCGTTGGCTTGGTACTACACTCGGGGTACGGGGTACCCGACCATGAAGGGGGAGCCATGGGTCTTCGTGATGCCGGCCGGCGGTCTTGCCGGGCGCCGGTCTTCCTGTCGCTGCTGTTCCTGGTGTTGCTGCTGTATCACCCTGAACATCGGCGGCGGCTTGACCTTGCTTTGCCGCTTCTCGGCTACGGTGCTTTCTCGAAACTTGCCAGGCATATTCATCACACTCACTCAATGTATTCAATTGTGACGCTAATAAGGAATTTTTCAAGTGCAGACAACGATATTTGATGGGCATGCGAAAGTGCTTGACTTGCTGTCATATACGACGTAAAAAGACGGCTGTGTTTGGTTTCAAGTTTTCTGCAGTGCCAGTTTGGCCGGTTGCGGTCTTGAATTTCAAACATTTTTTGGGTTTGAGCCCGTAATTTTTTAAGGAAGTATGTAATGGCAACTGGTACCGTAAAATGGTTTAACGACGCTAAAGGTTTTGGCTTCATTACCCCCGATGATGGCAGCGAAGATCTGTTCGCACATTTCTCCGCCATCCAGATGGGTGGTTTCAAGACCCTGAAAGAAGGCCAAAAGGTCCAATTCGAAGTGACCCAAGGTCCTAAGGGCAAGCAAGCCTCTAACATTCAAGCTGCCTAATACAGCTTCAGAATGCTAAAAAGCCCGTGGTGAAAACCACGGGCTTTTTTTCGTCCCCAGATTCGGGGACGGATTGCGGCAAAGCCGGCTTACATTTTCTGAATCATCACGTCGCCGAAAGCGGAACAGGACACCTGCTTCGCACCGTCCATCAAACGCGCGAAATCGTAGGTCACATCCTTGCTGGCAATCGCGCCATCCATGCCCTTGATGATCAGGTCGGCCGCTTCAACCCAGCCCATGTGACGCAGCATCATTTCGGCCGAAAGAATGATCGAGCCGGGATTGACGTAATCCTTGCCTGCATACTTCGGCGCCGTGCCGTGCGTGGCCTCGAACATCGCGATCGAGTCCGACAGATTCGCCCCCGGCGCAATGCCGATGCCGCCCACTTCCGCCGCCAGCGCATCGGAAACATAGTCGCCATTCAGATTCAGGGTGGCGATCACGTCGTACTCTTCCGGACGCAACAGGATCTGCTGCAGGAAGGCATCGGCGATCACATCCTTGATCACGATGCCGTTCGGCAGTTTCATCCACGGACCACCATCGATCAATTCCGCGCCGAATTCGCGCGCCGCCAGTTCATAGCCCCACTTCTTGAAGCCACCTTCGGTGAACTTCATGATATTGCCCTTGTGCACCAGGGTGACCGACTTGCGATTGTTGTCGATCGCGTACTGGATCGCACGGCGGATCAGGCGCTCGCTGCCTTCGATGGATACCGGCTTGATGCCGATGGACGAGCTTTCCGGGAAACGGATTTTCTTCACACCCATTTCCTTTTGCAGGAATTCGATCACTTTCTTCACTTCGGCAGAACCGGCTTCCCACTCCACGCCGGCGTAGATGTCTTCGGTGTTCTCGCGGAAAATCACCATGTCCACGCGTTCCGGATGCTTGACCGGGCTGGGCACGCCTTCGAAATAGCGCACCGGGCGCAGGCAGACGTACAGGTCGAGCATCTGGCGCAGAGCCACGTTGAGCGAGCGGATGCCGCCGGACATCGGCGTGGTCAGCGGCCCCTTGATCGATACCACGTATTCGCGCACTGCGGCGACGGTTTCTTCCGGCAACCAGGTATCCGCGTCGTAGACCTTGGTGGCTTTCTCGCCGGCAAACACTTCCATCCAGGCGATCTTGCGCTTGCCGCCATAGGCTTTCTCGACGGCGGCATCCACCACCTTGATCATGACCGGGGTGATATCCACGCCGGTGCCGTCTCCTTCGATAAAAGGCACGATAGGGCAATCCGGCACCTGCAGGGTGAAGTCGCTGTTGACCTGAATTTTTTCGCCTGTGGCAGGCACTTTGATGTGCTGATACATGTTTCACTCCCAAATCAATAAAAACAGACAGGATTAACAGGATGAACGCGGCAAGGCAATCGCCCTTATAATCCCGTTAATCCTGTCCATTCTTTTTTATGCTCATCCTCTTCAACAAACCCTACGGCGTAATCTGCCAGTTCAGCAGCGATGGCATGCACCCCACGCTCAAGGACTATCTGGCCATCCCCGGCATCTACCCTGCCGGACGGCTGGACACGGATAGCGAAGGACTGCTGATTTTAACCGATGATGGCAAACTGCAACACAAAATCAGCCACCCTCGCCACAAGGAGGCCAAGACTTACTGGGCGCAGGTGGAGGGCACGCCCACCCCGGAAGCGCTGGGACAACTGCGCAAGGGTGTCGATCTGGGCGATTTCGTCACGCAGCCCGCTACGGCAAAAATCATCCACGAGCCGCCCGGCCTGTGGCCGCGCACGCCGCCCATCCGCTTCCGCAAGGACATCCCCACCAGCTGGCTGGAAATCACCATCCGCGAGGGCAAGAACCGCCAGGTGCGCCGCATGACAGCCAAGGTGGGCTTCCCTACCCTGCGCCTGATCCGCTGCCGGATCGGCGAATGGAAACTTGACGGTCTGGCACCAGGCCAATGGCGTGAAGTCCTGGGGCAAAGCCGTAAACACGCCTGGCAAACAACCCAGCTTCAAGCAAAACAAAATGAGCATGGCCCAATGGCCCTGCCCTTTTCAGTTTATGGCATCATCACTTTTCATGAATTTTCCATCACACAAAAACACATGATCTGGAAACCCAACGTCACCGTCGCCGCCGTGATCGAGCAAAACGGCAAATTTCTGCTGGTGGAAGAGCAAACTGACCAAGGGCCTGCTCTTCAATCAGCCAGCCGGCCACTGGGAGCCCGGAGAAACGCTGGAGCAAGGCGTGATCCGCGAAACCCGGGAAGAAACCGCCTACATCTTCACCCCGCAATGGCTGCAGGGCATATACAGCTGGCACCACCCGCGCAAGGACATCACCTACCTGCGCTTCGCCTTTTCCGGACAAGTTGGTGCCCACGACCCGCAACAGGCGCTGGACGACGGCATCGTGCGCGCAGTCTGGCTGACCGTCGGAGGAAATTCGGCGAGTCCCAGTCACGCCACCGCAGCCCGCTGGTTCTGCAGTGCGTGGAAGATCACCTTGCCGGCAAGCGCTTTCCGCTCGATCTGATTACTCCATCGTTGATGTTGCGCAGTATTTTTCTCTCCGCATTGATGCTGTGGAGCGTGGCGCCTGTCGCTGCATGCCGATGAAGTTTCCATTTGCTACAACTACGGCTGCGCCAGGCATGCCGAGGTCCAGTTGCGTGGCGCTCAACTGTCGCGCATTCACCTCCTTTTTTCCTGGGTCGGAAATGCGGAAGAAGAACGCCAGGCCATTTCCCAGGCAATCGGGCTGTTTCAGGTTGCCGCCGGCGAACAAACGCCCACCTTCAATGACCGCGGGCGCAACGTTCCGGATGAGGGCGTCGATGGCCGCATGGATTGCATCGATCACGCCCACAACACCAGCGCCTACCTGCGCCTGATGGAGGAGCGCGGCTGGCTGCGCTTCCACCGGGTGCTGGAACCGGTCAAACGCGCGCCCCTGATCTTCAACGAGCACTGGTCGGCGCGCATTGCGGAAAAGGAAAGCGGCGCGGAATTCGTGGTAGATTCGTGGTTTTTCGATAATGGTCACCCAGCGGCCATTTTCACGCTGGCAGAATGGATGAAGGGAGCAGAACCCAATGAGTAAGGTCGTCGTCGGCATGTCGGGCGGAGTGGATTCTTCCGTTGCCGCCCTGCTCCTGAAACAGCAGGGGCATGAAGTCATCGGCCTGTTCATGAAAAACTGGGAAGACGACGACGGCGAAGACGGCTACTGCCCGGCCAAGCAGGATTTCATGGACGTGCTGGCGGTGGCCGACAAAATCGGCATCGAGGTGGAAGCCGTCAATTTCGCCAAGGAATACAAGGAACGGGTCTTCAGCCTGTTCCTCAAGGAATACCAGGCGGGCCGGACGCCCAATCCGGATGTGCTGTGCAATTCCGAAATCAAGTTCAAGGCCTTCCTCGACCATGCCCTGGCGCTGGGCGCGGAAAAAATCGCCACCGGCCACTATGCCCGGGTGCGCGAACGCTTCGGCTCGTTCGAACTGCTGAAGGCGGAAGATGGCACCAAGGACCAGAGCTACTTTCTCTACCGCCTCAACCAGGCACAACTCTCGAAAACGCTTTTTCCCCTGGGCGACCTGTACAAACGCGATGTGCGGAAAATTGCCGAGCAAGCCGGCTTGCCGACTTTTGCCAAAAAGGACAGCACCGGCATCTGCTTCATCGGCGAACGTCCGTTCCGGGATTTCCTGCAGCGCTACCTGCCGCGCCAGCCCGGCCCGATGCAGACGCCGGAAGGCAAGGTGGTGGGAGAGCATCAGGGGCTGGCCTACTACACCCTCGGCCAGCGCCAGGGACTGGGCATCGGCGGCCAGGGCGAACCCTGGTTCGTGGCCGCAAAGGACATGGCCAGCAATATTCTCATCGTGGTGCAGGGCCACGACCATCCCCTGCTGCTCAATGACCGCCTCACGGCAGCAGACCTCAACTGGATCAGCGGCACCCAGCCCCACCCGCAATGGGTTTATGCCGCCAAGACGCGCTACCGCCAGAGCGATGCGCCCTGCAGCATCACGCATGTGGATGCAGACCGCTGCGAGGTACAGTTCGCCGCCCCGCAATGGGCGGTGACGCCGGGACAGTCGGTAGTGATCTATGAAAGTGAGGTTTGCCTCGGCGGCGGGATTATTCTGTAACGCGCCCGGCCTGCATCCGGTAGCCGCACCGGGCGATACCCTCTTGCAGGAAGGCCAGCGCTTCGTCCACCTGTGCATGACGCCCTTCAACCCGAACTCATGCGCCGCACCCCATCCGCACCTAGATGCGGCAGGCTGGAAAAGCGCACATCGGGGTAACGCGCCACGAATTCACTCATCAGGTCCGAGCAGGACAACTTTCCGACACATCCAGGGCTGTAAAAATTTCGCTCATCTCGGGCGCCAGATCGCGCAACTTCGGATAGCGGGTATCCAACACCCATTTCCATCATCGGCCAGGCCATCTGGGGGAAACCCGGCAGAAATGATGATGGCGCAGGGACAAACCCGGAACCAGGTTCACCGGGTTGGGGAAACGCGCTGCCAGTCGGCAGATCGGCGCGCAACGCTGCGTTGGATGCGGAGGCCTGGCTACAGGACCGGGTTTCTTGGTCGGGATTAATGCGGGGACATAAATGGCATTGGGCATTCTGGCTTCTTCTTCCGCCGCTCTCGCCTGGCGCTCGGCAGCGCGAGCCTGCTCTTCTGCGGCATGAGCCTGGCGTTCCAGCGCCTGTACCCGCCGTTCCTCCAGTTCCTGCTGCTGCGCCTTCGCTCTGGCTTCTTCCTCGGCCTTTTTCTTCGCTTCCAGGCGCACGCGCATTTTTTCCATCTCGGACTTGGTCCGCTCAACTTCCTCTGGCGGCACTTCGGCAGGAGGTTCGACCTGTCCGCCCGCCTTCAGATTAGAACTGGCACAGGACTGCGACTGATAGACGACCCTGCCATTCCTGTCGAAACACTTGTAAACAGTATCCGCCCCCGCACTCGGCGCAAGCATCAGGCCAGCCAGCACGATGCAGAAGGCACGCATATTCAAGCCACCGGCACGGTCTCGGCGAACGAGGTCCGCTGCGCCAGTTTATCTGCCAGCTTGGCCAGATTGGGGTGCGCCTCGCGCCACTGGATATGCGGAAAGCGGAAATCCAGATAGCCCAGACAGCAACCCACGGCGATATCGGCCAGGCTGAAGAAATCGCCGGTACACCAGGTCTTCTCGCCCAGATCCTCCGACATGGCTTCAAGGCCGCGGAAAACCTGCCCTTCCTGGCGCACGATCCATTCCGGGTCCTGTCGGACTTCGGGCCGTTTCTGTTCGAGAAAGATCGTTGCAGCGGACTCGGTCACCCCATCGGCCAGGGCTTCCCAGCGCCGCACGGCGATACGCGGGCGATTCTCCTTGGGTAGCAGGGGCGAAACCGGCGTCAGGTTGTCGAGATACTCGACGATGACGCGCGAATCGAACAGGGTGTTGCCGTCATCCATCACCAGCACCGGCACCTTGCCAAGCGGGTTGTATTCTGGGACGCGCGTGGTCGGCTCCCAGGGAATATCCACCACGGCTTCGTAGTCGATGCGTTTTTCCGCCAGCACCACGCGCACCTTGCGCGCGAACGGGCTGGTCAGGGACAGAATCAGTTTCATCATGATGCTTCTAAGCCTCTATCACCGGGATTACCTTGCCCTTGCCAGCATAGGCTTCCATCTGGTTGAAGTTGAGGTAACGGTAGATATTGTCCGCCATGCGGTGCGATCTTGTCCTGCACCAGAGCGAGATATTCTTCCACGCCGGGAATCCGGCCCAGACGCGCGCACACCGCCGCCAGTTCCGCCGAGCCGAGGTAGACGCGGGCATCCTTGCCAAGGCGGTTGTCGAAATTGCGCGTGCTGGTGGAAAACACCGTGGCCTTGTCCGCCACCCGCGCCTGGTTGCCCATGCACAGCGAGCAGCCCGGCATTTCCATGCGCGCACCGGCGCGGCCGAGGATGCCGTACACGCCCTCTTCGCGCAGTTGCGCCTCGTCCATGCGGGTCGGCGGCGCCACCCACAGCTTGGTTGAAAGCAGGCCGGCATCCTCCAGAACTCTTGGACGCGGCACGGTAATGGCCGATATTGGTCATGCAGCTGCCGATGAAGACCTCGTCGATCTTGTCCCCGGCCACGGCGGAGAGCGGTCTTGACATCGTCCGGATCGTTGGGGCAGGCCAGCAGCGGCTCCTTGATCTCGTTCAGGTCGATTTCCAGCACGTAGGCGTATTCCGCGTCAGCATCCGGCTCCAGCAGTTCCGGCTTGGCCAGCCAGGCCTTCATGCCGTCGATGCGGCGCTGCAGGGTGCGGGCATCCTGATAGCCGTTGGCGATCATGTTTTCCAGCAGCACCACGTTGGAATTCAGGTATTCGATCACCGGCTCCTTGTTGAGGCGCACGGTACAGCCGTTGGCCGAGCGCTCGGCGGAAGCATCCGCCAGCTCGAACGCCTGCTCCACTTTCAGATCGGGCAGGCCTTCGATTTCCAGAATGCGGCCGTTGAACACGTTTTTCTTGCCCTGCTTGCCGACGGTCAGATCGCCTTTCTGAATGGCCGCATAGGGAATGGCGTTGACCAGATCGCGCAGGGTGATGCCCGGCTGCATCTCGCCCTTGAAGCGCACCAGCACGGATTCCGCCATATCCAGCGGCATCACGCCCATGGCGGCGGCAAAGGCCACCAGGCCGGAACCGGCGGGGAAGGAAATACCAATCGGGAAGCGGGTATGCGAATCGCCGCCGGTGCCGACGGTATCCGGCAGCAGCATGCGGTTGAGCCAGGAATGGATCACGCCGTCGCCCGGCTTGAGCGACACGCCGCCGCGCGAGGTGATGAAGTCCGGCAGGGTGTGCTGCAGCTTGACATCCACCGGCTTGGGATAGGCCGCGGTATGGCAGAAGCTCTGCATCACCAGATCGGCGGAGAAGCCCAGGCAGGCCAGCTCCTTGAGTTCGTCGCGGGTCATGGCGCCGGTGGTGTCCTGCGAACCCACTGTGGCCATTTTCGGCTCGCAATAGGTGCCGGGACGCACGCCCGCCACGCCACAGGCGCGGCCCACCATTTTCTGCGCCAGGGTGTAGCCCTTGCCGGTGTCCTTGGCGGTTGAGCGGCTGGATGAACAGGTCGGACGGCGCCAGCCCCAGCGCTTCGCGCGCCTTGCTGGTCAGGCCGCGTCCGATGATCAGGGGAATGCGGCCACCGGCGCGCACTTCATCGGCCAGCGTGACCGGCTCAAGCCTGAAAGTGGAAACCACTTTGCCGGCGGCGTCATGAATCTCGCCCTTGAACGGGTAAATGGTGATCACGTCGCCCATTTTCAGTGCCGACACATCGCACTGGATCGGCAGCGCGCCGGAATCCTCGGCGGTGTTGAAGAAAATCGGCGCGATCTTGCTGCCCAGCACGATGCCGCCGGTGCGCTTGCCGGGAATGTGCGGAATATCCGTGCCCATGTACCACTGCACCGAGTTGATCGCGGACTTGCGCGAGGAGCCGGTGCCCACCACGTCGCCCACGTAGGCCAGCGGCAGGCCTTTTTCCTTCAGCTGATCGATTGTTTTCAGGCCATCCGGCATCTTGGCGACCAGCATTTCCGTGGCGTGCAGCGGAATATCCGGACGCGACCAGGCGGCCTGCGCGGGAGAAAGATCGTCGGTATTGGTCTCGCCGTCCACCTTGAACACCACGCACTGGATGCTCTCCGCCAGCGCCGGCTTGCTGGTGAACCACTCTGCATTGGCCCAGGATTGCATCAGCTCTTTGGCATGGGCATTGCCGGCCTTCACCTTTTCCGCCACATCGTGGAAGGCATCGAATATCAGCGTGGTGTGCGACAGCGCCTGCACCGCATCCGGCGCCAGGGTGGCGTCGTCCAGCAGGGCAACCAGCGTGCCGACGTTATAGCCGCCAAGCATGGTGCCCAGCACCTGCACCGCGTGCTGCCGGCAGATCAGCGGCGTCTCAACCTTGCCATGCGCCACATCGGCGAGGAAGGCAGCCTTGACATAGGCCGCCTGATCCACCCCGGCCGGAACACGGTTCTCGAACAGGTCGAGCAGAAAATCATCTTCACCCTGAGGCGGCGCTTTCAGCAACTCCACCAGGGCGGCGGTCTGTTCGGGGGAAAGAGGCAAGGGCGGCAGGCCTTGGGCAGCGCGCTCGGCAACATGGTCACGATAGGCTTTTAACATGGTTGCTTAACTCTACAAATTAAAGATCAAAACAATTGAACCACGGAGATCACGGAGGCCACGGAGATTGGAGGCATTTTTTCTCCGTGGCCTCCGTGATCTCCGTGGTAAACAAATTAATGTTTTCCAGTGCTGCCGAAGCCGCCCGCACCGCGCTCGCTGTCGGCGAATTCATCGACGATATTGAACTCGGCCTGCACCACCGGCACCACCACCAGTTGGGCGATGCGCTCCATGGGGTTGATGGTGAAGGCCGCCTGGCCGCGGTTCCAGCAGGACACGAAGAGCTGGCCCTGATAGTCCGAGTCGATCAGCCCGACCAGATTGCCCAGCACGATGCCGTGCTTGTGGCCGAGACCCGAGCGCGGCAGGATCATGGCGGCATAGCCGGGGTCGGCCAGATGGATGGCGATGCCGGTGGGAATCAGCTCGGTCTGGCCGGGATTCAGCACCAGCGGCCCTTCCAGGCAGGCGCGCAGATCCAGCCCGGCCGCACCGGGCGTGGCATAGGCCGGCAGCTGTTCGTGCATGCGCGGGTCGAGAATTCTTACGTCAATTTTCATGCGGATTTTCCGTCTTTCTGTGTTTTCTGATAGAGCTTCGCGATATGGGCAATCAATTGCCGCGCCAGGGTGATTTTCGGCGCCCTCGGCAAGGGATGATCGCCATCATCGTCGAACAGCACCAGTTCGTTGTCATCGCCGCCGATGGCTGTTTGCACCAGATTGGCCGCCAGCAGCGGCAGGTTTTTGCGGCGGCGCTTCATCTCCGCATATTCGTGCAGATTCTCGCTTTCAGCCGCAAAACCGACGCAGAATGGCGGATTGGGCAAGTTCACCACGTTCGACACGATATCGGGATTCGGCGCCAGTTCCAGAGTCAGGATATGGGCGTCTTTCTTGATCTTCTGCTCGGAGGGGTTAAGCACGTAGTAGTCGGCCACTGCCGCCACGCTGATGAATATGTCCGCCCAATTCACGTTCTCATTCACTGCCTTGAGCATCTGCTGGGCAGTGGTGACATCCACCACGCGCGCACCGGCGGGCGGCTTGAGGCAGGTCGGACCGCTGACCAGCGTGACTTCCGCACCGGCTTCCATGGCGGCTCGCGCCACGGCATAGCCCATCTTGCCCGAGCTGGAATTGGTGATGCCGCGCACCGCGTCGATGGCCTCGAAGGTCGGCCCGGCGGTAACCAGGACATGTTTGCCCTGCAGCAACTTGGGCTGGAAGAAGGCTTCGATGCTGGCCATCAGGTCTTCGGCCTCCAGCATGCGTCCCATGCCGGTTTCACCGCAGGCCTGCGCGCCACTATCCGGCCCGAGTATGGCAACGCCATCGGCACGGATCTGCGCCACGTTGCGTCGGGTGGCGGGATTTTCCCACATCTGTTTGTTCATCGCTGGAGCCACCAGCAAGGGGCACATGCGCGCGAGGCAAAGGGTGGAGAGCAGGTCGTCCGCCAGACCGTGCGCCAGCTTGGCAATGAAATCGGCACTGGCTGGCGCCACCACAGCGACATCGATGTCGCGGGTAAAATCAATATGGGCCATGCCGTTGTCGATGCGATTGTCCCACAGGTCGGTAAACACCGGCCGGCCGGAAAGCGCCTGCATGGTCACCGGTGTGATGAACTGGCATGCAGCCTGCGTCATCACCACCTGCACCTCGACATTCTGACGCACCAGCAGGCGTACTAACTCCGCTGCCTTGTAAGCAGCCACGCCGCCGGTGATACCCAGCAACAGGCGTTTTTTAGCCAGATTTATCATAATGGCCTCCATTTTACGTGAAAAAGAAAGCCGATGGCGATAAGGGATTAGCCTGAATCCCAGTGTGCGTAAAGAACGATTGTTAAAACAGGGTGTTGTCAGCCGCTTGACGGGAAGCGGCTGATGTTTTTTTCTGGGAATGGTGAAGTCGGGCTACGCAGCAGAGTACGACATCACAACTTTGCAATATTTCCACGCTGCCCCCTTCAGGTGAAACTGACTTTCACCGCAGTTCCCTGACCCTCACTGCTTTCAAGCTTCACCTGCCAGCCATAGCGGTCGCAGATACGCTTGACCAGGGACAGACCAATGCCCGCACCTTCGCTCGCCATGTCACGAAAATGACGAATAAAAACCTGTTCGACAGCATGGCGCGGGATCCCTTTTCCGGTATCGCTCACGGTCAGGGAATGCGCATCCTGCAGCACATGTACCGTGCCGGCCACCGTGTAGGAAAAAGCGTTCCGGATCAGGTTGCTGACCAGAATTTCAACCAGGCCGGCATCCGCTGACAGGATCAGTTCCGGGCTGGTATGCACGTCCACCTCGATCGGCTTGCCGGATAGCATATGACGCTGCTTTTCAACCACTTCCCGCACCACGTCGGCCAGCACGCAACCGCCTCCAGCAGCCAGGCTGTGTTCCTCGCGCGCCATGAACAGCAGGGCAGTGCCCAGCTCGGCCATATCGCGGGCAGCACGTTCGATGCGGCCTATACGGATTTTCTGCTTTGCGCTGAGGCTGTCATCGTCGAGCAGCACCTCGGATGAACTCAGGATGACTGCCAGGGCGGTGCGCAGTTCATGGCTGATATCGGCGCTGAAAGCCCGCTCCCGCTCGATGAAGGCGCGCATGCGAATCAGGTGGCGGTCGAACACCCGCGCCAGTTCGCCCACCTCGCCGACAGGAAAATCGTCGGCCAGCGGGTGCTCCCATTCATCCGGGCTGCGATGACGTACCTTGGCCGCCAGATCGGCCACGGGCGCAACCACGGCACGCGACAACCAGACGCCGCACAGCGCCGACAGCAAGGTGATGGCAACGGTCATCAGTCCGAGCATCCAGGCAAAACGGTTTTCACGCCGGGCCTGCAGCGAGGTGTCGTAAAGCAGGTAATAGTGCGTGCCGCCACGCTCAAGTATGGCAACCCGGTAGCTCAGCGTGCCCAGATGAATATCATGGCGCCCGGGTGACAACGCCGCCAGGTAATCCGGAACGTCGCCCTCTCCGTCGCCACCGCGCACGTAGCCCTGGAGGATAACGGTAGACGGTGGCAGGGATGCCGGATTACGCTCGCGCCGGGCAATGTAATCGTCCAGTTCCGCCGACAGGGTTTCGTCGATAAGCCGCTGGCCCAGATCATGGGCCCCCTGATACAGCACCACGGCCATGATCAGGCTGATCAGGGCACCGAAGCCCGCGAAGACCAGGGCAACACGCCCGCGCAGGTCAGATGGCAGGTGCATCCGGATCTTTCAGCTGGTAGCCGACGCCACGCACCGTGTGCAGCAAGGGGGGAAGGCCCGGCGGATCGATGGCCGAGCGCAGGGTATGCATGTGTACGCGCAGGGAATCGCTGTCCGGCGGCGAATCGCCCCACACCGCCCGTTCGATATCGCGCCGCCAGACCACGCTGGGTGTGCGCTTCATCAGCAGTTCCAGAATCTTGAGCGGCAGCACCGGCAGGCTGACGGCCTGTCCGGCGCGCTGTACGGAGAGCGTATCGAGATCGAAAACCAGATCGGCCACCTTGAGACGATTCAGGGTTTCACTGGAACGCGCTCGCCGTGCCAGGGCGCGCAGGCGCAAATCCAGTTCGCGCAGTTCGAAGGGCTTGACCATGTAATCGTCGGCACCTTCGCCGAAACCGGCGGCCTTATCGTCCAGCGTATCGCGCGCCGTCAGCATCAGGATCGGCACGGCGGATTTTGCATCCTGGCGCAGGCGCCGGCACAGGGTCAGGCCATCGATGCCCGGCAGCATGAGATCGAGGACGATCACGTCATGCGGCTGGGTGACGGCCAGATGCAAGCCCGTGACGCCATCCATGGCCACATCGACCAGATAGCCCTTGGCTTCGAGATAGTCGGCAATGTTCGCCGCCAGATCCTGGCTGTCTTCAACAATGAGTACGGAAATAGGTTCTGAATCTTGCATGGACGGGTGGCAGCGCGGAAAAATCGACTGGTAAAGGTTTTACCCCAATCACATCATTGCGTCCAGCCTATCTTGCGGGAAAATTCCAGCGCCAGTCATGCATGCTGAAGCGTGGGTTGGCGCCAGATTCCAGCCAAACGCCTGAACAGGCTGGTGCAGCTCACAGTCAGGATATCCGCGCCTTGTGCAATCCCTTGAGACACATGCCCATCACAAGCAACAACGACATCCGGTTTCCAGGCGCGAATCACTTCGGCCAGCATGGCCTGCGGCTCGCCCCACACCACTTTGGCTTCTGCCCAGCTTAGATTATTGCGTGCCAGTTGCAGATCCAGGCGCTTTCTTGCCTCCGGCACGCGCCTTGCAGCCACCTCTCCCGGCAAAATGCCTGCCGGGCCATCGGGCTCGAAGCCGCTACGCGTGTCAATCACCTGCACCACCAGCATTTGCACGCGCTGGGATTGAGCAAGCTCGGCTGCGCGGTGCAGCAGGACATCACCTTGACCGCCCGCAGGGATGCGCACCAGAATGCGTTGATAGTGACTCATAATAATGCTCCTTGAATAAGGGTCTGTTGGTGTGCGTTTTCAGATGTTCTGGATACGTCCTGGCAGGCACGGAACACTCGCTTCGTGCAGCCTTCACAGACGCTTTTATCCAGATTCTGGAATAGTGCGTCGGCAGGGCGAGATCTGGCTGGGTAAAGATTCTGCTCTCCAATGTCCTTAAGAAATCCACCTTTGCGCAGGGTCTCGGCGACACTTTCCTTCATTCGGTAAAAACTCAGGCTGCCGCCGGCACGCGCATAGCGTCGGGCTGTTTCGGCCAGAAATTCGGCTCCGGCCAAATCGATAAAGTTAATTCCACTGGCCATCAGCAACAGATGCTTATGCGCCGGCTCGCGCTTCTCTACCTCCTGAATTTGTTGCTGAAGGTGAGATATTGCGCCGAAGAAAATAGAGCCGTTCTGCCGCATCATCTTGATCTGTGGGCATTCCGGGCGGCCTTCGGAAGGTACGAAGTGATAACTGTCCAGGTCATGATCCGGCACCACGGGCTCCAGTGTCGGCCGTGAGGTGCGGTAGAGATAGAGCACCAGAGACAAGGCTATACCGAAGAAAATGCCTTTTTCCAGATCAATCAGGGTGCCGATCAGCGTGACCCACAGCACCACGGTTTCCTGACGGCTGATGCGTGGAAGCAGGAGGATGTGGTGCTTGTCAATCAAACCCCACGCCACCAGAAACAGGATGCCGGCCATGGCGGCAGTAGGCAGATAAGCTGCCATGGGCGCCACCAGCAGCAGGATCACCAGCAGGATGGCAGAGGCAAATACCGCAGCCAGCGGTGTTTTTGCGCCCGCGGCATAGTTGACGCCGCTACGATTGAAAGACCCGGAAGCGGCATAGCCTGAAAAGAAGCCGCCGACGATATTGGAAAGTCCCTGGCCGATGAACTCCTGATTGCCATCAATATGCTGGCCGGAACGCGTGGCAATAGCGCGCGAAATCGAGACGGCCTCGGTCAGAGCCAGCATGGTGATAATCAGCGCAGGGAACATCATCTGCGAAATGCCATGGAATGAAAAATCCGGCAGGGACAGCGGCGGCAAGCCGGATGGCAGCGCACCAACCGTGTGGACTTGAGTCGTCACCACACCGAAGTAATCATTAATTCCCGCGGCGAACAGGCTGCCGACCACCATCGCGACAATCATATAGGGCAGCTTGGGCGCGTAGCGCTTGATCAGAATTCCAACAACCAGCGTTGTCAGGCTCACTGCCAGTACATAGAAATTGATGCTGCCAATTTGCAACACGAACAGTTCCAGCGTTTTGAAAAAAGGCGTTCCGCGCGGGATATCCATGCCAAAGAAATTTTTGATCTGACTGCCGGCGATGAGCAGTGCCGCACCAGCGGTAAAACCGATCACCACGGTATGCGAAATGAAATTTACCAGCACCCCCATGCGAGCCAACCCAAGAGCCAGCTGGAACACGCCAGTCAGGAAGGTCAGGGTCAGCACCAGATGGATGAACTCAGGCGACCCCGGGGCGGCATAGGGGCTCACCGAGGCGAATACAGCAATGGATATGGCAGTCGTCGGGCCGGAAACCAGGTGCCAGCTCGATCCAAATAGCGCAGCGACAACAGCCGGCATCATCGCCGCATACAGGCCATACTCCGGCGGCAGGCCGGCGATCGTGGCAAAGGCCACAGCCTGAGGCAGCACGATCAACGCCCCTGTCAGACCGGACATGGCATCGTCACGCAGGTTGTTACGGGTTATCCTGTCGCGCCATTTCAGGAAGGGGAACAACCGCGACCAATCGAATGAAAAACGCAAACTGCGAGCGCGGGAAAGCGTGGCATGCATGGCAATACTCCAACCTGAACAATGGTTGAAGCATGATGGAAGCCGCGTTAACGGCAGGTTAAGCGCAAGTCAAGGGCAAGTTATAATGGATGTTCAGCGACACCAGATCCGCCACCACAAGAACAACGACATAAACAACAGACTCGGCATCAGGCGTTTTCTCATTGGATCGGTCATAATACGCTCCCGTCTTTAAGTAAAAATCCAGACCCAAAATGGCGATTACCGATTGGCCCGAGGACGAGCGTCCCAGAGAACGCCTGCTGAAACAGGGCGCTGACAGCCTGTCCGACGCGGAACTGCTGGCCATCTTCCTGCGCATGGGCATTACGGGGAAAAGTGCGGTCGATCTGGCGCGCGAACTGCTCAAGCAGTTCGGCAGCCTGACTTCTCTGTTTCACGCCAGCCAGGCTGATTTCTGCGCCATCCCCGGACTCGGACCGGCCAAATATGCGCAGTTGCAGGCGGTGCTGGAAATGTCGCGGCGCGCCCTGCAGGAAGAAATGATGCAAGGCGGAAATGTGCTGAGTTCGCCCCAGGCAGTAAAAAATTATTTGCGGCTGGCCCTGGGCGGACACAAGCATGAAGTATTTTGCGCACTTTTTCTTGATGCGCAGAACGGCCTCATAGCCTATGAAGAACTTTTTCGCGGCACCCTGACCCAGACCAGCGTCTACCCGCGCGAAATTCTGAAGCGGGCGCTGCACCACAATTCAGCAGGCATTATTTTCGCGCACAACCACCCTTCAGGCGTGGCCGAACCCAGCAATGCCGATCAATTGCTCACCCAGACCTTGAAAAATGCGCTGGCGATCATAGATACACGCGTTCTGGATCATTTTATAGTTGGCGGCGACACGGTGTTGTCGTTTGCGGAACGAGGTTTACTGTGAGAGTTTTGATCGTCACCGCCCACCCCCAGCGGGACAGTTTTACCCAGGCATTGACCGAGCAGTTTATCGCTGGCGTGGCTGCAAGCGGCCATGAGGCAGAAATAGCCGATCTGTATGGCGAAGGATTCAACCCGGTGGTATCAGTCACGGAAATGAATGACTGGCAAAACGGCCTGGTTTCACCGGTCATTCGAGCAGAACAGGAACGCATCAGAAGTTGCGATGGGCTGGTGCTGTCCTACCCTGTATGGTGGAGCACGCCGCCCGCCATCCTCACCGGCTGGCTGCAACGCGTGCTGACCCAGGGGTTCGCTTTCAAGCACGTCGATGGCCGCACCGAGGGACAACTCAAGCTGCGCGCGCAGATGCTGGTCAACATCGGCAGCCGTCAACGCCAGGACATTGATCTTGCCACCCTGTATCTTGAACCGATACTTGGCGTACTGCATTACTGCGGCATGGATATTCTGCCCACCCAGGCCAATTGGGGCGTGTATCCACAGGCCGATCGCGCGGCGCTGCAATCCTATGTCGAACAGGCATTCGAGAACGGAAAACGATTTTTTGCTTGAGTCCGGCAACTGAAATATGGTATAAATTGCGTTTTTCGAATTCAAGATACAAATTTTAGGAGTCACCTCAATGGCACGCGTATGTAAAGTCACCGGCAAGCGCCCGATGACGGGAAATAATGTTTCCCACGCCAACAACAGGACCAAGCGCCGCTTCCTGCCCAATCTGCAATCCCGCCGTTTCTGGGTTGAAAGCGAAAACCGCTGGGTACGTCTGCGCGTGAGCTGCTCAGCTCTGCGCACCATTGACAAAAATGGCATTGATGCCGTGCTGGCCGACCTGCGCGCCAGCGGTGAATCAGTTTAAGGGGTAAATCATGGCTAAAGGCGGACGCGAAAAAATCAAGCTGGAATCCTCTGCGGGTACCGGACACTTCTATACCACGACCAAGAACAAGCGCACCATGCCTGAAAAAATGGCGATCATGAAATACGATCCCAAGGTACGCAAGCACGTGGAATACAAGGAAATCAAACTGAAGTAAGGGAAGTGATGCCGGTTACCAGCCAGGCTTAGCAACCAGAACGAACCCCGGCGCCACAAGCGTGCGGGGTTTTTAATTTCAGGGAACCTCATGAAAAAGCGACTCTTTCTTCTTTGCCTGCTGCCCGCCACATCGCTGGCTGCCGTATTTGACCAGTCAAGCTGGGGTAAATTCGAACATGATTTCGAGGAAAAGCCCTGGGTAGAAATGGAAGCGCAACTCCCTCCTGCGCCAAAACCGGAAAACCTCCTGCCTTTCTACGTCAGTGCAACAACAGACAACCGTTTCTTCATAGACAGTGCATCCGTCACGCTGGGTGAAGACAAGGTGATTCGATATACGCTGGTGGTCAAATCATCTGCCGGCGCCAACAGCATCAGCTATGAAGGCATGCGCTGCAGTTCGGGCGAGTTGAAGCGTTACGCCTTTGGGCGCGACGACGGCGGCTGGGGCAAGGCACGCAATGCCAAGTGGGAAGACATTCGCTACAAGAACGTCAATCGCCAGCACCACATGCTTTTCGATGATTTTTTCTGCCCGCGCGGGATTGTCGTCAAATCAGCCGCCGATGCAGTCAACGCCCTCAAGCGTGGAGAGCACCCAGAAAGCAAGGGTGTTGCCTGGTAAGGGGTTTGCCTGCCGCAACATCGCCAAAGCAGCGCAACCCCCTGTTCTGATCGCCGCCCTCGCTGGCGGCGCCATCGGTTACAATCATTCCGTTACAACCCATTCGCAGGCACGCCATGAATCCAATCATTGAGCGTCTCGCCGCTCAAGCCGGACAGATCATACTGGGGAAGGAAACGCAGATTCGCCTGGCACTTGCCTGCCTGCTGGCGCGCGGCCATTTGTTGATCGAAGATTTGCCCGGCGTGGGCAAAACCACACTGGCCCATGTGCTGGCCCAGACGCTGGGGCTGCATTTCCAGCGCATCCAGTTCACCAGCGACCTGCTGCCTGCAGATATCCTGGGCGTATCCATCTATGAACGCGATAGCGCCAGCTTCAAATTTCACCCCGGTCCGATATTTGCACAGCTGATCCTTGCCGACGAGATCAACCGCGCCACCCCCAAGGCGCAAAGCGCGCTACTGGAAGCCATGGAAGAACACCAGGTCACAGCGGAAGGCGAAACCCGCCAACTGCCGGAACCGTTCTTCGTTATCGCCACCCAGAATCCGACCTATCAGATCGGCACCTTTCCCCTGCCGGAATCGCAGCTGGACCGTTTCCTGATGCGCATCGAGCTGGGCTACCCGGATTCCATGGCCGAACGCGCCCTGCTGCAAGGCAAGGACAGGCGCGAATTACTGGCGCAGTTGCAGTCCAGCCTCGGGCCACAGGAACTTGCCGCCCTGCAGCAGGGCGTCACACAAGTTTTTGTGTCTGACGCCTTGCTCGATTATGTTCAGGCGCTAATCCGCTTCACGCGCCAGTCGCCACGTTTCCAGAATGGCCTGTCACCCCGCGCCGGGCTGGCACTGCTGCACGCGGCCCAGGCATGGGCCTTCAGCGACGGGCGCAAGGAAGTTCTGCCGGAAGACGTGCAAGCCATCCTGCCCGCCGTAGCCGGGCACCGTCTGAGACCCGGCGCAGAATTTGCCGGCGAGAGCGGTGCCGCACTGGCGCAGCATCTGCTGGCTTCCGTCGCCATACCCTGAATGCCATGGCCTTGTTCGACAAGGTAAAGCTGCCTCGCCCCGCATTTCTGGAGCGCGTGCTTCGTCCCGCCCGGGAAGCCGGCCCAGTCACATTGACCCAGCGGCGACTGTATATCCTGCCCACCCGCCATGGGCTGATTTATGCGCTGATGCTGCTGGTCATGCTGCTCGGCTCCATCAATTACACCAACAGCATGGGCTTTGTGCTTACTTTTCTGCTTGCCAGCCTGGCGGTGGTGTCGATTCTCCATACTTACCGTAACCTGGCGCAACTCAGAATCAGCGCTGGAAAATCCGAACCCGTATTTGCCGGACAGGAAGCGCATTTCCAAATCCAGATTGACAACCCCTCTGCCCAGCCGCGTTTTGCCATCGGCCTGAGCCATGGAGCAAATCCCATCGCCTACGGCGACATTGCTGCCGGCGGTCACATTATTCTTGAACTTCACATCCCAGCCATGCAGCGCGGCCTGCTGCACGCCGGCAGCTTCAGCCTGTTTTCCACTTTTCCCCTCGGCCTGCTACGGGCCTGGTGCCACCTCAATCTGGACATGAGCTGTCTGGTTTATCCCCGCCCTGCGCCTGAAACGATGCAGCTTCCGGTAATGGCTGCGAAAACACTGCGGGGCCAGTCTCAGGGAGAAGGGCAGGAAGATTTCAGCGGGCTGCGCAATTTTCGACCGGGTGATGGCTTGCGCCATGTCGCATGGAAGGCGGTAGCGCAGGAACGTGGCATGCTGACCAAGCAGTTTTCCGGTGAAACAGCGCAGGAAAACTGGCTGGACTGGGACGATTTGCCCGGCATGGAAACGGAGGCCAGACTATCCCGGCTCACGCGCTGGGTACTGGATGCCGACCGCGCCGGACTGGACTATGGCCTTAAACTTCCGGGTCAACAGCACCCTCCGGCCCACGGACAGGAACAGATGCGCCGCTGCTTGCAGGCACTCGCCCTGTTCGGGAATACGCCATGACCAACCTGGTCTGGCTGCTGCTCTCGCTGGCGCTTGCCACTGCGCCCCATCTTGGACGCCTGCCGCTCTGGGTGGGGCCCATCTGCCTTGTCATGGGATTGTGGCGCCTGGGCATCCTGCGCTCAAATGCCCCCCTGCCGAGAAAGTGGCTGCTGATATTGATTGCTTTCTCCGCCACGGTGGGTATTTTTGCCCATTACCACACCCTGTTGGGCCGCGATGCGGGGGTTGCCCTGCTGGTGACCATGATCGCGCTCAAGCTGATGGAAATGAAAACCCTGCGCGACACCATGGTGGTGATCTTCCTGAGCTATTTTCTGGTGATCACCCATTTCTTTTATTCGCAAAGCATTCCCACCGCGCTCTATCTGCTGCTGGTGGTACTGCTTACCACCGCCACCATGATCGGCTACAGCTACCCGCTGAAGCATTTTCCTTCCCGGCCCAGATTGCGCCTCGCGGGCATCATGCTGCTCCAGGCCATTCCGCTGATGCTGGTGCTGTTCGTGTTTTTTCCCCGCGTCGGCCCACTGTGGGGACTGCCCAAAGATGTTTATTCCGGCATGACCGGGCTTTCTGACAGCATGAGTCCCGGCGCCATCAGCCAGTTGATCCGCTCCGATGCGGTGGCTTTTCGCGTCAGATTCGATGGCCCGCCGCCGGACAGCTCACAGCGTTACTGGCGCGGCCCGGTGTTGTGGGATTACGACGGCAGAGCCTGGTCAACCCGGAACAAGCCACCGGGCGGTGCCATTCAGTTCGTCCCGCTGAGCCAGCCATACCGCTATACAATCACACTGGAGCCGCACGATCAGCGCTGGCTGTTCGCACTCGACCTGCCAAGCGAGCTCCCCCCCGGCAGCAGCGTTTCTGCCGACTTTCAGATTCTGGCGCCAATCCCGCTACACCAGCGCATACGCTACAGCCTGACTTCCTATCCCGCCTACCGGCTCGGGGAAAACCTCAGCGAGGAGACGCGGAAACGCGCCCTGCATCTACCCGACGGCAATCCCGGGACAAGGCAGCTTGCCGCACAGTGGCACGCCAGCCTTGAATCACCGCGTGCCATTGCACAGCAGGCATTGAAACTATTTCGCGAAGAAGCCTTTTTTTATACCCTCAATCCGCCTTTGCTCGGTGAGCAGAAAGTGGATGATTTTGTCTTCGGCTCCCGGCGTGGATTTTGTGAACATTACGCCAGTTCTTTTGTATTCCTGATGCGCGCGGCAGGCATTCCGGCCCGTGTGGTGACCGGCTACCAGGGTGGCGAACCCAATCCCATGAGCGATTACATGATCGTGCGCCAGTCCGATGCCCACGCATGGGCCGAAATATGGCTCGACGGAGATGGCTGGGTGCGGATAGATCCCACGGCAGCAGTTTCGCCCAGCCGCATCGAAATGGGTATTGCCAGCGCCCTGCCCGCTGCCGAATTACCCCCTGCCCTGATGCAACTGGATGCGGAATGGCTGATGCGCATGCGGCTTTCGCTGGATCTGCTCAACAACAACTGGAATCAGTGGGTACTGGGCTACAACCAGGAACGGCAAATGCGCTTCCTGTCCAGCTTTCACCAGGGGCTGGGTTCATGGCAGAACATGGCGCTGACCATGCTTGGCGGGCTTGCCTTGATGCTGCTCGGGATTGCCTTCTGGATGCTCTGGCGCACATCTCGCCGGACTATCGACCCGGCGCTCGCTGCGTATCAAAAATTCTGCGCCAAACTGGCGCGCCGTGGCATTGAACGCGCACCCGGCGAAGGCCCGCTGGACTTTGCCGCCAAGGCCTCGCGCGCCAGACCCCAGCTGGCACGCCAGATCAAGTTTGTCACCCGGCTCTATATCGCGCTGCGCTACGGACAACGACATCCCGCCTGGCTACCCGTACTCAGGAAGGCGGTGCACCGTTTTAAAGTTTAGCGCCCTATCCACCCCGGCGTTTTTTTGGTAAGTTCGGGGAATACCATTTTTTTGTTCAAACCCATGAATTATTGCAGCCACTGCGGCGCCAAAGTCAGCCTGCGTATCCCCGAAGGCGACAGCCTGCCGCGCTATGTGTGTGACAATTGTCATACCATTCACTACCAGAACCCCAAAATGGTGATCGGCTGCATACCGCAATGGGAAGACAAGATTCTCCTCTGCCGCCGCGCCATCGAACCGCGTCATGGCTACTGGACTCTACCCGCAGGTTTCATGGAAAACAGCGAAACCACAAGCCAGGCCGCCGCACGGGAAACGCTGGAGGAAGCGTTGGCCAAAGTGGAAATTGGCGCACTTTACAGCCTGTTCAACGTACCCCACATCAGCCAGGTACACATGTTCTTCCGCGCCCGCCTGCTGGAGCCACATTTTGGCGCGGGCGTGGAAAGTCTGGAAGTCAGGCTATTTACCGAACAGGAACTGCCCTGGGACAAAATTGCCTTTGCAACCGTACGCCGGACGCTGCAACTCTATGTCGCTGAGCGACAGAGCGGAAACTTTGGATTTCACATGGGAGACATTCATCCCGCACCAGACCAGCAGACGCGCTTCAGCGCCATGCCGCCCAACAATTTCATTCCCTGAACACCCCAGACAATAAGCTGCTTTTAACAACATTTTCTTTCCGGAACCCTCCATGACGTCACTCCCAGCAGAAATTTTCAAGGCCTACGACATTCGCGGCATTGTCGGCAAATCGCTCACGCCAGAAATTGTCGAAGCCATTGGCCACGCCATCGGCTCTGAAGCCATTACCCGCGAGCAAAGCGAGATCGTCATCGGCCGTGATGGCCGGCTTTCAGGCCCGGATCTGGCTGCTGCACTGGCACGGGGCATTCAGAAAAGCGGCATCAACGTAATCGACATCGGCATGGCAGCAACACCGATGACCTATTACGGCGCCTATCAGCTCCATGCAAACTCGGCCGTAATGGTTACCGGCAGCCACAATCCGCCTGACTACAATGGCCTGAAAATGGTACTGGGTGGCGAAACGCTGTCTGGAGACACCATCCAGGGTCTTAGAATGCGGATCGAACAAAACAACCTGAATCACGGTAACGGCAACTACCGCCAGTACGACATTGCCCAGGAATACATCCAGCGTATCAGCAGTGACGTCAAACTGGCTCGCCCGATGAAAATCGTCATAGACTGCGGCAACGGGGTGGCGGGCGCCTTCGCACCCGCGCTCTACCGCGCCATGGGCTGCGAAGTGGAAGAAATGTACTGTGAAGTGGACGGCCATTTTCCCAATCACCATCCGGACCCTTCCGTCCCCAAGAACCTGCAGGACCTGATTGCGCGCCTCAAGACTTCGGACGCAGAAATCGGCCTTGCTTTTGACGGCGACGGCGACCGCCTGGGCGTGGTCACCAAGGATGGCCAGATCATCTTCCCCGACCGCCAGCTGATGTTGTACGCCGCTGATGTGCTGTCCCGCAACCCGGGCGCGGAAATCATTTTCGACGTCAAATCCACGCGCAACCTGTTTGCCTGGATACGCGAACGCGGCGGCAAGCCGACCCTGTGGAAAACAGGGCATTCCCTGATCAAAGCGAAAATGAAGGAATCCGGCGCCCTGCTTGCAGGCGAAATGAGCGGACACGTCTTCTTCAAGGAACGCTGGTATGGCTTCGACGACGGCCTCTACACGGGCGCCCGCCTGCTCGAATACCTCTCGCGCCAGAGTGATCTCAATGCCACCCTGCATGGCCTGCCGGATAGCGTCAACACGCCGGAATTACAGATCTGGCTGAAGGAAGGCGAGCATTACGCCCTGATCGAAAAACTGCGCGAGACAGCCCGCTTCCCGACAGCGCAGGAAATCATTACGCTCGACGGCCTGCGCGTGGAATACGCTGATGGCTTCGGCCTGATGCGGCCCTCGAACACCACACCAGTGATCGTGCTGCGTTTTGAGGGTGACAATGAAGATGCGCTGAAGCGCATCCAGGATGAGTTCCGCCAGGTGTTACTGACAGCAGAACCCGGACTGGATCTGCCTTTTTAACTACTTGCCGTCAACATCCAGGCCAAAGCGGTGGGTCTCGTCAATCACCTTGAGCAGGTTACCGAAAGGCAGGCGAGGACCCAGGCGGCGCACCACTTCCATGAAAGCCAGTTCAGGACCATTGGGGTCGAACTTGTACGACCCATTCGTCATGTCGTCGTACATCTTGCGCAACTGGGTATCGAGCAAATTGATATAAGGGCGGAATGGGGCAAACTCATCTGAGTCCTCATCCATGATGGAACGGATTTCATCCACTTCATACACCGCCTGGTGCATCAGATCGACATATTCATCGGTTGTTTTTGGGCGTTTCATTGATTGCTCCTGGAAATTTCGAATTATCTGAAATCGTAGCCATGTTACAAAAAAGAAGGGGGCGCGATGCGCCCCCTTGCATTCTCAGCCGCGAAAATTACTTGTTGGCAATCTCTTCCAGCTTGGTGGCGCGAATAATCTGGCCATCCAGTGCCGCGTCCTTGCTGCTGCCACCATAGGCCACAGTAATGAGCTGGCTATAGTAGGTTACCGGGATGTTGAACTTCTTGCCGTAGCGCTTGTTCACTTCACCCTGGTAAATTTCCACGTTGGCCTGGCACAGCGGGCAGGGTGTGACGATCATGTCTGCGCCGTGGTCGTAGGCGGACTCGATAATGTCATGAATCTGCTTCTGGCTCTTTTCAGGCTCGGAGAAAGCCAGCGCACCACCGCAACAGGTCACTTTCTGATCGTAGTTGGTGATCGCTTCGCCGCCCATGGACTCAACCATGCGGTCGAGATACATGGGGTTTTCGAAGGACTCGCCATCGATACCAAAGGGGCGATTGGTCTGGCAACCCACGTAGCCTGCAAACTTGATGCCTTCCAGTGGTTTTTTAACGCCACTCTTCAGGGTTTCATAGCCGATATCCTCGATCAGCACTTCCACCATGTGACGGGCGGGAGGCGCTTCATTCTTGAATACCAGACCGGCCTCCTTGAGTGCCTCATTGGTTTCGGCCAACAGCGAGGAGCTATGATCCAGGCGCTCCTTGGCTTCGCGGGTAGCGAGCCAGCAAGCGGCGCAGGTAGCCACAATTTCCTGGCCCGGGTTGTGCTGTTCGGACAGGGCGATGTTACGTGCCGACAGGGCAATACGCGGCAACTCGCCACCGCCTGCATAGCCAATGGAGGCACCGCAGCAATTCCAGTCCGGAATTTCGTTCAAAGCGACATCCAGCAGATTGACCATCGAGTTGGTCGAAGTCAGGTAGTTGCTGGATGATGCGCCGGTCTGCGAAGAGCAGCCGGGGTAAAAAGAATATTGTTTCTTAGCCATGTATCTTGCTCCTTACGCCAGTTTCCTGCGGCTATCCTCAAGTTCCCGCGCCTTCTTCAGCATGGCCTGGAATCCACTCTTGTCCTTGACACCATGACCGCCCATGATTTCCATCGGGCTCAAGCGCTTGGCCTTCATCATGCCCATGCCGACGCTTTGCATCGCCATGGCATTCTTGATGCCCTGGCTGAAGCCATCCTTGAAGTACATGCCCAGGCTCAGCTTCAACTCGTTGACGCGCCCGGTCTTGACCAGGTTATCCCAGAACAGCTGACCAAATTGCGCGGTCGGCTGATTCTTCGGTGCCAGACCTTCACGCTTGGCCAGGTAGGCAAGGCCGTGCATGATATGAGTAATCGGCAACTTGCGCGGGCAGCGCACGATGCACTGATAGCATGAGGTGCACATCCACATGGAATCGGATGACAGCACTTCCTCACGCTTGCCGGCGCGGATCATCATGAAGATTTTCTGCGGCGTATGTTCCCAGTGCGGACCCAGCGGGCAGGAGCCGGCGCAAACGCCGCACTGCATGCACATCTTGACCCAGCTGCCTTCCTCGACGCGTTCCTCGACTTCCTTGAGGAAGTTACCACGGTACTTTTCAATACTCATTCCTGTCTCCTCCTAGAAGCCTTTGAACGGGCTGGGCGGCAATGCGGAGATAATGTCCGCATATTCGTTAATCAGCCGTGGCAAACGCTCGATGTCGGTAATGGCCGCCTCAAAAGTTTGCACGCGCTCGGTTTCAAGGCCCATGCCCTGAAGCGTGTCGCCCACTTTGCTCATGCGATAGCTGGCAAGTTCGGAACCTTTGACAAAGTGGCACTGGTAGTCATCGCCGTGCTTGCAACCCATCATCATCACGCCATCATAGCCGCTGTTGAGTGCATCGGTGATCCAGATGGTGTTGACCGAACCCAGGCAGCGCACCGGAATCACGCGCACCCAGGCGGAATAGACTTCCTTGTTCATGGCTGCCATGTCGAGCGCCGGGTAGGCATCGTTTTCGCAGGCCAGAATCAGAATACGCGGCTTTTCGGAGAACTCGTCCGGTACGTCCACCGCCTTGATCTGCGAACCCACCGTATCCACCGAGTAGTTCTCGAAGGAAATCACACGAACCGGGCAGGCACCCATGCAGGTGCCGCAACGGCGGCAACGCGCCTGGTTGAACTGCGGGTAGCGCTTCTCATCCTCGTCGATGGCACCAAACGGGCACTCCACCGTGCAGCGTTTGCACTGGGTACAGCCTTCGATACGCACTTTGGGGAAAGACAGGTCGCCTGAACGCGGATGCGCGGCACGGCCCAGTGCAGCGTTCTCGATCGCCTGAATCGCTTTCATCGCAGCACCAGTGGCATCTTCCACGGCCTGAACGATATCCATCGGACGGCGCACTGGTCCGGCGGAGTAAATACCGGTCCGGCGGGTTTCATAGGGGAAGCAGATGAAATGCGAGTCGGTGAATCCGTATTTCAGTTGCGGCACATCCGGGCCCTGGCGATAAGTCAGGTTAAGCACGGAAATCGGCTTGACGCCACCTTCCGCCTGGGAAGCATTCCAGGCATCAAGCAGGGAATTGTCGCCTGCGGCGGCAGCAATATCGGCCTTGAGCTTGGCATCCACGTCCACGCCGGAGTTGGCCACCTGGCCCGTTGCCAGCACTACCAGATCGGCATTCTCGATCGCAGTCTGATCGTTCAGGATCAGGTCATGGAAATTCACCTTGCAGGTGTTGCCGGTTGCTTCAACCGTGGACACCTTGCCCTTGGTGAAAGTCACGCCTTTTTTCTGTCCGCTGCGATAGAAATCCTCGCCGTTGCCGGGCATGCGCAGGTCGGTGTAGATCACCACCGTATCCACATCCGGATTCTGGTCCTTGAAGTACATCGCCTGCTTGACCGAAGTCAGGCAGCAGGAACCGGAGCAGTATGGCAAGTGCTTGCCGGTTTCATCACGCTGGCCGGCGCACTGCACGAACACCACGGTCTTGACTTCGCCACCGTCGGAAGGGCGCTTGATCGGCCCGCCGTTGGCTGCCTTGGCAAGCGCTTCCAGGCCGCCCTGATCCACCACGTTGGCCGATTTGCCATAGCCCAGTTCGGGCAGATTATTGGCATCGTAAAGCGTGAAACCGGTCGCCTGAACGATGGAGCCTACTGTTTCCGTCGCGGTTGGGCCCGATTCGGTGCTGATTTCCACCACAAAACGGCCTGGTGCACCGTCGATCTTGCTGGTGATGGCGTTGGTGTAGACCTTGATGTTGCTGTCGCTGCTGATCGCAGCCACCATTTCGTCGATGCCGGTAGATTGCGGATCGGCGTAAGGGCTGTGCGACGGCGAACGCTTGTAGAGCTTGGCAGCCCAGCCACCCAGGGCGCCGGTTTTTTCCACCAGCACGACCTGATAACCGGCCTTGGAAGCTTCCAGTGCTGCAGTCATGCCGGAAATACCGCCACCCACCACCAGCATGCGACGCTCGGTCACGGCTGCCGGATCAATTTCCGGCAGCTTCATTTTCTTGACTTCGGCGCAACCCATGCGGATATAGTCTTCCGCCATTTCCTGCGTGGTTTCACGTGACGCTTCGTCGTCCGGACGAATCCAGATCACGCCTTCGCGCAGGTTGGCGCGGGACAAGGCAACATCGGTAAAGCCAAAGGCCTCGGTCTTGGCGCGACGCGAGCAGGCCGCCACCATGACATGAGTCACGCCATCGTTGTCGATATCGTTGCGAATCATCGCAACACCTTCAGCATTACACAGGAAGGCATGTTCCTTCACGACCTGAGCCTTGCCCTCTTTCTGGGCGACCTTGGCCAATGCGGCTGTATCGAGTCGTTCACCCAATCCGCAACCCTGGCAAATATAGGCGCCTACTTTCATGTCCGCCATTGTTTAACCCTCCGCTCTGGCAACACGGTTAATCACTTGAATCGCACGCAGGGCACTCGCTGTGGCGCTCTGCACGGCACGGTTCACATCCAGCGGGTTGGCAGCGCAACCCGCACCAAAGATGGCGCCGTTGGCCTGATCCTGCTCGATGAACCCGCTCGCATCACTGACGATTTCAGCCGGAATATTGGCCGCACTGACCGAAGGCTCCATACCCACAGCCAGCACCACCAGATCATGCGGTGTCGCATAACGGTGATAACCTTCGGTATCCACACCATGCAGTACCGGATTGCCGTCCTTGTCCTCGAGAATCCGTGCCACCTTGGACTTGATGAACTTCACGTTGGGATCAGCCTGAACTTTCTGGTAGAAATCTTCGAAACGGTCGATCGCACGAATATCGATGTAATAGATCGTGGATTTGCCTTCATCACCGAAAGCTTCACGCACGTAGTTGGTCTGCTTAAGCGAAGCCATGCAGCAGATACGCGAACAGTGCCGCAGATGGTTCTCGTCGCGCGAACCGGCGCATTGGATGAAAGCCACGTTTTTCGCTTCCTTGCCGTCGGATGGGCGCAAAATCTTGCCGCCGGTTGGCCCATGCGGATCGGAAAGACGTTCGAATTCGACGCTGGTGATCACGTTAGCAAAGCGGTCATAGCCGTAGGGCTGAATCTTGTTGGCGTCATAAGGCTTCCAACCGGTCGCCCATACCACTGCACCGGCCTTGATCTGTACTGTTTCTTCCTGCATGTCCAGGTCCACGGCATCGTACTTGCACGCGGCCTTGATCTTGTCAGCTTCGGGCGTACCAATCACGGACGGATCAACCACATATCGCTGGGGATAGGACATCCGGCTTGGCAGAAAAGCCGCCTTGACCTTGCCCAGATTGTAGTTGAACGCATCGTCAACCATGGTTTCGGCAGCATCACCGCAGTCGCCGCAGGCTGTGCAGTTTTCATTCACATAGCGCGGCGCAATCTTGACGCTGGCGGTGTAATCACCGGGGGAACCGGTAATGCCGGTCACTTCTGCCATGGTCAGAATGCGGATGCGCTTGTTCTGCTTGACGCGGCGCTGGTTGATTTCCAGACCACACGTGGGGTGACATAGCTTTGGGAAATAACGGTAGAGCTGGGACACACGCCCACCCAAAGCCGGGTTCTTTTCAATCAGCACCACTTCCTTGCCGCATTCAGCTGCTTCAAGCGCAGCTGTCATGCCGCTGATGCCACCGCCTACGACCAGAATGGTCTGGTTGGTTGCAACGACTTCCGTCATCAGGTCTTCCTCCATCACGGATACTGACTAACACCGGCCCTGATGGCCGGTGCCTTTTGCATTAGGTTTACAAGCCCCGCAATGTTACTCTGAATCAGTATCTCAATCCATCAAACCACCCGGCTGATTTGATTGAATCTTCTTATAGCAGAATAGAGGGTGTAAATTGACCTAAAGCAGTCAGGATTTCCGCGGTGGTACTCAGTTCTGGACTGGCGTCGGTTCTTCCAGTGCCACATCAAAGATCTCGAACTGCATCGGGCAAGATCCCCCAGCACATAAGTAGCCGGTGCGCCCACGCCACCCACCGTACCAGGATTGACATACCAGCTATGCCCCCCCTTGATGGTCGCTACGGTCTGGATGGATGCCTTGTGATCGTGCCCACAACAAACCAGATCCCAGTCGCCGGTCGTTGCCAAGGCACGCGCGTAATGAGGGTAGTGGACAATAAAAATATTGCGTCCACAAAGATTGATGCCCGCGTCCTGGCCATAGAAACGGATCACGCTACCCGGCTCGGCAGCCAGCTTGGACATGGTAAAGAGATCGCCGGTATTGTTGCCGTAAATCACGTGTACCGGCAGGCCGAATTTCAGCAGCGATTTCAACGTATGCGGCGCCACCACGTCGCCGCAGTGAATCACCGCCTCGGCGCCCTGAGCCTTGGCAGCTTCAACTGCAGCCGCCATCAGATGACGGTTATCGTGGCTATCGGAAATGATGCATATTTTCATGAGAGTTTGCCATCAGTGTTCAGCAATCAGCTTCCCGCCAGCGAATTCGCTGACCACTGACCGCCAGTGTTAAAACATCGGTTTTTCGACTGCATTCTGGAATCGTTTTACGCCGTCAAGAATTTCCTGCTTGGCTTCCTCGGCCCCTACCCAACCCTGCACCCTGACCCACTTGCCTGCTTCCAGGTCCTTGTAGTGCTCGAAGAAATGCGTGATCTGGGCGGTGGTCCACTCGGGCAAATCGCGCGGTGACTCGACATTGCGGTAAATATTGCACAGCTTGTCAATCGGCACCGCCAACAGCTTGGCATCAACACCTGCCTCATCTTCCATCTTGAGCATGCCCACTGGGCGACAACGCACCACCACACCGGTCATAAGGGGCACAGGCGTGATCACCAGCACGTCAACAGGGTCCCCGTCTTCGGACAGGGTGTGAGGAATATAGCCATAGTTGCAGGGATAATGCATGGCGGTGGACATGAAGCGGTCCACAAACATTGCACCAGTGCGCTTGTCCACTTCGTATTTGACAGGATCACCGTGCATGGGGATTTCGATGATGACGTTGAAGTCGTTGGGCAGGTCGCTGCCTGATGTTACTCGATCCAGATTCACTTTAAGTCTCTTTCCAGGAAGGTTAAATAAGCGCGCATTATACCCATATAAACCACAGCCACAAAAAAGGGCGGGAAGCCCGCCCTTTTTTATTCAAACGCCTGCCGGTCAGATCAGAGGCACAATCATCAGTGCAACGATGTTGATGATCTTGATCAGCGGATTCACCGCCGGGCCTGCCGTATCCTTGTAAGGATCACCCACGGTATCGCCGGTTACCGCTGCCTTGTGAGCTTCGGAACCCTTACCGCCGTAGTTGCCTTCCTCGATGTATTTCTTGGCGTTATCCCATGCACCACCACCGGTGGTCATGGAAATAGCCACGAAAATACCGGTAATGATTGTACCGATCAGTACGCCACCCAAAGCCTGCGCACCCAGGGTCAGACCGACGATGAGGGGAACAGCCACCGGCAGCAGGGAAGGAACAATCATCTCCTTGATCGCGGCCTTGGTCAGCATGTCCACGCAGGTGCCATACTCCGGCTTGGCCTTGCCTTCCATGATTCCTGGAATTTCCTTGAACTGGCGGCGCACTTCGACCACCACGGAACCTGCCGCACGACCCACTGCTTCCATGCCCATTGCAGCGAACAGGTAAGGGACCATGCCGCCGATAAACAGGCCGATGATCACCATGTGATTGGACAGATCGAATGTCATGGCGATTGCATTGGCGTCCAGTCCAGTTGCCTTGGCGCCCAGCGCATGAGTGTAGTCAGCGAACAGCACCAGCGCGGCCAGGCCTGCGGAGCCAATTGCGTAACCCTTGGTCACTGCCTTGGTCGTATTGCCCACCGCATCCAGCGGATCAGTAATGTTGCGGATTTCATCCGGCAAACCGGCCATTTCAGCGATACCGCCAGCGTTATCTGTGATCGGGCCGTAGGCGTCAAGCGCAACAATGATACCGGCCATGGACAGCATGGAAGTCGCTGCAATGGCGATACCGTACAGGCCGCCCAGGGCATAGGCGCCGCCAATAGCAGCGCAGACAGCCAGTACTGGAGCAGCGGTTGACTTCATCGACACACCCAGGCCGGCAATCACGTTAGTACCGTGACCAGTGGTAGATGCTTCCGCAATATGACGTACCGGACCGAACTCGGTCGCAGTGTAATATTCGGTAATCCACACCAGAGCTGCCGTCAATCCCAGACCGATCAGGGAAGCCAGATACAGATTCATCGACGTAACCATCTTGCCGTCAATCATCACGCCATCGCCCAGAACCCAGGTTGTCACAGGGTAGAACGCAATCACCGCCAGCACGCCGGACACGATCAGACCCTTGTACAACGCGTTCATGATCTTGGCGCCAGGCTGCGTCTTGACAAAGAAAGTGCCGATAATGGAAGCAATAATGGAAACGCCGCCAAGCACCAGCGGATAGATCACTGCCTCGGGGGAGCCGGTAATCATCAGGCCACCCAGCACCATGGTAGCAATAATGGTCACGGCATAGGTTTCGAACAGGTCGGCTGCCATACCAGCGCAATCGCCCACGTTGTCGCCCACGTTGTCGGCGATCACGGCAGGATTACGTGGGTCATCTTCTGGAATGCCGGCTTCGACCTTGCCCACCAGATCGGCGCCGACGTCAGCACCCTTGGTGAAGATACCGCCGCCCAGACGGGCAAAGATGGAGATCAGCGAGCTACCAAAAGCCAGGCCAACCAGCGCATGCGTCGCTTCAGTGGCAGTGGCGCCCATGTTGAGCGTCAGGAAGGCATAGTAACCTGCCACACCCAGAAGCCCGAGCCCAACCACCAGCAGACCGGTAATTGCACCGCCCTTGAAGGCCACGTTCAGCGCGGCATTGATGCCATCCTTGGCGGCTTCTGCAGTACGCACGTTGGCACGCACCGAGACGTTCATGCCGATATAACCAGTCAGACCTGAAAGAATCGCACCAAGCGCAAAACCAACCGCAGTTTGCCAGCCCAGCGCCGCAAAAATGGCTACCAGCAGAATTACGCCGACGATACCAATCGTTGTGTACTGCCGATTCAGGTAGGCCTGAGCACCTTCCTGCACCGCCGCTGCGATTTCCCGCATGCGATCGTTGCCGGTTGGCAAACCCAGAATCCACTTGATTGATACTGCCCCATACAAGAAGCGCTGCACCCGCGCACACTAGTGCAAACAAAAGTCCGACTGACATAATGACCTACCCCTTCTTGCTGATGCTACTAGGCCAATCCGGGCTGGCCCTACGCCCCCGCTGATCGTCCCGCGGCCTTCCCGGCCCGCGATCTGACCCTGTTTTTTATAGTTTTACAACTTGCAGATCCTTTTCGGATTCTTGCATTCAGCTTTTCACCACGATACCGCTTTCGAAGCGGTTGCCCGGCTCGAAGCCAAACACCCGATCCAACTGCATTTCGCGGATCAACTGATCCACCGCTGCCTGACCATGCTCCTTCTGAATCTCAGACAAAACCAGCTTGGCTGAATTGGCATTGTAGCCGCCACCAAAGCCGGTCTGTATCGTAAGAAGCTGACGCGCCCGGTCAAGCGTCACGGCAAATCATTACAGCTTGAATTCCGGCAACTTCTTGGCCACAGCCACGTTTTTCAGCGTCACATAATCAGGCAGACCGTCCTTGTAGGGCGGGTAATCTTCTCCCTGAATCAGCGGTGCAAGGTAACGCTTGCACTTCGCGGTAATGCCGAAGCCATCCTTGGTAATGAAATCCTTGGGCATGAATTTCTCGACGTTCGCCACGTCCTTGAGATCAGCCACGCCGATCTTGTACTTGTATGGCGAATCAGCAAGACGGTGCACCGTCGGCATAACCGAGTTGCGCCCCTTGGCAGCCAACTCAACGGCAGCCTTGCCAAGCTGGTAAGCCTGCTTGACGTCAGTCTTGGAAGCCACGTGACGGGCAGCGCGCTGCAGGTAATCAGCAACAGCCCAATGGAACTTGTAGCCCAGTGCATCCTTGATCATGTTGGCGACCACTGGTGCGGCGCCACCCAGCTGGGCATGACCGAAAGCGTCGCGGGTGCCCTGTTCGGCGAGGAACTTGCCATCCGGGTAGTGGCAGCCTTCCGACACCACGACGGTACAGAAACCGTGTTTTTTAACGTTCTCGTCCACCTTGGCAAGGAATTTCTTCTGGTCAAATTCCACTTCAGGGAACAGGATAACCACCGGAATGCCATGATCTTCAACCAGACCGCCGGCAGCAGCGATCCAACCGGCATGACGACCCATCACCTCGATGACGAACACCTTGGTCGAGGTCTTTGCCATGGAGCGGACGTCGTAGGATGCTTCCAGCGTTGATACTGCGATATATTTTGCGACCGAGCCAAAGCCGGGGCAGCAATCGGTAATCGGCAGATCATTGTCGACCGTCTTGGGCACATGAATAGCCTGGATCGGATAACCCATGGCCTCGGACAACTGGGAAACCTTGAAGCAGGTATCAGCCGAATCGCCACCGCCGTTATAGAAGAAATAGCCGATATTGTGCGCCTTGAACACCTCGATCAGACGCTCATATTCACGTTTATTGGCTTCCAGCGACTTGAGCTTGAAACGGCAGGAGCCGAATGCGCCGGAAGGCGTATGGCGCAGGGCGGCAATCGCTTCAGCAGACTCCTTCGAGGTATCGATCAGATCTTCGGTCAGTGCGCCGATAATGCCGTTGCGGCCAGCGTACACCTTGCCGATGACGTCCTTGTGCTTGCGGGCGGTTTCGATCACGCCACAGGCAGAAGCATTGATGACGGCTGTCACGCCACCAGATTGAGCATAAAATGCGTTTTTCTTTGCCATTCCATTCTCCAACTATTTTTCGTTTCAGGCGGCCCGAGTGCTGCGTTGGTCCGCCTCCATTTTCAGCAGCAACGACACGCATTCCGCGAGGTCATCGTATTCGCGGCGCCCGGTGCCATACTGCTCTCTTTTTGAATAGAAAAACTGGCTGCGGTAAAGGCCGTCCCCAACCTTGAAAATCACGAAATGGGCGATGCCATCGGTCCAGTACAGTGTCGGGCAGGACGTCATTTCACGGTCGGCAGGATCAAGGCGAATATCGGAATCCGCCACCTGCACCTCGATCACGCCTGCGCCAAAACGCTCCTTGACCGCGGTTTCCACCACCCACAGCTGGGCGCTGGTGATATCCGGGACGCTTGTTTTTTTCTTCATCGCAGCCAGGTTTTTATTTCAGTGCGGCGAAAATGGCGTCGCGGATCTGATCCACTTTACCGACACCAGCAATTTTCACGCACTTGGGCGCGCCAGCCGCGCCTGATACGGACCAGTCAGAGTAATACTTGACCAGCGGCTCGGTCTGGGCATGATAGATATCCAGGCGTTTCTTGACGGTTTCTTCCTTGTCGTCATCGCGCTGGATCAGGTCTTCGCCGGTTTCATCATCCTTGCCGGCCACCTTGGGCGGATTGAACACAACATGGTAGGTGCGACCGGAAGCCACGTGCACGCGACGGCCTGACATGCGTTTAACGATTTCCTCGTCAGCCACATCGATTTCAACCACGTAGTCGATCGGCACGCCAGCTGCTTTCATCGCTTCAGCTTGAGGAATGGTGCGCGGGAAGCCGTCAAACAGGTAGCCGTTCTTGCAATCATCCTGGGTCAGGCGCTCTTTCACCATACCGATGATGATGTCGTCGGAGACCAAACCGCCCGCATCCATAATTTTCTTGGCAGCCACACCCAGCTCAGAGCCCGCCTTGACGTGGGCGCGCAGCATATCGCCGGTAGAAATCTGCGGAATACCGAACTTTTCCTTGATATAGTTGGCTTGTGTACCTTTACCGGCTCCTGGACCACCGAGAAGAATCATACGCATTGTCTACCTCCTGAAATTTATTAAAGTGCTCATACAATTGTGGATAAGAATATCTTGTTTTTCTAACTTGCAACAAGGTTATTGTAATTAGCTTACGCTGCACATTTAATTTTTTTTATAAAGAGATAAGCCCGTTATTATTCGGCTCCGAGCCTGAACAGAGCACGTACGCGTTCCAGGTCTTCCGCCGTGTCCACACCCGCCGCCTGTGGCAAGGAAATCATGGCAACGCTGATCCGGTAACCATGCCACATGGCACGCAACTGCTCCAGCGCCTCGAACTGTTCAATCGCCGCTGGCGCCAGGCTGCCATAGGTTTTGAGAAATCCAGTGCGATAAGCGTAGATGCCGACATGGCGGTACACTGGCAAGCCCAGCGGAAACTCGCCCGCAGCAAACGCATCCCGGGCATAGGGAATCGGGGCCCGGCTGAAATACAGGGCATGGCTTTCCCGGTCCAGCACCACCTTCACCACATTGGGATTAAGCATTTCGGCATGCTCGTGAATCCGGTGACAGGCAGTGGAAATTGCAGCCAGCGGATGCTCATGCAAATGCTGCGCCACGGCGTCGATCAAGGCGGGATCGATCAATGGTTCATCGCCCTGCACGTTGACGACCAGCGCATCTTCACCCCATCCTCGCTGGACCGCCACCTCTGCAATGCGATCAGTGCCGGAAGCATGATCCGGCGAAGTCATGCACACATTGAGACCATGATCACTTACGGCTGTTGCGACGCTTTCATTGTCTGTCGCAACCCACACCTCATCGGCCCCGCTTTGCAGCGCCCGCTCTGCGACTCTCACCACCATGGGCTTTCCGGCAATATCCGCAAGGGGCTTGCCGGGAAGGCGCGTCGAAGCGTAGCGCGCAGGAATTACGACCTTGAAACCAAGCCCCATCAGACTTCCTCGTCAGCCGGCAGCTTGCGCGCCTCTTCCTCCAGCATCACAGGAATATCATCCTTGACAGGATAGGCCAGACGACAGGGCTTGCAAACAAGCTCCTGCGCCGTCTTTTTGTAGACCAGCGGGCCCTTGCACAAAGGGCACACCAGGATTTCAAGTAGTTTCGCGTCCATCCATTTTCCTTAAAAGTTTCAGAATTTCAGGGCCGAAAACCGGGTCCATTTCTGCCGTCACCGGCAACGCCCAGCATCGGTTGTCAGCAAATGCTGCACATTTCACTGCATCCTTTTCAGTCATCAGCAACGCTTCCGCATCAGGCCAATCCAGATCGCCAGGCAGGTAGACATGGTGATCCGGGAAAACATGCGCGACAAAATCCAGCCCCAAACCGTGCAAATGATCAAAAAAACGCTGAGGATGGCCAATCCCGGCCAAGGCATGCAATTTCAGCCCAGCCAGTTCCGCCGCCGGGCGCGTTTCCCCGGAGCGCAGATTGATCAACAGCTTCCCGTTTAAATGCATCTGGTATCGTGCCGCCAGCCCATCAAGGACGCAATCCCCATTCATCACGACTGCATCCACCCGATGCAGGCGCCACAAACCTTCGCGCAATGGTCCGGCCGGCAATAATCTGGCATTGCCAAAGCGGCGCCGACCATCCACCACCGCAATTTCGACATCCCGCCGCAAGCGATAATGCTGCAAGCCGTCATCACAAAGAATGACATTACATTCCGGATGCGCATCCAGCAAGGCCCGTCCTACTGCCGCACGGTCCCGCCCCACCCACACTGGACAGGCGGATTTGCGCGCCAGCAGAACGGGCTCATCCCCTTTCAAGGCCGGATCGTCATCCGGGTCAACCGGACGCGCCTCTATGGCACTGCTGCCATAACCACGGCTCACAATGCCCGGCATATAGCCCTGTTTTCGCAGAAAATGCGCCAGCCAGAGCACCAGCGGCGTCTTGCCGCTGCCGCCGACGGTAATATTTCCCACTACAATCACCGGCACCGGCAGCGACAGGGAAGCCAGCCAACCATATCTGAATGCTGCCCGACGCAAAGCGGAAAGCAGCCAGAACAGGGCGCTGAGGGGCAACAACATAATTTGCCACGGGCCTTGGCGGTACCACTGCTTTTCCAGCCAGGAACCCGACCCAGCGGTCACTTGCCGTTCTTAGCCTGGGTGGCGAAACTGATACGATTGAAGCCTGCCAGACGCGAAGCTTCCATGATATTGATTACGGACTGGTGCGTTGCCTCGGCATCAGCATTAATCACAATAACCGGGTCGGATTGCCCCCCCGCCGCACGACGAAGTGCCTCGCTCAATGTCTCCACGCCGGGGTTGGCCAATGGCGCGCGATTGATCACGTAATGACCAGAAGCATCGACCGCCACCGTAATTTCATTCGGCTTTTCCGCCTTTTTCTCGGCATCGGCTGTTGGCAGGTTGATTTGCAATTCGGCAATCTGGGAAAAGGTAGTGGTCACCATGAGGAATATCAGGATCACCAGCAAAACGTCGATCATTGCTATCAGGTTGATTTCCGGATCATCCTTCAACCGGCCACGTTGGAAATTCATGCGATGCGCCTTATTTCCGTTCGCCGTGAACCATGTCCACCAGCTTGATCGATTGTTGCTCCATTTCCATTACCAGGGCATCCACCTTGCCACGGAAATAGCGATAAAAAATCATGCTGGGTATCGCAACAATCAGCCCCATGGCCGTGTTATACAACGCAACGGAAATGCCGTGAGCCAGTTGGGCGGGACTGCCTCCGGTCGGGGTGAGTGCGCCGAAAATCTCCACCATGCCGATCACTGTGCCGAGCAACCCAAGAAGCGGACTGATTGAAGCAATCGTACCAAGGGTCGTGAGGAAACGCTCCAGATCGTGAGTGACTGCGCGCCCCGCGTCTTCGATAGCTTCCTTCATCATCTCGCGTGAACTGCTGACGTTGCGCAAACCTGCCGCGAATATTCGCCCGAGTTGAGAATGCCGCTCCAGATTTGCAATCATCTCTTCGTTGACGCCATCCTGGTGTAGCCATTCACGCACTTTAGGAAGCAGGCTCTTGGGCGCCACCAGGCCACCATACAGCGACCAAGAGCGCTCGCCGATAATCGCCAGCGAAATCACCGACGCAATAATCAGCGGCCAGATTGGCCAACCGGCAGCTTGAATGATGGATAACACGCCCGTCCCCCTGTAATTTTTAACCCCGTAACTTTAGCCTGCCACCTCATTTTCAGCAAGGGCGGCGATTTCCGCTCCATCTTTAAATCTTTACTGCAAAAACAAAAAAACCTGCCCGGTGCTGCGGCAGGTAAAAGGGGGATCGTTTAATCCTGACTGATCTGGCTAATTTTTCCTGATATAAAAAGCGAGAACAGCAGGGTCAATTTCTTGAATTTCCAGAAGCGCATGACCGCTACTTTTCATCCATGCATCAATGTCGTCCCGCGTTGCGGGGCAACTGCTAACCAATTTCAGTATTTCGCCGCCCTGCATGCCCTGAAGCAATTTCCTCGCTTCAACAATGGGGCCTGGGCAGGCCGTACCTCTCATGTCCAGTTCGACATTAAAAACAGAAGGAGGGCGCCGGCCCTTGCGAATAAAATACTGATCTGAACCGTTTGCGTCCTTGTCTGTGCGGATGACTTCGTTATCTGTCAGTTTGATCCAGGAAAACAAATCATCTTTCGTACCGGGGCAGTCAGAAACCAGGCAGAGCACTTCGCCAGGGCCAAGCTCGTCCAGCACTTTTTTTGCACCCAGCAAAGGATGCGGGCAAGTCAGCCCGGTTAAATTCAATATGCCATTGGCGCCATTCAGAAGCGTTTGATTCACGACACAGACCCTCAACTACATTAAATAAACAAAACTGATGATGCCATAACCTGAGTTAATTTACAAGAGATGGGGCGCAATCAGGCCATTAAAATACCCAACCGGAGGCTAGCCGATAGGCATTGATGTCATTGAATCTACGGATGGTGCGCGATTTTCAGGCGAAGGAAAAAAGGCTCCCTGAATGCGAGCCTCTCTTTAACTAGACGTTATTAGGTTTAAATCCCAGGCTCACCCGCTCATGCCCGGCCAGGTCGCGAATTGTCTCAACGTCCATAAACCCGTGCTGATGCAATAACGCGCGGCAGCCTTGCCCCTGATTGTAACCATGCTCGAATAGCAGCCAGCCGCCCGGATTGAGATGTTGTGGTGCGGCCGCGACGATGCGGCGGATATCGTCCAGGCCGTCAGACCCGGAGGCCAGCGCCGACAAAGGTTCGAAGCGCACGTCTCCTTGCTGCAGATGCGGGTCGGCGGCTTCGACATAAGGCGGGTTGGAAACAATCAGATCAAAGACTTTATCTGCGAGAGCGCTGAACCAGTTGCTTTGCTGCAGACGCAGATTAGGCGCCTGTAGCCGTGCAGCATTTTCACGCGCCACGGACAGGGCCGCTTGAGACTGGTCGACCGCTACCAACTCAGCCAGCGGCCGATTCTTTGCCAGGCTGATGGCAATGGCGCCACTGCCAGTGCCAAGGTCCAGCACTCGACAAGGCTGATTTACAGGAATCCTTGCCAACGCAAGTTCTAAAAGGAGTTCGGTCTCCGGGCGTGGAATCAATACTGCTGGGGTGGTCAGGAACTCAAGCCCGAAAAACTCCCGCCCGCCGACGATATAGGCAATGGGTTCGCCAACAAGGCGGCGGGTCAGCAGGGCCGAGTAAGCTTGTACGGTCGACTCAGGCAAGACATCGCGGTCATGGCCGATAAGCCAGGATCGAGGCAAACCGAGCACATGACAGAGCAGTATCTGGATTTCCAGCCTCGCTTCGCGCAGGTCGAGGCCAAGCGCCTGCCGCAGTTTCTGGCTGTCCCGCGCCAGAACTTCGGCAGGCGTCACCAATCAGCCTTCTCCGGCAAGGTTGGCCAGCATCTCCGCCTGGTGCTCGGCCATCAGCGAGCCGGTCAGTTCATCCATGTCACCGTCCATGATCTGGTCGATCTTGTACAGGGTCAGGTTGATGCGGTGGTCGGTGATGCGCCCTTGCGGGAAGTTGTAGGTGCGGATGCGCTCGGAGCGGTCGCCACTGCCGATCAGGGATTTACGTGTGGCGGCTTCCTTGGCGTTGCGCTCGCGCAACTGTCCGTCCATGATGCGCGCCGCCAGCACGCTCATGGCCTGGGCCCTGTTCTTGTGCTGCGAGCGGTCGTCCTGGCATTCCACCACGATGCCAGTCGGCAAATGGGTGATGCGGATCGCCGAATCGGTCTTGTTGATGTGCTGGCCGCCTGCGCCGGAAGCGCGGAAGGTGTCGACTCTGAGGTCGGCCGGGTTGAGGTTGACCTCGGCCAGTTCATCCGCTTCCGGCATGATGGCGACAGTGCAGGCGGAAGTGTGGATGCGGCCCTGGGTTTCGGTGGCCGGAACGCGCTGCACGCGATGTCCGCCAGACTCGAATTTGAGCTTGGAATAAGCGCCCTGGCCAATGATCTTGGCGATAATTTCCTTATAGCCGCCCATCTCGCCCGGACTTTCAGAAACGATATCGACCTGCCAGCGCTGACGCTCGGCGTAGCGCGTGTACATGCGGAAGAGGTCGCCGGCGAACAGCGCAGATTCGTCGCCACCGGTTCCGGCGCGGATTTCCAGGAAGACATTGCGCTCGTCGTTGGGGTCCTTGGGCAGCAGCAATTTCTGCAGATCGAGCTCGATCTGCTCCAGCCGCGCCTTGCCTTCCTCAATCTCGGCAACCGCAAATTCCTTCATTTCCGGATCAGTCAGCATGTCTTCTGCATCGCGCATGTCCTGCTCGCACTGCTGCCAGGCACGATATTGCTCCACCACTGGCGTGATGTCCGCATGCTCACGCGTCAGCTTGCGGTAGTTGTCCATATTGCTGGTGATGTCGGCGCTGGAAAGAAGCAAATTGAGCTCCTCCAGCCGCTCGCTCAGGGAAGCAAGCTTGGCCAGGATAGAAGGTTTCATGCGTTATTCAGTTTCCGGACAAAAGCAATTTACCGCAAAGGGCGCGAAGGGACGCAAAAGGGTTCAGGGGCACAGACATGATGACATGCTTTTCCTTCGCGAACCTTTGCGCCCTTTGCGGTAAAAATGAAAATAATTGTGCATCCGGCATACCTTGAACCCTAACCGGACTTACTCGTGGTGAAAGTGGTAAAGCCTGCGCAGCATGGCTTCGAGCTGGGTGCGTTCGTCGCCGCTGGCGTGGTTCAGCGCGTGGCTGGGATTATGGAGGAATTTATTAGTGAGCGCTCGCGCCATCAATTCCATCACTTCGCGCGGGTCTTCGCCTCGTGCCAGCATGCGCTCGGCGTGCTCCAGCTCATGACGGCGTACGCGGTCCGCATGGTCGCGCAGGGCGCGAATGGTCGGCACCACTTCGCGGTTTTCCATCCATTCCACAAAGCTGCGCACGCGTGATTCGACGATGGCCTCGGCCTCGGCGGCTGCAACCTGACGGCTGTCCAGGCCTTCCTGCACCACCTGGGAAAGATCATCCACGCTGTAGAGAAAAACGTCGTCCATCTCCGCCACTTCTTCCTCAATATCGCGTGGCACGGCGAGATCGACCATGAACATGGGGCGGTGCTTGCGTGCCTTGATGGCGCGTTCCACCATGCCCTTGCCCAGAATCGGCAAGGGGCTGGCGGTGGATGTGACAATGATGTCGTAAGCAGCAAGGTGATCGGGCAGGTCGTTGAGCGTGATCGCTCCGCCACCGAAACGCTGCGCCAGTGTGGCGGCGCGCTCCAGTGTGCGGTTGGCAACCAGGATATGTTTTGGATGCTGGGCGGCAAAATGATTGGCGCACAGCTCGATCATTTCGCCTGCGCCGATGAAAAGTACTTTCTGCTCGTGGATGCTGGGGAAAATGCGTTGTGCCAGCCGCACGGCAGCCGCCGCCATGGACACCGAATTGGCCCCAATCGCTGTCGTGCCGCGTACTTCCTTGGCGACCGAGAAAGTCCGCTGAAACAGCTTGTGCAGCAGGGTGCCCATGGTACCGGCCTGCTCGGCGGTTTTGACGGCCTGCTTGAGCTGGCCGAGAATCTGGGTTTCGCCCAGCACCATGGAATCCAGCCCGCTGGCGACGCGGAAAGCGTGTTTCACTGCGTCCTGTTTCGGCAGAGCGTAAAGATAAGGCTCAATGGCGTGAGTCTTGAGCTGGTGAAAATCGGCCATCCACTCGATCGCCTGCTGCGGCTCAACTGTATTGCAATACACCTCGGTGCGGTTGCAGGTAGAGAGAATGGCCGCTTCCTTGACGGGGCGATGTTCCACCAGATTCAGCAGCGCCTGTTGCAGGGTTTCGGCGTGAAACGCCACCTGCTCGCGAATGGCGAGCGGCGCGGTATGGTGATTGATTCCGAAGGCGAAAAGCTGCATTTGATGGAAAACTAATCTGTTAAACGGCTGAAAGTATACCGGAAATCAGGGCGACGAATGCGTATTCAATGATAGAACTTCAGGCAACGAAACGCGCCACCAGCCCCTGCGCATAATTTCCGGGCGACAAGGGGATGCGCACCGTCCAGCCGCTGCCGGGTGCAGCATCCATGGCCTCGCCTTCCAGGTTTTCCATGCGTTCCAACTGCACCACCCGGTTGCCGGAAGGCAAAAGAATTTCCAGCCTGTCTCCTACCACGAAGCGGTTCCTCACGCTGATCTCGGCCATGTTGCTGGCAGCATCGAAGCCCACGATGTCACCGACATACTGGCTCTTGGCGCTTTCCGAATAGCCGCGCATGTAGTTCTGGTGCTCGGCGGTGTGATGGCGCTGGTAAAAGCCGTCGGTATAGCCGCGATTGGCCAGGGTTTCCAGCGAGGACATATGATTCAGGTCAAACGCCCGCCCGGCCAGCGCATCGTCGATGGCCTGACGATAGACCTGCGCGGTGCGGGCGACATAGTAGATCGACTTGGTGCGCCCCTCGATCTTGAGCGAATCGATGCCCATCTTCGTCAGACGCTCGATGTGCTCGACCGCGCGCAGATCCTTGGAATTCATGATGTAGGTACCGTGCTCGTCTTCCATCACCGGCATCAGCTCGCCCGGACGATTCTGCTCTTCCAGCAGGTACACCTTGTCCGCCAGCGGATGACGCGGCAGGCTGCCGCAATCGGACAAGGCGCTTTCCTGCATCTGGGCGGAAAAATCGGCGCGGATCACCCCGGCCGCATCTTCCTCGCCCTCGTGCACCTTGTAATCCCAGCGGCAGGAATTGGTGCAGGTGCCCTGGTTGGGGTCGCGATGGTTGAAATAGCCGGACAAGAGGCAGCGGCCCGAATAGGCGATGCACAGCGCGCCGTGGACAAAGACTTCCAGCTCCATGTCCGGGCACAACTGGCGAATTTCCTCGATCTCGTCGAGCGAGAGCTCGCGCGACAGGATCACCCGGGTCAGACCCATGCTTTTCCAGAATTTAACCGCCGCATAGTTCACGGTATTGGCCTGCACGGAGAGATGGATCGCCACCTCCGGCCACTTCTCGCGCACCATCATGATCAGGCCGGGATCCGCCATGATCAGGGCATCGGGATTCATGGCGATGACCGGCTCCATGTCGGCCATGTAGGTCTTGACCTTGGCGTTGTGCGGCATGAGGTTGCTGGCGACAAAAAATTTCTTGCCCAGGGCGTGAGCTTCCCTGATGCCGGTTTCCAGTTGCTCCAGCTTGAATTCGTTGTTGCGCGCGCGCAAGGAATAGCGCGGCTGGCCCGCATACACGGCATCAGCGCCGAAAGCGTAGGCGGTACGCATTTTTTCCAGCGATCCGGCAGGCAAGAGAAGTTCGGGTTGTTTCATTGGGTGGTAAAATCGGTCAAAGGAAAAATTATACCACCCCTATGAACCCGCCTTCTTTCATCCATCTCCGCCTCCACAGCGAATATTCCATTACCGATGGCATCGTGCGCCTGGACGTGGGCAAGGACCATTCCTGCCCGCCAGTAGAACGCGCCAAGGCCGACGGCATGCCGGCCCTGGCCCTGACCGATCTGAACACCCTGTTCGGGATGGTGAAATTTTACAAGGCGGCTCGCAGCGGCGGTGTCAAGCCGCTCATCGGCTGCGACGTATGGATCGAAAATGAGGCCAACCGGGACCAGCCGGGCCGCCTGCTGCTGCTGTGCCAGAACAGGCTGGGTTACGGCAACCTGTGCGAACTGCTGTCGCAGGCCTTCCGCGGCAACCAGTACCGTGGCCGGGCTGAAATCAGGAAGGAATGGCTGGCTTCCAGCCTTGGCGATGGCCTGATCGCCTTGTCCGGCGCGCATCTTGGCGATATCGGCCAGTCGCTGCTAAACGGCAACGAAGAGCAGGCGAGGCAACTGGCAGAAGAATGGTCAAAGTGCTTTCCGCAGCGCTTTTATCTCGAATTGCAGCGCCCCGGCTCCAATCCGGCGGAAGAATATATCCAGCAGGCGCTGGTTCTGGCCGGGGAACTCGATCTGCCGGTGGTGGCAACCCATCCGATCCAGTTCCTCGACCAGGACGATTTCCGCGCCCACGAGGCACGGGTGTGCATTGCCGAGGGCTATGTACTGGGTGACCAGCGCCGTCCCAAGCATTTTACCGAGCAACAGTTTTTCAAAACCCAGGCCGAGATGGCGGAACTGTTCGCCGACATTCCGGAAGCACTGGAAAACACAGTCGAGATCGCCAAGCGCTGCAACCTGACCGTGGAGCTGGGCAAGAGCAAGCTGCCGCTGTTTCCTATTCCCGAGGGCATGAGCGAAAGCGAATACCTGATCAAGCGCGCCGAGGACGGGCTGGCGGAGCGCATGCAGGAACTCTATCCGGACGAAGCCAAGCGCGCGGCGCAATACCCCACCTATTCGGACCGGCTCAAGTTTGAAACCGACACCATTCTGCAGATGGGCTTCCCCGGCTACTTCCTGATCGTGGCGGACTTCATCAACTGGGCCAAGCACAACGAGGTGCCGGTCGGCCCGGGGCGGGGTTCCGGCGCCGGTTCGCTGGTGGCCTACAGTCTCGGCATCACCGACCTCGACCCCTTGCGCTACGCCCTGCTGTTCGAGCGTTTCCTGAATCCGGAACGGGTTTCCATGCCCGACTTCGACGTGGATTTCTGCCAGGAAACCCGTTACAAGGTGATCGAGTACGTGCGGCGCCAATATGGCGCGGATGCGGTATCGCAGATCGCCACCTTCGGCACCATGGCGGCCAAGGCCGTGCTGCGCGACGTGGGGCGGGTGCTGGACATGCCCTACAACTTCTGCGACGGCCTCTCCAAACTGATCCCCGCCCAGCCGGGCAAGTTCGTCAGCCTCGACCAGGCGCTGGAAGAAGTGCCGGAACTCAAGGAGCGCTACGACAACGAGGAGGAAGTGCGCGAGCTGTTCATCCTGGCGCGCAAACTCGAAGGCATGACGCGCAACGTTGGCATGCACGCCGGCGGGGTGCTGATCGCGCCGGGCAAGCTGACCGATTTCTGCCCGCTGTATGTCGCCTCCGGCGCCGAGGCCGTGCCGGTCTCCCAGTTCGACAAGGACGACGTGGAAGCTGTCGGTCTGGTGAAATTCGACTTTCTCGGCCTGCGCAACCTGACCATCATCGAGCTGGCGCTGAAATACCTCAAGCGGCTCGATCCGACCTTCACCGGGCCGCTCGATACCCAGCATTTCGATGATCCGGCCGCCTATGAAGTATTGAAGAAAGCCAACACCACGGCGGTGTTCCAGCTGGAATCGGACGGCATGAAGAAACTGCTGGCCAAGCTGCAGCCGGACCGCTTCGAGGACATCATCGCTGTGCTCGCGCTGTATCGCCCCGGCCCGCTCGGTTCAGGCATGGTGGACGATTTCATCCTGCGCAAGAAGGGCCTGCAGAAGATCGACTATTTCCACGAGGATCTGAAAGCCTGCCTCACGCCCACCTACGGCGTGATCGTGTATCAGGAACAGGTGATGCAGATTTCCCAGATCATCGGCGGCTACACCCTGGGCGGCGCTGACTTGCTGCGCCGCGCGATGGGCAAGAAAAAAGCCGACGAGATGGCCAAGCACCGCGAGCTGTTCAGCACCGGCGCGGAAGAAAAGGGCTATGGCAAGGAACTGGCCATGCGCCTGTTCGACCTGATGGAGAAGTTCGCCGAATACGGTTTCAACAAGTCGCACACCGCCGCCTACGCCGTGGTGTCCTACCAGACCGCCTGGCTCAAGGCGCACCATACCGCAGCCTTCATGGCTGCCACCCTGTCCTCTGAACTGGACAACACCGACCAGCTCAAGGTGTTTTATGAAGACACTCTGGCCAACAAGATCAAGGTGCTGGGGCCGGACATCAACGTCTCCAATTATCGCTTCGAGCCGGTCTCCAGAACCGAGATTCGCTACGGCCTGGGCGCGGTCAAGGGCACGGGCGAGCAGGCAGTGCTGTCTATTGAAGCCGAGCGCAAGGCGGGCGGCCCGTTCAAGGATATCTTTGACTTCTGCCGCCGCGTGGACAAGCGCGTCGTCAACCGCCGCACCATCGAGGCGCTGGTGTGCGCCGGGGCCTTCGATGCCATTACCGACCATCGCGCCAGCCTGCTGGCTTCAGTCGGACTGGCGATGGAATCCGCCGAGCAGCATAACCGTTCGATCAATCAGGCCAGCCTGTTCGGCGAAGATACGGCCGGCGATTCCGCCGAGAATCTGGTGGAAGTTCCGCGCTGGGCCGAAGCGGAACAGCTGCAATACGAAAAGAAAAGCCTGGGCTTCTATTTCAGCGGCCATCCCTACGACAGCTACCGCAAGGAACTGTCCACCTTCATCCGCACCAGACTTTCCGATCTGGCGCCGCAGCACCAGCCGATTTACATGGCGGGCGTGATCTACGCCATCCGCACCCAGATGACGCGGCGCGGCAAGATGGCTTTCATCACTCTCGATGACGGCAGCGGGCGCCAGGACGTATCGGTGTTCAGCGAACTGTTCGACAGCAACCGCGAGCTGCTCAGGGAAGACCAGTTGCTGATCGTGGAAGGCAAGGTGAGCAAGGATGACTACGCCGGCGGCTTCAGGGTCGTGGCGGAGAAACTGCTTGGCCTGGCCGGCGCACGTACCCGCTTCGCCAAGGCCATGCTGCTCAAGTGCAACGGCGGCAGCGATGCAGACAAGTTAAGAGACTTGCTGACGCCCTACCGCAATGGCGGCTGCCCGGTGCGAATCGCCTACCGCAACAAGGACGCTGCCTGCGAACTGCAACTGGGCGAGACGTGGTATGTCAACCTGCATGACGAACTGCTGAGTTCGCTGCGCGAGCAACTGCAAAAGGAAAACGTGCAGATCGTGTATTGAAGCTCAACCCCTCCCGGCCTCCCCTTGTCAGGGGAGGGGCAAACCGGGCAGGAGCGAGCCAGTCTCCCCCCTGACAAGGGGGGACTGAGGGGGGTTTAAGTCATGGCAGACTTCACCATCAAGGGTGGCGCATTCGCCATACCAGTCTGTTCACGCACACGGAAACACCACCACATGATCGGCTTCCAGGCGAATGCCGATCTTCTCTCCGTAAGCGTGGTTGTGGTGGCTGGGCACCAGGGAAAGCACTTTCTGCCCGCTCGACAGCTGCAGGGTATAAAGGATGTCGGCACCACGAAAGGCCTTGTGCACCACTTCGGCTTGCATCGGGCTGGCGTCGTCATGCACGATGTCGTCTGGCCGCAGCAGCACTTCCACCTTGCGCCGGTCGCGGCACGCTTCCGGGATTTCCCCCTTCAGCAAGCCCAGTTCGGTTTCAACCTGCTCGCCATTCAACGCGGTTCCCGCAATCAGCACACCCTCGCCGATGAAATCCGCGACAAAACGGCTGGCGGGCTGATGGTAAAGATTGTAGGCGCTATCCCATTGCTGCAGCACGCCCTGATGCATGACGCCGATCTCGTCGGCGATGGCGAAGGCCTCGTGCTGGTCGTGAGTGACGATAAGCGCAGTGGTGTTCTGCTGCTTGATGATCTCGCGCACTTCCTGACCGAGCCGCTCGCGCAATTCCACGTCGAGGCTGGAAAACGGCTCGTCCAGCAGCAGGAGGGCGGGACATGGCGCCAGGGCACGGGCCAGCGCCACGCGCTGCTGCTGGCCACCGGACAGTTCATGGGGAAACTTGCGTCCGCTGTCGGGCAGCCCCACCACTTCCAGCAGCTCCGCCACACGCAGGGTCTTGTCCTGCCTGTTCATGCCGTGCAGGCCGAAGGCGATGTTGTCCGCCACGCTGAGATGAGGAAACAGGGCGTAATCCTGGAACACCATGCCGATGCGCCGCTGCTCGGGCGGGAGCATGAAACCGGGCCGGCTCACACTGGCGCCATTTAGAACAATTTCTCCGCCAGTAACCGGCTCGAAGCCGGCGACACCACGCAGCACGGTAGTCTTGCCGCAGCCGGACGGGCCCAGCAGACAGCCTATGCTTCCCTGGGCAAGGCCGAAGGAAAGCCCCTTCACCACCTCCTGGCTGCCATATGCCTGACGGATCTCTTGTCACTTCCAGCAGCGGCGCACCGGGAACGGGGACCGGACATTGGATGGAGCGGGTCATCATGATTTTTCCGTATGTTTCATCAGCAAGGCGACCGGCAGCAGGCCGGCCAGCACCAGTGCCACAGAAGGCAAGGCTGCGCGTTCCCATTCGCCTTCCGAGGTCATTTCAAAAATGCGTACCGCCAGCGTGTCCCAGCCGAAGGGGCGGGTCATCAGGGTGATCGGCATCTCCTTCATGACATCCACGAACACCAGCGCCGCCGCCGAGAGCAGGCCGCCGCGCAGCATCGGCAAATGCACGCGGCGCAGCATGGCGAGGCCGGACACGCCGAGGCTGTGCGCCGCCTCGTCGAGATTGCGGGTGACGCGCTGCATGGCGCTGTCGATTGGGTTGTAGCCCACGGCCAGGAAGCGCGTGAGATAGGCTGGCAGCATGACCAGCAAGGTGCCCTGCAATATCAGGCCGGTGTCGAGTCCGAACCAGTTTTTGGCCGCCCCGATCAGCTGCTGATCGAGCCAGGCCAGCGGGATGACGATGCCCACCGCCAGTACCGGGCCGGGCACGGCATAGCCCAGCGTGGCAATCCGCGCCATGGCGCGCGTCCAGGTATCGTCGTGCTGGCGCTGGGCATAGGTCAGCACCAGCGCGGCAACGACAATCAGCGCGGCAGCCAGCCCGCCCAGCAGCAGGGAATGCCAGAGAAAGCCCAGATAGCGCGCGTCGAAATCCTGCGCCACGACTTTTTCCGCCCAGACCAGCAGTTGCACCACCGGGATGACGAACGCCACCAGCAGCACCAGGGCGGCAAATCCGCTGGCCAGCCAGGCGTGGGAACCGCTCAGAACAATTCGTTCCATCCGGGTATGACGCCCCGCCTGGGTGAAGCGCAGGCCGCGGCGCGAAAACTGCTCCGCGGCAATCAGGGCAAAGACCAGCAGGATCAGGACCGATGCAAGCTGGGATGCGCCCTGCAGCGAAAACAGGCCGAACCAGGTCTTGTAGATGGCGGTGGTGAAGGTGTCGTAATTGAACACCGCGACCGTGCCGAAATCCGCCAGCGTCTCCATCAGGGCCAGCATCAGGCCGGCCATGATCCAGGGCCGGGCCAGCGGTAGCGCCACTTTGAAAAACCCCGCCTTGCGGCTGTAGCCCAGCGACTGCGCCGCTTCCAGCGCACGCCTTCCCTGTGTCAGGAAGGCGTTGCGGGCCAGCAGGTAAACGTAGGGATAGAGGGCCAGGCTCATCACCATGATCACGCCCGCCAGCGGAGCGGATGGGTGGGAAAGCCACCGGCGCCGCCGGCCAGTTCGCGCAGCCCGGTTTGCAGCGGACCGGTAAAATCGAGCAGGGCCACATAGACAAAGGCCATGACATAGGCTGGCATTGCCAGTGGCAGCAGCAGCGCCCAGGAAAAGAAACGCCGCCCCGGGAATTCGCATACGGCAGTCAGCCAGGCCAGACTGACGCCCAGCAGCGTCACGCCGATCGCCACCCCCACCACCAGGCGGAAAGTGTTACCCAGCAGGCCGGGCAAGACATGTTCCAGCAGATGCTGCCATATCTCGCGCTCCGGGCTGAACACCGATGCCAGCACCACCGCCAGCGGAACAATGATCAGGAGCGCGATGAAGGCCGCAGCCAGGCGCCAGCCATGGCGTTTCATCTATAAGCTGCCCGGTCCATCAGTTTTACCGCAGCGGCCTGCAGTTCACCCGCCTTGGCGACATTCAGCGGGTTCTGCTTGAAGCTGCCCCAGGCAGCGACTACCGGGTCGGTCTTGACTGCGGGATTGACCGGGTATTCCATGTTCACGTCGGCAAACAGGTTCTGCGCCTTGACGGAAGACAGCCATTCCAGCAGGGCCACGGCTTCTTTCTCGTGCCTGGCATGCTTGACCACGCCCGCGCCGGAAACATTCACATGCACGCCACTGCCCTGCTGGTTGGGCCAGAAAATGGACTAGTGGCAGACCGGCTTTCTTCTCCATCAGACGCCCGAAGTAATAGGTATTGGCGATGCCCACATCGCACTGCCCGGCGGCAATGGCCTCCAGCATCTTGGTGTCGTCCGGGAACGGTTCGGTCGCAAGATTGGCAACCCAGGATTTGACGATCTGTTCGGTTTTGGCTTCACCATGCTCGGCGATCATCATCGCTACCAGCGACTGGTTATAGACCTTCTTGGAAGTCCGCAGGCACAGGCGGCCTTTCCATTTTGCGTTGCCGAGATCTTCATAGGTGGACAGATCGGCAGGTTTTACCTTCTGGTTATTGATAAAACATGGTACGCGCACGCACCGACAGGCCGAACCACTGATTGCCCGGATCGCGCAGGTGCGCCGGCACGTTGGCGTTCAGCGTCCGCGACTGGACCGGCTTGAGCAGGCCTTCCCTGGCCGCTTCCCAGAGGTTGCCGGCATCCACGGTTATCAGCATGTCAGCCGGGGTATTCTGGCCTTCCGCCTTGAGTCGCTGCAGCAGCGCACCTTCCTTGTCGGTAATGAACTTGACCTGCACGCCGGTTTCCTTGGTGTAGGCGTCGAACAGGGGTTTGATGAGCTGCTCGTTGCGGGCGGAATACACCACCACTTCAGCGGCACTGACCGATGCCGTCATAAAACAGAAGACAGCACTTGCGAACAGGGTCTTGAGGATTCTCATTGCGGTCTCCATGAAAGTAACAAATCGTGATTGATGGAGGGATTCTAATGTAATGAGAATAGTTATCAACAGTTTTATTAGGATTCCATATAACACTTAGTCCCGTCATGACTGCCCCCTGCACTCTTAAAAAGAAGAAAGCGGATTGGTATTTATCTCACCCCGCCTCTTGCCACAGGTTCTGATTAAGCAGCGTTTAAGAGAAACAAGTGTTTTTTATCAGAGAGAAAAATATCTTGCCAAAAGACTTGCATAGAAAATTATTATATTAGATAATTCTAATCAACATGGAAACGCTCATACCCCTTTGAGATTTTTGTGTTGTCTCCTCCATCCTCCTTTTTTGGTGGATTTTAAGCGCGACCCAAAACTGGGCCGCGTTTTTTTTCGCCGCACATTCGCCTCAATTGGGCAAAGCAGACATCAAACTTACCGAAACAGGTTTTTGATCAGCCAGCAGTAGTGGATTTTCTTGTTGCGGAAGTCTTCGGGCACGGTCTGGACAGAAATATCCTGGACGCGACAGGGGCGAGTGCAGAAGCATCAAGTTTGAAGCTGCGCAGATTGGTGGAAAAAAACAATTCGCCATCCGGCGTCAGTAACTTCAGGCATGACTTGATCAGACGGGATGGTCGCGCTGCACGTCGAGCACACCCTGCATTTTTTTGGAATTGGAAAAACTGGGCGGATCCATCACGATCAGGTCGAATTTTTCACCTGCGGCAAGCGCCTGTTCGAGGAAAGTGAACACGTCGGCACGCACCAGCCTGTGACGCTTCAGATCCATGCCATTAAGTTCGAAATTGCGCAGTGACCAGTCCTGATATGTGTTGCTCATATCCACCGTCACCGAGCTGGCAGCACCGCCAGCCGCGGCATAGACGGTAAAGCTTCCGGTATAGGCAAACAGATTGAGAAAGCGCTTGCCCGCCGCGCGCTCCTGCACCATGCGACGTGTGATGCGGTGATCAAGAAACAGTCCGGTATCGAGGTACGCTGCCAGGTTGACGACAAAGCGGTGCCCGCCCTCTTCCGCCACAATATCCTCGCCTGCCGTACCGCTTTTCTCATACTGGCTTTCGCCACGCTGGCGTGCGCGCAGCTTGTAGGTAATGTGCTGCAATGGCAATTCGAGCGCTTCTGCGGCGTTTTTGCGAACCGTTTCCACCCACGCAGCATGTTCATCATCTGGCATCTGCCAGCCGGTATCGAATTCCTGCAGATGTGCCTGGTCGTGGTAAATATCGACCGCCAGCGGAAATTCCGGCACATCGCGGTCATAAACCCGGTAGCAGGAAATACCTTGGCGACGCGCCCATTTGCCCCAGTGGCGGGCATTCTTGCGCAGGCGGTTAAGAAAAGCGGAAAAATCGGACATGAAGGCGGTGAAAGGGGAAGGGATGACAGGATGAGGCCCGGAATGCTGGGCCATCCTGTTCATCCTGTCAAACGGGATTTACGGATCAGTGTTTCATGCCCTTGTGATCATGGTCCATGGGCATTGCCATCGGCGCTACTGCCTGGGGCTTGCGCACCTGGGCATCGAATTTCTTGCTGCTGCCATCCTCGAAGGTGACGCTCATGGCCACGTTTTCGCCTTCCTTCAAGGGCTGCTTGAGGTCGATCAGCATGATATGCAGACCACCGGGCTTAAGCGCAGTTTCACCCTTGGCCTTGATTTCGATGTCCTTGACCTGGCGCATCTTCATCATGCCGCCTTCCATGGTGTGGGTGTGCAACTCAGTGACTTTGGACGCAGCATTGTCGGCCTTGACGACCTTGTGATCCTTGTCGTCATTGTTTTTCAGCACGAGAAACGCGCCGGTGACCATCTGCCCCGGTGGCGCAAGGCGCACATAGGGATCGCCGACCGTGACGTTGTCAGCGGCGGTGCCGGCAGCAAACGATGGAGCAGCAACGGCAAATGCCGCTGCGACTGCGAGTGTCAATAGTGTCAATTTCATGAATAACTCCTTACTTGAGTGGAAAGAGAAATATACACCTAGATGGTAAAGCGCCAGGGCTCCACGAGAATGCGGCAAAATGCCGCGCCACGAACAGAACCCGCTTAACCAGCCGTATTTGCCCAGGTATCCTTGAGCGCAACAGTGCGATTAAAAACCAGCTTTTCACCAGCCCGATGCTCGCGACGATCGGTGCAAAAATAGCCCAGACGCTCGAACTGGTAACGCGTTTCCGGCGTCAGCATCGCGTACGCAGGGTTCGACCCAGCCCTGCACCACGGAAAGAGAGTCGGGGTTGAGAAATTCGTGAAAATCGCGCTCCTTGTCCCCATCCGGCCGCGCCACCGTAAACAGGCGATCATAGAGGCGGATTTCCGCAGCCAGCGCATGCTCTGCTGAGACCCAGTGAATCACGCCCTTGACCTTGCGCCCCTGCGGGTTCTTGCCCAGGGTCTCGGCATCCAGCGAACAGCGCAGTTCGACCACATTGCCGGCGGCATCCTTGATCACTTCATCGCACTTGATGACATAGCTGTAGCGTAGCCGCACCTCGCCGCCGGGTACCAGCCGCTGCCAGCCGGGCGGCGGCGTTTCGCTGAAATCGTCGGCCTCGATCCAGATTTCCCGCGCAATCGGCACTTCGCGGCTGCCGAACTCGGGGTGATTGGGATGGAAGCCCGCCTCGCGCGACTGGGTTTCGCCCGCCACGAAATTGGTCAGCACCACCTTGAGCGGCTTCACCACTGCCATCACGCGCGGCACGCTGGTTTCCATGTCCTCGCGGATGCAGCCTTCCAGCACCGCCATGTCGATCACGTTGTCGCTCTTGGAAATACCGATGCGGCGCGCAAATTCGCGAATTCCCGCCGGAGTGTAACCGCGCCGCCGCATGCCGGCGATGGTCGGCATGCGCGGATCGTCCCAGCCGGACACGCGCTTCTCGGTCACCAGCTGGTTGAGCTTGCGCTTGCTGGTAATGGTGTACTGCAGTTCAAGGCGGGAAAATTCGTACTGACGCGGATGGCAGGGGATGGTGATATTGTCCAGCACCCAGTCGTAGAGCGGGCGATGATCCTCGAATTCCAGCGTGCACAGCGAATGGGTGATGCCTTCCAGCGCATCGGAAATGCAGTGGGTGTAGTCGTACATCGGATAGATGCACCACTGGTCGCCGGTGCGGATATGGTGGGCGCGGCGAATGCGGTAGATGGCCGGGTCGCGCAGGTTGATATTGGGCGAGGCCATGTCGATTCTGGCGCGCAGCACCTTGCTGCCGTCGGGAAATTCGCCACCCTTCATGCGGGCGAACAGGTCGAGGTTTTCCGCCACGGAACGTTCGCGGTAGGGGCTGTTTTTACCAGGCGCGGTCAGCGTGCCGCGATACTCGCGCATTTCGTCCGGCGTCAGGTCGCACACGTAGGCCTTGCCGGCCTTGATCAGTTCCACTGCATAAGCATACAGCGCGTCGAAATAGTCCGACGCCCAGCGCACTTCGCCGTCCCACTGGAAACCCAGCCAGCGCACATCATCCTGAATGGAGCGGGCATATTCCTCGCTTTCCTTCTCCGGATTGGTGTCATCGAAACGCAGATTGCACTTGCCCTTGAAATCCAGCGCCAGACCGAAATTCAGGCAGATCGACTTGGCGTGGCCGACATGCAGGTAGCCATTCGGCTCCGGCGGAAAACGGGTAACGATGGATGCGTGTTTGCCGCTTTTCAGATCGTCTTCGATGATGTTGCGGATAAAGTGGGGAACGGGTTCGCGCTCGCTGCTCATGACTGGGGCTTCAATAAAATGGATGAACGAGCCGATTTTACCCGAAAAACAGCGTCGAACGGGCACCGTTCTGTTTGCGGCATCGTGCATCTGCTCTTGACAGCCACTCCCGGCAATGCGCAAATTGTCGGCTATTCCAGTCAAATATTGGCACCTCTCCCCATGAAGCACGTCTTTCTGCCATTTCTCGCCGCCCTTCTTCTGGTCGCCTGCGACAAGGCCACGCCACCCCCGCCGTTGCCGCCCGTGGTCAAAACGCTGATTATCGGCCAGAGTAGTGAAAACGCTGGGCGTACTTATAGCGGCGAGGTCCGCGCCCGCCATGAAACACTTCTGGCCTTCCGCCTTGACGGCAAGCTGCTGGAGCGCAGCGTGGATGCGGGGGCTGCCGTCAAGGCGGGCCAGGTGCTGGCGCGCCTTGACCCCGCCGACCTGCGCCTCGCCGCCGGACAGGCTGAAGCCCAGCGCGCCCTGGCACTGGCAGAGGCCAGGCGCTACCGTGATCTCCATGCCCGCAATTTCGTCAGCGCCGCCGCCCTGGAGGCAAAGGAAACGGCGCTGGCATCCGCTGAAGCCCAGGCCGGCATGGCTCGCAACCAGGCCGCCTATGCAAACCTCAGTACGGATCATGCCGGCATCGTCGCCGCCGTGCTGGCGGAACCCGGCCAGGTGCTGAGTGCCGGACAGCCGGTGCTGCGCATCGCCCGGGACGGGGAAAGGGAAGTCGCCATATCCCTGCCGGAAACAGCCGTAACCGGAATGAAGCCGGGCATGGAAGCGGAAATCAGTGCCTGGAGCGGCAATAAAACCTACCGAGGCAGATTACGGGAGCTTTCCCCTGCGGCTGATCCGGCAACCCGCACCTATGCAGCCCGGGTATCCGTTCCGGATGCCGATACCCATCTTGTTCTCGGCATGACGGCCAGCGTCCGCTTCGCCGGCGAACCCGCACCCGCACCCGTGGTGCCTCTGGCCGCGCTGTTCCAGCAAGGCGACAAGTTCGCCGTCTGGATTGCCGGCAGCGACTCGACAGTCAGCCTCAGGCCCGTGACGGTGGCAGGCTACACCGATGCGGGTGCCGTGATTTCAGCTGGCGTCCAGCCGGGTGAACGCATCGTTGCCGCGGGTGTGCACAAGCTGAATGCCGGCCAGAAAGTGCGGATTGCCCGATGAAAACCCCCAATCTGTCAGCCTGGTCGCTGACACACCCTTCCATGGTGCTTTACCTGATTATTGTGCTCATGGGCGCGGGGGTCCTTTCCTATCTCAAGCTGGGCCGCGCCGAGGATCCGGATTTCACCTTCAAGGTGATGGTGGTGCGCACCCTCTGGCCGGGTGCCGATGCACGCACGGTGGAACTGGAACTGACCGAGCGCATCGAGAAGAAGCTGTCCGAGACGCCCTGGGTGGACGTGCTGCGCTCCGCCTCCAAGCCCGGCGAATCGCTGGTATTCGTGATCCTCAAGGATTACACCCCCAAACCCGAAGTGCCCGAGGCCTGGCGCCAGGTTCGAAAAAAGCTGGACGATATCCGCCACACGCTGCCCGCCGGCGTGCAGGGACCGTTTCCCAACGACGAGTTCGGCGATGTGCAGGTCAGCATCTTCGCGCTAACGGGCGATGGCTTTGACCTGGCTGCTCTGCGCCTGGAGGCGGACCGTGTGGCGCGGGAACTGAAGCGCGTGCCCGATGTAAAAAAGCTGGAACTGATCGGGGTCCAGCAGGAAAAAATCTACATCGAGGTCACCCCGACGCGCCTCGCCGCCCTGGGGCTGGCGCCGAACCAGGTTTTCGATGCGCTCCAGCGCCAGAATGCAGTGGCCGCTGCCGGCTTTGTCGAGACCGACACGGACCGGCTGCGCCTGCATGTCACCGGCCCCTTCGACACGCTGGAGAGCATTCGCGAAGCCGACCTCGCCGTGGCCGGAAAACATTTCCGTCTTGGCGACATCGCCGAGGTGAAGCGCGGTTTCGCCGATCCGGCCAGCCCGGGCATGCGGGTCGACGGCAAGGAGGCGATCGGCATCGGTGTGATCATGGACAAGGGTGGCGATGTCATTCACCTGGGCGAGAATCTCGAGACGGCCATGCGCCGGCTGGAAGCTGACCTGCCGGCAGGCATCACAGTGCATACCGTGGCCAACCAGCCCGAGGTCGTGCAGATGTCGATCCGGCTGTTCGTCCAGTCCCTGGCCGAGGCCATCGCCATCGTCCTGGCCGTGAGCTTCCTCTCCCTGGGCTGGCGCACCGGCACGGTGGTGGCCCTGTCCATCCCGCTGGTGCTGGCGCTGACCTTTTTCCTCATGAAGATCTTCGGCATCGACCTGCAACGCATCTCGCTCGGCGCCCTGGTCATATCCCTGGGCCTGCTGGTGGACGATGCCATCATCGCCGCCGAAATGATGGTGGTGAAAATGGAACAGGGCTGGGACAAGTTCAAGTCCGCCACCTTCGCCTACACCTCCACCGCCTTCCCCATGCTCACCGGCACGCTGATCACGGTGGCCGGCTTCACGCCCGTGGGCTTCGCCCGGTCGGCGGCGGGCGAATACACCTTCTCGATTTTTGCCGTGGTTTCCATCGCCCTGCTGGTCGTCCTGGATCGTGGCCGTGGTGTTCACCCCCTATCTGGGCTACAAGCTGCTCAACGCGGAAAAACTGGCCGAAATCGGCCGCAAGCACGGCGGCGACATCTACGACTCCCCCTTCTACCAGCGTTTCCGCAGCCTGGTGGTATGGTGCCTGCGCCATCGCAAGACCGTGATCGCAGCCACCCTGGCCATCTTCCTGATATCCGTCGTGGTTTTCGGCACGGTGGTGAAGAAGCAGTTTTTCCCCTCCTCTTCCCGCTCCGAGCTGCTGATCGAACTGTGGCTGCCCCAGGGCGCGTCCCTCAAAGCCACCGAAGCCGAAGTGCGGCGCCTGGAAACGCTCCTTGCGGGCGATCCGGCCGTCACCGCACAGTCTGCCTATGTGGGCAACGGCGCGCCGCGCTTCTACCTGCCGCTGGACCAGCAACTGTTCAACGACAACTTCGCCCAGTTCGTGGTGGTGACCAGGGACGTGAAGGCGCGCGAAGACCTGAAAACACGTCTGGAAGAACAATTCTCCGCCAGCGACGGCGCCTGGTCCGGCTTGCGGGCGCGCGTCCTGCGGCTGGAAAACGGCCCGCCGGTAGGCTTTCCGGTGCAGTTCCGGGTCATGGGCGAAGATCTGGAGCAGCTTCGGGCCATTGCCGGGCAGGTGGCGGAGGTCATGCGCACCGACCCCGATCTCCAGGATGTCCATCTCGACTGGAACGAGAAGGTGAAGAGCGTGCGCGTCGCCATCGATCAGGACCGGGCGCGCCTGCTCGGCATTTCCAGCCAGGATGTGGCGCTGACCCTGCAGGCCTGGCTCAAGGGTGCCGCCATCACCCAGTTCCGCGAAGGCGACCAGCTGATCGACGTGGTCTGGCGCGGCAGCGGCGTCAACCGCGACTCCCTCGACGGCCTGCCCGATCTCGACATCGCCACGGCTGGCGGCCGCCATGTGCCGCTGGCCCAGGTTGCCCGGCTGGAACCGGTGCTGGAAGAAGGCATCATCTGGCGGCGCGACCGGCTGCCGGCCATTACCGTGCGCGCCGACCTTGCGGGCCAGACGACGGCCCCGGCAGTATCGGTTCGCCTCGACCCCCGGCTTGACCCGATCCGCGCCCAGTTGCCGCCAGGCTTCCGTATCGAGATGGGCGGCACCATCGAGGAATCGGCCAAGGGCGAGAAATCCATCCAGGCCGTGATGCCGCTCATGATAGTCGGCGTCATCACCCTGCTGATGATCCAGCTCCAGAGCATGCGCCGTACCATCATGGTGCTGCTGACCGCGCCCCTGGGCCTGATCGGCGTCACCCTGTCGCTGCTGGCATTCCAGGTGCCGTTCGGCTTCGTCGCCCAGCTCGGCGTCATCGCCCTGATGGGCATGATCCTGCGCAACTCGGTGATCCTGGTGGACCAGATCGATCAGGATGAAAAGGCCGGCAAGAGTACCTGGGAAGCCATCGTCGGCTCCACGGTGCGCCGCTTCCGCCCCATTACCCTGACAGCAGCGGCAGCCGTGCTGGCGATGATCCCGCTGACGCGCCAGATTTTCTGGGGCCCGATGGCGGTGGCGATCATGGGCGGACTGATCATCGCCACCGCGCTCACCTGCCTGTTCCTGCCGGCGCTCTATGCTGCCTGGTACCGGGTCAAGGAGGAGTGACAAACAGAATTGAAGGGCATCCTTTGAATGGCTTTAAACATCCGTTTTTGCTAGAATCACGTGTCATTCGTCCAATAGAGATTCAGCAATGAGCCATTCCCGTATGGTCCCGGTTTTCTCCGCTCTTATCGCAGTGCTACTGCTTTCCATCACCCCTGCCCGTGCCGATGAGGCCTATGAAATCAGCCGCATCCTGAAACAGGGGCAACAGGAAAAAGCACTGGAGCGCGCCAACAGCTTTCTTGCAACACACCCCAAGGATGCAAAAGTTCGCTTTATCAAGGGCCTGATCCTGACCGAGCAGAACAAAACCGGCGATGCAATCAAGACGTTCACCAGCATCACCGAAGATCATCCGGAGTTGCCGGAACCCTACAACAACCTGGCCGTGCTGTACGCCTCCCAGGGACAATACGAGAAAGCCAAGACCGCGCTGGAAATGGCGATCAACACCCACCCCAGTTACGCCACCGCGCATGAAAACCTCGGCGATATCTACGCCAAAATGGCGAGCCAGGCTTACGACAAGGCGCTGCAACTGGATAAAAGCAATGCCAATGCTCAATCCAAACTGGCACTGATCAAGGATATTTTCTCCAAACAAGGTAGCCTGCCACCGGCCAAGCCGAGCGTGGCGGCAAACACCGCACCTGTCGCCGTTGCAGCCGCAAAACCCGTTCCGGCACCTGCCGTAGCCGCTGTTGCCGCGCCGGTAAAAGCCCCCCCTCAAACCGCACCGGCCAAACCCATCCCTGTGGCAACCGCGCCAGCACCGGTTGTCAAACCCGTCGCAGAAACGGCTAAAGCGCCCGCTGAAAAATCCGCCCCCGAAAGCCAGAGCACCGATGATGCAGCAGTGCTGGCTACCGTTGAAGCCTGGGCCAAAGCCTGGTCTGAAAAAGACGTAGCGGGCTATCTTAAGTTCTATGCGCCGGATCTGGTTCTTGCCAAAGGCGAAAGCCGCAAGAGCTGGGAAAACACACGGCGCGACCGGATCAGCAAACCCAAGTCCATTTCAGTGACGATTGCCGCCCCTGACGTCAAGCTGCTTGACGCCAGCAATGCCAAAGTCACTTTCAAACAGCAGTATCGCGCAACCAGCTTCAACAGCGAGGCATGGAAAACACTGGTGATGGTCAAATCCAACGGGAAATGGCTAATTCATGAAGAGCGTATTGGACGTTGATTAAAGGCAAACCAAGTCACTTCACGCGCATCTTTCTTCTGCTGATGCTGGGGCTGACCACCGCACCCGCAGGCGGAATGGGTGATCTGTTGCCGCCCATGCAGTATGCACGCAGCCATGGCAATGACCCTGAAGCGCTGCTGGTCAATATTCTCCTCAAGATCCGGCATAATCAGCTCGATATCGCGCTGCGCGATGTTGACGCGCTGCTCGACAGCAAGCCCAATTTCAAACTTGCCCACCTGATTCGCGGCGATCTGCTCATGGCGCGGGCGAAGCCCCTGACATCATTTGGCGACGCAAATGGAGCGGCAACGGAACAGGTGGCCGATTTCCGGGATGAAGCGCGCGTGCGCCTGCAACGCCACATTGAGCAGCCGCCATCGGGAAAAATCCCAAAGTACCTGTTGAAGATGCAAGCGGAACAACGCCACGCCATCGTGGTGGACACTACCCGGTCGCGTCTCTATCTGTTTGAAAACAATAATGGCGAACCGCGCTATATCAGCGATTACTATTTCACCCAGGGCAAGGCCGGTGCCGAAAAGAATCGTGAAGGTGACCAGAAAACCCCGCTCGGTGTTTATTTCGTCACCTCCAGCCTGCCGCTGGAGAAACTTGGCGATTTCTATGGCGTAGGCGCCTACCCGCTCAACTACCCCAATGAATGGGACAAGCGTCTGGGCAAGAGCGGTCATGGCATCTGGTTGCATGGCGTGCCCAAAGACACGTTCAGCCGCGCCCCACGGGCGAGTAATGGCTGCGTGGTGCTCAGCAACCCCGACATGACCGATGTGGGCAAATCGCTGCAACCCGGCCTTACGCCGGTCATCATCAGCGACAAGGTGGAATGGGTCACCCCGGAAGAATGGCGCAGCCAGGGCGAACGCTTCAAGGGCGAGCTGGAAGCCTGGCGCAGGGACTGGGAAAGCCTGGACAACGAGCGCTACCTTCGTCATTACTCAAGAAACTTTTCCGCCAACGACCAGGATTTCGACGCATTCAGCGCATACAAGCGTCAGGTCCATGCTGGCAAATCAGCCCTGCAGGTGAAAATATCCGATATCAGCCTGTTCCAGTACCCGGGCAAGGACAATCTGATAGTGGTAACCTTTACCCAGGATTACCGCAGCAGCAACCTCAACAATGTCATGAAAAAACGCCAGTACTGGCAACTGGAAAACAGCCAGTGGCGCATTGTGTATGAAGGCGCGGCATAGCGCCGCAAACCAGGCATTCAAGGAGAACACCATGACTCATTTTCGCTCCCTGCTGGTACTACTCGCCCTGCTCACCAGCTTCAATACGCAGGCCGCGACCAACCCACAGGTCTTGATCAAAACCAACGTCGGTGAAATGCTGGTTGAACTCTACCCCCAGAAAGCGCCTAAAACGGTGGCAAATTTCCTCAACTATGTTCAAGGCGGTTTTTACAACGGCACCGTTTTTCATCGCGTCATCGACAACTTCATGATTCAGGGCGGCGGTTTCACCTCGGGCCTGGAACCGAAGCAAACCCAGGCTCCAATCGACAACGAAGCCAACAATGGCCTCAAGAATGAACCAGGCACGCTGGCCATGGCGCGCGGCTATGAGCCCAACTCCGCTACTGCCCAGTTTTTCATCAACCTCAACAACAACCTTCACCTCAACCATTACAAGCCCGAACCAGACTATTACGGCTACTGCGTATTCGGCAAAGTCGTCAAAGGCCTGGATGTGGCGAAAAAGATTGGCGCCATCCCTACTGCAGCCAGCGGGCCTTTCAAGGAAGAAGTACCGGTAGAAAAGATTGTGATCGAAGAAATCAGCCCCATTTCTCCCGCAGAAGTGAAGCAGGCAGAAACACCCCCTGCCGTGACAAAAAAACCCGCAAAGAAAATTTCCCCCAGAAAAAGGACCTAAAACATGGTTAAGCTGCAAACAAATTTTGGCAACATCACCCTCGATCTCGATGCAGAAAAAGCGCCGGAGACCGTTGCCAACTTCCTCCAGTATGTGAACGACGGCTTCTACAATGGCACCATCTTTCACCGCGTGATTGACGGTTTCATGATCCAGGGCGGCGGCTTCATGCCCGACATGATGCAAAAGGCCACGCGCGACACGATCAAGAACGAAGCCAACAATGGCCTGAAAAACGACATCTACACCATTGCCATGGCGCGTACGCCCAACCCGCATTCAGCTTCTTCCCAGTTTTTCATCAATGCTGGGGATAACAGCTTTCTAAATTTCACAGCCGAAACACAACAAGGCTGGGGCTACTGCGTATTCGGCAAGGTCGTGGAAGGCCAGGATGTGATCGACAAGATCAAGAAAGTCCGCACCGGCAACAAGGCAGGACATCAAGACGTGCCAGTGGAACCGGTGATCATCGAGAGCGCTGAAGCTGTATAGGTGAGGAGTGAGGGGTGAGGAGTGAGGCGTATTGCCATCCACTCCCTTCCCTTGCCGTGAATGCCTCATAGCCTCTTTATCTCTGATCTGCACCTGAGCGCGGATCGTCCGGAAATCTCTTCCGCTTTTTCTGAATTTCTCGCAACCACTGCAGCACGAGCCGAAGCCTTGTATATTCTCGGCGACCTGTTCGAATACTGGGCTGGCGACGACGACATTGACGACCCATTCAATCAGCGGGCAATCCAGGCACTCGCCGCGCTGCATTCGACTGGTGTAGTGATCTACCTGATGCACGGCAACCGCGACTTTCTCATGGGCAAGACACTGGCAGCCGCCTGCGGCGCACAAATGCTGCCCGACCCCAGCCTGATCAGCATTCATGGCACCCCGACCCTGCTGATGCATGGTGATACCCTGTGCACTGATGACACCGATTACATGGCATTTCGCGCCCAGGTACGCAGCCCGGAGTGGCAGAGAAATTTTCTTGTCCCAGCCGCTGGCATTGCGCAAAGCCCAAATCGAGCACCTGCGTGAACAAAGCAGACAGGCGCAAAGCCATAAAACAGCAGATATCATGGACGTCAACGCTGAATCTGTTATAAACGCCTTAAGGGAACACAACTATCCGCGCATGGTACATGGCCACACGCATCGGCCAGCACGACATGAATATGAAGTTGAGCAGTATCGCTGCGAACGCTGGGTGCTACCCGACTGGTATGAGCAGGGCGGCTATCTGCGCTGCGACGAGTATGGGTGTGCGGCAATCAGGATTTAAAACGCCCGTTCATTAATCGCGAAGGCGTAAAGACTCAAGGACATGAAAGCAATCTGATTCACCCAAGGGTGGTAAAGACACACCAACTCTTGTCACCCCCGATTTGAGCTACGGCGTTTGCACACCGCCTCTGCCAGCTCACGCAGCACGGGTTCACTGTCATCCCAGCTGATACAGGCATCGGTGATGCTCTGACCGTAGACCAGATCCTGATCCGTACGCCAATCCTGCCGCCCTGCCTCCAGGAAACTTTCGATCATCGCTCCCATGATACGACGATCGCCTCGGGCGATCTGCCCCGCCACGTCGCGGCCTACATCGATCTGTTTAAGATGGTTCTTGTGCGAGTTACCGTGACTGAAGTCGACCATCAGCCTCGGTTTGAGACCGGCAGCCTCGATCTCGTCGGCTGCAATGTTGATAGATTCGGCGTCGTAGTTGGGGCGGATCCCGCCACGCAGGATGACATGACAATCCTCGTTACCGGTGGTAGAGAAGATGGCTGAGAAACCATCCTTGGTGACGGAGAGAAAGTGGTGCGGCTGCGAGGCAGCACGAATCGCATCGAGAGCAATTTTGAGTGAACCGCTGGTGCCGTTCTTGAAACCGACGGGGGAGGATAAACCGGAGGAAAGTTCGCGATGGCCTTGACTCTCGGTGGTGCGTGCGCCGATCGCCCCCCAACTGATGAGGTCTGCGATATATTGAGGCGAGATCAGGTCGAGAAACTCGCTTCCAGCCGGCATCCCCAGGTTGTTGACGTCGAGCAGCAGTTGCCGCGCCATGCGCAGGCCCTTGTTGATATTGAAGCTGCCGTCAAGCTCCGGGTCGTTGATCAGCCCCTTCCAGCCAACAGTGGTGCGCGGTTTCTCGAAATAAACCCGCATGACGATAAGCAGATTATCCTTCAGCTCATCCTTCAACTTTTTCAGCCGTTCTGCGTAGTCCCGGGCGGCAACAGGGTCGTGAACGGAACAGGGGCCGATGATCACCAGCAAGCGATCATCCTCTTCGTGGAGGATTTTGTGAATATCCTGCCGCGTCTCAAAGACCATGGCGGCGGCAGTGTCGGTAATGGGAAGCTCCGCCTGTAGTTGGGCAGGGGGGATAAGCTCCTTGATTTCACGAATTCTCAAATCGTCTGTTTTTGGCCGCATGATTCGGTCTCTTGCTGTTTGATATCGAAAGCAACAATTATATCGCCACATATGCCGGTCTGTTGAATTTACATGTCGGGGACTAAGAGCCTATTTCAGTAGGTTTCATACCTCGCGCCAAAAAAAACCCCGCCAGGCGGCGGGGGAAGAAAAACGAAATACTCGTTGAATGTGGTTCAGGAAGACATTTCGTGGAGGATGTTCTTGATCCAGCTATGGGCGTACACGCCTTCCAGCTCGGACAGATCGGGAGACACCCCGCCCGAATTGGGCACGGCAATCGTTTTACCCTCAGCCACCTTGTAGACGGCCGAAACCGAAATCGCTTCCTTGTCCGTGACATAGCTATAGCAGACATTGACGTGTGAGGGCGGAATCAGATCCTTACCATTCATCAACTGAACCACATTGAGGGCGCACACCTTGGCCTGAGAGTTGGCAGAATACCCCGACTTCGGCATGGCGCCAGCGCTGCAGGCATCGCCGATCACATGCACATTGGGCACGATGGTGGATTCGAAGGTGACCTGATTGACCGGGCACCATTTCTTGTCCTCACCCACCACGCCTGCCATATAGGCCACAGCGCCAGCCTTCTGCGGCGGCACGACGTTGATCACGGCACCCTTGACCTCTTCCACGCCGGTATCCACCGTCATGGCCTTGTGATCCACTTTGGTGACCTTGTTGCCCGCATGAAACTCGATAATGCCCTTGTAATGCTTCTCCCAGGCTTTTTTGAACAGCGGCCCCTTGGAAATGATGTCCGGATTGGCATCCAGCACAATAATCTTGGACTTGGGCTTGTGGTTCTTGAGATGCCAGGCAATCTGGCTGATACGCTCGTAAGGCCCGGGCGGGCAGCGGAAAGGCGTCACGGGCACCGAGAGCACGACTGTACCGCCATCCGCCATATCCACCAATTGCTTGCGCAAGCGTAGTGTCTGCTCGCCCGCTTTCCAGGCATGCGGCATGTAGTTTGGCGTTTCAATCGGATCGTAGCCCTCCAGTTCGTCGAAGCGGAAATCAATGCCGGGGGAGAGCACCAACCGGTCGTAACTGATGGTTCCGGCCCCCACCCTGACCTGCTTTGCGGCCACATCGATGCTGGTCACTTCGTCGTAAACCACCTGGATGCCATGCTTCGCCGCCAGCTTGTCGTAGGTGATCATGTTGTCCTTGAGATCGCGACTACCGCCGATCACCAGGTTGCTGAACGGACAGGAGACAAAAGTCTTGTTGCGCTCAATCATCACCACTTCGATGGAAGGATCGCTCATGCGGATGTATTTGGACACGATGGTGCCGCCATAGCCGCCCCCCACCACGACCACGCGACGGCCTTTCTTGGGCAGCACTTCGCCTGCGCGCGCCAGAATGGAAAAGGAAGACAAACCCGCACCTGCTGCAATGCCGGCCATTTGTATGAAATTTCTGCGATTCATGATCGGCTCCTTATTGCTGGCTGGCGTAAAAATGGATGACGGCTTCTACTTCTTCAGGCGTCAACTTGCCTTCGCCTTCGATTTTTTCAGCCATCTTTTCCGGCATTTTGCGCTTGCCGGAACGGAACTCGTGCATGCTGATCTGCAAGTACTCTTTCCATTGTCCAGCCAGAATGCCGCTATCCTCTGAGTCGCGACCATTATCCATATGACACTTCTTGCAGCGCTGGTCATGAATCTGTTTGCCGATGGCTACCTTGGCCGCATCCACATCCTGCTTCTCGCGCCCGAAAGGGTGCTTGGCAAAAAAATCAACCAACAGTTTGATTTCATCATCCGAATACGCTTTTGCCAACCGTCCCATGATGCTGGATGGCCGCTCACCACTCTTGAACTTCTTCATGGTATCCAGCAGGTAACTTTCAGGCATGCCCGCAATGGTAGGCATGCTGGGTCCAACACTGCTTCCGTTGGTGCCATGACAACCGGCACAAGTATTCGACAACATGGCCGCCTGGCTCGGGCTTTCGGCCCATACCGGCGTGTGAATCATGAAACACCCGCCAATGATGGCGGTTGCAATCCCCATGGGCTTCATATCCCCTCCTTATAATTTAATTGCCAACAGACGTACCAAGCATCTGCGAAGGAGAGATTGTAGGTATATGGGCAACTCGACATTGATCCACATCAACATTTCGACAGATTATTTCAGGGGTATCAGCCCAATAATCACAGCATGCGCTCGCATGGCACGGCTTCTTCGACATCATGCGTATAGAAGAACAGGCGAACCAGCCTGTCGGTCTCGAAATAGCGGAAGCGGGGAGGCAGCGGTGCTTCGGCATCCTTGACGCCGGGGTTCCACTCGATGCCGTGATAGTTGTTTTCCCCTGGCGTTAACTTGTAAACTCCGGCTGATTCGCCTGCGGGGCTGGAAGTTGTGTAATCCTGCTGACCGCTGAAAGTGATCGAAATGCCGTTGCGGCATTGCCACTCGCCTTCCAGCTTGGGCACCTTGGGCTGATTGATGTCGCAGGCGGCAAGCAGCAGGAGCAGAACCAAGCCAGTCAATTTATTCATCATCACCCTCGATCCCTAACTTTTTTTGAAATTAACTGAATTCTAGCCCAATGCCAGCTTCGAACAAACAAGGTGATTCGCCTGCACTCACTGTGGCGGATTTTGATTTCACGCTACCCGATGAGCTGATTGCACAGTTTCCAGCCGAACAACGGCGCCAGAGCCGCCTGCTGTATGTGGACGCGCCCAGCGATTTGCTGCGCGACGACTTTTTCCGCCATCTGCCAAACTATCTCAAAGCGGGCGATTTACTGGTGTTCAACAACACCCGGGTGATCAAGGCACGCCTCTTTGGCACCAAGGAAAGCGGCGGCAAGATTGAGGTGCTGGTAGAGCGCGTGCTCGACCAGCACCATGTTATGGCCCATATCCGTGCCAGCCATAGCCCTCAGCCGGGCGCCGCGCTGCTGCTGGAGGGCAGCCTTGCGGTCAGGGTGATGGAAAAGGAAGGTGCGCTTTACCGGCTCGAGTTTACTGGCGACGAGCCTGTTCTGGACCTGCTGGAGCGCCACGGCAGCCTGCCCCTGCCGCCCTACATCACCCACGCGCCGGATGCGGTGGATGAAACACGTTATCAGACGGTCTATGCCAAGGAGCCCGGCGCGGTCGCCGCGCCCACGGCAGGGCTGCATTTCGACGAAGCGATGCTGGCCGAACTCGAAGCCATGGGCGTGCATATCGCCTATGTCACGCTGCACGTCGGCGCGGGCACGTTCCAGCCGGTCCGTGTGGACAACATTGCCGATCACACCATGCACAGCGAGTGCTACCAGGTGCCGCAAGAAACAGTGGATGCAATTCTTCGCGCCAGGAAAGAAGGCGGGCGAGTCATGGCGGTGGGCACCACCTCGCTGCGCGCACTCGAATCCGCTGCAGCAGGGGGAACCCTGCAAGCCGGCTATGGCGAAACCAGCATTTTCATCACGCCGGGCTACCAGTTCCGGGTGGTAGAGCGCCTGCTCACCAATTTCCACCTGCCCAAATCTACCCTGATGATGCTGGTGTCCGCCTTTGCCGGCATGGATAATATCCGCCACGCCTACCGGCATGCAGTGGAACAGCGCTACCGCTTTTTCAGTTATGGCGATGCCATGCTCCTCGAAAGAAAATCATGAAATTTGATCTGCACAAAACCGACGGCGCGGCGCGGCGCGGTACTCTGACGCTGGCCCACGGCACAGTGGAAACCCCGGCCTTCATGCCGGTTGGCACCTATGGCACGGTCAAGGCGATGTCGCCGGTCGAGCTGAAAGACATCGGCGCCCACATCGTGCTCGGCAATACCTTCCACCTCTGGCTGCGACCCGGGCTGGAAGTCATCGCGGCGCACGGCGGCCTGCACCGCTTCATGAACTGGGACGGGCCGATCCTGACGGATTCTGGCGGGTTTCAGGTCTTCAGTCTGGGTGATCTGCGCAAGATCACGGAAGAAGGCGTGAAATTCCAGTCCCCGGTGAATGGCGACCACTGCTTCCTCACGCCGGAGGAGTCGATGCGCATCCAGAAAGTACTGAATTCCGACATCGTGATGATTTTCGACGAATGCACCCCCTACCCGGCCGATTTCCAGACCGCGGCCGAATCCATGCGCCTCTCACTGCGCTGGGCGGAGCGCTCGAAGAAGGCCCACGAGGGCAATTCCAATGCGCTATTCGGCATCGTGCAGGGCGGCATGCACGAACCGCTGCGCGACGAATCGCTGCGCGAGCTGGTCAACATCGGTTTCGACGGCTATGCCATCGGCGGGCTTTCGGTGGGCGAGCCCAAGGAAGACATGCTGCGCATCCTTGCCCACACCGCCCCGAAGATGCCGGCCAACAAGCCGCGCTACCTGATGGGTGTGGGTACGCCGGAAGACCTTGTCGACGCAGTAAGCCAGGGCGTGGACATGTTCGACTGCGTCATGCCAACACGCAACGCGCGCAACGGCTGGCTGTTTACCCGCTTCGGCACCGTCAAGATCAGGAACGCGCAATACCGCCTCGACTTGCGCCCGCTGGACGAACAATGCACCTGCTATACCTGCCGCAATTTTACCCGCGCCTATCTGCATCATCTTTACCGCCTGGGCGAAATCCTTGGCGCACGCCTCAACACTATCCACAACCTGCATTACTACCAGGAACTGATGCAGGGCATCCGTGCCGCCATCGAACAGGGGCGTTTTGCCGAGTTTGTGCAGGAGTTCCGGCAAGCTCGCACCACACCATGATAGAATTGCGCCTATTTTATTTTCAATAATCAATGGAGATGACCGTGTTCATTAGCAACGCTTTTGCTGCCGCACCCGCCCAGGACCCGACTGGCGGGATGATGCAATTCATTCCGCTCATCGTGATTTTCGTACTCTTCTACTTCATGCTGATCCGCCCCCAGATGAAGCGCGCCAAGGAACAGAAGAACATGCTGGAAGCGCTGCAAAAGGGCGATGAAATCATCACTGCAGGCGGGCAACTGGGCAAGGTTGTCAAGGTTAACGAGAACTATATCAGCGTGGAAATCGCCGACAACGTCGTAGTTAATGTGCAGAAATCTGCCATCACCACCCTGCTGCCGAAGGGCACGATCAAGAGCATTTAAGCGTGAGGGGTGAGGCGTGAGGGGTGAAAAAACCCTCACCTTTCCCGCCTCACCCCTAACCCCCTTACCTCTCACGGAATCACCCCATGAACCGCTACCCTCTGTGGAAAAACATTCTCGTCGCAGTCACGCTGCTGCTGGGACTGCTCTACACCCTGCCCAACTTCTTCGGCGAAATGCCAGCCGTCCAGATCTCGTCAGCCCGTTCCACGGTCAAGGTGGATACTTCCACGCTGCAAAAAGTGGAAGAAGCCCTGAGCCAGGGCAAGATCGCATCCCAGGGAACCACGCTGGATGCAACGAGCGTCAAGGTTCGCTTTGCTGACACCGACACCCAGCTGAAAGCCAAGGATGTGCTGCAAAATAGCCTGGGCAACAACTACGTGGTCGCACTCAATCTGATTTCCAGTTCGCCGGGCTGGCTTTCCAGTCTGGGTGCGCTGCCCATGTATCTGGGCCTGGATTTGCGCGGTGGCGTTCACTTCCTGCTTGAAGTGGACATGAAAGCCGCCCTGGTCAAGACCATGGAGCGCTATACCGGCGACATCCGCAGCGCGCTGCGTGAGAAAAAGATTCCCTACGCCGGCATCAGCCGTCTGCCCGACCAGACCATCCAGGTCAAATTTCGCGATGCCGAAACGCGCGGCAAGGCTGCCAACGAACTGCTCAAAAACATGCCTGATCTGATTCTGAAAGAAACGGAAGATGGCGGTGAATTCAAGATTGCTGCCACGCTGAACCCGCAGGCGCAAAAACGCAGCCAGGAATTCGCCCTGCAACAGAACATCACCACCCTGCGCAACCGCGTCAACGAACTCGGCGTGGCAGAACCCATCATCCAGCAGCAGGGCGCGGACCGCATCGTAGTGCAGTTGCCCGGCGTGCAGGACACCGCCAAGGCCAAGGAAATCCTCGGCCGTACCGCCACCCTGGAAATCCGCATGGTGGACGATGAACATGACGTCAATGCCGCGCTTCAGGGGCAGATCCCCTTCGGCACCGAGCTTTATACCGAGCGCAAGGGCTCGCCCATGCTGGTCAAGAAGCAGGTGGTGCTGACCGGCGAATACATCAGCGATGCCGCGCCCGGCTTTGATAATCAGACCAGCGAACCGGTAGTGCACATTTCCCTCGACGGCCGCGGCGCACGCATCTTCCGCGACACCACGCGTGAAAATGTGGGCAAGCGCATGGCCATCCTGCTGATCGAAAAAGGTCAGGCGGAGGTCATCACCGCCCCGGTGATTCGCGAGGAAATCGGCGGCGGCAGGGTGCAGATCAGCGGCGCCATGACCACCCAGGAAGCCAACGACGTTTCCCTGCTGCTGCGCGCCGGCGCACTGGCGGCCCCGATGGAAATCATCGAGGAACGCACGGTCGGCCCGAGCATGGGCGCGGAGAACATTTCCAAGGGCTTCAACTCGAACATTTATGGTTTCATCGCCATCGCCGTATTCATGATCATTTACTACCGCTTCTTCGGCACGATTTCCACTATCGCCCTGAGCGCCAACCTGCTGTTCCTGGTAGCCTTGCTGTCGCTATTGCAGGCCACCCTGACCCTGCCCGGCATGGCGGCCATCGCGCTCACCATCGGTATGGCGATCGACGCCAACGTGCTGATCAATGAACGCATCCGCGAGGAGCTGCGTAACGGCACCTCGCCGCAGGCGGCCATCTATGCCGGCTACGAGCGTGCCTTCGATACCATTCTGGACTCCAACATCACCACCTTCATTGCCGGCGTGGCCCTGTTCTGGCTTGGCTCCGGCCCGGTGCGGGGTTTCGCGGTGGTATTGTGCCTCGGCATTTTGACCTCTATTTTCAGCGCGGTGGTGGTTTCACGCAGCCTCGTGAATCTGAGCTATGGCCGCAAGGCAAGGCTGGATAAAGTTTCGATTTGATTTTTGCTAAATGTAGGGTGGGTTAGCGAAGCGTAACCCACCAAGTGGCAGCACGATGGCGGGTTACGCGGCTACGCCGCTAACCCACCCTACGATTCTGTGGCTAAGCTGTTTTAAGGAAAAAAAATGCTGGAATTTTTCAATATCAAGCGCGACATCCCGTTCATGAGCTATGCCCGGGTCACCACGCTGATTTCGCTAGTGACTTTCATCCTGGCAGTGGCCGCACTTGGCATCAAGGGCCTCAATCTGGGCGTGGATTTTACCGGCGGCACGGTGATGGAAATCACCTACCCGCAACCTGCAGAAATACCAAAAATCCGCGACACACTGGAAAAAATGGGCCTGAAAGATGCCGCGGTGCAAACCTTCGGCACCTCGCACGATGTCCTGATCCGGCTGCCGGCAAAGCCCGAACTTAGCAGCGCCAAGCTATCCGATCAGGTGTTACAGGCACTGATCGCGACAGACGCCAGCGTCAAGCTGCAGCGTGTTGAATTTGTCGGTCCGCAGGTGGGCCAGGAACTGTATGAAAGCGGCGCCCTGGCTCTGCTGGTCGTGTGTCTCGGCATCATGGCCTATCTTGCCATCCGCTTCGAATGGCGCTTCGCCGTGGCGGCCATTATCGCCAACATGCACGACATCGTGATCATCCTGGGCTTCTTCGCCTTTTTCCAGTGGGACTTCTCCCTGACCGTGCTGGCCGCGGTACTGGCGATCCTGGGCTATTCGGTGAACGAATCCGTGGTCGTCTTCGACCGGATTCGTGAAAACTTCCGCAAAATGCGCAAGGCCAGCGTACCCGAAGTGATCGACAACGCCATCACCCGCACCATGTCGCGTACCATCATCACTCACTTCAGCACCCAGCTGATGGTGCTGGCCATGCTGTTCTTCGGCGGCGAGGCGCTGCACTACTTTGCCCTGGCACTGACTATCGGCATCCTGTTCGGTATCTACTCCTCGGTGCTGGTCGCCAGCCCAATCGTGCTGTGGCTGGGCGTATCGCGCGAGCAGTTCATCAAGCCGGAGAAAAAGGAAGGCGAAGAAGCCGAAGTTCTGCCTTAATCCATAGCGAATGGCGCAACTTCTTTCCTTCGTTGATGGATGACGTCTTTCCGGCTTAGCGCATCTTAAGTCAGCTTTTTCTGCAAGCTATTTGCGCCGGATGCAAAGCGTGATAGCGTTGCGGCATGGAATTTCTGGCCTACGCTGCACTCGCGCTTTTCTTTCTGATCGCCCCCTTGCTGGGGTTTTCCGCCTATCTGAGGATAGGCAAGCTGGAAAAAACCCAGCGGGAACGCAACAACGCCCTGAATGCGCGCCTCTCCGCCCTGGAATCCGAGCTTGAAAGATTAAGGCAGCCTCTGCCGCAGCTGACGCCACAGAAGACTGAGCCTGCTGTTGAAAATCTTGCCGCCCCCGCCATACCTGCGATCAACACCAGCAAACCGGCTCCTGCACCGCGCGCAAGGCAAGAACAAAAATTCCTCTCCGGCATCGATCTTGAATCGCTGATCGCCGGCCACTGGCTCAATCGCATCGGCATCGTCGCCCTGCTGCTGGCAGGCTCCTTCTTTCTCAAATTTGCTTTCGACAACGACTGGATCGGTCCGGCAGGCCGCGTTGCCATAGGCCTTTTATCAGGCAGCGCGCTGATACTATTCAGCCAGACCCTGCTCAAACGTGGTTACAGCTATTTTTCCGACGGCATTGCCGGGCTGGGAGCCGGCGTGCTGTATCTGGCGCTCTATGCCGCCCACCAGCTTTATCATCTCGTGCCATCGTGGGCAGCATTCGGCGGCATGGCCATCACTACCGCCGCCCTGATGGGGCTGGCACTGGGCCGGGATTCGCAGCGCATCGCCTTGCTGGCCCTGGCCGGCGGCTTCCTCACCCCGGCCCTGCTCAGCAGCGGGGTGGATGCGCAAATCCAGCTCTTCACCTATCTGGCCGTGCTGAACATGGGCCTGCTGTTCCTGGCGCGCCGCCGCGACTGGGATCTGCTGCCGCCGCTGGCACTGGCTGCCACCATTGCCTATTACATCGGCTGGCATGAGCAGTTTTACCGCGATGCCACCCACCTGCTGCCCACGCTGGTATTCCTGACCCTGTTCTTTGCCCTGTTCTCGGCCCTGTCCGTGCTCCAGACCCGCCGTGGCGGGCGTCTCACGGCGCTGCAAATTCTGCTGCTGGTGCTGAATGCCGCCTTCTACCTGATTGCGCTGGGCGATCTGCTTTACGATCTTCATCGCCCTTACCTGACACTTGCCCTGCTGCTCATTTCCACCGCCTATCTCGGCATGATGCGTCTGGCCCCGCCCTCGCCTTCGCGCCTGCCGTTTGCTGCAATCGCCCTGACCGCCGCCACGCTGGCCATTCCGGTACAACTGGAAGGCGAGTGGATCGCCATTGCCTGGGCCATCGAGGGTGCGGCGCTGGCCGGCAGCGGATTCAGGGCCAGCAACACCAGCCTGCGCGGTGCCGGTCTGATTCTGCTGGCCCTGTCCGCCCTGACCCTGATCTCCGACCTGCCGGATGGTGGCGCCTTTCTCCTGAATGCCCGCTTCGCCGTCTTTGCCGTGCTGGTGGCCTGCCTGGGCATGTCTGCCGCATGGGCGTTCAGGACAGAAAATTCGCTCTCCAGCAACGAGCGCCTGGGATTCGCCATGGCAGGCGTTGGCACCAACATTTTTGCTTTATGGGGCCTGTCGCTGGAATTATGGGATGTGTTCAGTGCCGGGCTGGAACAGATGCTTTCCCTTTCCCTCTTCTGGGCAGTGTATGCCACGATGCTTATCCTTGTTGGCGTGCGGCGCAACATTCCCGTGCTGCGCTGGCAGGCGCTGGCGCTGTTCGGCCTGCTGGTGGGCAAGGTATTCCTGTATGACTTGTCCCTGCTCGACAAGGCTTATCGCATTGCATCGTTCTTTGCCCTTGGCACGGTATTGCTGACGGTCTCCTTTTTCTACCAGCGCCGCCAGGGAGCCGAAAAATCCGGGAAGGAATCTTGATTCGCTGGCTGCTACTGCTGTTCCTGCCTTTCGGCGTGCAAGCCGCTGAATCGCCGGCCGTCTGGCAGCACTGGCAATATTTCCGTACCGTGCAGCTCCCCGCCACCCCGTCGGAGTGGGCGCGCATCACGCTGCCACCCGACATTCATGGCCCGGCGCAGCCCAATCTTGCCGATCTGCGCCTGGTCGACCACAGTGACAGAGAAATTCCCTATCTGCTACATGCACAGCATGAACAGTGCCAGCGCAGCTGGCGCAGTGTCTTCCTGCTCGATACTGGCTTTACGCCCGGCCAGTACAGCCAGGCGGTCATCGATAGCGGAAGCGAAGGCGCTTCCCATAATGCGGTCGAAATCGCTACTGAGCGGAAGGATTTTTTTACCTGGACAGAAATATCCGCCAGCGATGATCGCGTCAACTGGCGTATCGTGCGGGAAAAAGCGCCGTTCTACCGCGTCGAGAGCACCAGGCAGAATGACGGCACGATACTGAATTACCCACTGACCCGCTCACGCTGGCTGCGCCTGCGCTTCCTGCAGGGAGAAAGTGCGCTGCAGGCCACGAGTGCCCGTATTACCCATGAGATCAGGACGAAGGCTGAGCGCATACCGCTTGCCGCTGCATTCGATTCCGTAGTCCCGCAAACTGAACATGAAAGCACACTGCAAACCGATCTGGAGCGGATGCTGCCACCTGTTTCCGGTTTCCGTTTCGAATCCAGCCAGCAGGAATTTCACCGTGCAGTCAGAGTCAGCAGCAGCGAAGATGGCAAAAACTGGCGCACCATGACTCACGCACACATCTTTCGCCATGCGGCGGCGGATGATGCAAAACAGCGTGCCCAACTGGAACTCAGCTTCCCTGAAACCCATGCCAGATTCTGGCGATTCAGCATTCTCAACCGCAATGACCCTGCTCTGCCCGGCCTGCAGGCACAGTTGCTGACCACTCCGCGCCATCTGGCGTTCAAACCCGAGACGGGACAGGATTACCGCCTGCTCTATGGCAACCCGCGCGCCACGCCAGCGCAGTACGAACTGGCTCAAGTGTCAACAGGGAATCAATGGAAAACCGCCCCGGTTGCCGCACTGGGAAAGGAAATGAGCAATGCAGCTTATGTCAGCGCAGCGCCGTGGAGCGAACGTCATCCCTGGCTGCTTTGGGTAGCGCTGATCTCGGCAGTCGGCGTGCTGGGGTGGATAGCGATCAATGCGCTACGCCACGGGGCTGCTGGGGGGATGCAGGACAAGAAAGAGAATTGAAAAGGGCAGGCGGAATCCCCTGCCCCTGATATCAAGCGGTGGTGTTGATGTTCTGGCCCAGATTGGGGGGCAGATTGTTCGTTGTTTTTTCTGGTTGCGGCACGGCATTGATCAATTGTTGCGCATTCTGCGCCTCGGCCTGCATCGCCTTCTTGAGCACCGACACGCCAACCGGATCGCCGGTACTCTGACCCGTCATGGACGCCAGCGCCGTACTCGTATTCATGTTTACATTCATAATGCCCCTCCCAATGACAAGCACTTTGAGTATACGCTCACCATTTATTGCAATGCAAACTTGCTCGACAGATTAGGCTAAGATTCGCTTATGACTCTGACTGAATTGCGCTATATCGTCTCTCTCGCCAGCTCCCGCCACTTCGGCCGCGCGGCGGAAGCCTGTTTTGTCAGCCAGCCCACGCTGAGCGTGGCCATTCGCAAACTGGAAGATGAGCTGGGTGTCACGCTTTTCGAACGTGGCACAAGCGAAATCACCGTGACCCCCATCGGCGAGCAAGTCGTGGCGCAGGCGCAACGCGTGCTGGAAGAAGCCAGTGCAATCAAAAGTATCGCCCAGCAGGGACAGGATCAGCTTGCCGGACCTTTGCGTCTCGGCGCCATCTATACCATCGCGCCCTACCTGCTGCCGCAGCTGATTCCTGCGCTGCATCGGCTTGCGCCGAACATGCCGCTGCACATCGAGGAAAATTTCACCGCCCGCCTCAACGAGCGGCTGAAACAGGGCGAGCTGGATGTCATCATCATCGCCCTGCCGTTTGACGAGCCCGGTTTTGTCACCCAGGCACTTTATGATGAGCCCTTCCGCGTGGCTTTACCGGCCAACCACCCGTGGAGCAGAAAAAAAGCCATCAGCAGCGCCGAACTGGAGCAGGAAAGCCTGCTCCTGCTGGGGCCCGGGCATTGCTTCCGCGATCAGATTTTACAGGCCTGCCCGGCACAAAACCGTTCCAACGCGGCGCCCGGCAGCATACAGAAGGTACTGGAAGGCAGTTCGCTCGAAACCATTCGCCACATGGTGGCCAGCGGCGCTGGCATCACGGTGCTGCCTTGCAGCGCCGTCGGCCCTGTCACAATAGAAAGCAGCATGCTGGCTTTCCGCCCGTTCAGCGAACCGATCCCCAGCCGCCGGGTGGCCTTGGCCTGGCGCAAGCGCTATCCCCGCCCCGATGCCATCGCCGCCGTGCGAAAGGCGGTGATAAGTGCAGACCTGCCATGTGTCTCCATGCTGGACCTTCCGCCACAGGAAAACTGATTTTTATCAGAATAATGACTTGTAAACCGGGCCATTGGCCATCATTTCCTGAGTTCTGGATGATTAAAATGGGCAAGGATCAAGAAATGAATAGATATCAATGCGTAGTTTGTGGCTGGATTTACGATGAAGCTGCTGGCGCACCGGGAGAAGGCATTGCCGCCGGCACGCGCTGGGAAGACGTACCTGATAGTTGGGCATGCCCGGATTGCGGCGTAAACAAATCCGACTTCGAAATGGTTCAGATCGCTTGATTAACAGAGGGGAGAGCGGTTTTCTCCCCCACGGGAGAACGCCTTGTCACCCCTCATTATCATTGGCAGCGGCTTGGCCGGCTTCACGCTGGCACGGGAATGGCGCAAGCTCGACAGCACCACGCCGCTGCGTATTTTCACCACGGACGATGGCGGGTTCTATTCCAAGCCCATGCTTTCCAATGCCATTGCCAGCGGCAAATCGGCCGCACAACTCGCCACAAAAACAGCAATGCAAATGGCGCAGGAACTGAACGCCGAGATCAGTACGCATACCGAAATCAGCGCCATCCACCCCACACCTCACAGCATCACCGCGAACGGACAGGAGATTGCCTACTCCCGGCTGGTGCTGGCGCAGGGAGCCGAGCCGTTCCGTGTGCCGCTACAGGGCGATGGCGCAGATGCCGTGTTTTCGGTCAACGATCTCGACGATTACACTCACTTTCGTGCCGCGCTTGAAAACAAGAAACGGGTCGCCATTCTTGGTGCTGGGCTGATCGGCTGTGAATTTGCCAATGACCTGCTGGCCGGCGGCTTCAGCGTTGACGTGATCGACCCCGGCGCGCAGCCCCTGGCCGCTCTGCTGCCAGCGGAAATCGGCTTGAAATTACAGGGTTCCCTGGGCCAGCAAGGCGTGAACTGGCGTTTCGGCATCAAGGCGAAAGCCGTGACCCGTACCGGCAAAGCCTTGCGCCTCACGCTGTCCGACGACTCAAGCCTGGACGCGGATGTAGTGCTATCCGCCATTGGCCTGCGTCCGCGCACCGCCCTGGCCGCAGCAGCCGCCATCACTATCAACAGAGGCGTCGTAGTCGACAACCAGCTCAAAACCAGCGCCCCGGATATCTATGCCATTGGCGACTGCGCGGAAGTCCAAGGCAGAGTGTTACCTTATGTCATGCCGCTGATGCAGCAGGCACGTACACTGGCAAAAGTGCTCGCGGGTAGCGAGGCCCTATTGAATTATCCGGTCATGCCGGTGGTCATCAAGACGCCAGCCTGCCCGATTACGGTTTGCCCACCCCCACCCGGTACGGAAGGCGAATGGAAAGTGGAATCCTCCCCACTCGGCATGCGCGCCCTTTTTTTGGGCCGCACAGGCAAACTGCATGGATTCGCGCTGACCGAACAGGCCACTGCGGAGAAAAACACGCTGGCACAGCAAATGGAACAATAATTCTGCAATGTATCTGTAATTGACAACAAATACGGCAAGCATTGCGCCGCCATCAGCTACCTGCTTCCCATTTTTATTATTCTTGATTTATGTCATACTTTTGACGGTCAAAAATAATCAAAATAGCAAATTGGAAAAATTGATGTATTTTCAAGGATAAATCAGGAACTACATTGATCCGGCCGGGCACTGGCGAGTAATATGCCAATGTCCATAATAAAAAAATATTGCATAAATCCGGAATAAAAATAAATTCAGGGCAAACCAAGATGAATAAAAACATTTCCCTCTGGTGTGCGGGGCTGATACTGGCGCCGTCATTGGCCATGGCGCAACCCATGACACTGAAAAGTGCCACGGAAAGTGCGATTCTGAGCAACCCGGAAGTCCTCTCGCGCTGGCATGTTTTCAAGGCTGCCGAAAACGAGCGTGACGCAGCTTCGGGCGCATTTCTGCCACGGCTCGACCTGTCAGCCGGCGCCGGACGGGAGAACCGTGACGATCCTTTGCTGCAACGCGATTACACGCGCAGTTCCACCTCGCTGACCCTGACCCAGATGCTGTACGACGGCTTTGCCACGCGCAATGATGTCAATCGTCTTGGCCACGCCAGGCTGGTGCGCGCCCTGGAACTCCAGGACAGCGTTGAAAATACCGCGATGGAAGCCGCACGGGCCTATTTTGACGTGCTGCGCTACCGCGAGCTGACAACCCGGGCCGAAGATAATTATGTGATGCACCGTTCGATGTTCGAACCGATCCAGAACAGGGTGCAAGCCGGCGTTGGCCGCCGGGTGGATCTGGAACAGGCAGCCGGGCGTCTGGCGCTTGCCGAAGCCAACCTGCTGACCGAGACCTCGAATCTGCACGATGTCAGCGCACGTTTCCAGCGCATTACCGGCACAACTCCTCCTAACGAAATGGAAGGCATCTCCAAACTGAGCGAGGGAATCCCCGGCAATGCAGAAGCAGCGCTCAAAGCTGCGCAAACCGGCAACCCGGCTTTGCGCGCAGCGATCGAGAATGTCCGCGCAGCACTCTCCGCCTCCAGTGTCCGCCGTGCCGCATACCAGCCACGCGTTGATTTGCGTCTGAACACGATGACCGGCAAGGATCTCAACGGGTATAGCGGAAATCACCACACTGACACTGCCGAAGTCGTGCTTAACTGGAATCTGTTCAATGGCTTTTCAGACCAGGCACGCAGTCGCCAGTATGTTGAACAGGCAGACGCCGCCAGAAGCCTTCGCGACAAAACCTGCCGCGATGTGCGTCAAACACTGGCCATCGCCTATAACGACGTCCGCAAACTCAACGAGCAACTGAAATACCTGGAACAACACCAGCTCTCGATCGAAAAAGCGCGCGACGCTTACCGCGATCAGTTCGACATCGGTCAGCGTACCCTGCTCGACCTTCTCGACACGGAAAACGAGCTGTTCCAGGCCAAACGCGCCTACATCAACGCTGAATATGATTTAGCCATTGCCTATGTGCGCACGCATGCCGGAATGGGCCGCACACTCGCAGCTCTGGGTGTTTCCACGCCTACGATGGCAAAAGCAGAAGAACTCGACCAGTGGGTTGCAGCAGAGGATGCGCCCTCACAATGCCCACCTGACAGCATAAAGGTCTATTCGGCCGACAAGGAATCACTCAATGCGCGCGCAATGGCGCTGCAGAAAGAGATCTCCACGCCCATTCCCGCCGCGCCGGTCGCCATCACACCAGAAAATCAGGTTGCGCAGGCCATGAAGGACTGGGCCGCAGCCTGGTCCACACGCAACATACCCGCCTACCTGGACGCCTATGCCCCTGACTTCACGCCAGCCGCAGGTATCAGCCATCAATCCTGGGCAGCCAAACGCAAGGAAATAATTACTCGCGCCAAGGAAATCTCACTTGACCTGAGCAAACTCAAAATTGTGGTTCACAGCCCGCAGCACGCCACCGCGAACTTTCAGCAGGATTACCATTCAACGGCCTACACGGACAGCGTGCTGAAAACCCTGGAATGGAAAAAGAGCGGTGAGCGCTGGCGCATCGTACGGGAAGCGGCGGAACCGGCACCCCAGCAATAATGCTGGCGGCAATTTCTGAAGGCGGCGCACTCTGCGCTGCCGAACCGCATTTGCTCCATAGCGTTTTCTTGCGGGAAAAATGCCAATTTTGGCGCTGGCTGGACATTTGGGCCGGGGCGCACGAGAATGTCCAGGCAATTAAGCCAGAAGCAGTTCCCGCCTGACAACAAGGATCTTGCATGACATCTCCAGACCAGCCCGCATCCGGAAAAAGCCACCTTGGCGAAGGGCTGCACGAAGATTTGCTGCACCCCGATCCCCTGCTCGACTGCCTGGTTGAACTCACCCGCATTCATGGCCGCCCAAGCACGCGCGCCGCGTTATCCGCAGGACTTCCTCTGCCGAAGGAAGGGCTCACGCCTTCCCTGTTCGCACGCCCGGCGGCGCGGGCCGGTTTTTCCAGCAAGGTCGTTCGCAGAAAACTGGAAAAAATCGACCCGGCGCTGCTGCCTGTCATTCTCTTGCTTGAGGGGGACGAAGCCTGTCTGCTGATGGGCTGGGATGATGCCGGCAATACCGCGCGATTGCTGTTTCCCGACACATCCCAAGGCACGGTTACGTTGCCGCGAGAAGAACTGGCCGCCCGCTACACCGATATCGCCATCTTTGCCCGGCCCCATTTCCGCTTCGACCAGCGCACGCCGGAACTCGCCAGCGTGCCCCAAAAACACTGGTTCTGGGGCGCTTTTCTCGAACAACTGCCGGTTTATCGCGACATTCTGGCGGCGGCCGTACTGATCAACCTGTTTGCCCTTGCCATGCCGCTTTTCACCATGAATGTGTACGACCGCGTGGTGCCCAATTTCGCTGTCGAAACATTGTGGATGCTGGCTGCGGGACTGACGCTGGTGCTGGGGATAGATTATGTGCTGCGCCTGCTGCGCGGCCATTTTATTGATCTTGCCAGCGTACGCATCGACCTCAGGCTATCCAAGCTGATCATGGAGCAGGTGCTGGGCATGCGGCTCAGCAACCGCCCGGCTTCGGTCGGCTCCTACGCAGCGACGCTGAGGTCTTTCGAGTCAGTGCGGGATTTCATTGCTTCGGCCACCGTCACGGCGCTGATCGACCTGCCCTTTGCCCTGATTTTCTTTCTGGTTCTGGCCTGGATTTCCTGGCCGCTGGTTTTCATCCCGCTGATTGGCGTTGTCGCAGTCGTGATCTACAGTTACGTCATTCAGCACAAAATGCATGAGTTGTCCGAAACCACTTTTCGTTCTGCCGCATTGCGCAACGCAACCCTGGTGGAAAGCCTGACCGCACTGGAAACCATCAAGGCCCACGGTGCTGAAGGCGTGATGCAGGCCAAATGGGAGAAAACAGCCGCCTTTCTGGCGCGCATGACTGCTCAGATGCGTCTGCTTTCGTCCTCCGCCATCAATGGCGTCATGACATTGCAGCAACTCGTGAACATGAGCGTGATCGTGGGCGGGGTATACCTGATTCATGCCGGCATGCTGACCATGGGCGGGATGATTGCCTGCACCATGCTGGCCTCCCGTGCCATGGCGCCACTGGGGCAGATCGTCGGCCTGCTGCTACAGTTCCAGAATGCCGAAACCGCCCTGAAATCACTCGAACAGACCATGTCGCAGGCAACAGAGCGTTCGGAGGAAACCTCGTTCATACATCGCCCCGAGATCCGCGGGGAAATCGAATTCCGCGACGTCCAGTTCACCTACCCCGGCCACACCGAGCCCGCACTGCGCGGCGTATCGTTTCACATCAAGCCCGGTGAGCACGTCGTGGTAATCGGGCGCGTCGGCTCTGGCAAGACCACCTTGCAAAAACTGATGCTGGGGCTCTACCCGCCAAGCGAAGGCACCGTCCGGATCGATGGTGTGGATCTGCGCCAGCTTGACCCGGCGGATGTGCGCCGCAACATCGGTTATGTCGAGCAGGACACCATCCTGCTTTATGGTTCTTTGCGCGAAAACATTTCCATAGGCGCGCCGTATGCGGACGACCGGACCATTATTGCCGCCGCTGACGTCGGCGGACTGACCGAGTATGTGAACCGGCACCCCCAGGGATTCGACATGCTGATCGGAGAACGCGGCGAGTCCCTTTCCGGCGGCCAGCGCCAGGGCGTCGCTATCGCCCGGGCAGCGCTACTCGACCCGCCAATCCTGCTGCTGGACGAACCGACCAGTTCCATGGATTTTTCCTCCGAAGCCCAATTCAAGGAACGGCTGAAAAACTTTGCCCAACACAAGACCCTGATTATCGTCACGCACCGCAACAGCCTGCTGGATCTGGCAAGCCGCATCATCGTCGTCGATGATGGCCGCGTCGTGGCAGATGGTCCGCGAGACAAGGTCATCGCAGACCTGCAGTCCGGACGGGTTGGGAGAGCCTCATGACAGCACGCCTGGTCGCAGCCGCAAAACGCATTCGTGGTTGGCTGGAATTCATTCGTCTCAAAGTCCAGCCCGACATGGATCGCTGGTTAAGCTCATGGAAAACCGACCCGGATCTGCCAGAACAGGATTTCGTTGCCGACGCCGATTACTACATCGTCCAGCAGGAGCCGTTGCGGGCACGAATCCTGATCCGCAGCCTGGCGGTGGTTTTTCTGATCTTCACCATGTGGGCCGCTTTAGCGCAGATTGACGAAATCACCCGGGGCGAGGGCAAGGTTGTGCCTTCCCAGCAACTACAGGTTTTGCAGAGCCTGGATGGCGGCATCGTATCTGAAATCAAGGTGCGGGAAGGCCAGATCGTCAACCCGGGCGATCTGCTGCTGCGCATTGACGCCACCCGCTTCGTCTCCTCGGTACGCGAAAGCCAGTCGCAATATTATTCCCTGCTGGCCAAGGCCGCCCGCCAGCGCGCGCTGACTGAAGGCACGCCCTTTATCCCGCCACCGGAAACGCTCAAGGAAGACCCTCAGACGGTAGAGGAAGAAAAACGTCTGTATGAAACTGCCACTTCCAACCTGAATGCACAGTTATCGATCGCCCGCCAGCAACTCGCCCAACGCCAGCAGGAACTTGCCGAATCGCGTGCGCGTCGCGAACAGGCCTCCCAGGCTTATGAACTTACGCTCAGGGAACTCACCGTCACCAAGCCGCTGTTCAAAACGGCCGCGAGTCCGCTGAAGCTGAAGTTTTCGCAACGCTGGATCGCCTCGGCTGCGCTCACGGTCGAGGGCAGGCCGACGTTCAGGAACGAGATGTCACGTCCCTCCAGACTGAAGAGCGGAGTGTTCCAGAGCACTTCAGGAGCTCTGGTTGCCGGCAGGCGAAGACCCAGGAAGTGTCCAGGCTCGCGGAGTGGCGCCAGCACGCCCCCCAGTCGTGCCTTGAACACCGGCGGCCGCCGGAATCGGGGCGGCCTGGAGAGGAGCCCATGTCGTAAGCGTCGAACCCGGCCTCCTTGGCCTGGCGTACTTGCAGGAAGTAGTTGACCGTGGTGATGCCTGACAGAAGATGCCGGTCCTCGAACACGTGCCGGGGGTATCCCATCCGATCATCCGACCGACATCCGCCTCTTCCCCTCCATGCTGGGGAAGCCGATGTGCGCTCCAACGACCTCGGATCCCCTCGTCAGCAGGTCGAGCCTGCCGTATCTCGCCAGGTTCTTGACGATCGCAAGCGACGGCGTGGACGCCGCCGGTCCGTGCCTCTCGATGGCGAAGGGGACCAGGAGGTCGTGGTAGACGCGCTCGATCTCGGCGTCAGTCGTTGCCCGGCTCACTCCAATGCTCGAGGCAAGGGTCCGGTGCCATTCCTTCAGCTTGATCGGTTCAGAGTGAGTCGGGTAGAGCGTCCGAACCTCGAAGGCACCTTCAGCGACCCAGGAATGATCACCTCGGATGCGATGACCGACGACACGGCACGCATGCTGCTGAGCGCCCTCCGGACTCCGAACTGAGCCGATTCACTTGCTCCGAGGAACGAGGCGACCAGGTCGGCGTTGCGACGCCGCCCAAGGTACACAACCTCGCCCGAGCGCGTCTGCAGGACCACCAGGCGCCAGCGCCACAGAGAAGCTCGGTTGGCCAGGAACTTGAAGGCCTCGATGCCATCCCGCAACTGGCCACGGAGGGTTTCAGGCAAAAGTCGGTAGAAGCGACGGAGCACGCCGAGCCATTCTAGAAGACTTCCGAGGTCCCCGCGCGCGAGGAGGCGGCGCCGTTCCGGAGGACATCCGGCCCCTCGGGGAGCGCCCGGAAGCCACGCCTGGCCTGTGTCCCAATTCAGGGGGTAGACTCCTTGATTCAAACCCGTTTCTCTCTAGGAGCATGCCCCCACCCACGCACGAATCACCCTGGACGAGCGACGAAGTGCGGGTCTTCCGCAACACGGTCCGTCAGTTCATCCGGCGGGACCTCGTGCCGCAGCAGGCCCGCTGGCGCGAGCAGCACCACGCCGATACGGAGGCCTGGACGATGGCCGGCGGCATCGGGATGCTGCTCCCGGACGTTTCACAGGACTACGGAGGCGGAGGGGGAACCTTTGCCCAATGAGGCCGTCGTCCTGGAGGAGCTCGCGCGTACGGGCGTTCACTTCGGCGCAAGCATCCAGAGCATCGTCGCCCATTACGTCCTCGCCCATGGCACCGAGGCCCAGAAGCGGGAGTACCTTCCCCGCATGGCCCGCGGCGAGCTGGTGACCGCCATCGCCATGACGGAACCGTCCGCCGGGTCGGACCTGCAGGGCATCAAGACCGTCGCGCGTCGTGACGGCGGCCACTACGTCATCGACGGCTCCAAGACGTTCATCACGAACGCCTTTCACGCAGGGCTCGTCTGCCTGGCGGTGAAGACCGACCCGAAGACCGCCCGCCCGGGGGAACGTCATCCTCCTGATCGAGACGAAGGAACTCTCTCCGGCTACCGCGTCGACCGTCCCCTCGAGAAGCTGGGCCGGCACGCACAAGACTTCTGCGAGCTCTTCTTCGACGCCGTGCGCGTTCCGGTCGCGTGCCTCCTCGGCTCCATCGAAGGGAGGGGCTTCTTCCAGATGATGGACCAGTTGACGTATGAGCGCCTCTCCGTCGGCGTGAACGCCGTCGCCACGGCGGAGCTGGCGGTGGACATCACGACCCAGTACGTGAAGGACCGCGTCGCATTCGGCAAGCCCCTCTTCGAGTACCAGAACACGCGCATGAAGCTCGCCGAGTGCTGGACGGAGGCGCACATCGGCAGGGTCTTCCTGGACGACTGCATCGCGCGATTCATCCATGGGCATCTGGATTCCGCCACCGTCGCCATGGCCAAGTACTGGCTGACGGAGCGCGAGTTCCACATCCTCGACGAGTGCGTCCAGTTGCACGGGGGATACGGCTACATGAGTGAATATCCGATCGCCCGCCTGTGGATCACCCAGCCGGGTCGAGCGCATCGACCCGGGACCAACGAGATCATGAAGGAGTTGATCGCGTCGTCGCTGTGAGCGTCGCCCGCGCTCGTCCTGTTCCGCTCGCCCTTGGCACCAGCACGAATCCTTCGCCATCAGGCCTGGTGATTGTCGTCGACCGATGGGAACGACTATGATTCTCCCCGGAGAACGATCTGCCAGACAGCGATCCCCGCGGCATCAAAGACCCTGGCGGCGTGAATGGCGAACCCGCTGCGGTGGCTTCGCCGGACCCTGTCCGAATCCCGAGAGGAAAAGGTCCCTTTACGACTGGAACGACACTGGCGGCGGAGTTTCCTGATGCATGCGCTCACGAGCTCTTCGAGAGGCAGGTCGACCGCGACCCGGACACCATTGCCGTGGTCTTCGGGCAGCAACGACTGACCTATCGGGAACTGAACCAGCGCGCGAACCAGGTCGCGCACCTCCTGCGAAGGCACGGCGTCCGTCCCGACACCTTGGTAGGCGTTTCCCTGGAGCGCTCTCCGGAGCTGGTCATCGCCCTCCTGGGGGTGTGGAAGGCCGGCGGAGCGTACGTCCCTCTCGACCCCGCCTATCCGCGGGAACGGCTGTCGTTCATGGTGGAGGATTCGGGAATCCGGATGCTCCTCACGGAGCAGAAGTGCAAGCACCTCTTCTCCTCTGCCGGCGAGAAGACGATTGCCTGGATTCGGACTGGTCGACCGTGGCGCGGGAATCCACCGACAACCTCGCCGCGGGCGCCGTCCCCTCCAACTTGGCCTACGTGATGTACACCTCGGGCTCCACGGGCCAGCCCAAGGGCGCGGATGATCGTCCACCGCGGTCTCGTCAACTACCTCTCCTGGGCCATCCGGGCTTACGGGGTCGAGGCGGGGGCACGGTGCCCGTTCACACGTCGGTGTCCTTCGACCTGACGGTGACGAGCCTGTACCCGGCGCTGCTCGCTCGCGGCCGGGCTGAGCTCGTGCCCGAGGACGTTGGCGCGCAAGAACTGCTGGCGGTGCTCCGGCGGGGAAACGGCTGCGATCTGGTCAAGATCACCCCCGCCCACCTCGACCTGCTTTCACGGCAGACGGGCCCGGAAGAGGCGGCCGGGATGACGAACTGTTCTCGTCATCGGTGGCGAGAACCTGGTCGCCGAGAGCCTGCAGCTGTGGCGGCGCTTGCCCCGGACACCCGCCTGTTCAACGAGTACGGTCCTACCGAGACGGTGGTGGGCTGCTGCGTTTACGAGGTGAAGGCTGGCGACCCGTCCAACGGCTCGGTCCCGAATTGGCCGACCCATTGCGAACACCCAGGTCTACGTCCTCGACCCGAACCTGCAGCCCGTGCCCCCCGGCGTCACGGGCGAACTGTACATCGGAGGCGCGGGTGTCGCGCGCGGGGCACCTCAACAGGCCGGAGCTGACCCGGGAGCGATTCCTGGTCGACCCGTTTTCTGGTCGGGACGGCGGGCTTCTCTACAAGACGGGGGACCTGGCCCGCTACCGCGTGGACGGGATCCTGGAATACCTCGGGCGCGTCGACAACCAGGTGAAGGTTCGCGGCTACCGCATCGAGCTGGGAGAGATCGAGGCCACCCTGGCCGGTCATCCGGGGGTCCCGCCAGCGCGGTCTTGGCGCGCGAGGACGTCCCCGGGAATCGGCAACTGGTCGGCTACGTCGTTCCCGGCCGGGAGCGTCGCCGACAATCAGGGATCTTCAGGCCTTCCTGAGGTCCCGGCTGCCCGAGTACATGGCGCCGGCCCAGTTCGTCTTCCTGGAGTCCTTCCCGCTCACCCAGAACGGAAAGGTCGACCGCAGGGCGCTTCCCATCCCGCCCGCCGCGAGCGCCCCGCCTGGAGGGGAAGCAATCGCCCCCCGCAATGCAGCGGAACAATCGATCGCGGCCATCTTCGCCGAGCTGCTGAACGTGAGGACCGTCGGGATCCATGACGACTTCTTCGATCTCGGAGGGCACTCCCTGCTGGCCCTCCAGGCCATGTCGCGCATTCGCGACCAGCTCGGCGTCGACCTGCCGCCACACGCGCTGTTCGAGAGCCCGACCGTGGCCGGGCTCGCCGCCCTGGTGACCGGAACGCAGGGCGCTTCCAAGGAGATCCAGCGGATCAGGCCACGCCGGCAGCGCGGGCCCCGTCCCGCCTCGTTCGCCCAGGAGCAACTCTGGTTCCTGGACCAGCTGGTCCCGGGCAGCCCCGCCTACAACATCGTCGATCTGATCGTGATGCCTGGCGAGCACGATGCGCAGGCCATGAAGCGCGCCCTGGGGGAGCTCGTCCGGCGCCGCGGAATCCTGCGCGCCGCCTTCTCCCAGGTCGACGGTGACTTGATGCAGGTGGTCTCGGCGGAGGTCGACGTGGCCCTGCAGGAGGTCGACCTCAGCTCGCTCGGGGAAGGCGAGCGGGCTCGTGAACGGGCCCGGGTGGTGCGGGAGGGGACGGAGACCGTTCGATCTCTCCCGTGGGCCCCTGCTTCGCACGACCGTGATCCATCCTCGCGTCAGGCGCATGAGGTGCTCCTCACGATCCACCACATCGTCTCGGACGAGTGGGAGCGTCGAACTGATCCGCGAGGAGGTGCGCGAACGCTACGCGGCGTTCTCGCGCGGCCTGCCCTCGCCACTGCCGGATCTTCCCGTCCAGTACGCGGACTTCGCCAGGTGGCAGCGCGACCGGTTGCAGGGTGAGGTGCTGGACGAGCAGATCGCCTACTGGAAGGGCGAGCTGAACGGGACCTCGACGGTCCTCGCCCTTCCGACCGACCACCCCCGTCCGCCACGGCTTAGCTTCCGCGGCGCCACGGAGCCCTTCGCCCTGCCGGCGACGCTCTTGCACCGGCTCAAGTCTATGGGCCGCAAGGAGCACGCGACCCTGTTCATGGTCCTGGAGGCTGGCTTTGCGGCCCTGCTGCATAGGTACACGGGCCAGACCGACATCCTGGTCGGCACCTCGATCTCGGGGCGGACCCACACCGAGACGGAGCGATTGATCGGATGCTTCCTCAACTCCGTCGTGCTGCGCTCGCGGTTCGATGACGCGGAGACCTTCCGCTCCTTGCTGCGCCAGGTGCGCGAGCGCGCCCTGGGCGCCTCCCTCCATTCGGATCTTCCGTTCCAGCGGCTCGTCGCGACGCTGGCGCCGGGGCGAGACCTGAGTCGTTCCCCCCTGTTCCAGGTGATGTTCATCCTTCACGACCCGGATGGTGTCTCCAGGGTGTCGAATGTCTTCGACCGCGGGGAGCTGGAAACAGGAACCTCGAAGTTCGATCTGACCCTCAGCATGTCCGAGGCGGACAGTGGACTCGAGGGGCTGATGGAGTACAGCACCGACCTCTTCGAGCGCGAGACCATCCAGCGGCTGTGCCGTCACTACGGAATTCTCCTGGAAGCGATCGCCGACGACCCGGACCAGCTCATCTCCCGGCTGTCGATGCTCTCGGATGCCGATCGCAATCAACTGCTGGTGGAGTGGAACGACACCGCAGTGTCCTGGCCCGGTGAGGACCTGTGCCTGCCCCAGCTGTTCGAGCAGCAGGTCAGGCGAGCTCCCGATCGGGTGGCCGTGGCATTTGGGCGGCAGACCTTGACGTACGGCGAGCTGGATTGTCGAGCCAACCAGCTGGCGAATCACCTGGCGGGCCTGGGCGTGGGTCCAGACGTGCTGGTGGGCTGCTGGTGGAGCGATCGCTCGACATGGTGGTCTCTCTCCTGGGAATCCTGAAGGCGGGCGGCGGCTACGTGCCCCTCGACCCGACCTTCCCTCCGGATCGTCTCGCCTACATGGTCGAGAACAGCAAGGTCGGCGCGTTGATCACCCATCGCAATCTGGACCAGACCTTGCCCACCCTGCCGTCCACCGTCGTCCGCCTCGACCTCGACGGGGACGAGATTGCGAAGCATCCCACCGAGGTTTCGAAGGCGGCGGACCTGCATCGGCACCATCTCGCCTACGTGCTCTACACCTCCGGGTCGACGGGCATGCCCAAGGGTGTCGCGATCGCGCACTCCGCGATCGTGGACTTCCTGCTCTCGATGCAACGCGAGCCGGGATTCGGGGCGGAGGACACGTTGCTGGCGGTGACGACCCTGTCCTTCGACATCGCCGGTCTCGAGCTCTACCTGCCTCTCGTCAGCGGCGGGAGGGTCGTCGTGGCCAGCCGGGAGGACGCGGCCGATCCGCGGCGCCTGATGGAGCGGGTCCGTGATTCCGGCTGCACGATGCTGCAGGCGACCCCCGCCACCTGGCGCATGCTCATCGAAGCGGGCTGGAAGGGCTCGCCGCGCTTGAGGGCGCTCTGCGGCGGCGACGCCATGCCGCCCGACCTGGCCCAGGCGCTCCTTCCGCGCTGTGCAGAGCTGTGGAACATGTACGGGCCGACCGAGACCACCGTCTGGTCTACGGTGCACCGGATCACCGCCAGCGAAGGGCAGGCCCCGATCGGCCGGCCGATCGCCAATACCCAGACCTACGTGCTCGACGCGCACCGCGGTCTCGTTCCTCCTGGTGTCGTCGGTGAGCTGTACATCGGGGGCGAGGGCCTGGCCCGTGGGTACCTGCATCGTCCCGACCTGACACGGGAGCGGTTCGTCCCTAGCCCGTTCGCGCCGGGCGCGCTCCTGTATCGGACCGGCGACCTTGCGCGGTGGCGCCCCGATGGGAGCCTGGACTGCCTGGGCCGGACCGACCACCAGGTCAAGGTGCGCGGCTTCCGCATCGAGCTGGGCGAGATCGAGGCCGCACTGCGAACGGTCACGGGTGTCCGCGAGGTCGTCGTGGTCGCGGAGAGGCTGGGCACCGGCGAGCCCCGCCTGGTCGCCTACTGGGTCGGCGAAGCTGAGCGCCAGGACCTCTACCAGTGCGCACGGAATGTCCTCGCCCCCTACATGGTTCCCTCGGCCTACGCTCGGCTCGGCGCCTTTCCCCTGACCCCCAGCGGAAAGATCGACCGCAAGGCGTTGCCCAGTCCAGATTCCATCCAGGCCGCCTCCACCCAGTTGCTGCGGCCACGCAATGACCGCGAGGTGCTCGTCGCTTCCGTGTGGGCCGAGGTTCTCGGCGTCGATTCCGTGGGTATCGATCAGGACTTCTTTGCCCTCGGCGGCACGTCCCTGCTCGCCATCCGGGCCCGCGGCCGCCTCGAGCAGGAGGCCGGCGTCGAGATTCCCCTTCGCGCGTTCTTCGAAGGGCCAACCGTGGCGACAATCGCCGCCGGGCTGGGGGCCAAGGCCGACCCCGCCGAGCCCGTCGTCGTCCACATGGGGCGTGGCGAACCGAGCCAACCGCTGCTCTTCCTCCTGCTGGGGATCCAGCTCTACCAGGACCTGGCCGTCGCGCTGCGCGGTATCCAGCCGGTAGTCGCCATGCACGTGCCGGTTCGCTACCGGCCCGGCGAGGAGGCGTCGCTCTCCATCCAGGCCATCGCCACTCGCTACGTCGACCAAATCCGCAAGGTCCAACCGCAGGGCCCGTATCAGCTTGGAGGCTACTGCTTCGGAGGCCTCGTCGCGTTCGAGGTGGCGCGGCAGCTCGAGACTTCCGGGGAGATGGTGGCAAAGGTGGCAATCCTCGACGGCTTCTTGCCGTCGGTCTACGTCACCCGGCCGCTGGCGCGCCTCCATGACCTCGTCGTGCGGTACTCCCGCCCCGCCGCGTGGCGCCCGTGGCTCGACCGCGCACCACCTCCGACGTCGCAGGCACCCTCCAGCGACGGCCTCGTTGACCTCGACGTCACCGCGCCCGAGTTGCTGCCGCTCGGACACCGCCTCGAGGAAGGCCTGAGGCCCATGCGGGACCACGTCATGGTCGCCCGCGCAACCCGGCAGAGCTACCGGGCCGGTGTGCGCCTGCCCCCCGACCTTGGCTGGTCTCGCTTCGCCGAGCGGGTGTTCACCATCGACGTACCGTCCGACCACGTCGCCATGCTCCGCGATCCCCATGCCGGCGCGCTGGCCGCACGGTGGGCAACAGTTCCGCCAGCCGAGTCGGACTCGGCATCATGATGCAGCGCCTCCTCTCCGCTGGCCGGTTCGGCGACGCGGAGGTCTGGTGGATCGAATCTCGCTTCGTCCGGGACGCCTGTGGAAGACGAGCTGGTGATCCTCTCCCTGGACGAGGCGCATCGCGCAGGGCGCGCACTGTCTGATGACGTCCGAAGGCGATTCGTCAAGGCTCGTGCTGGTATCCGTCGACTGCTCGCAAGCCGCG